>NZ_JAFFZO010000021.1 GCF_016924145.1 Amphritea pacifica | reverse complement strand
GGTTGGCGAGCCGAATAGTTAAGCGCTATTTGGAAGTATTTTTCTTGCCAGCCTATTCTCCAGAACTCAATCCTGACGAGTATCTGAATTGTGATCTGAAGAGCATGTTGCACAGTGGTGCAGCGATCCGAAGTGTGAAAGAGCTGAAGAAGAAAACACGATCATGCATGTTGACGCTACAAAGAAGACCCGCGCGGGTTAAAAGTTACTTCAAATCACAGCATATAAAATACGCGGCTTAGACGATGTATTTATCCGCCGGGTTAATATCTTTAATTTTTACGAATCTGATGAATATCATGATTGCGAGGGAAGGTATAGTTTTTTATCAAAGCTTGATATCTCGAATTGTTTTGATTCCATTTATACCCACTCGATAGCTTGGGCTGTATACAGTAAAGAATATGCCAAAAATAATCTTAGTCAAACTAAATCAACTTTTCCAAATGTTTTTGATAGTTTGATGCAGCAGCTTAACTATAATGAGACAAATGGAATTGTAATTGGTCCTGAATTGTCTAGAATATTTGCCGAAATTATACTTCAAGCTATTGATAATGATATTGTCTCAGACTTGGAGGGAAAGAGCGTTTTCTTTGGGGTTGACTACCATGTATTTAGGTATGTTGATGACTTCTTTGTTTTTTATAATGACCAAGAGGTTTTCTCTAAAATAAAGTCTTCAATTAGTCTTTGTTTGACAAAATACAAGCTTAACCTGAATAAAAGTAAAGAGTACTTTTTTGATAGGCCTGTGATAACACCTATCACAATAGCAAAAAAGAAAATTGCTGATCTTTTGTCAGATAAGCTGAAATATAATATAGAATATGTAGAGGGAACTAAGGAAATTGAGAAAGCTAGTTTGTATTTCAGAAAGTCAAGTTTAATTACAGACTTTAAATCTATCCTCCATACGTCAGATGTTTCATATGGGGATATACTCAACTACACTCTTTCTATATTAGAGAAAAAAGTAAGAAAGATATTGCTTGTTTATACTAAGGTTCCTGAAGGTGAAAATGTTGATAAACAACTTGTAAGTGCGCTAGTTAGTTTAATTGAATTTTCATTCTTCATATATTCAATGTCTCCAAAAGTTAATGGAACCATTAAGCTCTGTAGGATTATGCAGCAGATTATTCTGTTTGTTAATGATCGCACTCTGGGGATTGAATACCGTGATGTAATATTCCGTTCTATATTTAATGGCTCTTGTTCTGTATTGGAAGACATAAAGGTAGGAAATGAAACTCCAGTTGAGACATTGTACTTGCTTGTTTTAATGCGTCAGCTAGGTAAGTTCTATTGGCTTGATGAATTTTCCTTGTGCAAATATTTTGGGATTGTAAAAAGCTCTAAGGGCATTAATGTTGAAAAAGATTTAAACTACTTTTCTATTATTGTTTTGCTGTTTTATATAGAGAATAAAAAACGGTATGATTTTTTAAAAGAGCCAATTGAAGAATACGTTTTGCAAAAATATGCACAAAAAAATTCGATAATAAACATTGATAGTGAAATCACACATATGACTCTTGATTTGATTGCGTGTCCATATGTGAGTAATAAACTCAAAGATGAAATTTTAGAAAAAAGTGATGTCCCTAAGGCGTGTCGAAAAAAAGTTATCAGCTATTGCTCGACTTGGTTCACTAAGTGGTCAGGGTACAATTTCGCTAAAGAGCTAGACGCTAAAGTGAGCCAAGATGTATACTGAAAAGAGCGCATCGTGCGACTTAATGGCTGTTTGCAGCTCACACACCAGCGCGCATGGGTAGACATTGTCCTACGCATGGAGATGTATGCCTGAGTGGTCCGCATGAGCCGCTCGGTCTCGGCAGTTCTACCAGACGTGAGGTGAGGCGAAAGCTAAGTCGCATGGAGGGTGGGGCTGCCTAGACTCTCTTATATAACCTTTGCTTGTATGACACATAGTTCAGATAAACCTTCCCTCCCTGATTTTGGCTCTGATAGAAAAGAAGCTAAGGTGCGCATGCTAACCCCTGAAGAGATCGTTCAGTTACGGCAGGACATGGCCGAATCCTCAGCTTGGGCCAGGGCAGAACTCAAACGCCGACGAGTAGCAAAAAATCAAAAAAAAATCTTAGCATGGTATAGATGATGGTATTGAGAATGTGCTACTTTATAAGTTGCTATTATATAAGCATTTTTTCTTCTAATTTACATTAGAGTGGGAATGATCACACTGACGAACTGGAAACGTCTGAAGCCCGCAATCGCGGGCTTTTGTTATTTAGAGATGGATATAATCATGTTGCTCATCGGAGGCACGTCAGGCGCGCAGTTTAATCCATCGACTCATGCTTATTAATCATTTTAGAATTAAAAGTGACAACCGAATTACCGCCGTTTTGTTTAGCTGTGTACATGGCGATATCTGCGTTGCGGATCAGTGAGCTTTGATTTTTTCCATGATCAGGATAGAAAGTTAACCCGATACTGGACGAGTTTTCTATGCTATGACCCGTAATAATAAAGGGACTGTTAAGAACGAAACGGATCTTTTCGGCGGTTAAAACAGCATCGTTTGTCTGATTAATAACGGGTAGTAGCACCAAAAATTCATCGCCCCCGATACGGGCTACTGTATCGGATTCACGGATACAATCCTGCATCCGCTTAGCAACTTCCTGAAGTAACAGATCCCCGACTTCATGACCCAACTGGTCGTTGACCGATTTGAACTTATCCAGATCAACAAAAAGCACAGCAAGATGGTGCTGATCCCGCTTGGCTAAACTAATTGCTTGTTCAATCCGGTCGGCAAAGAGCATGCGGTTGGGGAGTCCGGTGAGGTGATCATGCTGTGCCATGTGGGCACTCAACTCCTGAGCTCGCTTGAGTTCAGTAATATCGGTAAAGTTGAGCAGTAGTTTTGATCCCGCCCATGAGCTTAGCAATTGCACCTGTTTGGTTGTGTTGTTTTTGCAGGTTATCAGAGATTCAAATGGCGGCATATGCGAACCTGAGGCTCTGGATTGTTCAACTTCAGCTTCCCATTCAGCCACGATACGGTTGCGGTAATCGTTGTCAGGGTAGGCTCTGGTGTGCCATTGAGTCAGGCTGGGAATATCTCTGGTGGTATAACCAAACATCGATATAAACTCTGGATTGACATATTCAATCTCGCCACGCTGGTTCGCCCAGCCAACCGCCACTGCCGATGAATCCAGAATAGCCTGCAGTGTGGTTTCTGTTTCCCTATACTGTCTGGTCATCTCCTGCGCGATTTTCTGCGCCCGTACGCGACCATCAATCAACAGCCACAAAATCAAACCGGATAAACAACTTCCTAAGGTTCCGGAAATCAGTACGAGGTCAGCACCGTTGTTTTCAATTCGGTCATAAAAACTTTGTGACGCCTGGGTAAAGACAGTCCATCGGTGTCCGGCTATCTCTATCTGTTGTGTCGACCGATGAGTGTTATCTTCTCGCTTGTTGTCAAAAGGAAAGCGCTCTCTGCTGGCATCTGAATCGTACATAAGAGTGTCGGCGCCCGTCAAAGATTTCAAGGTCGATATCATGGGCTTGCTCACCCTGAATACCTTCCATCAGGTCATTCATACGAAAAGGGGAGTATACCCAGCCGATGATATTGGCCCGCCGGTTGCTAAGCGTATCGTGAGGAAGACCATTGTGGTAAACGGGAACATAGATCAGAAATCCAGCCTGCTCTTGTTTGCCAGATTCCTGAACCAGCCTGACCTTCCCCGACATTGCCGGACTATCGGTGTCGCGGGATCGTTCCATCGCTTCTCGCCGCACAGGCTCAGAGAACATATCGTAGCCAAAGGCTCTGAGGTTTCTGTCGGCCAGGGGTTCAAGGTAGACTATGGAGGTGTAAAGATCGCGCGCTCCCTCCGGACGTATATTGTATTCAGGAAACCCCTCCGCCCGCACGGCAGATATGTGCGGGTTCTTCATATCCGGTGACAAAATAAGGGAAAAACCGACGCCCTGAATGCCCGGGAAGTTCTCTTCGAGATGTTGTGCATTGACGAAACTGTGGTAATCAGCACGGCTCACGGTTCTGGATGCATCGTACAGTCCCCGGGCACTAAACAGCACCTGCTGATATGTGGACAGGCGGTTCTCAATATTGATGATCGCTTCCCGAACCCGGAAGTCGAAATAGTCCTGATAGGCTTTTTTTGTGTTGGTGGTTGTTTGATGCCAGATGACAAGGTTTATGATAATCAGAATAAGCGTGACCAGAGCTGGCAGGCTGCGAACCAGTTTTAACCGCTTGGCCTCTGTATCAATGATGTTTTTCATTATGAAGTTACATCAGTTTCAAAGTCATAAAAAACCTCAACCAACTATGGAATTTAAATGGCCAGGGGACGGGATATCCTATGACACTCATAGTGTGTAGTTATATTAGTCATCTTAGCCGCTATATGGAAATAGCCCGCTTGGTTTCTATAGAGAACAGTATCTTAGTTTCAGCGTCTCTGGTTAAGCGACCCACGGTTGCTATCTGGTATTAAACTGATAATTAGTCGGGTGTAGAGGCTTGAGGATGAGCATTACCCCTCTTATCAGCTTGCGGCTTTCATATTCATGACTCGGAAGGGGCTGCCGCCTGTTGTTCGATCAGGGTCTGTGTTGCTTCGGCTGGCATGGGGTTCCCCAGATAGTAGCCTTGAACCTGTCCAGAGCCGAGTGCGGTAAGGATGCGGGCCTGTTGCTCATTTTCGACACCTTCTGCAGAGATGTCGAGTTGCAGTGCTTCGCCGATGGCGATAATAGCCCGGATCAGCGCCTGGCTTTCAGGGGTTGAGTTGAGTTGTGCGACAAAGCTGCGATCAATTTTGATGCGGGTGAAGGGAAACGTGTGTAGTGAAGAGAGTGATGAATAACCGGTGCCGAAGTCGTCGAGTGACAACAGGAAGCCTGCACTGAGCAGTTGTTGCATACGGATGCGAACCTGATCCGCGCTGTCGAGGAGTGCGCCCTCAGTCAGTTCGAGTTCGACATTGCCGGGTTCTATTGTGGAGGCGTGTAGTATCGATATGAGTCGTTCAATGGCTGCATCGCTTTTCAGTTGATACCCAGAGAGATTTACGCTGATTTTCAAATTGGGCTTCAGGTGTTTCCATTCCTGTAGTTGGCGGATAGCTTGCTCCAGCACCCATTCACCGATAGGGATGATCATTTCGGTGTCTTCTGCAATAGAGATGAACTCCGCAGGGCTGACGCAGCCCAGTGTCGGGTGATGCCAGCGTAGCAGTACTTCGAAGCCGGTGAGTTCCCGGTCATTAGCGTTAAACAAGGGTTGATAGTGCAACTGAAACTGATGTGCTGCCAGTGCATCGTATAGGTCGTTCTCGACCCTGAATCGTGTATCGATATCGGCGGACGTCGATGGGCTAAAGATACAGAAGCCGTTTTTGCCATTCTCCTTGGCTTCGTACATGGCGATATCGGCGTTTTTGACCAGAGCCTCAGCGTTAAGAGCGTGTTCAGGGTAAAGACTAGCGCCGATGCTGGCGGTTACAAAAACGCGATTATCCTGTAGTTGGTAAGCAGGTGCCATTAGCTTGACCAGCCGCTCACACAGCTGTTCGATCTGGTTCAGCGTTACGTTGTGTTCGACAATAATAGCGAACTCGTCTCCGCCCAGGCGACAGATGGTGTCCTGCTCGCGAACCCCTTTTTTAAGTCTTTGCGCAACCTGGCACAACAGCATATCCCCCATGTCGTGCCCGAGGGTGTCGTTGATTTTTTTAAAGCCGTCAAGATCAATGAACAGGACTGCGCATTTCGTTTTGTGCTTGTTGGGTTGGTTAACAGCGCGTTTTAATTGCTCTTTAAAGTGATGGCGGTTGTTCAGTCCGGTGACATTGTCGTAGTAGGCCAGCTGGTTGAGCCGCTCTTCTGCATTACGGCGCTGGCCCAGCTCTTCTTTCAGTCGCACATCATGGCGCTGTAGCTGCCCCATCATCCGATTAAAGTTGAGAGCCAGCTTACCCACTTCATCGAGTGCGCCGATAGTGGCGCGCAGACTGAAGTCCTGTTCATGCTGCACTCGTTGTGTCAGTTCAGAAAGATGATAAAGCGGCGAGGTGATGCGTCGAGCCACTCTCTTCCAAATCTGTTGTGACAGAAGCAGGGTGATGATGATCGCGGCGATGCTGAACAGCAGGTCGAATATCAGACTGTTTCGCAGCGGTTCCAGGCTGTGCTCCAGGGCGAGGCTGCCGATTGTTTGGCCATGCAATATAATGGGTTTATATAGAAGAATACTGCACCAGGAAAACTGCATACTGTATGCGGCGTTGGCTGTCGCTGACGATATTGGCTGGCAGTCGGGGAGTCCCTGAGCCTTGTAGTCTGCCAATTGTGTATTGTCAGGCAGGAAGATAGCTGCACGCAGGATATTGGGATCACCTTCCAGAGAGGCGAGTAGTTCAGATGCATCCCGTTGATCGTTAAAAAGTATCGCGGCTTCGCTGTTGCGGCCGAGCACATCAGCGCTGACCTGAACTGCTTCGACCAGTAACTGGTGTTTACTCAGCGTTTCGTAAATCAGCGTACCCAACATCAGTACTGCCAGCGCCAGTGAAGTAATAAAGACGCCGACGGTGGTCAGTTGTTGACGAATTGACTGGCTGGTACGTTTGCGCATGATCTGGTTATCTCATGGCTACGTAACGTGCCAGTTTAAGCAGTCGGGCACTAAAGTTCATATTGGCTGCATGTGCCGCTTTCAGATTGATATCAAAGGCAATCCGGTTATGCCGGGCACCCATCTCAATCATTATTCCATGGTCGGCGAGGCCTTTCGAGTCGCTAATGGTCAGAATGGGGGCTGAGTTCAGTTTTACCAGCAGTCGATCAATCTGTTTACGACTGCTGCTATCTACGAAGAGGGCACGACAGAATCCCCAATCATCAGTGACGGATACGTGCGAAATGGCAATCACGACGCCATCACGTATCGGTTTATGATTCAGGCGCGCCAGCTCTCTGTCCAGAGAGGTATGCCCGACAATACAGAAGTGGAAGGGCTGGTTCGGCGGTGTCGGCCACTCGGTAAAGTGCAGGAAGTTGTAGATATATGCCGCTTTCACTGAGCGCTCATCTTTTTGCGTCTGTGCCTGAGCCAGGGTGTATGGCGCAAAGATCAGTAATATCATTAACAGAGGCGTGAGCAGGCGTATTCTCATTGGAATATGTACTCCGCCTGCAGCCAGAACGTGCGCCCGACCTGAGCTTGAAGGCCAGAATCGTTTGAGGTGTAGGCGACTTCCCCATAATGTGTATCGAACAGATTCCGCACGGCGAACGTTAGTTTTGTGTTTGGTAGTGTATTGGATGATGTCAGTGTCAGATCGGTGATGGAGTAACTGTCAGCGTAGCCCTCGTTAGATAATTTTGCGCGTGTGCCTGTGTAGCGTAACGCCAGGCTGGCGCGTAACTTTTCTTCCGCCAGAGGCAAGGAGTATTGCAGTTTGCCAATAGTGCGGGGCACATTAGGCATATCGTTGCCGCTGTCATCCTGAGCTTGCTGCCAAGTGAGGCTGGCTCGTAATGTCTGGCCTCCAGGCCATTGCCACTCGGACTCCAGTTCTGCACCGGTGATGTCCTGGTACTTGCTGTCTGAAAACTCGTCAGGCCGGTCGACGCGGTAATGATACAGAGAGCTAAGGAGACGGTAATCGTCCTTTTTGTGCTCTACCACTAACTCTGATGTCCGTACTCTGGATGGTTTGGGAATCTCACCGTATATATCAAATATTGCAGCAAAACGGTTTGCCTGGCCATAAGATAGCTTGACCGTGAGGTCGTTTCTGGGGATATAGATCAGGGCCAGGCGGGGACTGATCGAGTGTTGCCGGGAATGCAGTGACAGGTATCGGCGTTTGTCGTAGCGGCCGCCGATGCTGGCGGACAGAGTCGGTGTCAGGTCCAGGCTGTCTTCAACGTAGAAACTCAGAGTATCAGCGTTGTCTCGGTAGGTGTATGCATCTGTCAGATCACCGGATGCATAATAATATTCACTGGCATCTGCGTGTGAGTCGATATGATACTCGCTTCCGAGGAGTATGCGGTGACCCTCCAGTCCCAGATAGATCAGTTTTCCGTCGACACCATACCAGCGTCCCAGCGTCCGAAAAAAATCTTGTTCGTCGAACGTGACGTAATTTTCCGACGCGGTATAGCGGTATTCGCCATGATAAAGCCGGGTGATGGTGCGCCAGTTTCGGTCTAAATCGGACTCGTAGCTGATGTTGATAAAGCGGTTGCGATCTTCAATCCGGAAGTTGTCTGTATCTGGGGCGTCGAAGTCGAACTTTCTCCATCCCTCTGCCGAAGCCGCTTCCACCGACCAGTGCCCAAGGCTGCCTTTTAAAAACAGGTGTTTGCTACTGTTTTCGGGGCTGTGATCGGGGTCGTCGTTATAGTAATGCTGGATACCATCATTCTGTTGATACGAGGCAGACAACAGCCACTCTGCGCCGTTGCTGAATCGCTTGCCCCAGGTAATCGTTCCCTCCCGATCCTGTTGAGAGCCGCCGGTTACGTCTACGACCGTGCCGTCGATATCGCGCCCTCGTCGGGTGATAATGTTGATGACGCCGAGAAAGGCGTTATTACCATAGATCGCCGATCCGGGACCCGGGGCGTACTCCACGCGTTCGATCAGTGAGGTATCCAGATAACCTTCGTTGCCGGTGAAGATCTGATTGTAATAGTTATCTGCGGCGGAGTAGCCATCAATCAGTAGCTTGATGCGTCCGGCATATTCGCCGGGTGCTCCGTAGCCACGTCCGCCGAGAAAGTCGTAGTCGCGGTCCCGGGTGATATGGATTCCGCGCATGCTATCGAGTATCTCGCCGATGGTTCGGTAGCCGAAGCGAGCGATATCATCAGCAGTGACCACCGATACCGCTGATGGGGCATCGACCACCTGCTGGGCAAAATGTGCAGTGCTGATCACTTCCGTTTGTGACAGTTCTTCCAGTGACAAGTCCGTGAGGTCGGGGAGATCTGCTGTTGATGGTTCTGCGCCCTGGGTAATGGTGGAAACGATGGTCAGAAAACCGATCAGTAACCGGCGGCTGAACAGAGCAGATCTGTTCAGCATGGGCCTGAACACCCTGCGGGAGCATGGGGTAGTTGATATAAAGGGTGAAACATGTACTGGCCATAATAGTTATTATTAGATTATCTGAGGCTATGTTATACCTTATTTTTTATATGGGTGTTTATGCGTGGAATATTACTATCATCATTTTGGGTAGAATATGTCGTGAAATAGTGATTTTTGCCGTTTTTTACACTCATCTTGTTGATACTTAAGTGGTGCTTGTTTGCGGTGATGCGTCTATCAAATAATCATAGTTGCTGTTCAGGCAGAACGCTGTGCCCCAACATATTACTGGTTCATCCAGTTGGTGCGTAGGCGTTCATTTCTTCATTCCCCAGGGACCGTGAATGAGAGCTGCTTTCAGAGTTTAAATATATTATATTCAGGCTCCTTGTTCCGCATTACTGAATCGTCCTGCTTTTGCCAGAGCGGTAGCATCGCGGAAAGCATAGGAACCTGTTTGTTATCGCCTTAGTTATGGCGCGCCACAAACGCTTCAAATTCTGTCACCGTTATTGGTTTACTGAAGAGATAGCCCTGATAGTTTGTACAGCCATGCTGTTCCAGAAACTGCTTCTGGGCTTCGTTTTCCACGCCTTCAGCGATAACTGACAGCTTCAGGCTTTGTGCCATAGTGATAATCGTTTGTACCACCACCGCATCATTGTGACTGTCCGGTAAAGTGCTGATGAAGGATCGGTCAATCTTGAGTTGTTCCAGTGGTAGCTGAGTCAGGTAGGATAGCGATGAGTAACCGGTACCAAAATCATCCAGTGAAAACTCCACGCCCAGGGCTCTGAGACTGTGCATTTTATTTATTGAGCACTCGATATCATCGATTAATAAACTTTCGGTAAGTTCAAGCTTTAAGCGCTTGGGCGATGCCCCGGTTTCCTCCAGTATCTGACGTACCTGATCCGTAAAGTCGTCCTCGCGAAACTGGCACTGACTGACATTGACCGCCAGATTCAGGTTCTGAAAATAGGGTTGATCTGCCCAGACTTTCAGCTGTTTGCAGGCGGTTTCCAGAACCCACCTGCCAACCTGTAGGATCAGTCCGGTTTCCTCGGCCAGCGGGATAAACTCATCGGGACGTACCATCCCGCGTTCTGGATGCTTCCATCGCAGTAACAGTTCTGCGCCGATAATATCGCCCTGCTCATTAAACTGAGGCTGATAATGAACCAGGAACTGTTGGTCCTCGATAGCGTATCGTAACGCGGTCTCAAGGGTTGCACGCTCAATCACGGTTGCCTGCATTTCAGGGTCGAAGAAGCGTAGTGTATTTCGGCCATCGGCCTTGGCCTGATACATTGCAATGTCGGTTTGTTTTATCAGGTCATGCGCGGTGTTTTTAGTGTCGCTAAACAGGGTAATCCCCAGGCTTGTGGTTATGTGCTGTTTTTGCCTGTCGATGGTATAGGGCTGATTCAGGCTATGTAGTATCTTTTCCCCTATTTGGCGGCTCTGTTCGGCGGCTTCCTGAAGGTCAGAACTCAGGTTTTTGAGCAAGATCATAAATTCATCACCACCAAAACGAGCGACGGTATCGCCTTTACGCACACAGGTCATCAGTCGTCGGGCAACATCGATCAGTAACTGATCTCCGGCATCGTGACCACGGGTATCATTCAGGGTTTTGAAGTTGTCCAGATCGATGAGCAGCAGGGCCCCTTTGTGCTGGCTGCGATTTCCGGCGGTTAATGCCTGATCCAGCCGGTCTAGCAATAAGCGGCGGTTTGGTAGCAGGGTCAGCGGGTCATGGTAGGCAAGGTGCTCAATCTCTGCCGCGGCCTGCTTTCGTTCTGTGATATCCGTCAGGGTCCCGACATAATGAGTAATGTCACCACAGAGGTTTTTCACTGCTGTAATATTCAGCCATCCAGGGAAAACCATACCATTTTTACGACGATTCCAGATCTCATCCTGCCATACACCATCTCGTTTAATACAGTCCCACATCTTTTGAAAATAAGCGTCATCATGGTAATCCGATTTGAGTAGATTCGGCGTTGATCCGATCACTTCCTCAGATGTATAACCGCTGATCTTCATAAAAGCAGCGTTGACACGCAGGATCTGTTTATCGGCATCGGTGATGATGATACCTTCCTGGGCTTCGAATGCTGTGGCTGCAATTCTGATCTGTTCTTCGGCCTTGTCATGTTCGATACGTCTGCGCAAAGTGACGATCCCGAAGGCCAGATCCCCTGCGAGCTCTGACAGCAAGCGCTGTTCCTCTTCAGTGAAGGCATCGGTTTCAGTTGAGTAGATATTCAGAACACCGAAGGTGTGCTGGTGCTCATCTTTCAGGGGTAACGCAATGGATGATCCATAACCGAATTCAGCGGCGATATTAATCCAGGGTTTTCCTCTACTCTCTGTCGTAAAGTCATTGACGCAGGTAATCTCTCCGCTACGCAGGGTAGCACCGCTGAGACCATGATCGTGATTTGTCCAGGATTCTTGCAGTCGTTCAATATAGCCTTGATGGGTGCCTGGTCCTGCCGAGGCCACGGGGCTGAAGGTATGGGTTGAACTGTCTGCCTGTAGTCCCACCCAGGCGAGAAAGTAACCGGCCTCATCGCAAATAATATGGCATATGTCATCCAGCAGTTGCTGTTCGTTTTCAGCGCGTACCAGCACCTGATTACAATCACTGATCGCCCGTAATTCGCGGTTCAGGTGTTTTAATGCCGCTTCATCCTTTTTCCGTTGCGTGATATCGCGGCCGATGGCCAGCACTGAAACAGTGTTGCCGAAGGGGTCACGTTCCGGAGCAAAGCGGACAAAGTGGCTATGGAGTTCTCCTTCTGTATGGCGCAGGGTCAGCTCCATCTCTGCAGGTTGTCCGTTTTTCAGCACCTCGCGGACTTTTTCTTCAAATTCCAGGGTCTTTCGATTGTTACTGTGGCCTGTCAACTCGGTCGGCATCTTGCCGAGTATCTTTTCTGTAGGTAATCCCAGCGTTTGGGCTAATGAGGGGTTGCAATAAATGGCGCGGCATTGATGATCATAACGGACAATACTGTCAGGAGAATTATCGGACAGGTTGCGATACTCCTGCTCACTTCTGACAAGGGCTATCTGAGTATTTTTTCGCTCGATAATCTCTTTTTTTAAATTTTCGTTAGCTTGCGCTAACTCAACCGTGCGCTCGACAACGCGTTGTTCCAGATCCTCTTTCGCTTCCTCCAGTTTCAGGGTTAATGCCCTGAGATGCAGGTGAGTGGAAACGCGTGCTAAAACCTCCTCCTGTTGCAGTGGCTTGGTGATGTAATCTACACCACCTTCCTTAAACCCTCTGATCTTATGATCCGTTTGCGTCATCGCAGTCATAAATATCACCGGGATATCCTGGGTTTTTTCGTCGGCTTTCAATAAGCGACAGATTTCATAACCATCCATACCCGGCAGCATTACATCCAGCAGGATCAGGTCGGGAAGCGTCCGCTGTGCGATCTTGAGCCCTATCTCACCGGTACTGGCAACCTTGATTTGAAAACCGGATCGGGCCAGATGCTCAGCTACCACCGCCAGGTTAGCCGGGACATCATCGACAATCAGAATACTGTATTTATGTGGATCAACGAAGTTCATGCCTGATCAACTTAAAAATTGTGTTAGAAAAGCTTCGATATGCTCCATATCAAATCTATTAGCGAGTTTCTGTAACTGATGTGCGAACGGTACGTAGGCCTCATTTTGTGTTTCCAAACGCTTTGCCAGATCCTGAATGGCAAAAATCTGTCCATCTTCTGCTAATCGTTGCAATCGCTGCAACGTTTCCAGTGGTGGTGCAATCCGGACCGGTTCGGAATCGGCCGCTACCTCAGCGTAAATCCACTTAAGCTTACATTGTTTAGCTAGTATATCCAGCAGGTGCTGAGGCTTGATCGGTTTGGGTAGAAAGGCGTCACAGCCAGCATCTACGCTTTCTCTCATATTTGAATTCGCCACACTGGCCGAAGTCGCAATAATAAACAGATCTTTTAACTCAGTCCGTTGTCGTATCTCCCTGGATATTTCAACTCCGGACTTTATTGGCATTACCAGGTCTATCAATAGAACATCTGGCCGCCATTCCAGGGCCATGTCCAGTGTCTGTTGTCCATCTTCGAGTGTTTTCACTTCAAAGCCCAGAGGCTCCAGCAGGTCTAGCAGTAGCAGGCGGTTATAGAGTTTATCATCAACCACCAGTATCTTCCGGTGCTTGCCTTCATAGCCCTGAATGTCACAGATCTTTGGGGAATTATCCTCTTCAAGCACTGCATTGGTCACTGATAGGGGGACATCAAACCAGAAGGTACTACCCTGGCCTAATTCACTTTCTACCTGTAACTGGCCCCCCATTTCCTGTACCAGTTGCTGACTAATGGTTAAACCCAGCCCGCTTCCACCCGAATGCAAACAGTCTTCACCTATCTGCTCAAAGGGCTCAAAGATATGCTCTAAATGCTCTGCGGCAATACCTATGCCGGTATCCTGCACACTAAAACGCAGAACAGCTTCCGTTTCAGGAACCTGCTTCTCATCCAGCATTTGGACGGTCAGTGTAATGTCACCCTGCTTGGTAAATCTGACTGCATTGCTTAATAAATTAAGTAATATTTGTCGCAAACGTGTTTCATCAGCCGCAACCACACAGGGCAGGGCGGTGAGCTTCACGTAGGTCAGTGTGAGTTTTCTGGCTTGGGCCTGAAAGCGGACAAGGTCCAGAACTTGTTGCAGGAAACTGGGCAGATGGAATATAGAAGAATAGATCTCAAGTTTGCCCGTTTCAGACTTTGCCAGGTCGAGAATGTTATTAATGAGTGTCAGCAGGTGTTCGCCGCTACGCTCCATGATGGTCAGGTCATCAACCATTGGATCAGTCAGCCCCACCCGTTTTTTGAGAATGTAAGCGTAGCCTAAAATCGCATTTAGAGGGGTGCGAAGTTCGTGGCTCATATTGGCCAGAAAAACACTTTTGGCACGGTTGGCTAACTCTGCTTTTTCCTTGGCTATCTGCAGTTCTTCGGTACGTTGCAGAACCTCTTCTTCGAGATGAAGACGATAATGTCTCAGTTCATCCTCTTTCTGCTTCTGCTCCGTGATATCCCGTCCTTCCGGGATCAACTGTATAACCCGGCCCGAGGGGTCGGTGACGGGTGAAAGGGAAAAATCGATATCGTGTGTATTGCCGTCCCTATCTGTGTGGGTCACCTCGAAGCGCATAAACTCTCCGCCCGCCACCCGCCGGATCGCATCCCTTAGCTGTTGTTGAAGTTCAACGGAATGGGTCCACCAGGGCGTTTCCCAGAACGGTTTACCTATGATCTCGTTTTCCTCGATGCCGATAAAATTTAATGCAGCGCGGTTGGCTTTCAGGGTTGTTCCATCGGTTGATAACAGACCAATAAACTGGAATGTCTGGTCAAGGATTGCCTGTACTCTCTGTTCGCTGGCACGCAGCTCCTCCTGCATCTGCAGACGTTCAGTCACATCGCGTGAGAGAACAAGAAAGCTTGCTTCTGCATCGTGATCTTCAGATGGTTTTTTTGATAGTGATAGCTCAAACCAGTGTGTTCCCTCGGGTAGATCCAGGCGCAGGGTATTTCCCAGCGAGATACCTTCCACATCCGCCTCGCGGATGGCGTTCATACAGACGTCAGCTGCTTCAGGCGGGAGGATCTCATAAACCGTTTTGCCAATCAGTTCCTCTCTGGGGGCCGCCAGCAGTTCTGGCTGCCGCGTCCAGATATTGAGATATCTTCCCTGTGCATTAACTTCAATCAGGATATCCGGTATGGCGTTAATTACTCCCTCGCTAAATGCCAGGGCTTGTTTGAGTTGCAACTCTGTCTCTTTATGTTGTGTGATGTCGGTCAGCGATACGAATACCTTGGAGAGGGACTCCTCATAACCGGGGCAGACGGTCAGATTGACCGACACATTCCGTGGCTCACCATTAAGTGTTTTTACCTCCGCATCGCTGCTCATCCTGGTATTACCGTGCCACAGCTGGATCAGCTCATGGCGAAATGAATCGAGCGATTCGCGGGTAAAGGTATTAATCAGTCCAGCCAGCAACTCTTCTTTAGTGGTTGCCCCATGTAACCTCAAGGCTGCTCTGTTGACATCAACGATTTTGACCAGCTCTGCGCACTGCCGGACGATGTCTGGATGCTGCCTGAAATGGGCTTCGATATCGCTCACACCGCTATCCCGAAGATCATCGAAAACTCTCTTTATTGCTGAAAAATCATCCTCCCAGGTGGGCGTCGGAGAGTTCTCGAAGATCAAGCGATACCTGGCTTCGTTGTCCTTCAGGTTATTAAGGTTTTGGATACTCTCGAGGGAAACTGCCAGCAGGGACAGCAACATCTCAATCTCAGACCTGTGCTGTTGGGTAAAGGTATTCCCGGTCAGGTCATTTTCGAGGTAGACGACACCGAGAGACGCCGCCTTATCTCGAATCGGTAAACAGATAAGTGACTTCGGCTTTGCTTGCAGCAGGTGTCGGTCATTAACAAAGTCTCCGGCGCTGCTGTCCACATCAGCCAGAAATACGCAACTTCCCGTTCGATTCACATAGCGGGTAATCGATTCGGCAACACCAGGCATAGACGCTGATGGCGCATGTTGAACTTCAATCTCTCCATGTGCGTTTGCCCTGGCAAAAAATTCAAGGCCTGGCTCGATAGACAGGTAACCTTTTTGTGCTCCCGCATGCTGCATAACACGGTATAGAAAAGATTCAGCAATTTTTTCCATAGGTCTCTTCATCCCATGAAAGATCTGACAAAAGCGATTATTCGTTGCATCTCAAATCCTTTGGCGAGTTTCTGTAGTTGCTGAGCAAATGGTATGTAAGCGTCACTCTCTTCCTCCAGACGAGTAGCCAGCACCTGGATTTCAAAAATCTGCCCCTGCTCGGCCAGCTCAAGTAATTCTTTAAGCTGTTCGCTGGGTGGTGCATTCATGGGAACTTCAGTTTCACCATCTGCATCGGCGTAGACCCAGGTCAATTTCAGCCGTGCTGCCAGCAGATCAAACAGGCGCTGCACCATGATCGGCTTGGGTAGGAACTCATCAAAACCGGATTCATAACTTTTGCCCCGATCTGATTCTGACACACTGGCCGAGACAGCGATTAAAAACACGTCCTTTAACTCAGGCCTATGGCGCATCTCGTGCGCTGCATCAAAGCCAGATTTAACCGGCATCACCAGATCCATTACGATGACATCTGGCCGCCATAGCAGGGCCTTATCTATCGCCTGTTGCCCATCTTCGGCTTCGTCCAGTTCAAAACCCGCAGGCTGCAATAAATCGACCAGCAGCTGTCGGTTAAACAACTTGTCGTCAACCACCAGCACCTTGCGTCGGACCCCCTCATAACCCACAACAGGACCCTGTCGCAATAAAGACTCTTCCCCGGAGCCTCTCTCCGACACCGGCAGGGTCAGGTCAAACCAGAAGACACTACCCTTGCCCGGTTCACTTTCAACCTGCAATAGCCCCCCCATCTGCTGCACAATCTGCTGGCTGATCGCCAGACCCAGCCCGGTTCCTTCTTCTTGCCTGAGAGCCTCTCCGGTTTGCTCAAAGGGCTGGAAGATCCGCTGCAACTGATCTGCGGCAATGCCCACACCGCTATCTACCACCCGGAAACGCAAGCTGATATCTTCTACTCCCCCGTGCTGAGCCTGTTGCAGCGCCTCAGCCGTCAGGGATACGCTGCCTTCATCGTTAAACTTCACCGCGTTACCCAGCAGATTGAGCAGGACCTGGCGCAGGCGTGTCTCATCCGCTACAACCATATCAGGCAGGGGGGAAAGGCTCTCGAAGGTGAGTGACAGATTTTTTTCCTCGGCCCGAGCCTGGATAATGCCCATAATCTGGCGTAAAAAGCTTGTTAGATTAAAGGGGGCAGGATGAAGTTCAAGCTTACCCGATTCAACCCTGGCCAGATCGAGTATATCGTTGATCAGGGTCAACAGGTGCTCACCACTGTGCTGGATGATATGCAGGCCAGCGTGGGCGGAGCCGCTGACCTCGCGGTTGCGATGAAGAATGTCAGCATAGCCCAGGATGGCATTCAGCGGGGTACGTAATTCATGACTCATGTTGGCCAGAAAAACACTTTTGGCCCTGTTCGCCGCTTCTGCTTTCTGCCGATCTTGCTCAGCCGCTTTCTCGGCGATTTGTAACTGCTGGTTCGACTCGGTTAATTCTCGGGTGCGTAGCGCCACTTCTCGCTCAAGTTCCACCGTTTTCTTGCGCAGATTCCTCAGACGATAGCGATACCCGGCCAAAATAAGGGCGACGATAAATACAGCAACCAGAACCCTGAACCACCAGGTTGCCCACCAAGGTGGCAGGATGGTGATCTCAAGCGTAGTCCCGAGCTCATTCCAGACGCTATCGTTGTTGGAGGCCTTGACGCGAAAGGTATAGTCACCCGGATCGAGATTGGTATAGGTGGCGTGTCGATTCGCGCTGTTGGTGGATATCCAGTTCTGGTTAAAACCCTCCAGTATATAGGCGTATTGGTTTTTTTCCGGTGCGCGATAGTCTAAGGCGGCAAATTCCAGACTGAGCGAGAGGTAGTCGTAAGGCAGGGTGATATGCCGGGTATAGCTGATACTCTGCTGTAATGGGGAGTCATCACCGATCGCGACTGGCTTGTTAAGCAGTTGAAGTTTGCTCAGAACCACCGGCGGAGGAGTCAGGTTGTCAGGCAACTGATCGGGAAAGAAGCTGTTGAAACCCTTGGCCCCGCCGACGAATATTTCGCCACTGGGGCTGGTATATCCGGCAGTCGGTTCCAATGAATTGCTTAACAGACCATCATTTTCGTCATAGCGACGCAGGCTGCCGCTGTCTGGGTCAAAACGTGCCAGGCTTTTGCCGGCAATCACCCAGAGATTACCGTCAGCATCATCGGCCAACACAGCGCTAATCTCTGGATAGGTGGTGAAATGCTTGCTCGCAGGATCATATTGGTTCACCCCGCTGGTGGTCGCTACCCACAGCGTGCCTTGCCGATCCTGATAGGTTTGATGACTGGTAAGACCGCTAATGCCATGCTGATCGGGGGTGAAGTTCACGGCTTTCTCGGTTAGCGGATCGAACAGACTAACCGACGCATCGCCACCTACCCACAGCTTGCCATCAGCTTCGGCCTTCACATAGTTCAGATTCACATTGTCCGGCATGCTGTGCGGATTGCTTGGGTCGTAGGTAAAACGAGTAAAGATACCGCTGTTGGGGTCGAAGCGGTGTAAGCCTGCGCCATACACAGCCAGCCACAGGTTACCCTTTGTATCGAGTTCCACGCCGGAGACCCAGTCGCTGGCCATCGCGTTGGGATTAGCCAGGTCGGCATGGTACTGGGTCCAGGTTTTGCTACTGATGTCAAACTTGTTCAATCCTGCAGTGGTGGCGACCCACAGCCAGCCACGTGGATCATATAGGATGTCGAAAACATTATCGTTACTCAGGCTGTTGCGGTTGTTCGGCTCAGCCTGGTAACGCGTATAGACATTGTTCTCCCGGTCAAAGCGCACTACGCCCTGATCCCACATAGCGATCCAGAAGATACCGTCCTTGTCCTGGGTGATTTCACGCACCCGGCCCGCCGGTAACGAATTCGGGTTGTCCGGTTGATGCTGGTAGCGGGCGAAGCGCTGCCCATCAGGATCATATCGGTTGGCGCCCCCCATGCTGCCAAACCACAGTGCCCCATTGCGGTCTTCGGAGAAGTACAGGCCGAGGTCATTGCTAAAACTGTCCGGGTCATGCGGGTCGCTCTGATAGCGTATGAAGTGCTGTTTTTGCTCATCAAAGCGGTTCAGGCCGCCACCCCAGGTGGTGATCCACAGGTCACCGCGGCTATCACGCTTCATATCGACGACATAGTTGTGGCTCAGACTATGGCTGTCGGTTTCATCGTGCATATAGCGAATGGAGCTGCCGGTGGCAGGATCGAAATGATTGAGTCCGTTAGCCGTTCCAACCCAGAGTGTGCCGTCGGGATCTTTCCATATCGTATCGACACCGTCGTCGCTCAGGCTATCTGGATCATCCGGGTCGTGCCGGTGGTGGGTAAAGACGCCGCTCTCCGGATCGAACTTGTCGAGTCCGCCACCGAAGGTACCCACCCAGAAGCTGCCATCGTTATTTTGAATGACCTGACCCGCAACCGTGGCCCCCAGACTGGTAGGATCATCCGGATTATGAAGGTAGTTAGTGAATTGCTCGGTAGCCGGGTCAAAGCGGCTCAGACCATCGAAGGTGGAAACCCACAGGATACCATCACGGTCCTCATACAATAGCCACAGGGTGTCGTTGGCCAGGCTGTTGGGGTTGTTTTTATCGTGTTGATAGTATTTCCAGCTATCGTGTACCGGGTCATATCGAACCAGCCCTGCGCCATAGTTGCAGAACCACAGGGTGCCATCACGACCTTCGAGCATCGTCTGGTAGAACTGCGGCGTGCTTTTGCTGTCCTTGGCCTGGGGCATGAAGGTGGTCATCGTTATGCCGTCGTAGCGGTTAATGCCTTCGACGGTGGTCATCCAGATAAAACCCTGGCGATCCTGCAGCACGTGGAATACCGAATTGTGTGACAGACCGTCATCAATGGTCATGTGGTGAAAGACTGGTGTAGCGGGCAGACTTTTAAGAGGATTCGCAGGCTGAATCGTCGGTGAAAGGGGGCTGGGCTGGGCATAAAGAGCAGTAATGGTACTGCCGAGTAGTATGATAACCGCCAATTGTATAATTTTTGTTATCGTGACTGTGGCTTTCATCGGCCTTCTCAATCATTCTGTTCTGTTATCTGCCTAGTCCTCCCTGACTGAGTGCAATATTTATGGTTAACAATACAGTTAATATCTGTTCTTCAAAGCGTAGCCTGGTCGGTGCTGATCCATTCGTTGCAATCTACAGTACAGTGATTGGTTGCTGTGTTAAATAAACCTGGCTATTTAAACTCACCAAACTGACTATTGAAGTATCTTCTACATTAAGGCTTTGCAGTATGTCTCAGATCAACCCGATTTGTCATATTTCCTTCAGCTTGAAATAGAGCTCTTAAGGCATCATCAGAATAATTTTTGTGTATATTGATACTTATAAATTCAAACGAAGATTTACACTGGGTGGAGCATGCTTTGTAATTGGCCCGTAAGGCTGCTGAGGTAGATGAATTGCCAGTGAGCCGTCGTTGGGCCGGATGGTAATTGGCGAGGAATGGTGCCTGCCGATCATGCAGGCATGACCCGACCGCTTATGCGGAAATAATGGCACTACGTGCAACGGCAGCGAAAACTGAAAACTATTGACTTAGCGGGGCGGCGCTGCATGTCACCCTGGCCGAGGTGAAACTGTTGTTATCAGAGGCTTATTAGCCTTAGTGAGGGTGCTTACAGGTCTCAGATATAAACCAGAATTGCAATATAGTGGCTGATGCTGCCCCCCAGCACGAACAGATGCCATACCCCATGCATCCAGGGGGAACGATGGTCCAGAGCGTAAAACAGAATGCCCGATGAGTAGAGAATGCCGCCGGTTAACAGCCAGAGAAAACCTGCGGCAGGCAGCACTGCGAGCAATGGTTTTATTGCCAGCAAAATTAACCAGCCCATTACAAAATAGAGAGTCATTGGCAGCACCCGCCTGCCGCGCTTGGGACGTGCAACGAGTACCACTCCCAGTATGGCCAGGCTCCAGACTGCACCGAACATCCACCACCCCACAGTATTTTTAAGGGTAATCAGCATGAACGGAGTGTAGCTGCCGGCGATCAGCAGATAAATGGCCTGATGGTCGAGCATGCGAAATATCCGTTTTGCTCGCCCTGGGGGCAGGCCGTGATAAATAGTTGATATTGAATAAAGCAGAAATAATGTGGTGCCATATAGACTGAACGCTACGATGTGGTACAGATCACCGCGCCGCAACCCGATCAGAACCAGCGCAACCGCGCCCACCAGCGCCAGTGCCGCGCCAATCAGATGTGAAATGCTGTTAAACCGCTCGCTGCCGTCCATAATGGATGCTTACGAATGATACTGCTATCCGCTGAATTAGATTAAGTCCCGCTGCTGTCCCACATCACGTTGCAGTGATCTTTAGCTGCCGCCCTGAGCAGCTCTATCACCGGCAGGGCACGATGGGCGAGGCTGACGTCAGGTTCATCGTCATACCCGCTCTCTGTGGGCGTTTGCTCCCCGTAGGCGATCGCTTTTTCCAGGCTTGCTAATGCCATTGGAACATCATCAGCCAGCAGTGCACCGGGTACTGCCTCGCTATGGCCCATCATTTTAAGTAGCCTGATGGCGACATCGCCAAACAGGGTAATGTTCGCGTAGGCGGGACAGGAAAAGGTTACAAGCATAAATACCTCCTTTTTTCTGAGCTTTGCCTGATAATAGACTCACTTTCATAACTATATCGTTGCATATTCATTACCAGAGCGAAACTAATAAAACTCAGGGCATTTGAGAAACAGGTGAGACTGTATGACTCTGCAGAGCAGGCTTCGCCATGATCTACAGTTTGAGTGAGGGAACGAAGAATGCCCGGGGCAGTAAGATGATCGACTTCTGACTAACATCTCTTATTTAATATTTTTTCTGTTGAAGATTCTGTGCCCCCGCTGTGATGGTTTTGGTATATTGCATCTATGAATGAGATAAATGATATTCGCTGGATGGAGCATGCCCTACAACTGGCTAAGCGGGCTTCTGATGCCGGTGAAGTGCCTGTAGGAGCGGTTGTTGTCCTGGATGGTAAGGTGATAGGCGAGGGCTGGAACCAGCCGATCTGCGGACATGACCCTACCGCTCATGCCGAGATTATGGCGTTACGTGATGCCGCCACTCGTATCGGTAATTATCGTTTGGTGGGCGCAACGCTCTACGTCACCATTGAGCCCTGCACCATGTGCGCAGGTGCCATTATTCATGCCCGGGTGGAGCGGGTGGTATTTGGTGCCACCGAACCCAAGGCTGGAGCGGTTATCAGCAATGCTCTTCTGTTTGATCAACCCTGGATAAACCACTGGCCAGAATATCTGGGGGGGGTCTTAGCCGAGCGTTGTAGTGACGCTATCAGTGCTTTTTTTCGCCGCCGCCGTTCAGAAAAGAAAGCTGAGAAAAACGCTGCTCAACGTTTGTCAGCTGGTGCTGAAAAGATTACAGCCCCGAAATAAAATATCTCAGGTAGATCTCTTTTCTGTCTGGAGTTTTACGGATGTTGAACGAAATATAGTTTTTTAGTCTGTTCAATGGATTCTGATAAAACTGTTTCAGATCAATCATCAGTCTCTGTTAAGTACGATACGATCTTTGCCCCGGGCCTGACATTCGATGATGTTTATGAAATTTATCGGATTATTGGCCCGATTACTCAAATCGGGTTGTAAAGATTGATGATTAATACCTGGCTTGAATACAAGCCTGTGGAATTTTCCTATACTCGATGACTCTGGTTTTTACTGGGTAAGGGCGGCGTTTTTCGGAGGCATATGAGTAAAGTATTTGTCGGACTCTTGTTGGGGGTGCTTATCGGTATTGTGCCGTTGAACAACCAGGCAGCTGAGAAAATGGTGCTTGTGTATGGGTATCCTGATGTATCTGTCTGGACCACAAAACGTGACTCTGATGGGCAACTGAAAAATCCGCTTCTGACCGTGGCGGAAAAATTGTTCAGTGAGGCCGGCGTCGAGTGGCAGAGCAGGGCGCTTCCCGCCAAACGTTTGTTTAAGTATCTGCAGGAGGGGATCATACCTTTCTCTATGCTGGTTCGCGCATCAACTCTTGAGGCATGTTGTCTGTTTAGTGAACGGCCTGTTGCCAGTACGGAGTTACGAGTTTTTAGGCGACAAGCTTCTCAGTCAGTAAACGCGCAGGAAGATCTGGCCGGTAAACGTGTTATTACTATCCGTGGTTACAGTTATGGTGGGCTTGGTCAGTATCTGCGAGATCCACAAAATGGCGTAATCATCCAGGAGGCAACGAGCCACGCTGAGGCCTTTTTGCTCTTTGAGCGGGGACGCGGCGAATATCTGATTGATTATCAGGGTCCCGCTGAGGAAGTACTGGCTGAGCAACCCGTAGCGGGTACTGTTTACGATACCTATTCCCGGTTGGATGTTTTTTTAGTGCTATCCCGGACGTTTCCGGATGCGCCTGCAGTGTTAAAACGGCTTGAGGCTGTGATGACTCAGTTGGAGCTGGATGGATAAATGCAGTCGGAGTGACCCTCACCCGTTAGTTGAGGATAATGACAATAGCTAGTTACGACGAACCATCACAGAAGAGCGTAGATTCATCTGCTCATGCGAAAGGTAGCCCTCCCTCTTTTGCCTCCCGATCCTGGGCAGGTATTGGCTGGCGTTTGCTAGTCAATATCCTGTTGTTCAGCTCCCTGATTACTCTTGTACTGACTTTGGTTCAGCTTTATATCGATTACCGGATGGGTGTTTCTGAGATCGAGCAACGCTTCTCTGATATTCAAAACGGTTATGTCGAAACGGTTTCAGTTAGTTTGTGGAATATGGATAGTGGCCTTCTGCGAAGTCAGCTTGAGGGCGTGGTCAGCTTGCCTGATATATCCCGGGCAACCGTCGATGAAACCGTTAAAGGGGTTTCGAACAGCCTTTCGATATCAGTGGGAGAGGTAAACAGCTCAGGGGTGCTAAGCAGAGAGTACCCCCTTGTGCATGAAGAGCCTGGCGGAGCGAAGCAGATCGGGGTTCTGACGGTTTATGCGACGCTGAGCGGCATCTATGATCGCTTGCTGGAAAGGACGTTTGTTATTTTGATAAGCCAGGGTATTAAAACGTTTGTTGTCTCCTTTTTTATTCTGTTTCTGATTCACCGTTTAGTCACTCGCCATCTTGTTAAAATTTCGGAATTTTTGTCCCGTACGGGTGAACAGAATCGCTTTATGCCGATGACACTTGATCGAAAGCCTCCTGGAAAGCCTGATGAACTCGATCATATGGTAACGTCCTTCAACTATATGCAGGGACGACTGGGCAGTGCCCTCGATCAGTTGCACCAGGCAAACGATAATTTGGAATTGATTATCGATGAGCGAACCCGGTCTTTGCAGGAAGAGATGGCCGAGCGAGAGGAAGCACGGCGCTCATTGCGCATAAGTGAGCAACGTATTCGTGACATTGCAGAAACCGCGTCAGACTGGTTTTGGGAGATGGATGGCGATCTGATGTTTACTTTCATCTCCAGGCGCTTTTCCGAAATAACCGGGGTCCCCTATGAAAAGTTATTGGGTAAAACCCGACAGCAACTTGAAGAGGCGGGGATTTTAGAGATTGGAGGTGAAGTTAAGCAGGCGCTATGGCAGGCACTGGAACAGCATCAGCCTTTTTATGAGCTTGAGGAGCGAGTGATCGCTGAGAGTGGGAAAATTCATCATATCCAGATAGGCGGAAAGCCTGTCATCGATGAGAATGGCCAGTTTGTTGGTTATCGCGGGGCTGGCCGGGATATTACCGTCCGTAAAGTGGCTGAGGAAGCGATTCGCCGCTCTCACGATGAACTGGAGGTATTGATTGAGAGCCGCACGGCTGAGTTGCGTAAGCTATCACAGGCAGTGGCGCAGAGCCCGGTTTCGGTGATTATTACTGATAGGGATGCACAGATCGAATATGTCAACGAAGCTTATCTGATGCAATCAGGCTATCAACTTGAAGAGGTGTTGGGGCGGACGCCAGCGATTATGCGTTCGGAAGAGACGCGTGAATCTGTTTATCGTGATATTTGGGGGGCGATAACTGAAGGGCGGGACTGGTCTGGCGAACTACTCAATAGAAAGAAGAGTGGTGAGCAGTTTTGGGTGCAGGCACATATATCTCCGGTTAAGGACCCCGAAGGGCATATCACCCATTATCTGGCGATAGAAGAGGATGTTACGCTGCGTAAGGAACAGGAACAGCGCATTTTACATCAGGCGCAATACGATGCACTGACCGATCTGCCCAACCGGATGTTGGCGGTGGATCGTTTAAATCAATCGATGAAAATAGCACAGCGCGAGGCGCACAAAGTAGCGGTGGTATTTGTCGATCTGGATGATTTCAAAAAGGTGAATGATACTCTGGGGCATGATGCGGGAGATCAGTTACTGGTCGAGGCTGCCCGACGGATGGAAGGGGTCTTGCGCGGTGGGGATACCATTGCCCGGCAAGGTGGCGATGAGTTTCTTGTGGTGCTGGGGGGGATTCAGCAGACCAGTGATGTCGAAAGGCTAGCGCAAAAAATTATTTCTGCGTACTCAGAGCCCTTTTTGGTGGAGGGCGTTGATCTAGTGGTGTCTCCCAGTATCGGGATCTCGATTTACCCGGAAGATGGCGAGGATGCTGCAATATTATTGCGCAATGCTGATGCCGCTATGTACCGTGCAAAAGATGAAGGGGGTAGTAGCTATCATTTCTATACCCTGGCTATGAATGAGCAAGTCCGGCACCGCCTCGAAGTCGAGGGGCACCTGCGTCATGCCTTGGAGCGTAATGAGCTGGAAGTTTATTACCAGCCGATCGTGAATACCGTTACCCGACAGGTATCCGGTGTCGAGGCTTTACTGAGATGGCACAGCGAAACCCTGGGGGCTATCGGTCCCGATACGTTCATCCCGATAGCTGAGCAGACCGGTATTATTAACGACATCGGTGACTGGGTATTGACGACGGGAGCGCGACAGATCGCTGATATAAACCGGCGCCTGGGTCTGTCGTTAAAGTTGGCCGTTAATGTCTCCCCTCGTCAGTTCAGGAATAATAGTATCGTTGCATCGGTACTGAAAGTGCTTGAATCAGGTATTGATCCGTCGATGCTGGAGATCGAAATAACCGAGGGGGTCTTGCTGGGCAATCATCCGGAAACCCTGGCGCTGTTGGCCGAACTGAAACAGATGGGTATTGACTTGTCGATGGATGACTTCGGTACAGGTTACTCCTCTCTGAGTTACCTGAAAAACCTGCCGTTTGATCGTATTAAAGTTGATCGCAGCTTTATCCGTGACATTGAAACCGATAAGGAGGATCTCGCGTTGGTAAAAGCTGCGATTATGATGGCCAGTGGTTTAGGCCTGGAAGTGATCGGGGAGGGCGTTGAGAGCGAACCTCAGTATCGGGTTCTGGCGGATATTGGTTGTGATTACATACAGGGATATCTGTTTAGTCAACCCGTTGACGCCCAGGCGTTTGAGGCCTATCTTCGCCTGCAGATGACAACCTGAGCGTTACTGTCGAACTTGCAACCCGTTATCCGACCCGCTTTTGAGGGGGTCCTTGCGGGCCAGCAAAGAGCCATCGCCTTCGGTACGTTGTTTTACCCATTGAATGAGATCACTCCACATTCTGTCGATGTCGTGCTGACTGGGCATAATACCGGCGTGCTTGAGTTCGATGGTCATTACCGGGATCTGTTTGACAAACCAGCCATAGTTACCCAGTGAACCCGGGTATGTGCCCAGCTGTTTAAGATGCAGCGGCCCCAGTTTCCTCGGTGGTGTGATAGTGCCATCATAATCGAGAATGCCGTGAGGTGCGTGAACGGAGACAATCACGTCAGGCTTTAGTTCCTCAATAAGCTGGTGAATTGCTCTGGTTTCAGGTTCGCTCAGGGGTTTTGTGCCCGGGTAATAGCGGGCCCGTTTTCTGGCGTAGGTTTGCCAGTGTTGCAGGGGATCAATGGCGGTTTCTGCCGGGATGAAGTTACGGTTAAGGTCGACATTGTTGGCGTTTACCCGGGTTGATTTTGTTTGCAACAACCCGTCGGGATTGGCCAGAGGCATAAAGTGCCAGTCAAAAATACCGCTATGGTTTTCCTGTAAAATTTTCAGCCATTTAAACGAGATACTGACGCTGGAGTATTCATCGCCGTGGATGCCGCCCAGGAACAGAATTCTGGGGGCTTTTTCCGGTTCAGGATAGGCAGGAAAATGTTTTTCCAGCAGAGGCAGGTGACGGTTTGAGTAAAACCGTGGAAGATTAAACTCTGCGGCGAGGCAATCAGCGGCTGAGACGCTTCCCAGCTTGTCACCGATCTGTTTACAGATACTGATAACATCCTCATAGGGCCCGGTTTTAGCGACAGGCTTTGTGACTTTAGCCGTTAAGCCTGCGGTGGGCGCATTGCCTTGTTGAGGAGAATGGGCGTCAGTACTGTTGGTATCAGAAATATCAGTTTTTGAGCTTATTCTTTCTACGCGTTTGGTTTCTGAGCTGTTAATTACCGGGCTTTTGGTTGTCGCGATGGTTACTTTATCGACGACAGCGGTTGTATCTGTTTCTGCGGTTGTAGTGGCGCTGCTGTTTATTGTTTCTGGCGGCGCTTTGCTGTCAGTTTTGTGATTGTCAGGGTGACCTGCTTCCGGAATCGTGGTGTCAAAATACAGAGAAAGAGGATCTTCCGGTTCGGCAAGGCTGTATGGAGCCATGTTGAGAGTAAGTCCGGCGACAAGTATCGTTATAAGTCGAAGAAGCATGGGGTCAGGCTTACTCAGTTGGATAGTTTAGATCAGCATTGTAATCGGCTTTGTGGCGGATGTGGAGATCTGCTAATACGATTGTTTCAAAAACTCTGTTGAATCAGGAGGCCGGACTGAGAGTCGCTTTACAGTGTTGAGGGTATGGTATCGATCATCTCCTGAACCGCTTCCTCACCATTGTTCAGAGGGGTTCCCGGCATCACTATTTCACCCTCATTTTCGGCCGGACTCAGTGGCGGTTTAGCCGCTTCGATCCTGGCCTTGCGCAGTTCCCAGTCAAGCAGGTCATAGTAGTTGCGGATATTTTTAACATAGAGAACCGGTTCATAGCCGCGGGCATATCCGTGACGCACGGTCTGATAATATTTTTTCTGGGTCAGCAGTGGCAGAAACTCTTTAACGTCGCTCCATTTGTCCGGATCTCTGCCTGCCCGTGCGGTCAGAACCCGGGCATCTTCAAGATGTCCGTAACCTATATTGTAGGAGGCCAGTGCGAACCAGACTCGCTCTTTGCCCTGAATTCTGTCGGGGATCTTGGCCATTACTTTCTGCAGATAGTAAGCCCCTCCCAGAATGCTCTCTGCCGGGTGGGTCCTGTCTTTAATACCCACTTCTCTGGCGGCCGCTCTGGTCAGCATCATCACCCCTTTCACACCGGTGGGGGAAACCGCTTTAGGGTTCCAGTGTGATTCCTGATAAGCGATTGAGGCCAGCAGTCGCCAGTCGATATCGGTCTCCTGCTCTGCCATCATGAAGTATTGTTCCAGCTTGCAGAAGCGCGATTCCAGGTCCGACCTGAAGGTCTCTATATCAACATAACCGAGACGGGTTTGTCGGGTCAGGTATTTCTTTTTGAGCTTAACAAGCAATTCCTGAGTAGCGGGTGCTTCAAAAAAACGGACGGTGGCGCGTTGCAGGCTCTGGTCGTTCTGTTTTATCAGCAACCATGCTACCTGTTCAGGTTTACTGAGCACCAGGGATTTTTTCAGACCGGGAAAGTAGGATTTCTGTGCATCGAAAACAAAGTCATCACTGATGGTGTAGTCGATCTCCTGTTCATACACATCTTCAAGCAATTCCGTGACGCTGCTGGTGGTTGTTTCCTGCCATTTGAGAAAGCTGTAGGTCTGTTTCAGCGTGCGCAGCAGTTCCGCGTGGCTGCTGTTGGCAATCACCTTAATGCTTTTATTTTCAAGATCGGCGATGGTTTTTGGTTCAGGTTTTCCCTGAGTAACTCGATAGATGAGGGTGGGAGTAGAGTAAGCGTAGGCAGGTGAGAAGCGGAAACTTTTTTTTCGTTCCTCTGTGATGGTCAGCCCGGCTGCGGCAATATGGGCGCTACGGTTCTGAACCAGGGTGAACACCTCGCCAAAGGTATCGGGAATGATCAGTTCCAGCTCTACTCCCAGATATTCGGCGAAGGCCTTCAGCAGTTCATATTCAAACCCGGTGGGGTTGCCGTTGTTGTCCTGATAATAGGTTGTCGATGTATTGCGGGTGGCAACCCTGAGTGTCCCGTTTTTCTGAATTGAATCAAGTTGGGTGTGGTGACTCTGGTTATAGAGCAACAGAGCCGCAAACAGTGATACTGAAATCAGCAGGAAAAGAAGCTCTTTGGCGTGAAATAAATTTATTCGCATAAGAAAATGGGCTTTTTCTGGTAACTAATCCGCTATTTCAGTAAAATTCGGCCTTAATTTTCTCCTACATACAACCTATCTGTTAGGCACACTCAAGAGGCTTGAAACTAACATGCTGGTACTGCGTGGAGCGCCTGCTCTTTCTGCTTTTCGTCACGATAAGCTGCTGTCTGCCCTGAAATCCCGAATTGCCCATATCACCGGCGTTTACGGTGAGTTTATGCATTTCGCTGATCTGGAAAATAACCTGTCCGATCAGGAGCAAAACACGCTGGAGCGTATCCTTTGCTACGGCCCTAAAGCTAAAGTGGAAGAGCCTTCAGGTCAATTGATTTTAGTCATACCCCGTCCGGGTACGATCTCTCCGTGGTCCTCTAAAGCCACTGATATAGCCAGAAACTGTGGTTTGCAGAGCATCAAACGGCTGGAACGCGGAACTGCCTATTTTGTGCATTCTGAGCAGCCACTGAGTGATGGAGAACTGGAGCTGGTGCGTGCAGAGTTGCATGATCGTATGGTTGAGGCGACGCTCAGTCGTGTTGATGAGGCGAGCCAGCTGTTTCGTACTGATCAGCCTGCGCCGCTGACGCTGGTGGATATTCTGGCTGGTGGTCGCGATGCACTGGTTAAAGCGAATACTGACCTGGGTCTGGCGCTGGCAGATGATGAGATCGATTATCTGGTGGCGAGCTTTACTGAATTGGGACGGAATCCTGCCGATGTTGAGCTGATGATGTTTGCTCAGGCGAACTCAGAGCATTGTCGGCATAAAATTTTCAACGCCTCCTGGGATATCGATGGCGAAGCTCAGGAAAAATCCCTGTTTGCGATGATCCGTAACACCAATGAGCTGGGTGGCGAGAATATTCTTTCTGCTTACTCTGATAATGCAGCGGTAATGGTGGGCTCTGAGGCCGGGCGTTTCTTCCCTGACCCGCAAACTAAAGAGTATGGCTACCATCAGGAAAGTATTGAGATCCTGATGAAGGTTGAGACACATAACCATCCGACTGCGATTGCGCCGCACTCCGGTGCTGCTACCGGTTCCGGTGGTGAGATCCGTGACGAGGGCGCGACCGGTAAAGGCTCTAAACCAAAAGCGGGTCTGACCGGCTTTACCGTGTCTGATCTTAAGATTCCCGGTTTTGTACAACCATGGGAATCGGATTACGGCAAGCCTGAGCGGATCGTCTCGGCGCTGGATATTATGCTCGAAGGTCCCATCGGTGGGGCTGCGTTCAACAACGAATTTGGTCGTCCAGCCCTGAACGGATATTTCCGTACCTTCGAACAGCGCGTTAATGGTGCGGCCGGAGAAGAGGTGCGTGGTTATCACAAGCCGATCATGATTGCCGGTGGTTACGGGAACATTCGTACCGATCATGTTGATAAAGGTGAGATCGATGTGGGCGCGAAACTGATCTGTCTGGGCGGGCCTGCTATGCAGATCGGTCTGGGCGGCGGTGCAGCCTCTTCTATGTCTTCTGGCACTTCCTCTGCGGATCTTGATTTTGCCTCTGTTCAGCGGGATAACCCCGAGCTGGAACGGCGCTGCCAGGAAGTGATCGATCAGTGCTGGCAGCAGGGGGATGCTAACCCGATCGCCTTTATCCATGATGTGGGGGCTGGTGGCCTGTCCAATGCCTTCCCTGAGCTGGTTAAAGATGGTGGGCGTGGCGGTAATTTTGAGCTGCGCAACGTCAATAATGATGAGCCGGGAATGTCACCGCTGGCGATCTGGTGTAACGAAGCACAGGAGCGCTATGTGCTGGCTGTTATGCCGGAAGATATGCCGCGCTTTGAAGCGATCTGTGCCCGTGAGCGCTGCCCCTATGCGGTTGTGGGTACGGCGACCGATGAGAAACATCTGACTCTGAGCGATGCTCATTTTGGCAATAAACCGGTTGACCTGCCGATGAGTGTACTCTTTGGTAAACCGCCCAAAATGCACCGCTCGGTCAATCGAATCAGTTATGAAGTGCCAGCCTTTGATGCCAGCGGTATCGATCTGAAAGAGGCCGCTGACCGGGTGCTGAAGCTTCCCGCTGTTGCGTCAAAGTCCTTTCTGATCACCATTGGCGATCGCTCTATTACCGGACAGGTGGCCCGTGATCAGATGGTGGGGCCATGGCAGGTACCGGTGGCGAACTGTGCTGTGACGACCGCTGCGTTTGATACCTATGCCGGTGAGGCGATGGCGATGGGAGAGCGGACGCCGCTGGCGCTGGTTGACTCTCCTGCCTCGGGCCGGATGGCGGTGGGTGAAACTGTTACCAATCTGGCGTCAGCCAGAATCGGCAATATTATCGATATTAAACTCTCTGCCAACTGGATGTGTGCTGCCGGTCACCCGGGTGAAGATGAGAAATTGTACGACACCGTTAAAGCAGTGGGAATGGAGCTGTGTCCGGAACTGGGAATTACCATTCCGGTGGGCAAAGACTCTATGTCGATGCGTACCGTCTGGAATGACGAGGGTGAAGATAAGTCGGTAACGGCGCCGACTTCGCTGATTATCACCGGCTTTGCGCCGGTGCTGGATGTACGCAAGACGCTGACGCCGCAATTGCAGACCGATATTGACGAGACGGACCTGATTCTGCTGGATCTGGGTAACGGTCAGAACCGGCTGGGTCTGTCTGCTCTGGCGCAGGTGTATAACGAGGTTGGCCAGGATGTGCCCGATGTCGATGACCCTGAACAGCTGGTGGCGTTCTTTACTGCGATTCAGGAGCTCAACGAACAGGGTTTGCTTCTGGCATACCATGATCGTGCCGATGGCGGCCTGTTTACCACCATTGCCGAGATGGCATTTGCCGGACACACCGGTGTCGATATCAATCTGGATATGCTGGCAACCGATAGCTCTGAATTTGCAGCTGCCCTGTTTGCTGAAGAACTGGGAGCGGTGATTCAGGTTAAGCGTGCTGATCTGCAAAGTGTGCTGACTGAACTGAATGCGGCCGGCCTGGCAGAGATCACCAAGGTGATCGGTTCGGTTAATCTGGATGATGAGCTGCGGGTTCATTTTGATGATGAGGAGATCTATTCCGAGTCCCGCACAACCTTGCAGCGGGCCTGGGCCGAAACCTCTTACCGGATGCAGTCTTTAAGGGATAACTCTGACTGTGCGCAGCAGGAGTTTGATACCCTGTTAGATAAGCACAATCCAGGCCTGCATGCTGAACTGACCTTTGATCAGAACGACAATGTTGCGGCACCCTTTATTCAGACCGGTGTGCGCCCTGAGATGGCGATCATTCGTGAGCAGGGTGTTAATGGCCAGATAGAGATGGGCGCGGCCTTTGACCGGGCCGGTTTTGCTGCCGTTGATGTCCATATGAGCGATATTCTGGAAGGGCGGGTTGAGCTGGAGCGCTTTAAAGGTCTGGTGGCCTGTGGCGGCTTCTCTTACGGTGACGTTCTGGGGGCTGGTGAGGGCTGGGCTAAATCGATTCTGTTCAACACTCGTGCACGGGATCAGTTTGAAGCGTTCTTCAATCGTGAAGATACCTTCGCGCTGGGTATCTGTAACGGCTGTCAGATGCTGTCTAACCTGCATGAGCTGATTCCGGGGGCTGACCTCTGGCCGCATTTTGTGCGCAATATGTCTGAGCAGTTTGAAGCCCGTGTAGCGATGGTTGAGGTGCAGGAGAGTCAGTCTGTGTTCCTGCAGGGGATGGCTGGTTCGCGTATGCCGATCGCTGTGGCTCACGGTGAGGGACGGGCGGAGTTCACCGATCAGACCCATCTGGCCAACCTGCAGAGTTCTGGCGCAGTCGCGCTGCGCTATGTGGATAACTATGGCCGGGTGACTGAGTCTTATCCAGCTAACCCGAATGGCTCACCTGATGGCATTACGGGTGTGACCACTACTGATGGCCGGGTGACCATCATGATGCCACACCCGGAACGGGTGTTCCGTGCGGTCACCAATAGCTGGGCTCCGGGGCATTGGGAAGAAGATGGTGCCTGGATGCGGATGTTCCGCAATGCCCGGGTATGGGTGGGTTAAATAAAAAACGAAACGCGCCGGAAGGCGCGTTTATTTGTTGCAGGAACCGAAGCTACGCATTCTGCTCGGGGCTAGCTGCCACCCGAACTTTCCGTAGGGAGGTGCGCTTTCCACCAGGCCCTCATACCGCCGCTAAGCTCGCGGGCACTATAGTTCGCTCTGATCAGTTTGCGTGTTGCCGGCTTGCTGCGATGGGCAGAAAGGCAGATACAGATAACCGGCTTATCTGCGGGTAGTTTGTCTATCAGATCATGAGTGAGTGTGTGCAGGGGGATCGAGAGTGCGCCGGGAATATGGCTTTTATTAAACTCCAGCTTTGTGCGTACATCAATGAGCAGGTACTGTTCCGGGTTTCGCGCCAGATGGTCAGGAGAGATAGAAGGGACCAGGCCAAAAGGGAGCCAGCTGAGCCAGCGGGGCAGGCCTTTTCTGATCGTCATCTGCACACCGGGAGTGTAATGGGGTAGACGCTGACGACGGTGAGCAGGCAGTCGATTGATCGGGTAAAATTTTTCATCATATTGGTCGCTGGCAGAGCGAAAAAAACCGGTTAGCGCAGATAGGAGAGTGCGGTAACCGGCTTTATCAAACTTAACTGCCTATTGTGCAGTTAACGTCACCATATCAGATTACTGTTGAACCATGACCTTTTTCTGACCGCTGATAGTTACTTCTACGCGGCGGTTTTCTCTCAGGCAGGCTTTGCGTGACGCACCGGTATCGGTACATACCTTAACTGGATCCGCTTCACCGAAAGAGTAGGACACGACTTTGTCTGTTTCGATACCGGCCTCAACCAGAGCTGCGTCTACTGCTTCAACGCGACGCTTGGAAAGTGCATCATTATAAGCGTTGGTACCGATAGAGTCAGTGTAGCCTTTCAGCTCGATAGAGTTCAGTTTAGCCAGGGAACCTACATAGTTTACGATAGGGCTGACGTCAGTTACTTTGCTGCTGTCGAAGTCGAAGTAGATGATGTGGCTTTCCTGGGCATCGATCATCTTCATCATCATTTTAGGTGCTGGAGCAGGTGCTGGCGCAGGTGCCGGAGCGGCCATTGCAGGTTCTGCTCCGCACTCAACAGTTTTGTCCTCTTCAGTCCAGTAGCCGTGCTGCCAGCATTCGCCGTAACCGGTTTTCCAGACGGTGTCAGTAGAGTTGGTAGCATAACCGGCATTGGTTGGGTGGGCGTTGGCAACTGCAGATAATCCCATTGATAGCGCCAGAGCGGTTGTGAGAGCAAGTTTCTTCATCGTATACATCCTTATGTTGTAATTTTCATCGAGTGTTGGCTATTTATACCAGTTCAACCTGAACCTAAGTTAAACAGAGTGTTCTGATAAGGGTATTTAAGCCTAAAAAGCGACACTATGGTAAAACTTTTTTGTATGGTTTTACCATCACCTGTCGATAAACACCTGCTTTTATATAAGGATCCTGGTCTGCCCAGGACTGTGCCTGTGATAACGATTCAAATTCTGCGATGACAAGGCTGCCAGTGAAGCCTGCAGGGCCTGGATCTTCGCTGTCAATTGCCGGGTGTGGTCCGGCAACCAGAAGTTTCCCTGCATCCCGCAGAGTTTCAAGACGAGCCAGGTGATCAGGTCTGGCTGCCATGCGCTGTTCAAGAGTCCCGGGGTTATCTTCGCTGATAATGGCGTAAAGCATTATGACATCCTTAGTTTTCGCTGTGGTTTTCGTTGCTGTCGGGCTTGATATGTTTTGAAATGTAGAAGCCCTGCAGCAAAATAAAGATCAGAGTAAGCCCCAGCATGCCGAACAGTTTGAAGTTGACCCAGGTTTCTTCGCTCATAGTATAGGCCACATACAGGTTTACACCACCCAGAATAAGGTAGAATATGATCCAGGCAATATTCAGTTGTGTCCAGGCTCGGGAAGGCATTTCAATGGTGCCATCCATGAGTCGCTGAATGATGGTTTTCGTGCCGATAAACTGACTTCCCAGAAACGCCAGGGCGAACAGCCAGGTGACGACGGTGGGTTTCCACTGAATAAAGGTTTTATCCTGAAACAGTATAGTAGCCCCACCCAGAATAACGACTAATCCAAGCGTGACTAATTGAATCATCTCGATCTTATGGGTCTTTATCCAGGTGTAGAGCATCTGTAGCAGGGTGGCGGGAATCAAAACCGCGGTGGCCAGAATGATATCGTCGGTGCTTTTATAGACGATAAAGAAGATAATGACCGGCAGAAAATCCAGAAGTAGTTTCATAACAACATTTTTTTGATTAGAAGTGGGTCGATTATAGAGTGAGCCAGTTAAGTTATAAACCCGAATCCTGTGGGGAATTGCCTTTCAGTGACCTTCATTGTCACTCCTGCTACTCCGATGGTGAGCTGACGCCCGCTGAGCTGCTTAAAGGGGCTGCTGATAAAGGGGTTGGCGTATTCGCGATTACCGACCATGATACTGTTGTCGGAGTCAGGGAGTTTAAGTCAGCAGCAGTTGAGTATGAGATTCAGGCGATAGCGGGAACCGAACTGACCTCTCAGTGGGGCAGGAGTATGGTGCATATCATCGGCCTGGGGTTTGATGAAACGGATGCAGCGTTGACAAACTACCTGAAAAAAATTGATGAACTACGTCTGGTTCGCGCCAGTCTTATTTCGAAAAGGCTGTGTAAGCGTAATATTCCCGATCTGCTTCCCCGGGCGTTGGAGTTGGCTGGAAGTGGTCAGATTGGTCGCCCTCATTTTGCTTTTGCGATGGTAGAAGCTGGTGTAGTTAATAATGAAACGCAAGCCTTCAACCGTTATTTAGGTGCCGGGAAAATAGGTGATGTTAAAGTTGACTGGCCAACAATGGAGCAGGCGATTGATATTATTCATCAGGCTGGAGGAATCGCGGTTCTGGCACACCCGACAAAATATAATATGACCTTTACTAAGGTGAGGCTATTAACAGGTGCCTTTTCTGAGCAGGGTGGTGATGCAATTGAAATAAGCTATCCGGGTATTGAGTCAGGGCATCTGTTGCAGCTGGATAAGCTCGCCTCAAAACATAAACTGATGGTATCAGCGGGCAGTGATTTCCATAAAAGGCAGTTTCACTGGACGGGTATTGGAAAATATCCACGTTATAGTAGCAATAATCCCCATGTGCTTTCTAAATTGCTTCAGGATTAACTGAATATTCAGTAAAATAGATTTAATTACATTTGTGGAAGGGTTTCCCGTGAGCCAGCTGTTTCAGATCCATCCTGACAATCCCCAGTCGCGTCTGATCAATCAGGCTGTTGATATCATAAAAAAAGGTGGGGTTGTTGTTTATCCTACCGATTGTGCTTATGCCTTAGGCTGCCATCTGGGAGATAAGTCGGCTGTTGATAAGATTAAGCGTATCCGCAAACTGGATGATAAGCATAACTTTACACTGGTCTGTCGTGACCTGTCTGAAATTGGCACGTATGCTAAAGTAAATAACTCGGTATACCGCTTGCTAAAAGCTATGACACCGGGCGCATATACTTTTATTTTAAATGCGACAACGGAAGTGCCGCGCCGTTTATTACATCCTAAACGACGCACAATAGGTCTTAGAATTCCACAGAATAATATCGCTTTGCAGCTCATGGATGCATTAGGCGAGCCGATAATGAGTACCTCCCTTATTATGCCCGGGGAGGAGCTGCCGTTGATAGATCCTTATGAAATCCGGGATCTGTTACAGCATGAGGTTGATCTTGTTATTGATGGTGGCTATTGCGGAATGGAAGCGACCTCTGTGATTAATCTGGTAGATGATGTGCCTGTCATTATTCGGCGTGGTGCCGGTGATGTTTCTGATTTTGAATAAATAAACTTAATAAGTTTTTATTGAAAAAAAGTAATACATAATCAATAATTCAGGCCTGTTCCCAAACTAATTTTATATTGGTGATTTATAATGACCGACTTTGTGAAACTTCTTACCCGTAAAAACTCACTGCGTAAACAGTGTCAGACACTTTCCAGTGCTGATATTGAAAAAGCCATTGCCGATCTGACTGAAATTCTGGAAGAAAAGCAGGCACAGGAAGAGGAATTGCTGGCAGTTGAGCGTGAGCGCGCAGAAAAAATTGAAGCAATTAAGCAGAGCATGCAGGAGGCAGGTATTGGTCTGGATGATCTGATGGTTCTGGTTGATGCGCCGGTTAAGAAAAAGGTCGCACCTAAGTATCAGATTAAGGATGAAAATGGCGAAGTGCATCAGTGGTCGGGGCGTGGCCGGACTCCTGCAGTATTTCAGGCTGCTTTTGCCAAAGGTAAAACGAAAGAAGACTTCTTAATTTAATCACTCCTTTCCGTTATTATTAAAAAGCTCTTCGGCACAGCGTCGAGGAGCTTTTTTGTTTGTTTTTTTCAGAAACCTTTTTCAGGTTTCTTATATGTGAGGATGCGTCGGTGACAGACGAAAAACTGCAGAAAGTTTTGGCGCGTTCCGGATTGGGTTCACGTCGTGAGATGGAACGTTGGATAGACGCTGGTCGTATTGTTGTGAACGGCCAGGTTGCAACGCTCGGCGACAGAGTCTCGGTTCGGGATGAAGTAGAAGTTGACGGGCAGGCACAGAAAATGGTGTTTGATCGTGATAGTGAGCGCCGGGTGCTTATTTATAATAAGCCATTAGGTGAGGTGGCGACCCGCCATGATCCGGAAGGGCGTCCTACGGTGTTTGATCATCTGCCGCCGCTGAAACAGGGGCGCTGGATCGCTGTGGGGCGACTGGATATCAATACCTCAGGCCTGTTGTTGTTCACTACTGATGGTGAATTGGCTAATAACCTGATGCACCCCTCTGCGAATATTGATCGTGAGTATGCGGTGCGCATTCTGGGTGAAGTCGATGAGGCGATGATTACACGACTGAAAAAAGGGGTGCTGCTGGATGATGGTATGGCCCGCTTTACCGATGTGCAGTTTTTTAATGGTGAAGGCGCTAACAAGTGGTATCACGTCTGTATTATGGAGGGACGTAATCGCGAAGTACGGCGTTTGTGGGAGTCTCAGGAGGTTCAGGTGAGTCGCCTCAAACGTGTGCGTTACGGACCGTTCTTCCTGCCCAGTGAGGTTAAGGCGGGGCACTGGAAGGAGTTGTCACAGAAAGAGATTAATATGCTGTCCAGTATGATGGACATGAAACAGAAGCATAACAAGCCGCTATCGGTGAAAGAGAAAGACGCCGCTGAGCGGCGGGCAAAACGACAGAAGACACGCCGCTCTGTCGGCCCGAAGCGCTCTGAAAGGTAAAACCAAAACGCAGCTTCATTCTGAAGCTGCGTTTTTTTATGTATGAAGGGCCTGAACGTTATTGGGCATCGAGTGACTGGCCGTTGACCGAACGGCTGTCACGACCCATCAGGTAGAGGTAGAGGGGCATGATCTCTTGTGGGGTTGGATTGCTTTCCGGATTTTCAGCCGGATAAGCATTGGCTCTCATATCGGTTCGGGTCGCGCCGGGATTGATGGCGTTGACGCGGATATTGGGGTTGTGCTCCAGTTCATCCGCGAGCACCTGCATCAGGCCTTCGGTGGCGAATTTAGACACAGCATAAGCGCCCCAGAATGCTTTGCCTTTGCGGCCGACCCCGGAGGAGGTGAAGATGATAGAAGCGTCTTCTGATGCGTCTGTCAGCGACAGTAGTGCCTGAGTCAGCATAAAGGTGCTGTTGACATTAACCTGCATCACCTGCTGCCAGATAACCGGGTCATAGCTCTCAACTGGTGTGCGGATGCCGAGGGTTCCGGCATTGTGTAAGATCCCGTCAACTCTGCCAAACTCCTGTTCCAGTGTGGCCGCGAGATTATCAAAGTCAGTTTCGCCGGCGGTTTCCAGGTTAAGCGTGATAATAGCTGCCTGAGGGTAACCGGCGGCTTCTATCTCATCGTATACGGCATTCAGTTTTTCTTCGGTCCGACCCAGCAGAATAACGGTGGCGCCGTGAGCGGCGTAGCTAAGGGCTGCCGCCCGCCCGATACCGCTGCCAGCTCCGGTAACCAGAATAATTTTGTCCTGCAGTAAGTTTTCCGGTGCCTGATAATCGTACATGACAGCTCCTGTGTCTGAAGGCTAAGGTTGAGTGGCTGGCCGGTGTGCTCTGTCGTTTGTTGCGCACTGATGGTTCGGTCTGGCCTTATATTTTACTTAGCGGTTGCAATAAAGGGTTTCTAAAATCGGGCGGATCTCATCAGCGTGATCTACCCGGTAATGGCTGTTCCAGCTGACGATATTTTCGCCGCTATCAATATAGCCGTAACTGGCCGCAATCGTCTGCATGCCAGCATTGAGTCCTGCTTCAATATCCCTGCGATGGTCGCCGATATATACACTGCGTTCCGGTGTTATTCCCAGCTTATTACAGGCCAGGAACAGGGCTTCCGGATGGGGTTTTTTCTCGCGCACATGATCCGGGCAGATCACGGTGCCTGCGGCCGGTTGCAGGTTCAGTCCCTGCATCAGCGGCGTGGTATAACGCTCGGGTTTGTTGGTCACGATCCCCCAGGGGATGCTGTTCTCCCCCAGCCAGTTGAGCAGGTTTTGTATGCCGGGAAACGGTTTTGTGTCTACGTCCAGGTGTTGCAGGTAGAGCTCCAGCATCCGTTGATGCAGTGTGTCGAAATCGGTCGTATGCTCGTCGGTTTGGAATGCTGCGCAGACCATCGCCCGGGCACCATTGGAGACGTAACCTCTGAGGAAATCATAGCTGACAGGCGGTTGCTGCTGCTCGGCCAGAAGCTGATTGATTACATGGTGAAAATCCGGTGCGGTATCAAGCAGTGTGCCGTCAAGGTCGAACAGTACGGCTTCTGGCAGGGCTCTGTTCATTGTTCAGTCCGGCTTGCGGGTAGCGACCATGTAATTGACATCCACATCCCGGTCGTTAAGTTTGTAAGCTTTGCTCAGTGGGTTGTATGTCAGGCCGGTTATTTTTTCGCTCTGCAGGCCGCTCTGGCGTATCCAGCTTGCCAGCTCGGAAGGGCGGATAAATTTCTTGAAATCGTGGGTGCCTTTGGGTACGAGCTTAAGCAGGTGTTCTGCCCCGACAATCGCCATCATATAGCTTTTAGGGTTGCGGTTGAGAGTGGAGAAAAACACGTAACCGCCAGGCTTTACCAACTGGCTGCAGGCATCAACAATAGATGATGGGTCAGGTACATGCTCCATCATCTCCATGCAGGTGACGATATCGAAACTCTGTGGCTGCTCGGTGGCCAGCTGTTCCACGGTGACCTGGCGGTAAGAGACGTTGACGCCGCTTTCCAGGCCGTGCAGTTTGGCAACCTTGAGGGGCGCTTCTCCCATATCGATGCCGGTCACTGCGGCACCCCGGTGAGCCATCGCTTCGGAGAGAATGCCGCCACCACAGCCGACATCCAGTACGGTTTTGCCATTCAGCGAGGCGATACGGTCGATAAAGTCCACCCGCAGTGGGTTGATGTCATGCAGGGGTTTGAACTCACTTTCGCGGTCCCACCAGCGGCTGGCCAGTTCTTCAAATTTCGCTATCTCCTGAGGATCGATATTTGCGCCGTTGTTGCTTTGTGTATCAGTCATAATATGCCGCCAAAGGCTAGTGTCTGGAGAAAATTCTGCGCCATTCTAGCACCGCTGGAGGGGCGAATACAGATTGTCTGGCGGGTTCCTGCTGATAACCCTGATTCAGGTGTCCAAGACCTTAATTTTGCGAGAATATTGCCATTTCTTTATGGTATACTCGCGGGCTTATGGTTTACCGCTTTCAGGGTGGGATTAACCACTTAATTCTCAGCAGTCAGATTCAAGGATAGCCAGAGCTATTATGGGTGATTTAGCCAGAGAGATTCTGCCAGTAAACATCGAAGATGAACTGAAGCAGTCATATCTGGATTACGCCATGAGCGTAATCGTGGGGCGTGCGTTACCAGACGTACGGGATGGACTTAAGCCAGTACACCGTCGGGTGCTGTTCGCCATGAGCGAACTGGGCAACGACTGGAATAAGGCGTACAAAAAATCTGCCCGTGTGGTGGGTGACGTAATCGGTAAATATCACCCTCATGGTGATAGTGCAGTGTATGACACCATCGTGCGGATGGCTCAGCCGTTTTCGATGCGCTATATGCTGGTCGACGGTCAGGGTAACTTCGGCTCAGTGGATGGTGATTCCGCTGCGGCGATGCGTTATACCGAGATCCGCATGGCCAAGATCTCGCACGAGTTGCTGGCCGATCTCGATAAAGAAACCGTTGATTTTGTACCCAACTATGATGGCACGGAACAGATTCCGGAAGTGTTGCCTACCAAGGTGCCAACACTGCTGGTCAATGGTTCTGCAGGTATCGCCGTGGGTATGGCAACCAATATTCCGCCCCATAATCTGGGCGAAATCGTACGTGGTTGTATTGCGCTGATTGATAATCCGGATCTCGGTATCGATGGCCTTATGGAATATATCCCGGCACCGGACTTTCCGACCGGAGCCATTATCAATGGCCGCGCGGGTATTCTGCAGGCCTATCAGACCGGTCGTGGACGGATCTATCTGCGGGCTAAGCACCATATCGAGACCAATGATAAAAACGGTAAAGAGTCGATTATCTTTACTGAGATCCCCTATCAGGTTAACAAGGCGCGGCTGATCGAGAAGATCGCTGAGTTGGTTAAAGAGAAGAAGCTCGAAGGGATTACCGAACTGCGTGATGAGTCCGATAAGGACGGCATGCGCATCGTTGTTGAGCTGCGCAAAGGTGAAGTGTCTGAAGTTGTGGTGAACAACCTCTTTATTCAGACTCAGCTGCAGAACGTTTTCGGTATCAACATGGTGGCGCTGGTTGATGGACAGCCGCGCACGCTGGACCTGAAGTCAATTCTGGAATGCTTTATCCGTCACCGCCGCGAAGTGGTGACCCGTCGTACCGTTTACCTGCTGCGCAAAGCGCGTGAGCGGGGGCATATCCTGGAAGGTCTGGCGATTGCGCTGGCCAATATCGATGCCGTTATCGAGATGATCAAGAGCTCGCCTACTCCGGCGGAAGCCAAAGAGCGTCTGATCGAAACCTCGTGGCAGCCAGGTGAGGTGACGGTGATGCTGGAACGGGCGGGTGAGAATGCCTGTCGTCCGGAAGATCTGGAAGCTCAGTATGGCATGCACGATGGGGTTTATCATCTGTCTCCGGCGCAGGCGCAGGCCATCCTTGAGTTGCGTCTGCACCGTCTGACCGGTCTGGAACATGACAAGCTGATTGCGGAGTATCGTGAACTGCTGGATCGGATCGCAGAGCTGCTGGCCATTCTCAACAGCCCCGAACGGTTGATGGAAGTAATTCGTGAAGAGCTGGAGCTGATTGTTGAAGAGTATGGCGATGAGCGTCGCACCGATGTGATCGCTTCGCAGCAGGACTTTACGGTTGCCGATCTGATCGCTGAAGAGGATATGGTGGTTACCATCTCGCACGGTGGTTATGCCAAGACCCAGCCGCTGACGATGTATCAGGCTCAGCGTCGTGGTGGTAAGGGGCGCTCTGCGACGGCCGTTAAAGATGAAGATTTCATCGAGAAACTGCTGATCGCCAGTACCCATGACACGATTCTCTGCTTTACCAATCTGGGTAAAGTGTACTGGCTGAAAGTGTATGAGATTCCCCAGGCGAGCCGGGCGGCCAGAGGCCGGCCAATCGTGAATATTCTGCCGTTGCAGGAGGGTGAGCGTATTACCACCATTCTGCCGGTGAATGAGTATGCGGATGAGCACTATGTGTTTATGGCAACCGCTGACGGAACCGTGAAGAAGACTCCACTGGTTAACTTCTCCCGTCCCCGTTCCACCGGTCTGATTGCGCTGGCGCTGGATGAGGGGGATACCCTGATCGGTGCCGCTATCACCGATGGCACCGCTGAGGTGATGCTGGTCTCCAGTGAGGGTAAATCGATCCGTTTCCCTGAAGATGATGTGCGCCCAATGGGTCGTACCGCACGGGGGGTTCGCGGTATCAAACTGAAGAATGATGCCCGGGTTATCTCGCTGATTATTCCGCAGGAAAACGGCCGCATTCTGACCACCAGTATCAATGGCTTCGGTAAGCAGACCGCCGTTGAAGACTTCCCCACCTATGGTCGTGGTGGTCAGGGCGTGATTGCGATGCAGTGTACTGACCGTAATGGCGCGCTGATCGGCGCGGTACAGATGTTTGAAGGCGATGATGTGATGCTGATCAGTGATCAGGGTACGCTGGTTCGCACCCGTAGTGATGAGATCTCTGTACTGGGTCGTAATACTCAGGGGGTCCGTGTTATCCGGGTGGCTGAGGGTGAAAATCTGGTAGGTGTGGCGCGGATTGAGGAGCCTGAGGTGTCAGAGGAAGAGCTGATAGAGGCAGGCGTCATCGAAGGGGAGGCGGGGCCGGTTGTTGACGGTGATGATAACCCCTCCGACTCACCTGAAACGCCCGCCAGCGACACCGAAGAATAACCCCGGTGGTTAAACTAATGTGCGGCTCCGGCCGCACATTTTTGTATCGGACCTGTGTGGCTGATTTTTAATAGAATCTGTTTCATCTCTCTGAGTGAAACTTTTTTCTGATCGTTAATACGAACTTTGTAGCAGATCTATCATAATGACACGTAATTATAATTTCAGTGCGGGTCCCTCTGCACTGCCTGAAGATGTCCTCAAGCAGGCTCAGCAAGAACTTTTAGACTGGCATGGCCTGGGTCTTTCCATCATGGAGATGAGTCACCGCAGCGATGAGTTTGTCGGTGTCGCAGCGGAGGCGGAACAGGATCTGCGGGATCTGATGCAGATTCCGGATAATTATAAGGTGCTGTTTATGCAGGGTGGCGCCAGCAGTCAGTTCAGCATGATCCCTATGAACCTGCTGCGGGGAAAAACCAGCGCCGACTATATTAATACCGGTGACTGGTCGAAGAAGGCGATACAGGAAGCATCTCGCTATTGCGAGGTAAACGTTGCCGCCACCACGGCGGAGAATAATTTCACCAGCGCTCCGGCGCAGCATGAGTTGAAGCTTAATCCTGATGCGGCCTATGTGCATTACACGCCAAATGAAACCATCCGCGGCGTTGAATTTGATTACATCCCGGACACCGGAGATGTTCCGCTGGTGGCCGATATGTCATCCAATATATTGTCCCGCCCTGTTGATGTTAGTCGCTTTGGTATGATCTATGCCGGTGCACAGAAAAATATCGGTCCGGCAGGGCTGACAGTGGTTATTGTTCGGGAAGATCTGTTGGGGAATGTTTTGCCAGCAACGCCGGCGCTCTATGATTACAAAGTGAATGCCGATGCTGATTCCATGCTTAATACCCCGCCAACCTTTGGCTGGTATCTGGCTGGTCTGGTTTTTATATGGCTGAAAGCGCAGGGTGGCGTTGAAGGGATTGCTGAGATTAACCGACGCAAAGCGGAAAAGCTCTATACTGCTATTGATAGTAACCCTTTCTACTCAAACCCGGTGGCGACACCTGTGCGGTCATGGATGAATGTGCCCTTTATTCTGGCCAATGCTGACCTGGATAAACGTTTTCTGCAAGAAGCTCAGGAGCAGGGCTTGCTGAACCTTCCGGGGCATCGTTCAGTAGGGGGGATGCGGGCAAGTATCTATAACGCGGTCCCCGAAGAGGCGGTTGATGCGCTGATCGCCTTTATGCAGGACTTTTCGCAGCGTCACGGCTAAGCCCGATAGCAGAGGACGGTATAGGATGAGTGATCAGGAAACTGAACTGAAGTTTCTGCGGGATCAGATCGATTCGATCGACCAGCAGATCCACGCGCTGCTGAATGACCGTGCGCGATGCGCGCAGAGTGTTGCTGAGGTGAAAGAGCGATATCAGGGCGATCGGGAGGCAGTTTTTTATCGCCCTGAACGGGAAGCTCAGGTGTTGCGCCGGGTTATGCAGCGCAATGACGGGCCGCTGGCCGATCATGAAGTAGCCCGGCTGTTTCGTGAAATTATGTCGGTGTGTCTGGCGCTGGAAAAACCGATGCATGTGGCGTTTCTGGGGCCTGAGGGAACCTTTACTCAACAGGCGGCCAGTAAACATTTCGGGCATTCAGCCCACTGCATCCCTTTCAGCACTAATGATGAGGTTTTTCGTGAAGTTGAGTCTGGCGGAGCCCACTACGGTGTTGTGCCAATTGAGAGCTCTTCTGAAGGCGTGGTCACTCATACACTGGACCTGTTTAAGCGGTTCAATCTTAAAATCTGTGGCGAAGTGGAGCTGCGCATTCACCATCATGTGCTGCGTGCGGCGGAAGAGGGGCTGGATAATATTACCCGGATCTATCTGCCACAACAGACGTTGTCGCAGTGTCGCAGCTGGCTGGATACCCATTTTCTTGCCGCTGAGCGGATTCTGGTCAGCAGTAATGCAGAAGCGGCGCGTATGGCCATTCAGCATGGGACTGAAGCGGTGGCGATTGCCAGTGATCTGGTGGCTGATCTGTATCAGTTGAATATTGTTGCCAGGAATATTGATGATCAGTCGGATAACAGCACCCGTTATCTTATTATTGGTGATCAGGATGTTGGTGAAAGCGGTCATGACAAGACCTCAATACTGGTAACGGTGCCCGATAAAGCGGGCGCGCTCTATGAGTTATTGCAGCACTTTCATCAACATAAGATCAGTCTGACGGGTATTGAGACCCGGCCGGCCAGTCCCGAAAGTCCACATTCAGTGTTTTATATCGATTTTGAAGGGCATGCAGCCAATCAGCATATACAGAACGTACTGCAAGAGCTGCAGTCTGATACTGTAGAACTTAAATTGCTGGGGTCATACCCGGTTGCCGTACTCTGATTCGGAGCTAAATAAATGGCATGTGATTTCTATCAATTGGCAACCCCTGGCGTTCAGGGGCTGCATCCGTATCAACCCGGTAAACCGGTTGAGGAGCTGGAACGCGAGCTGGGTATCAGCAACAGTATTAAACTGGCCAGCAATGAAAACCCTATGGGGCCAAGCCCGGTTGCAATGGCCGCAGTGCAGGCGGCTCTGGGTGAAAGCTGCCGTTACCCCGATGCCAGTGGTTATAAACTGAAACAGGCCCTGTCAGAGCACTATGGTATCAGTCCGGACACCATCACCCTGGGCAATGGTTCGAACGATGTTCTGGAGCTTATAGGGCGGGCGTTTATTGTTCCTGGTGATGAAGTTATCTACTCCCAGCACGCTTTTGTTGTGTATATGCTGGTGGCTCAGTCAACCGGCGCTACCTCTGTCGTTGTGCCCGCCCGGGAATGGGGTCACGATCTTGATGCCATGGCGGCTGCAATCACGGAGAAAACCCGCATCATCTTCCTGGCAAATCCCAATAACCCCACCGGCACCTGGTTTAGTGGTCAGGCGCTGCAGGCGTTTATGGAGAAAGTGCCTGACGATGTTGTGGTGGTTCTGGACGAGGCTTATCTGGAGTATGTGACCGAGGCCGATTATCTTTCGGGAGTTCAGTTGCAGGCAGGTTTTCCCAATCTGGTGGTGACCCGGACTTTCTCGAAAGCCTTCGGACTGGCGGCCTTGCGAATAGGTTATGCGGTGGCGAATCCGGCGATTACCGATCTGCTGAACCGGGTGCGTCAGCCCTTTAATGTCAATATTCCCGCACTGGAAGCGGCGACCGCGGTACTTGGCGATGCAAGCTATCTTCAGCGTAGTGTTGAGCTGAATCGCACCGGTATGGTGCAGCTGGAGCAGGGCCTGGCCCAGTTGGGTGTTGGCTGGATCCCCTCTGTGGGCAATTTTATCAGTGTCGATTGTGGCCGCGATGCCGCGCCCGTCTATGCCAAATTGTTGCAGGAGGGCGTGATTGTCAGGCCGGTCGCTAACTATCAGATGCCTCAGCATTTGCGGGTGACGATCGGTTTGGCAGACGAGAATAGTCGCTTTTTAACGGCATTTGCCAGCGTATTGCAGCGTTTATGAAGGACAAACACAACGTGAGATGTTTGACTGAAAGGGTTCTGGTTATCGGTTTAGGTCTGATTGGCGGTTCCCTGGCGAGTGCTCTGCGGACACGCGGTATCTGCCGTACAGTGATTGGATATGACCGGGACAAAGATGAGCTGGAGACCGGGCTGCGTCTGGGCATTGTTGACGAGGCTGCCGCAGACCTGCTGGCGGCAGCGGCCCAGGCTGATGTGATAGTTCTGGCGGTACCGGTGAAAGCGATTGAAACGGTGCTTGCTGAAATATTGCCAGTTTTGCGGACGGAAACTATTCTCACAGATGTCGGCAGTGTTAAAGGCAACGTGGTGCGCTCAGCGATAAGACTATTTGGTTGTGTACCAAACCGGTTTATTCCCGGACACCCCATTGCGGGGTCTGAGAAAAGTGGTGTGGCTGCAGCCGATGCAACACTATTTGAACATCATAAGGTGATTATTACACCGCTGCCGCAGAGCGATTCAGACGCTGTGACACTGATTGCCCGAATGTGGCAGGCTGTCGGAGCACAGGTGTTGCAGATGGATGTTGAACGGCATGATGAAGTACTGGCAGCCACCAGTCATCTGCCACACCTGCTGGCGTTTTCCCTGGTGGATACGCTGGCGCAGGAGCAGGATTGTAATGACATTTTTCGCTATGCAGCGGGCGGCTTCAGGGATTTTACCCGTGTTGCGGCCAGCGATCCTACCATGTGGCACGATATTGGCTTGGCAAATAAGCAGGCAATCCTGCAAAAGATTGATGAATTTACAGCGGGTGTTGGTCGGCTGCGCAAGGCGATCGAGACTGAAGACAGTGTGGCGATGCTGGGGATCTTTACCCGGGCTAAAGCCGCACGGGAACACTTTTCAAAAATTTTATCGGGCTCAGCGTACACGCAAAATAATATGATGACTAAAGATACTACATTCTATGCACAACCGGGTGGTCAGGTGCAGGGGACTATTCGGGCTCCGGGTGACAAATCGATCTCTCACCGTTCCATTATGCTGGGATCGCTGGCCGACGGAGTGACAGAAATTACCGGCTTCCTGGAAGGGGAGGATAGCCTGGCGACGTTGCAGGCGTTTCGTGATATGGGGGTTGTGATTGAAGGCCCGCATCAGGGCGCAGTAAAAATTTATGGTGTCGGTATGAACGGCCTGCGTCAGCCACCGGGGCCTATCTATGTTGGTAACTCCGGCACCACTATTCGACTGATGTCAGGTCTGCTGGCCGGTCAGTCCTTTGATTCCGAACTCAGTGGCGATGCGTCGCTGAGTAAGCGTCCGATGGAGCGCGTGGCTAAGCCGCTGCGCCTGATGGGTGCGCAGGTAGAAACGGGAGAAAACGGCTGCCCGCCAGTAAAAATTAAGGGCGGTCAGGCGCTGAAAGCGATCAGTTATGAGATGCCGATGGCCAGTGCTCAGGTCAAATCCTGTGTAATGCTGGCGGGTCTTTATGCCGAAGGTGAGACCACTGTTATCGAGCCTGCGCCTACCCGGGACCACACAGAGCGTATGCTGCGAGGTTTCGGTTACCCGGTGGATGTCGACGGTAATAAGGTTTCTCTGGCCGGTGGCGGCAGTCTGAAAGCAACAAAAATTGATGTGCCGGCAGATATCTCCTCTTCAACGTTCTTTATGGTGGCTGCGGCCATCTGCCCCGGCTCGGATATTACTCTGGAGCATGTCGGCATAAATCCCACCCGGATCGGTGTGATCAATATTTTGCGGGCGATGGGGAGTAATCTTGAACTTCTCAATGAGCGGGAGGTAGGTGGTGAGCCGGTCGCCGACATTCGCATCCGCTATGCGCCGCTTACAGGGATTAAAATACCCGAAGATCAGGTACCACTGGCGATCGATGAATTTCCTGCGCTGTTTATCGCAGCGGTGTGTGCGGAAGGTGAAACAGTGCTTACCGGTGCCGAAGAGTTGCGGGTCAAAGAGAGTGATCGTATTCAGGCGATGGTGGATGGATTGAAGATACTGGGAGCTGATATCGAAGGCACTCCGGATGGCGCGATTATTCGTGGCAGCAAAATGGGTGGCGGCGTGATAGAGAGTCATGACGATCACCGCATTGCGATGTCATTTACCATAGCGTCTCTGCGCGCTACAGGGAACATTGAGATTCGCGAATGTGCAAACGTGGCCACATCATTCCCTAATTTTATTGAGCTGGCTCAGCACGTGGGTATCCGGGTACGCAAGGAGGAGAAGTAATATGGGCGATTTCCCGGTTATTGCAGTCGATGGTCCCAGTGGGTCAGGTAAGGGAACAATCTGTAGTTTACTGGCGCGTGAACTGGGCTGGAATCTGCTTGATAGCGGGGCGTTGTACCGGTTGGTAGGTCTGGCTGCCCGTCATCATGGGGTTGCTCTGGACGATGAGGATGCGCTGGTGGTACTGGCTGCGCATCTGGACGTTCAGTTTGGCACCTCGGCGAATCAACAGGAAGTTTCCATCATACTGGAGGGTGAAGAGGTGACTAACGCTATCCGTACCGAAGAGTGCGGTGCGGATGCCTCGGTTATCGCTGCCATTGGTTCGGTAAGGGCCGCCCTGCTTGAGCGGCAGCGGGCTTTTGTGTCAGAACCGGGGCTGATTGCCGACGGCCGGGATATGGGCACCGTCGTTTTTCCTGATGCTCCACTGAAAGTTTATTTGACGGCCAGCGCAGAAGAGCGTGCAAACCGCCGTTATAACCAGTTGATAAATAAGGGTCTGGGTGCTAGTCTTCAGGCAATATTGGAGGATATTCAGGCAAGAGACGCGCGTGATATGAACCGTGCTGTAGCGCCTCTTAAGCCTGCAGAAGATGCTATCTGCCTTGATACGACTGACCTGAGTATCGAAGAGGTATTGGCTTCTGTGCTGGATCAGGCGAGACATAAAGGTCTGCGTTAACGGCAAAAAATGAGGTTTAGCCGGTATGAATGAGAGTTTTGCTGAGCTGTTTGAAGAGAGTCTGAAAGAGCTGGATATGCAACCGGGCTCTATTGTGACAGGTACCGTTGTCGCGGTTGATGGCGATTTTGTCGTCGTTAATGCGGGGCTGAAGTCGGAAGGGATCATCCCCCGGGGACAGTTTCTGGATGATGAGGGTAAGCTGAGCATCGAAGTCGGTGATCAGGTTAAAGTTGCGCTGGTCGCTCTTGAAGACGGTTCGGGTGAAACTCAGCTCTCTCGTGAAAAAGCCAAACGGGCAGAAGCCTGGGAAGTGCTGGAAAAAGCGATTGAGAATGACGAGATTATTACCGGGCGCATCACTGGCAAAGTGCGTGGCGGCTTCACGGTTGACGTGAACTCTATCAGCGCCTTTTTGCCGGGATCTCTGGTCGATATTCGTCCATTGCGGGACACCTCTCATATAGAAAATAAAGAGCTTGAGTTTAAGCTGGTTAAGCTGGACGCCAAGCGTAATAATATTGTTGTATCCAGGCGCGCAGTGCTTGAAACCGCCTACAATGAGGAGCGGGAGAAACTGCTGGCAAGCCTCAATGAGGGGATGACGGTAAAAGGTGTGGTGAAAAACCTCACCGATTATGGTGCCTTTATCGATCTGGGAGGGGTGGATGGTTTACTGCATATAACCGATATCGCCTGGAAACGTGTTAAGCATCCCAGTGAACTGCTTAGCATCGGTGATGAGATCGATGTGAAAGTACTGCGCTATGATCGTGACAAGAGTCGCGTATCCCTGGGCATGAAACAGCTGACTCCAGATCCCTGGGATGAGTTTAAGGCGGCTCATCCGGTGGGTACTAAAGTGACAGCAAAAGTGACCAATATTGCTGATTATGGCTGTTTTGCTGAGATTCAGGAAGGGATTGAAGGTTTGGTTCATGTATCTGAGATGGACTGGACCAATAAGAATGTTCATCCCTCAAAAGTGGTTCAGCTCGGCGATCAGATCGAGGTGATGATTCTCGATATTGATGAACAGCGCCGTCGTATCTCTCTGGGGATGAAGCAGTGTCAGGCTAACCCCTGGGATGCCTTCGCAGAGCGATATACAAAAGGGACTGAGATCACCGGTGTGATCAAGTCGATCACCGATTTTGGTGTCTTTATCGGACTTGATGGCGGTATCGATGGCCTGGTGCACCTGTCCGACCTGTCCTGGGATGAGGACGGTAATGAAGCAGTAAAAGCCTATAAGAAGGGGGATACTGTGAGTGCGGTGGTGCTGGCGGTTGATTCTGAGCGAGAGCGCATCTCGCTGGGAATAAAACAGTTGGGCAGTGATCCTTTTTCTGAATATACCGCCAGCAATGCAAAAGGAGCGGTGGTTCAGGGTAAAATTGCACAGGTTGAGCCGAAGCAGCTGGTGGTAACACTGGCCGAAGGGGTAGAGGGTACCGTTAAGGTACAGGAAGCCTCGTTTGAGCGGGTCGATGATCTGACGCATATGTTCAGCGTTGGGGCGGATATCGAGGTGATGGTGGTGAATATTGACCGGCGTACCCGATCAATCGCTCTATCGGTGAAACAGGTTGAAAAACGGCAGGAAAAACAGGCTCTGGATGCCATTAAGCACCAGCAGGTTGAATCTGAAGGCCCGACGACTATCGGTGATCTCATCAGAGCTCAGCTGGAAAAGAAATAGTAACGGATACACATAATTTCTGATGAGAGGTCTGGTCGTTACCAGACCAACCACTGTCAGGGGGTGAGCATGACTAAGTCTGAACTGATCGAGCGTTTGATTGACCAGAATGAACAGCTTTCAATAAAAGATGTAGAGCTGGCAGTTAAAACTATGCTGGACCATATGACTGAATCTCTCGCTCAGGGGGATCGTATTGAGATCCGGGGGTTTGGTAGCTTCAGCCTTCATTTCCGTGCGCCTCGTGTCGGTCGTAACCCAAAAACCGGTGATTCAGTGTCGCTGGACGCTAAATATGTACCGCATTTTAAACCAGGTAAGGAACTGCGAGAGCAGGTTAATGACAGTCTGAAAAACGGGCGGTCTTAAGGGATTGAATAACTTTAGGGGTAGATAAATGCGTTGGTTAAAAACGCTACTGGTGCTGGCTCTCTGTATCGTATTTCTGTTCTGTGGCTGGACCTTCGCCACGCTCAATACCGAGCTGGTGAGTATTAATATGTTCTTCTTTACACTGCCCGAGGCCAGTCTGTCGATCTGGTTGATGGCGAGTTTCGTCGTGGGCGGAATAGCCGGGGTACTGGTGAGCAGTCTGTTTGTCATGGTGCTGAAACTCAAGCTGAAAGCGGCAAAACGTAAAATCAGTTCTAGTGATAAGGAGCTAGATCAGTTGCGCACGGCGTCACTGAAACGCTCTTCATAAAATGAATGATTATCTGTTTATTATCCCGCTGTTTATTGCGGTGGCGCTCGGCTGGCTGTTGGGACGTCGCCAGCGGGATAATAACTTGCCAGTGCAAAATACCCTGCAACAGGAGTATTTTCGTGGGCTCGATTTTCTTCTCAGCGAAAAAACTGACGAAGCGATTGAAAGCTTTATCCGTGCACTGGAAGTTAACTCAGACACCATACCTGCCCATCTGGCCCTGGCTAAGCTGTTTCGTAAGAAAGGCGATGTCGAGCGTGCCATTCAGATCCATCAGAATCTGTTAGCCCGGTCAGACCTTAGTCGCGACGATTTTCTGCGGATTCAAATGGCGCTGGCCCGGGATTATTTCGCCGTCGGTCTTTTTGATCGTGCCGAAAATCTGCTCTTGGAGATTCAGTCCCAGCGACCGGGCCCGCAAACTCACCAAAAAGCGATATCCCTGCTGATTAAGCTTTATGAAAAAGAGAAAGAGTGGCAGCGTGCGATCGAGGTTGCCCGGCAGCTTAGTGCTGATGAGCTTGAAGGGCTTGAAGTGGAGCTGAGTCACTACTGCTGTGAGCTGGCAGAGGGCTACATTGGGCAGCAGCGCTATCGTCATGCTGTGGGGAAATTAAATACAGCGTTGAGCTTCGATAAGGGGTGTGTCCGGGCCAGTTTACTATCTGCTGATATCGCCATCAGGCAGGAAGACTGGAAAGGTGCTATTCGCGAGTTGAAGCGGATAGCGGTGCAGGACCCGCTGTTTCTCTCGGAAACGGTAAAGCGACTGAAGCAGTGTTATTCTGAGTTGAATCAGATGGCTGATTTTGAAAAGCTGATGAAGCAGTGGTTAAGCAAGTATCCATCTACCACTATTATGCTGGCGCAGGCTGACATGATACTTGAGCGGCAGGGAGCGTACCCTGCCGGAGCCTTTATTACCGATCAGCTGAAGCACAGGCCCTCTGTGAAAGGTTTTAATCAGCTGATAGATCTGTATATTGCCCACGCCTCAAAAGGGACCAATGAAAGCCTGATGGTGTTGCGGGGGCTGACGGGGCAGCTCGAACTGAGCAAGCCGGTGTATAATTGTCAGCGATGTGGTTTTTCAGGTAAATCCCTGCACTGGCAATGTCCCTCCTGTCAGAGTTGGGGAACGACTAAACCGATCCAGGGCCTTGAGGGTGAGTAGACCGGATCAGAATCTGTATGAGAAGTAGCCGAATGAATGATTTAAAGCGGGTTATTGTTGCGCTGGATTACCCGGACCAGATTTCAGCCCTGAAGATGGCTGATCAGCTGGACCCTGAAAGATGTCGTGTTAAAGTCGGCAAAGAGTTATTTACCCGGGCGGGGCCTGCAGTGGTTGAAGCATTGCACAGCAAAGGCTTTGAGGTTTTTCTGGATCTTAAATTTCATGACATCCCTAACACCACAGCAAAAGCGGTTAGAGCTGCTGCTGAGATGGGGGTATGGATGGTTAATGTGCATGCCTCCGGCGGCCGGCGGATGATGGAAGCGGCGCGCAACGAATTGGATCAGGTTCAAGGGGCGCAAACGCTGCTGATCGCAGTGACCGTACTGACCAGTATGGAACAGCAGGATCTGGCTGATATCGGTCTGGATATTAATCCTCTCGAACAGGTTAAACGTCTTGCACTACTGACGCAGAGTAGCGGGCTGGATGGCGTGGTCTGTTCGGCGCAGGAGGTCAGACCTCTGCGACAGCTCGTTTCTGCGGACTTTCAGCTGGTGACACCGGGAATTCGTCCTGCGGATGCCGAGGTGGGGGATCAGAAGCGTATCATGACCCCGGGTGAGGCTATTGTTGCCGGTAGTACGCATTTGGTTATCGGGCGGCCGGTTACCCAGGCTGAGGTGCCGGTTGACGCGTTGGGACGGATCGAACAGGAGATTCTTGCGGCACGTTAGTTGTCACATTTTTGTCATATGCTATTAATAGTAAAGCCGGTGTTTACCGGTTTTTTTATTAACCAGAAGGAAATCGCTATGAAATGGAATTCGTGTCTTAAATCGATAGTACTGTGCCTGTGTCTGAGTCTGCCTCTGGGAGTCTCTGCCGAGCCAATGCTGAATATCAACACCGCCACTGCCGATCAGCTTGCTGAAGTGCTGCAGGGGGTGGGGCCAGCAAAGGCGAAAGCGATCATTGATTACCGTGAAGCAAACGGCCCGTTCAAAACAGTGGACGAACTGGCGAATGTGAAGGGTATAGGCAGTTCTACTGTGGCTAAAAACCTGCAAAGCATTATGGTGGATGAGCCGCAGTAAGGTTTAAGCACTTATTGTTGTGAAAAATGTTGTAGAGGCTGCCTTATGGCAGCCTTTTTTATAGCACAAACACCAGCGTGAGGGGGATGAAGATCAGTGCGCCCATATTGCCGAGTAAAACAATCGATGCGACCTGTTTCGGTTCCTGGTTATACTGCTCGGCAACAATGTAGTTAAGCACTGCGGGAGGCAGCGCGCCAAAGATGATCAGATAGGCAAACTGCTGCGCTTCAAGGTGTAACAGTTGCTGGATTAAAAAAGCGATGACAACGCCGATAGCCGGACTGACGATGGCACCTGTGATACCGATTCTCCAGGCACTGAAGTCGACCGTGATCAGTCTTACCCCAAGGGTGAATAACAGCAGAGGGATCGAGATCTGTCCCAGCATATCCAGCGCGGTGGCGATGGAGGCGGGCACTGTGAGATTGAGACTGCTCCAGCCAAGTCCTGCGATGGTGGCGATAATGATGGGCATGCGCAACAGTCGCCAGGGGTGGGTGCGGTGATCCATCATATAGATACCGACGGTAAAATGCAGAGTCATCTCAACAATAAACAGCATGATCGCCGCGGGCAGAGCCTGTTCGCCAAAGGCCAGGATAATCAGGGGTAGCCCCAGATTACCACTGTTGCTGAACATCATCGGTGGGAGAAAGGTTTTTGGTTGTACTTTCAGCAGCTTGCATAGTGGCCAGATCAACAGGCCTGACCCCAGTATGACAATTGCGGCAGCTAATGCCAGTGCCTGGTATTTGACCAGATCAAAGGATTTGTCTGACAGCACAAAGAAGATCAGTGCTGGCACGAAGATGTCCATATTTAACTGGTTGGCCAGAGCCATATCGGGTTTTTTATAGCGGCCATACAGATAACCACAGAGAACAATAGCAAAGAGTGGGAAAACGGTCAGAAAAATCCGTTCCGCAAGGGCCAGGGTCGTAGTTTCCATCAGGATCAGACTTCCAGTAAAAAGGTCACAGGACCATCGTTGATAAGACCGACCTGCATATCTGCGCCGAAACGGCCGGTTGCCACGTCAGGGTGCTGCGCGCGGGCCTGATCAACAAAGTATTGATACAGGGCTTCACCCTGTTGTGGTGTCGCGCCTTTGGAAAAACCCGGGCGCAGACCTTTGGCGGTATCGGCCACCAGAGTAAACTGCGAAACGATCAGTAACCCGCCTTGCTGTTGTTGCAGGTTGAGGTTCATCCGGCCCTCAGAATCCGCAAAAATCCGGTAATTGAGGATCTTCTGTAACAGTTTATCTGCGTTGCTCCGGGTATCGGTTTTTTCAACCCCCAGCAGCAGGAGTATGCCCGCACCAATCTCACCATGGCGCTCTCCGGCGATATCAACAGAGGCGGATTGTACCCGCTGAATAAGTGCTTTCAACTTGACTCCAGGATGACTTAATCAGGCTTTAGATTGTGCGAACTGATTGGTGGCTTTAATCAGGTTGTCCGTGATACCCGCTTCCAGCGCACTGTGGCCCGCATCTCTGACTATATGAAGTTCAGCCTGGGGTAGTGCGTCATAGAGAGCAAACGCCTGCTCAATCGGGCAGACCATATCATAGCGGCCATGCACAATCACTGTGGGTATCTGCTGAATTCTGTGGGCATCACGAATAATCTGGTCAGGCTCGATAAAGGCTTCGTTAATAAAGTAGTGTGCCTCTATCCGCGCCATGGCCAGAGCAATATGGGGATCGCCAAAGTGATCAACGATGTCGCCGTTCGGGTCGAGGGTCGAGCAGCGTCCCTCCCAGACAGACCATGCTTTGGCGGCGGACATCCGGGCGATTTCGTTATCGGATATCAGGCGTTGATAATATGCCTGCAGCATATCTGTGCGTTCACCTTCCGGGATCACTTTTCGGTACTCTTTCCAGTAGTCCGGGAAGATAGCGCTGGCACCCTCCTGATAGAACCAGTGGATATCCCGTTTCCGACAGAGGAATATCCCGCGCAGGATCATGCCTGAAACCCGTTCAGGGAAGCTTTCGGCGTACAGCAGGCTGAGGGTAGACCCCCATGAGCCACCAAACAGTAGCCACTCATCTACATTGAGGTGCTGGCGGATCTTTTCGATATCACTGATCAGATGCGCAGTGGTGTTATTCTGCAGCTCTGCATGGGGCGTAGACTGGCCACAGCCGCGCTGGTCGAACAGAATAATGCGGTATCTTTCCGGGTCAAAGAAACTGCGGTGGTAGCTGCTGGTGCCGCCACCGGGACCGCCGTGAATAAACAGAACCGGGATTCCCTGGGCGTTGCCGCTCTCTTCTATATAGAGGGTATGCAGATCATCAACAGCAAGGTAGTGCTGTTTATACGGGTGAATATCGGGAAAGAGGGTATTCATATGAGTGTCCTTGTCAGTCTGGCAGACACCGGGAGTATAGCCCGGAACAGCGGTCGCTGTCCGGGCTATTTACGTGCAGATATAAACGCTTTCTGAAAAAGCTAAAACATCTACTTGCCTGAGCGGGAGTGACGCTTACGCTCGTTCTCAGTCAGCATCTTTTTACGGATGCGGATGTTCAGCGGTGTGACTTCCACCAGTTCATCATCTTCGATGAAGTCCAGAGCCTGTTCCAGGGTAAAGCGGACCGGCGGTGTCAGCTGAATGTTTTCATCGGTACCGGAGGCGCGAACATTAGTCAGTTGCTTGCCTTTGATCGGGTTGACCGCAAGGTCATTACTGCGGCTGTGAATACCCAGAATCATCCCTTCATAGACTTCGATGTTTGGTTCAATGCACAGACGGCCACGTTCCTGCAGGTTCCACAGGGAGTAACCCAGTGCTTTACCGGTCACCATTGAAACCAGTACCCCGTTGTTACGGCTCAGCACTTCACCCTCTTTGACTTCACCGTAGTGGTCAAACACTGAGGTCATGATACCGGTACCGGAGGTCATCGTCAGGAACTGTGAACGGAAGCCGATCAGACCGCGGGAGGGGATCAGGAAGGTCAGACGTATACGCCCTTTGCCATCCACTTCCATATTGGTCATATCTGCTCTGCGTTTACCCAGCTCTTCAATGATGCTGCCCTGATGCTGTTCCTCAACATCGATCATGACGATCTCAAAAGGCTCGTGAGTTTTACCGTCAACCTCTTTCTGAATAACTTCAGGGCGGGAAACCCCCAGTTCAAAGCCTTCGCGGCGCATGGACTCAATCAGCACCGACAGGTGCAGTTCACCACGACCGGACACTTTAAACTTCTCCGGAGAGTCGCCCTGCTCAACGCGCAAAGCAACGTTGTGAATCAGCTCACGATCCAGACGATCTTTGATGTTGCGGCTGGTAACAAATTTGCCATCCTGACCGGCGAACGGAGAGTCGTTAACCTGGAAGGTCATCGATACTGTCGGCTCATCCACAGACAGAGGTGGCAGTGCTTCAACGGCTGCAGGGTCACACAGCGTATCGGAGATATTCAGGGCATCGATACCGGTAACACAGATAATGTCGCCAGCCTGAGCAGACTCAACGTCGATACGATCAAGGCCCAGATAACCCATGATCTTCTGTACTTTACCGTTACGGACCTTGCCGTCGCGATCAATGACTTTGACGACGTGGTTCAGTTTCACGGTACCGCGGGATACCCGTCCCACACCAATAACGCCGACATAGCTGTTATAGTCCAGTGCAGAGATCTGCATCTGGAACGGTCCAACAGTATCGACCTGGGGTGGGTTTACATGTTTAACAATCGCTTCAAACAGCGGTGTCATATCATCGGCCAGTTGATCTGGCTCGTTACCGGCTACACCGTTCAGTGCAGATGCGTAGATGATCGGGAAGTCCAGCTGCTCGTCGGTTGCACCGAGGCTGTCAAACAGATCGAAAACCTGATCGATAACATAATCCGGACGTGATCCTGGGCGGTCGACTTTATTGACGACGACGATAGGACGCAGCCCCTGTTCAAAGGCTTTCTGTGTCACAAAGCGGGTTTGCGGCATCGGGCCATCAACCGCATCTACCAGCAGGCAAACGCAGTCGACCATTGACAGTACCCGTTCAACTTCACCACCAAAGTCGGCGTGTCCCGGAGTATCAACAATGTTGATATGGTAGTCGTTCCATTCAATGGCGGTGTTTTTCGCCAGAATGGTGATACCCCGTTCTTTTTCCTGGTCGTTCGAATCCATGATCCGTTCGGTGCCTTCGTCCCGACGGCCCAGTGTACCGGACTGTGAGAGAAGTTTATCAACCAGGGTGGTTTTACCATGGTCAACGTGGGCAATGATGGCGATGTTTCTTAAGTTTTCGATCACGTCTGGGGACCTGTGCAGACAAATTTTAGAAGCGCACATTATACATGAGATATTCCGCAGCTGCGTCTTTCTTATGTACTCAATGGCAAAAATAGTTTTTTTTCCGGTTTGTTGATCTGTTTTAGAGGATAAGTACTATATGTTGGAGTAATATGATGGCACCTTTTTGAGGCAGCGAGGGAGTAGGTAAACCGGGAAAACGGGATATGCACTATTTTGGTTCAATATTTGTCTCTTTGCTCTATTTTGGTTCATTTTGCAGAGTTTAAATTGTTTCAAATCTGATCAGAACCGCTCTATATCGCGTGTTTTCGGTGCTGGCGCAAACTGGCATACCCCTTGCTGCTTAAAGGCGAAACAAACCTGACTGGTTAGGCTGTTATGCAGTTATGTCTAATCGGTTGGGGGTCTGACAATATAATCTAGTGGAGAAAGTCAAATGTCAGAGACTCTGAATCTGATCAAAGAGCATGATGTTAAGTGGGTTGATATGCGTTTCACCGATACCCACGGTAAAGAGCAGCACGTTACTATCCCGGTAACCGAAATTAGCGAAGACTTCTTCGAAGAAGGCAAGATGTTTGATGGGTCTTCCATCGCTGGCTGGAAGGGAATTAATGAGTCTGACATGATTCTGCAACCAGACGATTCTGCGTCTGTTATGGACCCATTTGCAGAAGATTCAACCATCATCGTTCGTTGTAATATCGTTGAGCCTTCTACCGGTCAGGGTTATGAGCGTGACCCGCGTTCGGTTGCCCGTCGCGCTGAAGCTTACCTGAAATCTACCGGTATTGCTGACACCGCTATCTTTGGTCCTGAGCCAGAGTTTTTCGTGTTTGATGAGGTTAAGTGGCACGCGGATATCAGTGGTTGTGGCTACTCTATCGGTTCTGAAGAAGCTTCATGGTCTACTAACAGCACCTTTGAAGGTGGTAATACCGGTCACCGTCCACGGGTTAAAGGGGGCTACTTCCCGGTTCCTCCGGTTGATTCCCTGCATGACCTGCGTGCGGCCATGTGCGATGCAATGTCTGCCATGGGGCTGACCATTGAAGTACATCACCACGAAGTGGCGACAGCGGGTCAGTGTGAGATCGGTGTGGGTCCAAACACGCTGACGGCTAAGGCTGACGAAGTTCAGATTCTGAAGTACTGTGTACACAACGTTGCTCATGCATACGGCAAGACTGCGACCTTCATGCCTAAGCCTCTGGTCGGCGATAACGGTTCTGGTATGCATGTTCACCAGTCTCTGTCTAAAGATGGCGTCAATATCTTCCACGGTGATGCCTATGCGGGTCTGAGTGAGACTGCCCTGTTCTACATCGGTGGTATTATCAAGCATGCGAAAGCGCTGAACGCACTGACTAACGCCTCTACCAACGCATACAAGCGTCTGGTTCCTGGTTTTGAAGCGCCTGTTATGCTGGCATACTCTGCCCGTAACCGTTCTGCTTCTATCCGTATTCCATACGTGACTAATCCTAAAGCTTACCGTATCGAAACCCGTTTCCCGGATCCATCTGCCAACCCATACCTGTGCTTTGCTGCACTGATGATGGCGGGTCTGGACGGTATTCAGAACAAGATTCACCCTGGTGATCCAGCAGATAAAGATCTCTATGATCTGCCTGCTGAAGAAGCGCTGGCGATTCCAACCGTTGCAGCCTCTCTGGAAGAGGCGCTGGATGCGCTGGATAACGATCGTGCCTTCCTGACTGCCGGTGGTGTATTCACCGACGACATGATCGATGCTTATATCGGTCTGAAGAAGGAAGAGTGTCTGAAAGTGAGCCAGACCACTCACCCGGTTGAGTTTGATCTGTACTACTCTGTTTAATCCACAGGATTAACCGGAAAAGCCTCCTTTATGGAGGCTTTTTTTTTGCAAGGATTCAGTCGCTAAATTAAGGTGCACTAAAATAGTGCGATGGGTGCTATTCTTTAATTGTCGCTGGCAGGTAAAAGCGGGTCGCAGCGCCTGTAGACCCTTGGATTGGCGCTCATTTTTATCTGTGCACTGAGTTGGTTTGCTTTTTGCTACCATCTTTATAACAACCGCCTGTGTTGAGTCGAACGCAGTCATGGTCAGTTTCTGAGGCAGAACATCAAAGATGAAAACACCGGATCTGCATAAACACATATTAGATAACCTGTCGACGGCGGCACTGCTGGTCGATGGGCAATTACAGCTGGTGTATATGAATCCATCGGCTGAAATGTTACTGGAAGCGAGTGCCCGGCGTCTGCGTCAGTTGCCTTTTCATAGCTGGTTTCTGGTGGACGATGAGAGTGAGGCCCTGAAAGGTGCGCTGGATAGTGGCCATCCATTTACCAAACGGGAAGCGAAACTGACAACCCTGACCGGCCGGGAGATCACGATTGATTACAGCGTTAATCCAATGCCTGAGAGATACGGTCGACTGGTGTTGATTGAGCTGACCCCACGGGACCGGCTGATCAGGATCTCCCGTGAAGAGGAGTTGCTGAGTAATCATGAAACCGTGATCTCTCTGGTCAGGGGGTTGGCCCATGAGATCAAAAATCCGCTGGGCGGGTTGCGGGGGGCGGCGCAGTTACTTGAGCGTGAGCTTCCTGATGAGGCACTGCATGATTATACCCGGGTGATTATTGAAGAGGCGGACCGGCTGCGAAATCTGGTTGACCGGATGCTGGGGCCGCATAAGATGCCGCGCATGGAGGAGGTCAACATTCACTCCATCCTCGAGCATGTCAGCAGTCTGGTGATCGCAGAGGTTGGTGGTCAGATCCATATTCAGCGCGACTATGATCCCAGCCTGCCCGAATTTATGGGAGATCGGGAGCAGTTGATCCAGGCGGTGCTGAATATTGTGCGTAACAGTATGCAGGCGTTGCAGGAGTCAGACGTTGAAGAACCACGTATTCTGTTGCGCACCCGGGTAGTGCGTAACCTGACCCTGGGCGCTGAGATGCACCGGCTGGTGTGTTGTGTCGAGATCACCGATAACGGGCCGGGAATTCCGGAAGAGCTGTTACAGAAAATTTTCTATCCGATGGTGAGTGGCAGAGCTATCGGGACGGGCCTGGGATTGTCAATTGCTCAATCTGTACTGGCGCAACACCGGGGGCTGATCGAATGCCACAGTGTTCCTGGTGAGACCTGTTTTCAACTATTAATACCTCTGGAGCAACAATGATGACTAAGGCTGCATCTGTATGGATTGTAGATGATGACCGTTCGATTCGCTGGGTGATGGATAAAGCCCTCTCCGGCGAAGGGGTCAGAGTCACGCTGTTTGAAAGTGGCGAGACGATGTTAACGCAACTTCAGCGGGAGACTCCGGATGTTGTTGTCAGTGATATCCGGATGCCGGGTATCAACGGACTCGATCTGCTTGAGCGGGTGAATGCAGAGCATCCGGAACTGCCGATTATTATCATGACAGCGCATTCCGATCTGGATAGTGCGGTCGCCTCATACAAGGGCGGAGCATTTGAATACCTGCCTAAGCCTTTTGATATAGATGAGGCTGCGGCGCTGGTGATGCGGGCAGTGGAGCATGCCCGGGAGCAGCAACAGCAGCGCGGTGAAGAACCCGAGGCGCAGACCGAGATTATCGGTGAAGCCCCGGCAATGCAGGAGGTATTCCGCGCGATCGGTCGCTTGTCTCAGTCCAATATTACGGTGTTGATCAACGGTGAATCCGGCACCGGTAAAGAGCTGGTAGCCAATGCCTTACACCAGCACAGTCCCCGTTCATCGAAGCCATTTATCCCGCTTAATATGGCGGCTATTCCCAAGGATCTGATCGAGTCGGAGCTGTTTGGCCATGAGAAAGGTGCTTTTACCGGTGCGGCCTCAGCCCGCCCAGGGCGTTTTGAGCAGGCGGATGGTGGCACGCTGTTTCTTGATGAGATTGGCGATATGCCGGCCGATACCCAGACCCGTTTGCTGCGGGTACTGGCGGAGGGAGAGTTTTACCGGGTAGGGGGACACACCTCTGTGAAGGTGGATGTGCGGATTATCGCGGCAACCCATCAGGATCTTGAAAAACTGGTTCAGGAGGGGCGTTTCCGGGAGGATCTGTTCCACCGTCTGAATGTTATCCGCATCCATATTCCGAAACTGGCAGAACGGCGGGAAGATATTCCCCGCCTGACACGCCACTTCCTGCAAAGCTCGGCGGAAGAACTGAATGTCGAATCGAAGCTGCTGCACCCGGATACCGAGACGTTTCTCAGTACACTGCCCTGGCCGGGTAATGTGCGTCAGTTGGAAAACACCTGCCGCTGGCTGACAGTTATGGCGTCCGGGCGTGAGGTGCTGGTGAGTGATCTGCCGCCGGAGTTGCTGGATCAGACCAGCGATGAGCAGGTAGTGACCTCCAACTGGGAGAAGGCGCTGCGTAACTGGGCCGAGAAGCAGCTGCAGCAGGGGGCGACAGCTATTCTGGATTCTGCCATACCGGCGTTTGAAAAGATTATGATTGAAGCGGCGCTGAAGCAGACGGCGGGGCGACGCCGGGATGCATCGCTGTTACTCGGCTGGGGACGAAACACCCTCACCCGCAAGATAAAAGAGTTGGGGATGGATGATGTGCCCGAATCCGTAGAGGATTAATCCTTCCAGAGATTCAGCTATAATCCCTGCCTTGTAGTGAGTCAGGGATTTTTTATGCTTCATGTTGTGCTTTATCAGCCCGAAATACCGCCGAATACCGGAAATATCATTCGTCTGTGTGCTAATACCGGGTTTTATCTGCATCTGATTGAGCCGCTGGGCTTTGACTTCGACGACAAAAAACTGCGGCGCGCCGGTCTCGATTACCACGAGTTTACCCGGGTGAAACGGTATCCGGATCTGGAGAGTTGTCTGTCGGAACTGGAACCGGGTAAGGTCTGGGCCCTGACGACAAAGGGCAGTCAGAACTATTCGAAGGTGAGATTTTCCGCCGGAGATGTGTTGCTGTTCGGGCCGGAAACCCGCGGGTTGCCAGCGGAGGTGCTTGAAAATCTGCCCGCTGAACAGCGTCTCAGATTGCCGATGAACGCCGATAGCCGCAGTCTTAATCTGTCCAATACCGTGGCGGTCATGGTCTATGAGGCCTGGCGTCAGTTGGGTTTTGGTGGCAATAGCTAAACTGGGTGCTCAGCTTTTCCGGACGCAGAGTCTGGTTAATTGAATACTATTCCACTGCGTTAAAACGAAAAAAATCCGATTGCATCGCTGCAATCGGATTATTGATTGTGCATTGATCTATCAGTGCTGTGGCGCTTCTTCAGTCGCCTGCGCCTGTTGCTGCATCTGTTGAGCATACAGTGCATCAAAGTTAACCGGTGATAGCATCAGGGCCGGGAAGCTGCCTTTGTTGACCATATTATCAATCGCTTCCCGAGCGTATGGGAACAGAATGCTCGGGCAGAATGCACCCAGCGTGTGATGCAGTTCCGCTTCACCCAGTCCGGTGACGGTAAAGATGCCCGCTTGCTGAACCTCAACCAGAAAAGCGGTATCGCTGTCGTTTTTAGCAGTAACCGTCAGGGTCAGAACCACTTCAAAAACACCGTTATCCAGCGTGGTTGTGGCTGTATTCATATCCAGATTGATCTCTGGCTGCCATTGCTTGGTGAACACCTTGGGTGAATTCGGCGCTTCAAAGGAGGCGTCTTTCAGATAAACACGCTGAATTGCGAACTGAGGAGCCTGCTGTTCCTGGGTGTTGTTATCATTCTCTGCCATGGTCTTATGTTCCTTTAAAAATGAGTTAACCGGCCAGTAACGGATCAAGTTTTCCCTGCTGTTCCAGGGCATACAGATCGTCACATCCGCCGACATGAAGTGTGTTGATGAAAATCTGAGGGACTGATGTGCGGCCGCTGAGCCTGATCATCTCCTGGCGGGCGCCCGTTACAGCCTCAACATCTATCTCGTCGAAACTGACGCCTTTATGTTCCAGCAGCATTTTGGCTCTGCGGCAATAGGGACACCAGCGATTACTGTAAACTGTGATCTTTGGCATAATTATTTAATAACCGGCAGGCTCTGGGCTTTCCACTCAGTCATGCCACCGGACAGGCGTACAACATTTTCAAAGCCCGCATTTTTGAGTTTCTTGCTGGCCGCACCGGCTGTCTGGCCGATGTTGCAGACAACGATGATCGGCTTCTGCTTATGTTTATCCAGTTCGGTAATGCGTTTATCCAGTTCAGACACGGGAATATGCACGGCATCGGTAATATGGCCGGTGATAAACTCTTTCTTTGGGCGGATATCCAGAATGACGGCGTTATCTTTATTGATCAGCCGGGTGGCTTCATGGGTGCCGACGGACTTGCCTGCTTTATTCTGTTCTGTCCACAGTAACATCGCCAGGGTGAGACCCCAGGCCGCTACCAGCATAATATTGTTAGTGATGAATTCGAGCAGTTGTTCCATTCTCTGTATCCGGCCAGTTGCGAAATTGCGGAATTAATCGCGAATCGCAGTGATAGTGATTAACGGTGATCGTTTTTAAAGCCGGTAAGTATACCTTGCCAAAGCGAAACTGGTAACAGTCGGGAGAGGGAAAAGCTGAGGAAAAGTGATCAATGTCGGGGATATCCGATCTGACAGCGATTTTCTTGGGATCTCAGCGGCTGTAATCCCGGGATAATTAGCCATTAGTGCGTTTTGTCAGTAAAATAGCACGCCATTGAACCCGTGTTAAAAAGCAGCTTCAACTGACAGCTTCGCATTAAAATAACTCTGAGTGAAAAGACTTCTATGACTGAACAGCGCTCCCCAAAAGCATTAATTATTCTCGATGGCTTCGGTGTGGAACAAACCGAATCCAGTGCCATTGCCGCGGCTAATACGCCAAACTGGGATCGTTTGATGGCCAGCGCGCCTCACAGTCGAATTGCTACCTCAGGTTTAGCCGTTGGTTTGCCGGAAGGGCAGATGGGGAACTCCGAGGTCGGGCATATGAATATCGGTGCTGGCCGGGTGGTGTACCAGAACTTTACCCGCATCAGCAAAGCGATTGCAGAGGGGACTCTGTTTACCAATGAGGTGCTGGTGGCGGCAATCGATAAGGCGGTTGCGGCAGGGGGCGCGGTGCATGTGACCGGCCTGCTTTCGCCGGGTGGCGTCCATAGTCATGAAGAGCATCTGTTCGCGCTGCTGGAGATGGCGGTTAAGCGGGGGGCTAAACAGGTCTTCCTGCATGGCATTCTGGATGGCCGGGATATGCCACCGCGCAGTGCCGAGGCCTCTATTAAAGCGGCGCAGGCAAAGTTTGATGAGTTAGGTGTCGGTGCTATTGCCACAATCGTTGGCCGCTATTTTGCGATGGATCGGGATAACCGCTGGGACCGGGTTAAGCTGGCGTATGATGCGATGACCGCCGGTCTGGCTCCCTGCTATGAGACGTCAGCGCTGGATGCCCTGCACAACGCCTATGAGCGGGATGAAAATGATGAGTTTGTACAGGCAACAACGATTATCGGGGACGATGGTCAGCCGAAAGGCCTGGTGCGTGATAACGATACCGTGATCTGTGCCAATTTCCGTCCGGATCGCTCCCGGGAGATTACCCGTGCCTTCGTCGATACCGACTTTGACGGCTTTGTCCGCAGTGTAACGCCAAAGTTGGCTGACTATGTGATGATGACAGAGTATGCGTCCGATATTCAGGCCAGCTGTGCTTATCCGCCGGTTAAACTGTTTAACAGCCTGGGGGATTTTCTGGCGAAACAGGGGCGCACTCAGTTGCGTATTGCAGAAACTGAGAAATATGCCCATGTCACCTTCTTTTTTAATGGCGGTGAGGAGCAGCCCTACGAGGGAGAGGAGCGGATTCTGGTGCCATCACCTGATGTTGCGACCTATGATCTCAAGCCAGAGATGAGTGCCCCTGAGGTCACCGATAAGTTGGTTGACGCGATCGAAAGTGGCCGTTTCGACCTGATTGTGTGTAACTTTGCCAATCCCGATATGGTGGGGCATACCGGTAATTTTGCGGCGGCGGTGAAAGCGGTTGAGGTGATCGATCAGTGTATCGGCCGGGTGCTGGAGGCGATGCAGAAGGTTGCGGGTGAAACCCTGATTACCGCTGACCATGGCAATGTTGAGCTGATGGTTAATCCGAAAACCGGACAGGCGCATACGGCGCATACGATATGGCCGGTGGCGCTGGTATATGATGGTCCGCGTCGTTCACAGCTGCACTTAAACGATGGTGCTCTCTGTGATCTGGCACCGACGCTGTTGGCGCTGATGGGGCTTGAACAACCGACAGAGATGACCGGTCAGTCACTGGCTGAGCTGGGGTAGGGATCGGGGCCGTTCATTGAACGGCCTTTCTGTATATGCCGATAAAATTACGTACCGCTGTTATCGTTTCGCTGGTTTCGACACTGCTGTTTTCACCAGGGCAGGCGCTTTATGCTGCGCAGGAAAAAGCCACCGAAAAAGAGATCGTCAGTCTGAGAAAATCGATCGCCAAACTGACGCAGACACTGGGAGCATTAGAGGGAGAGCGCTCCTCTGTGCAACAGGCGTTGCGCCGGACTGATAAGAATATTGGGGAGCTGGCGCGGGAAATTCTGCGTTTGAATACCCAGCTTAGAGGGGCGGAGCAGCGGTTGGCCAGGCTGGAACAGCAGAAAAAGCCTCTGCTGGCAGGGCTGCAGAAGCAGGCTGCCGGTCTTGAACAGCAGCTGCGACAGCAGTATAAGGCGGGTCATCAGCCCCGCTTGCAGTTGTTGCTGAATCAGCGTGATCCGGAACAGGTCTCCCGCATGCTGCACTATTATGACCGGATCAATAAAACCCTGAGTGAACGTCTTGAATCATTTCGTCAGGGACTGGAGCGGCTGGACAGGGCTGAGCAGGAGATCCGTTCAGCGCAACAGGATATTTTTGACCGGCGAGATCTGCTTAAAGCCCGCTCTGATGATCTGGAATCGGTGCGGCAGGAGCGTCGTGTGGTGTTGAGCAAGCTCGAGTCGAAACTTAGCGATGGTGGTCAGCAACTGAAATCGATGCAGGCTGACCAGCGGCGTCTGGAAAAACTGCTGGCTCAGATTCGTGAGTCGATCGAAAAGATCTCGATTGGTGGTGATGAGCGCTCATTCAAAGAGCTGAAAGGGAAGTTGCCCTGGCCGGCACAGGGTCATGTGAGTCGCCGCTTCGGTAGTCAGCGGGATGGTATCCGCTATGAAGGGATACTGGTTGAACAAAAGGCGGGCCAGCCGGTCAGAGCGATCCATCATGGTCGGGTGGTGTTTTCCGACTGGTTAAGGGGTTATGGATTACTGACAATTGTGGATCATGGTGGGGGGTATATGAGTCTCTACGGTCACAATGAATCGCTATTACGGGAGGTTGGCGAGTGGGTTTCCGCAGGGGATCAACTGGCCACGGTGGGCAATAGTGGCGGTAGTAATGATTCGGGCCTTTATTTTGCTGTACGCTATAAAGGAAATTCTACAGATCCGTTGAAATGGCTGGCGAGAAGGTAGCCGTAGCGGTTATGCTGTCTTAATATTTAACAGATGTATAAAAGGATTAACCATGACGCTGAAGCAACAGCTATCCTGCCTGACTAAACCTCTGTTGTTGGGCTGTCTGCTGAGTGGGCTGGCAACCCCTCTGTTTGCTGCGACTGCAACACCGGAAGATGAGGCGGTTAAAACCATCCCGCTGGAAGAGATCCGTCTGTTTACCGAAGTGTTTGAACGTATTAAGAATGCCTATGTTGAACCGGTTGATGACGCCAAACTGCTGGAAGATGCGGTGCGGGGGATGCTGGCGGGTCTGGACCCGCACTCAGCGTATCTTGAGCCTGAAGCGTTCTCCGATCTGCAAAGTCACACCAGTGGAGAGTTTGGTGGGCTGGGGATTGAGATTGGTCTGGAAGATGGCTTTATCCGGGTAATTGCACCGATCGATGATACCCCGGCACAGCGGGCTGGTGTGAAAGCTGGCGATCTGATTATTAAGCTGGGAGACCAGCCGGTACAGGGTATGGGGCTTGCCGATGCAGTCAAACTGATGCGTGGTAAACCCGGCTCAGAACTGGTGCTGACAGTGGTGCGTGAAGGCGAAGATAAGCCGCTGGAGATTGTTGTGGTTCGCGACATTATTCGCGTTGCCAGTGTCAAACAACGGATGCTGGATGGCGGTATCGGCTATCTGCGTATTACCCAGTTCCAGGTGAATACCGGTCAGGATCTGCAGTCGGCAATCACAAAGCTTAAAGCGGAAAATGAGCTGAGCGGTGTAGTCCTGGATCTGCGTAATAACCCCGGTGGCGTATTGCGGGCAGCGGTAGATGTGTGCGATGCGTTTCTGGATCAGGGGCTGATTGTCTATACCCAGGGGCGGGTTGCTAATTCCGAGCTGCGCTATAACGCTACTCAGAATACTCTGATCGATAACAGCGTACCGATTGTTGTGCTGATCAATCAGGGCTCGGCCTCTGCGTCTGAGATCGTTGCTGGTGCGCTTCAGGATCAGGGTCGTGCCGTGATTATGGGAGTTGACAGTTTTGGTAAGGGGTCGGTGCAAACCATTTTGCCGCTGACCCGGCAGCGGGCACTTAAACTGACCACTGCACGTTACTATACTCCGCTTGGGCGCTCGATTCAGGCTCAGGGGATTGTGCCTGATGTCTATGTGGCTGAGGCGGATGTTAATCTTAAAGAGTCAGGGAATTTCATTAAAGAGCGCGACCTCAGTGGTCATCTGGAAAACGCCCGGGTAAAAGAGCCCGACCCGAGCGAGCCACAGGTGTCCATCGTTGAAAATGATTTCCAGCTGTATGAGGCACTAAACCTGCTCAAGGGGCTCGCTATAGTCAAATCGGCGGCTTCACGTCAGTCACAAGACGGTACTCAGGCTCAGTGAGTCGCGTCTCTGCAACCGCCTACAGCTTTGGGCTGGTGTTGCTCTTGCTGCTGTTTCAGTCCGTCAGGGCTGAAACCGCTCCGGCACGGCTGATTATTGTCGTTGATGATCTGGGCAATAGCCTGGAAAAGGGGCTGGCCGCGATTGATCTGCCGGGGCCGGTTGCCTATTCTGTTCTGCCCCATACTCCTCACAGCGTTGCACTGGCTGAGAAAGCATATAGCCAGGGTAAAGAGGTCATGTTGCATGCGCCGATGGCAAACACGGCGCATCTCCGGTTAGGGCCGGGAGCATTAACCGAGAATCAGAACCAGTTACAGCTGGAACGTATTCTGCGCGATGATATCGCTTCGGTCCCCCATGTTTCGGGTGTGAATAACCACATGGGCAGTCTGTTAACCCAGCAGCGCTCGAAAATGGACTGGGTGATGGGGGTGTTGGCTGAGCAGGGGTTGTTCTTTCTGGATAGCCGTACGACCAGTCAGACGACGGCCTGGAAGTCAGCTTATTCAACAGGTGTTCCCTGGCTGGTGCGCGATGTTTTTCTCGACCATGAGCAGAATACTGCGTTTATTGATAAACAGTTCCGCTACGGTTTGAAGTTGGCGCAGGAACAGGGGTTTGCTGTACTGATCTGTCACCCTTATCCGGTCACTATCCGCTATCTTCAGCAGGCATTACCCAAAATCGGTGAACAGGGTATACAACTGGTGGCACCCAGTGGGTTTCTGTTTCAGCAGGCGGAGGCTCGTCGACTGGTAGAGGCGCGGTTAGCTGAGCGCCAGCTGGATCATGAATGTGACCGGCATGAGGGGCACTGCCGCGACAGTCTGGCTCAGCAGGGTAGCCGCCACGCCCTAAAACAGTAGTGTCGCATCATAAATCAGCTTGATTCCAACGATGATTGTCAGTGCTTCAAAGACCCGCTTTACCAAGCCGTTCCCCCTGACCAGTGCGATATGAGTGCCGGTATAAGCGCCAATGATTGCGCCGATAATCAGTGCTGGCAGCCATTCCCAGTGGGGCGGTTGTTGCAGGGCAACCGTTATTGCGCCCGAACCGTTCCAGAAGAGACCGACCAGGATCAGGACATACGCTACTGCGGTTTTATAGTCCAGCCCGAACCAGCGAACCAGCCACAGGGTGACAAACAGCCCTGTTCCTGATGTCAGCGAACCGTTGAGAATCCCGATCAGACAGAGCACCAGTCCACCCAGTAACATACCAGAAAAGTCACGGTTACGGGGCTGGTGGGTCATGCCCAACTGAGTTTTGAAGATTGAATAGAGTCCCAGTCCGGTGGTGAGTAATCCCAGACTGAGAATGGTCAGCGATTCCGGCAGTTGCAACACCAGTATGCCGCCGGTGATAACGCCCGGCAGGCCAGATGCAAGTATAAACAGGCAGAAGCGTCGGTTGAGGGATTTTTCCCGCAGATGGCGCAGAGTTGCGCCAATTCCCAATGCTACACTGGCGATCTTATGGGTCGCCAGTGCGGTGCTGAAACTCAGCCCGAGAAACAGCAGTACCGGCAGTTGAAGCAGACCGGCACCGCCGCCAGCCATAGCCGAAAGGGCGTTGGCCAGCAGCGAAATCACCACCAGACTGAGTTGTTCGATGATCACGTTGTCAGAGTGCCTCTGGCTGAATCGGATTGCGGATGTTAGCGGCTGGCGGCTACCGCCAGAATACTCCACTGATCGGTCCAGTTGATCGTTGGCCGGGCTTTGAATTCACTACGGACAAACTGACGGATGCGCCCCTCCGCGCAGGCCAGCATCAGGTTGGCAGTCGCGCCGGTGGGCAGCTGGGTACGCAGCCCTTCGGTCTGTTCAGCTGTACGCAGAATCTGTTTCAACTGGGTTTCCATACGCTCAAAGAACTGATTGATGCGCTGTCTCAGCCGGTCGGTTTCACCGGACAGGGCGTCGCCGGTAAGAATCCTTGCCATCCCCGGATTCTTTTCCACAAATGCCAGCAACAGGGTGAGAATCTGCTCACACTGTTTCATCGCATTGGCATCTGAACCCGTGATGATGGTAATCCGGCTGAACATGGTGTCTTCAATGAACGCGATAAGCCCTTCAAACATCCGGGCTTTGCTGGGAAAGTGGCGGTAAAGCGCGGCTTCCGAGACGCCGACATGCCGGGCAAGAGCGGCGGTAGTGATACGTGCGCCGGGATCGCTTTCCAGCATCATCGCCAGAGATTGAAGAATCTGTTCACGCCGTGAAGGCTTTTCGGTTAGTTCTGCATCCATTACTCTTGAACCTTCCGGTGCTGGTTGGTGATCAGTGTACCCACACCTTCATCGGTGAAGAGTTCAAGTATACAGGAGTGTTCAACCCGGCCATCGATAATATGGGCGCTGTTCACACCGCATTTAACGGCGCTCAGGGCACAGTCGATCTTGGGCAGCATACCGCCGTAGATGGTGCCATCTTCAATCAGCGCATCAACCTGTGCGGTGGTCAGGCCGGTCAGAACGTTGCCCTCTTTATCCAGCAGGCCGCTGATGTTGGTCAGCAGAATCAGTTTTTCTGCCTGCATCACTTCTGCCACTTTACCGGCAACCAGGTCGGCATTGATATTGTAGGATTCGCCATCGCTGCCAACGCCGATAGGGGCGATGACCGGAATGAAATCTGAGTTGCTCAGCATATCAAGCACTTTGATATTGACGTGATCGACCTCTCCAACATGGCCAATGTCGATAATTTCTGGCGCTGACATCTCCGGAGACTGATGTTTTACCTTCAGTTTTCGGGCGCCCAGCAGCATACCGTCTTTGCCGGTCAGACCGATCGCTTTACCGCCGTTGCGATTGATCAGTCCGACAATATCTTTGTTAACCATGCCACCCAGTACCATCTCAACCACGTCCATGGTTTTTGAGTCGGTCACCCGCATGCCGTTAACAAAGTGAGATTCAATGGCCAGCTGATCCAGTAGCTCACCAATTTGCGGGCCACCCCCATGAACAACGATCGGGTTAATACCGATCAGTTTCATCATCACGATATCGCGGGCAAAGCTGTCCTTCAGTCTGTCATCGATCATCGCGTTACCGCCGTACTTGATGACAACGGTTTTACCTGCAAACTGCTGGATATAGGGGAGTGCTTCGCTTAGCACGTTGGCGGTATTCATCGCATCTTTACGTGACAGTGGCATGAGTATTGTCTCTATCTGTAGGGTTTGTGTAGTTTGTAACCGCTAACTCAGGGATTTGCAAGTCAGGAATTACCTGTTTCAGTTTCTGCTCCAGCAGCTGACTGATCCGCTGCAGCGCAACTGTGGTGAGTGCTTCAATTCTGAGCGTCAGCATCGGGGTTGTGTTGGACGGTCTGATGCCAAACCAGCCATCACTGTATTCTACCCGCAAACCGTCTGTATTACAGACCCGGGCCGGGGAAAAGTCCTGCTGTGTTAACTGCTCAATGATGCGGAACTTGTCCTCGTCGCTGACCGCGATATTGATCATCGGGGTGGAGGGTAGCGTGGCGAACTGGCTGAATAGCTCAGCGGCGGATTTATCCGAGTCACTTAGCAGCTGTAGTAGTCTGACTGCGGCATAGAGTCCATCGTCAAAGCCATACCACTGATCAGCAAAAAACAGATGGCCGCTGAATTCGCCCCCGAACAGGGCGTTGGTTTGCCGCATCCTGTTTTTGATCATGGAGTGGCCACAACGCCACATATCACCTTTCCCCCCCTGTTGTTCAATCAGCAGGGGGAGGTTTAGCGAGCATTTGACATCGTAGACGATCTCAGCGCCCGGATGGCGTTGCAGCAGGTCCTGCGCGAACAGGCAGATCAACTGATCCGGAGTAATGCTGGTTCCGTTGTTGCTGATCACCGCCAGGCGATCGCCATCACCGTCCAGGGCCAGCCCGATATCTGCTTTTGTCCTGATGACTTCAGTGATCAGGTCAGCCAGATTTTCAGCTTTTTCCGGGTCCGGGTGATGATTGGGAAAGGTCCCATCCACATCGCAGTACAATGCGGTCACTTCACAGCCCAGACGCTGTAAAAGCCTGACGATCCAGGGACCGGGGACGCCGTTGCCGCAATCGACCACCACCTTCAGGGGGCGGCGCAACCGCCGCTCAAGTAATACCCGCTCAAGGTAGGCCTCGCTGATATCCTGAGAGAGCCGGGTGCCCGAGCCATGGGTGAACCGGGAGGACTGGATGCGCTGGTAGAGACCGGTGATCTCGTCGCCGGACAGGGTATGCCCCGCCAGCATAATCTTAAAGCCGTTATAGTCAGCCGGATTATGGCTGCCGGTGACCATCACGCCTGAGCCGGTGTTCAGTGCGTGGGTGCCGTAGTATAAAGCCGGTGTCGGCACCATCCCCAGATCAACTACATCGATGCCACTTTGCCGTAATCCGCTGATCAGTGCCAGGCTTAGTTCCGGGCTGGAAAGGCGACCATCATGGCCAACACAGAGACGCTGTTGCTGTCGTTCACGGGCTTCGCTGCCAATGGCCCGACCGATCAGGCAGGCGCTGTCCGGGTTCAGACTATGCGGATAGATCCCGCGGATATCATAGGCGCGAAAGATCGCTGGATTGAGGTCTTGCCGGTTCAACGGTTCAATTTCCTAAACGCTATATTTCCTGGAAGCTATACCGCTGGAGACCGACACAGGGCAGGCCCCCTCTCCGCAGGCTTTTATGCAGACGGGGCCTGTTATTGTTGTGACGCTCCAGCGGTTTTTGCGCTGCTTCAGTTCTCCTGATGCGCTGCGATGATCTCAATCAGTTTAGACGCTAACTGACGTTTGCTGCTCAGCGGCAGTTGCTGGACATCATCGTGGCTGACAACGGTCACCGCATTATCATCACTGTTAAAGCCGATATCGCTACGGGAAACATCATTGGCAATGATCAGATCAAGGTTCTTACGGCTCAGCTTATCCTGTGCATAATGCACTACATCACGGGTTTCGGCCGCAAACCCCACGGTAAAAGGTTTATTCTGCCGGGCCGCGACACTGGCAACGATATCGGGGTTTTTCACCAGTCGCAGCTCCATAATCTCTTCGGTGCCTTTTTTCAGCTTATGCTCGGCGACTGCAACGGGGCGAAAATCCGCAACCGCGGCAGAGGCGATAAAGATATCGCACTCATCGATATGTTCAAGCGATGCGGCCAGCATCTGTTCAGCGCTTTCAACCATAATCCGTTCACAGCGCTGGGGGGCTGGCAGGTTAACCGGTCCGCTGATCAGCGTGACTTTTGCTCCTGCATCTACAGCCGCTTCAGCCAGGGCGTAGCCCATCTTGCCGGAGCTGTGATTGCTGATATAGCGTACCGGGTCCAGCGCTTCCCGGGTAGGACCTGCGGTAATAAAGACCCGCTTACCACTGAGCGACCCCCGGTCGAATAATGCTGCCGTTTGTTGTGCGATCTGCGCGGGTTCGAGCATCCGCCCGGGGCCAGTGTCGCCACAGGCCTGATCACCGATCCCCGGTCCCAGCAGACGCACCCCTTTTGCCTCTAAACTGGCGGCATTGCGCTGTGTTTGCTGATCGCGCCACATAGCCTGATTCATCGCCGGAGCCAGTACGATGGGGGCTTCAGTTGCCAGGCAGAGAGTGCTGAGCAGGTCATTCCCCTGGCCCCCGTCTAAACGCGCCATGAAATCGGCGCTGGCGGGTGCGATCAGAACCATATCGGCCCATTTAGCCAGTTCAATATGGCCCATGCCCGCTTCTGCTTCGGGATCGAGCAGGTGCTGATGCACAGGATTTCCGGAGAGCGCCTGCATGGTCAGAGGGGTAATGAATTCGGTGGCTGCCGGGGTCATCACCACCTGAACGTCAGCGCCGGCGCCTTTGAGTAATCGGGTGAGTTCGGCACTTTTATAGGCAGCGATGCCGCCGGTGATACCTAATACAATCTGTCTGTTAGTGAGTCTCTGCATACCGGGTAACTATTCATCTGCGGTAATGTGGGAGCCATACGATACCACTATCCAGTAGCGAGTTACATTCCTGCAGCGCATTGCCGGGGGCTGGTCTACAATGATTGGGTAAAATTCATTTATCATTGATAACACAGGGATGTGATAATGGCGATTACTGACTGGCCGGAGGCTGAACGTCCCCGGGAAAAACTGTTACGGCAGGGAGCTGCGAGCCTGTCAGATGGCGAGCTACTGGCAATTTTTCTACGCACGGGTGTCAAAGGCTGCAGTGCAGTGGATCTGGCTCGCCAGTTGCTGACACGGTTTGGTGGTTTACGAGCGTTAATAAAGTCGGATCAGCAGACGTTCTGTCAGCAGCTCGGGCTTGGGCCGGCTAAGTATGTTCAGCTGCAGGCGGTTATGGAGATCAGTCGCCGCTGTCAGGCTGAGCAGTTACAGCGGGATTCTGCGCTGACATCACCCGACCTGGTACGGGATTATCTGCAGCTGCAGTTGAGTGATCGCAGTCGTGAGGTGTTTGCCTGTCTGCTGCTGGATAGTCAACACCGGGTTATCTGCTTTGAGGAGTTGTTTAAGGGGACCATTGACAGTGCCACCGTACACCCCCGGGAGGTCGTGAAACTGGCACTGAGTCATAATGCCGCCGCGATGATTCTGGCTCACAATCACCCCTCTGGAATTGCTGAACCCAGTATGGCCGATCAGCATATTACTCAACGGATTAAAGAGGCGCTGAGTCTGGTTGATATCCGCTTGCTGGATCATATGGTTGTGGGCAGCGGAGTCACCGTCTCTCTGGCGGAAAGAGGATTAATCTGATGCAGAATAAAATTGTAAGCTTATGTAGCCATGAGCGTTTGTTTTCTGTACAATGCGCGCTCTTCTATCCACCGGTACGGGTTATTGTCTTTGGTTTGGACGCACCGCCTGAGGATATTGAAGCCACCCCATTTTAGCGGGGAACTATGGTTTCAGATCCAATAAGTATCTGATAGAGGCTACATAAACAATGTTAAAAGGTATTTTTCCATGTCTCGAGTTTGCATGGTTACAGGCAAGCGTCCTGTAACAGGAAACAACGTTTCCCACGCACTGAACCGCACACGTCGTCGCTTTTTGCCGAACCTGCACTGGCACCGTTTCTGGGTAGAGAGCGAGCAGAAGTTTGTCCGTCTGCGTGTTTCTTCCAAGGGTATGCGTATCATCGATAAGAAAGGTATCGATGTTGTGCTGGCTGAAGTTCGTAAGAACGGCATTAAAGTTTAAGGAGCACGATTATGCGCGATAAAATTAAGATGGTTTCTTCTGCAGGTACTGGTCACTTCTACACCACTACTAAGAACAAACGTACGACGCCTGATAAGCTGGAAATGAAGAAATTCGACCCAGTTGTTCGTCAGCACGTTATGTACAAAGAAGCTAAGATTAAGTAATAATCTGAGCTAAGCATAAAAACCCGGCTGGTCCGGGTTTTTTTGTGTCTGGAGACACCTGAACCGAGTCAATCTGAAGCCTGCTGAATATGCCAGAATTACCCGAAGTTGAAACCACCCGCCGGGGTATCGAACCACACATTGAGGGGCGTATGATCACTGCGCTCACCGTGCGTCAGCCGAAATTACGCTGGCCGGTTCCTGAACAGTTGTCTGAATGGGTAACAGGGGCACGCATCCATTCGGTCACCCGCCGGGGTAAATACCTGCTAATCAACCTGCCGGGTGGTTCGGTAATGATCCATCTGGGGATGTCTGGTAGTCTCTATATGGTGTCTTCAGATCAGCCAGCGGGTTATCATGACCATGTCGACCTGGTTCTGGATAGCGGTATGGCGTTGCGGCTGACGGATCCGCGCCGGTTCGGCTCGGTATTATGGCAGCCCGCCGGGCAACAGCATCTGTTACTCGAAGCTCTGGGGCCTGAACCGCTGAGCAGCGATTTCACCGCAGCCTATCTGCAACAGCGCTGCGCGGGTCGCAAACAGGCGATCAAGCCGTTTATTATGAATAGCCAGGTTGTGGTGGGGGTGGGTAATATTTACGCAAACGAGGCGTTGTTCGGTGCCGGTATTCACCCCAAACGGGCCGCAGGTAATATCTCTGCTGAGCGACTGACGCGCCTGGTCGAAGAGATCAGGATCGTGCTGGCCCGGGCTATTGAGCAGGGGGGAACCACGCTGAAAGACTTTGTCGGTGGTGATGGTAAACCCGGTTATTTTAAACAGCAGCTGAATGTGTATGGTCGTGGCGGTGAACCTTGTCATCACTGTAAATCAACACTGAAAGAGATCCGTCTGGGTCAGCGATCCACTGTCTATTGTCCGGAGTGTCAACGTTAATGGGAATTCTTGAACCGCTCTTGAAACCAACCCCGACAGGAGGGGAGATCTGCCCCAGCCGGGAGGATCTGCAACGTGCTCTGGGCAGTGGCGCCTATCTGGCTAAGCGTGAAACATTCCATGTCAGCGAGCTGCCGATCCATTGTGAGATCTATGAACACGGAATTGATTCCCCGGTACTGATGTTTCTGCCCGGTATTGGTACCTATGGTGAGCTCTATGCCGAGATGCTCTGGTCGCTTTCTCAGCGGGGCTTTAATGTTGTGGCGATTGATCCACCAGGCCATGGATACTCCGGCGGTGAGCGCGGAGTCTATACCGTTGAGTCGGTGCAGGAATCTGTTTCTCTGGTGATTGATGCTCTGGAGCAGCGCTATGATGGCCCCTATTTTATCTATGGTTACTCAATCGGTGCGCTGTTGGCGGTAGCTGCAGCTGAGAATGATGAGCGGATCAGTAAAGTGGTTTGTGGCACGCTGCTGACAACGGAAGTACCCCCTGACCTGTTTCACCTGCTGGGTTGGCAGTGGACCTGGGGGAGTGCGATGCTGTTTCCGGGGATGCGGTTACCGCTGGCCTGGATGGTGGATTATGATCATCTGCTGGCAGGGCATCCGGCAGGGATGTTGATAAATCATGACCCGATGCTGGTGCTGGACTACCCATTCAAAACACTGGCCAGCCTGTTCAGTCACAGAGCCGGGATTATGAAACGTAAATATCCATTCCAACTGGCTCTGGTCCAGGGGGAGCAGGATGAGGTGCTGTCTGTAGGCTATAGTCGGCGGGTAGTCTATGAAGCTGTGCAACCGATAGAGCTGATTACCGTGCCGGGAGAGGGGCATATGATGCCGCTGACAGCACCGCTTAAACTGGCAAATATTATTGCTGGCTGGCTTAACTCTTAATAATATAAGTGTTAAAAATAAAAGCTTTATAAGTCAAAGGCCTGAATATCATCTTTGGCCAGCGATCACTATGGGTTAAGTATGACAAAAAAGTTTGCTATCAAGTGCTTCACTGGCTGAAAAAGCACCCTGACAGCACTATTGTGGATGCCAGTCAGTCCCTTCCCCTAATTGTCCCTACCTGTCCCTACCTGTCCCTGTGGTCACTACGACTGTCACCGAAGCTTAAATAGCCGTTAACCGCTCTGTAATAGTTTTTGGAGGAGAATGTTGCCAAACAGCAAACATTTGGTCCGAAACTATGAACGCACTACAGCAACGCATAGTCGCATTTGATGTGGCACTGTACTATCTCTGTTTTGGTACCTGCAGACTACCGGTGATGCCGACAATCAGTCGCCTCATCTCGAAACTGGGTGATGGGGGGCTCTACCTTGTATCCGGCCTGCTGGTGGCCTGGTTAGATATTGAAAACGGGATCGATTTCCTGTTAACCGGGCTGTTTGTGTTTGCCATTGAGTTGCCCGTGTATATGTTTCTTAAACAGGCGATCAGGCGTGACCGTCCCTGTGATCGCTTTGCCGATGTTATACCTCAGATTACCCCCTCTGATAAGTTTAGTTTGCCGTCCGGGCATGCCGCTGCCGCGTTCGTGTTTGCCACGCTGCTGAGTTACTACTACCCCGGGTTAATGTTGCCTGCTTACACCCTGGCATTCCTGATCGCACTGGCCCGGGTGTTCCTGGGGGTGCATTACCCCACCGATATTCTGGCTGGCGCCGCATTAGGGCTGACCTCTTCGGTTATCGGGTTAAATCTGATCTGATATCTCTTTTTGAATCGTTTCAATATAGTCGGGATCTGCAATGAAAATTCTGTATGGCGTTCAGGCAACGGGCAACGGGCATATTACCCGGGCCAGAGTGATGGCTCCGGCGCTGGCGAAGGAGGGGATCGAGGTCGACTTTCTGTTTAGTGGAAGATCTCCTGATAAACTGTTTAATATGGAGCCTTTTGGTGAGTATCAGGTTCGCCGTGGTCTTACCTTCAGTGTTACCGACGGTAAAATTGATCGCTGGCGCAGTCTGACTCAAAACAGTCTTATTCAACTGGTTAAGGACATCCGGGCACTGGACCTTCAGGCGTATGATCTGGTCATCAGTGATTTTGAGCCGGTGACGGCCTGGGCCGCTAAGCTGCAGAAAAAGCCCAGTATCGGTATCGCTCATCAGTACGCTTTCAGTTATCCATTGCCGGGGCCGGGGATCGGTCGGGTAATGATGCCGATGATCCGTTTTTTCGCGCCCGTCCAGCAGGGGATCGGTTTGCACTGGCATCATTTTGATGGACCGATACTGCCCCCTCTGATTGAGGCTCAACCCTACCCGATTACCGTGCAGCAGGGGATGATTCTGGTGTATCTGCCTTTTGAAAACCGCGAGCAGATCAGGCAGTGGTTAATACCGTTCAGTGATTATGAGTTTCATGTTTATTGCGATATAGAGAGTCCGGAAAATGAGGAGCATATTTTTTGGCGACCTCTGTCTCGAGAGGCATTTCGTCAGGCTCAGGCTTGCTGCGATGGTGTGATTGCAAACTGTGGTTTTGGCCTGGCCAGCGAGGTAATACAGGCGGGGAAAAAGTTGCTGACAAAGCCGCTTGCCGGTCAGCCAGAGCAACTGTCTAACGCCGCGGTGCTGGCGCATCTGGGGCTGGCAGAGGTTTTTTCCGAGCTGGAAGAGGAGCAGTTCTATCGCTGGGCGGGACGGCCATCTCCTGAGCCGGTCGACTATCCCGATGTTGCGGCGGCTCTGGCCCGATGGATACTCAACGGTTGTCATCAGAGCGCCGGGATGCTGGCCCGTGAGTTGTGGCAGGATCTGTCGGTCGAACCGGTTGTTGTTTAACTCCACAATCGTAGCGGGAACCCGTCTCAGGGGGGAAATGTGACAGTGGGGAAACCCTGGCGGGATTACTGAACAGGGCTTCTGGGCTTATGGTTCAGAGCTGAACGTTATACCAAAAAAAAGAGAGTGCTCAGTTCCCCTTGAGCACTCTCTTTTATTTTACTGGCCAGATGATCTGTTCCTGATCCGTTGCCCTGGTGAAATCTTATCAGCTTCCTGCTGACATCCCTGTTCCCTTTTCACCTATCGATCATCTACGCCTGATATTTCAGCCGCTTGCCGTGTCCCTCATCCGTGAAGGCTATCGATCCGTCAGAATCAGTATCCTATTTCAGCGGTTAAGGAGCTATAGGAAAAAATCCTATTTTGCACTGCGATAGCCGGGGGCGTTAATGGAATAGTATGTGGTATAAAAACGGGCAAAAAAAAAGAGAGTACTCAGTTCCCCTTGAGCACTCTCTTCATACTGGCATCCCTATTCCCTGCAGTTAATCCATGGCATCCTGCCAGCACTCCATGCTTCCTGATCCGCTTGTCTGGGCCATCCCCTGTTCAGTCCCGAACGTTTAATCTTCCTGAAGCACATAATGGGTGAATTACAGTTGAGTGGATATAGGAAAAAGTCCTATTTTATTAGTTGCGCCGATTAAGGCTTGTCCCATGTCAATTTTCCTGACTAAGATGGACATGTTGAACGCTTGGACATAAACTATACAGATCTTGTCGGGGTGCCCATCGGGCTGAGAGTTGGCGTGAGACTAAACCAACAACCCGCGAACCTGATCCGGTTAATACCGGCGTAGGAAATCGAGATAAACCGAATTGCTGCCTTTGTCGTACCCGGTTTAGCTCATTAATGCTGGACTGGTACAGATGTCTGAAAGAAACATTCCAATTGCGTTGACTATCGCTGGTTCTGACAGCGGTGGTGGTGCCGGTATCCAGGCAGATCTGAAAGCCTTTTCCGCCCTGGGGGTGTACGGTGCCTCTGCGATTACCGCGATCACCGCTCAGAACACCCGTGAGGTGAGGGCGATCCATCCGGTGCCGTTGCCAGTCCTCTCCGAGCAGATCTGCGCAGTCTTTGATGATCTTAATGTCGCTGCGGTTAAAACCGGGATGCTCGGCGATGCTGAGACTGTCGCCTGTGTTGCGGACACACTGGAGCAATATCGCCCCGCTTATCTGGTTGTAGATCCTGTTATGGTGGCGAAAAGCGGTGATGCGTTATTGCTGGATAGCGCGGTCGAAACACTGAAAAAGCGGCTGTTTCCACTGGCATCGCTGATAACCCCTAACCTTCCTGAAGCGGCCGTTTTGCTGGGTTGTCCGCAACCGGGCACGCTGGCAGAGATGGAAACGATGGTTCAGCAGCTGTTCGCGCTTGGCGCTGGCGCGGTATTGCTCAAAGGCGGGCACCTTGAGGGAACGGATGATGCCGTAGATCTGTTGTTTGATGGTGAGCAGCTGTATCGTTTTTGTTCTCCGCGCATAGCAACCCGCAATACCCATGGCACAGGGTGTACTCTGGCATCCGCTATTACCGCCGGGCTGGCATCAGGGTTACGTCTGCCAGAAGCGGTACAAAAGGCAAAAGATTATATCGCTACGGCTATATCCGCCGCAGACCGGTTGCAGGTGGGGCATGGCCAGGGGCCAGTGCATCACTTTTATCGATATTGGTAGCCGGCCTCAGCCGGAACCTTATAAGAAAAACTCAAGACGCAGGTAATAATATGACCGATAGTCAAACAGTTCTAAGTCGCAGTGCACAGGTTGATGAAGCCTCTGTTCAACCGTTTCCTAACTCCCGCAAGGTCTATGTAGAGGGTTCCCGCGCCGACATCCGGGTGCCGATGCGTGAAATCTCTCTGGCGGATACCCCTACTGATATGGGCGGCGAGAAGAATGATCCCCTCTATGTGTATGATACATCCGGCCCTTACACCGACCCCGATGCCAGTATTGATGTACGTAAAGGTCTCGAGCCTTTGCGGGCTGGCTGGATTGAAGAGCGTGGCGATACTGTGCAGCTTGATGGCCTGAGTTCAGAATATGGTCGTGCCCGTGAACAGGATCTGCGTCTGGATCACCTGCGTTTTGAACTGACCCGTAAGCCACTTAAAGCAAAGCCGGGAAGTAACGTTACTCAGCTGCACTACGCGCGCCAGGGGATTATTACCCCGGAGATGGAATTTATCGCCATTCGTGAAAACATGAAGCTGGCTAAAGCGCGGGCGCAAGGCAATATTGTTGCCCAGCAGCATCCCGGTCATAGCTTTGGCGCTAAACTTCCCGATGAGATTACGCCTGAGTTTGTTCGTCAGGAAGTGGCAGAGGGACGGGCGATTATCCCTGCCAATATTAACCATCCTGAAGTCGAGCCGATGATCATTGGCCGTAACTTCCTGGTGAAAATCAACGGTAATATTGGCAACTCTGCACTGACCTCTTCCATCGAAGAGGAAGTGGAGAAGATGACCTGGGGTATCCGCTGGGGCTCCGATACGATTATGGATCTGTCCACCGGTAAGAATATTCATGAAACCCGCGAATGGATTTTGCGTAATTCGCCCGTGCCTATCGGCACCGTACCGATCTATCAGGCCCTGGAAAAGGTGAATGGTGTTGCTGAAGATCTGAGCTGGGAAGTGTTCCGCGATACGCTGATTGAGCAGGCCGAGCAGGGGGTGGATTATTTTACCATTCATGCTGGCGTGCTGCTGCGCTATGTACCGATGACCGCTAAGCGGATGACCGGTATTGTCTCCCGTGGTGGTTCTATCATGGCGAAATGGTGTCTGGCACACCATGAGGAAAACTTCCTTTACACCCACTTTGAAGATATTTGCGAGATCTGTAAGGCGTACGATGTGTCTTTCTCTCTGGGGGATGGCCTGCGGCCTGGGTCGGTTTATGATGCCAATGATGAAGCGCAGTTCTCTGAGCTGGAAACCCTGGGTGAGCTGACTAAGATTGCCTGGAAACACGATGTTCAGGTGATGATCGAAGGCCCGGGGCATGTGCCGATGCATATGATTAAAGAGAACATGGATAAGCAACTGACCGAGTGTCACGAGGCGCCGTTCTATACTCTGGGACCACTGACCACGGATATTGCACCGGGTTATGACCATATTACCTCCGGTATCGGTGCGGCGATGATCGGCTGGTATGGCTGTGCCATGCTCTGCTATGTAACCCCGAAAGAGCATCTTGGGTTGCCCAACAAAGATGATGTTAAGACCGGTATTATCACCTATAAGATCGCTGCCCACGCGGCGGATCTGGCCAAAGGTCACCCAGGGGCGCAGATTCGTGATAACGCGATGTCTAAGGCGCGTTTCGAGTTCCGCTGGGAAGATCAGTTTAATATCGGCCTGGACCCGGACACCGCCCGGGCATTCCACGATGAAACCCTGCCGAAGGAGTCTGCTAAAGTGGCTCACTTCTGTTCTATGTGTGGTCCGAAGTTCTGCTCAATGAAGATCTCACAGGAGGTACGTGATCTGGACGAGTCGCAGATCGCATCGATGCAGGCAGCTGCAGATAAAGGGATGCAGGAAAAATCTCAGGAGTTTAAAGAGACCGGTGCTGAGATCTACCATAAGGTGTAAGCGCTATAATGAATCAGCGCCATAAGATATAAGCTCCATAAGATATAAGCATCGCAGGGTGTAACCCGCGGGCTCATATCATTAAAAAGCCGCTGACGTCAGCGGCTTTTTTGTATCTGTTGTAAAACCCTCTCAAACAGTCTCAGATGGTTATCCATATCTTCGCTCAGGGCCTCAGTTAGCAAACCGCCCAGTTGCCCGGTGGCACCAACCATCATCAGGTTATCGGCCATCTGAAACGCTTCAATGCTAAAACCGTCCCGATCAGTTTGTTCCCCTTCAATACGGTCACTGTAGAGCCGGCCATCCAGGGTATAGCCCCAGACAGCTTTATTCCGGGCGGTCATATAGCCCATCTCAAAGGCGGTACCCACATCCATACTGGGGCCTCTGAACGGGGTCATATTGGCAATAATGATATGACACTGGTTCATCAGGCCAATATTGGCCTGATAGATAGCTATCCCTGCTTCATAAGGCGTCAGCGCTGACAGGTCTAATTCATTATCCAGAGGAAAGTGGCCGGTAAAGCCATACTGCTGGCAAAGCGCCTTTTTCGCTTCTCCCAACGCCACAGCGTTGGGCCAGAAGACGTCGGGGCCTGCCAGATAGATCGATTGCTGCACTCTGTCACTCTTCCAGCAGGGGATGGCCTTTCGGCAACTGACGGCTAATCCAAAGGGCAAGCTTGTGCTTCATATTGGGTTCGCTCTCTTCACCTTTGGCCAGGGGTTGAATTAGTTTATCCAGCACCAGCAGGCGATAGATAGCGGTAATCTTATTGCTGGCACTGTCTGTCGCCTCAAACTGTCCGGCCCCTCGTTTTTCCATATAGACACCACCGATACGGATCGCCTCTTTCACCAGTTCAGCTTCATGCTTCAGCTTTTTCATCGCTCTCTCCAACAGCACTAATCGGGAATTGGTTGCTACTATCGCATAGCTTCCAGAGCGGGGTAAATATATACGGGAGGGTTTTATCGGGATGGTGTGACCATCCCGATAATGCTAAGCGCTTTGAATCAGTGGCTTATCATGCCGTGGGGTTTCTCTGACATCACCTGTTTGAAGGTGGATTGAGAGAAGCAGAGCAGGTCCTGGTGATCGCCTGCTTCCATATAGCAGTCGGGCTCATCGGCCAGATGATCATCCCAGATGACCGGTATGTTATAAGCCTGGCCCAGCGCAGGGACAGCGCCCCGGTTGCAATCCCGGAAGAGAATTTTGACATCCCGCTGAGCTGCAGGCGAAAAAATCCGTCCCATCTGGCGGTTGATGGCATGCAAATCAACCCGTCGGTCTGAAGGCACAACTGCCATCATAAAGCCTTCATCATCCCTGAGCACGACGCCTTTAGCCATTCGCCGGGCAGGGACATGGGCAGCAATGGCAGAGCTGAGAGAGGTTTCAGCATAGGGGTGCCGGATCAGCCGATAGGGGATATCCCCCCGGTTAAGGAACTTTTGTAAAGTGGGAGATACAGACATCTATATAACCTCCTGACAGTGTTAACTGCCTGTCCTGAAGTCTGGTGCCTACGGATTATTTAACCCTGTATGGCATATCGAAGGATAGTCCAGAAATAGGTATACTGCGGGATCTCTTTTCAATGACTGCGGCACCATTATGAAATACAGTATTATTCCCGTTACCCCTTTTCAGCAAAACTGCACACTGTTGTGGTGTGAAGAAAGTAAAAAGGCGGCCGTGGTGGACCCCGGTGGTGATATCGGGGTAGTGCTGTCCAGAATCGCCGAGCTGGGGCTGGAGCTGGAAAAAATCCTGCTGACTCATGCGCATATTGATCATGCGGGTGGTACCGCAGAGCTGGTAAAGCAGACCGGTGTTCCTATTGAGGGGCCACACATCGGGGATCAGTTCTGGATTGATGGTTTGCCTCAACAGAGCCAGATGTTTGGCTTTCCTCAGGTAGAGATCTTCACCCCGGACCGCTGGTTGGAAGAGGGTGACAGAGTCACCGTGGGCAAGGAAACGCTTGAGGTGCTTCACTGCCCAGGGCATACCCCGGGTCATGTCGTGTTTTACAGCCCTCAGAGTCAGCTTGCGCAGGTGGGCGATGTTCTGTTTCAGGGCTCAATCGGCCGTACTGACTTTCCCAAGGGAGATCATGCCACTCTGATCAGCTCTATTCGCGAAAAGCTGTTTCCGCTGGGGGATAGTGTAGCGTTTATCCCCGGACACGGGCCGATGTCGACCTTTGGCCATGAACGTAAGACCAACCCTTTTGTCAGTGATTCCAGGGGTTAAGCTGATTTTTCAGTGGTGGATACCCCGCCACTGACGATAAAGGTGGTGACTTTTCCGGCACTGACGTCGAGTGGGATAATCTGTTCTCTGGGGACGATAATCAGGTTGCCGGAGAAGTTGTAAGAGTCGGGCAGATAGACGGCAACATCCTCGCTGAGGCCGAAGCTGTCGAGATCTTCGCAGGTCAGGAAGCCCATTACTTTGATGGTTTTCTCTTTGTTCAGGAAGACCATCACCGGCTTGTCGAAACTTTTCTGGTCACCTAACAGTGCCTGGAACAGATCTTTCAGAGAGTTATATAACAGCTTTACTACTGGGATACGGTCCATCAGTGAGCCGATAATATTCATCAGAAAGCGGGTGAGGTAGAGCGACCCGGCAATCCCGGTGAGAATAATGATGATGACCGTCAGCAGGATACCCAGCAGGGTTTCCGTCAGGCCGGGTTGTAATCCCGGAATAAAATAGCCGATCAAAGAGCCGACCGCTGAAAAAAGTGTTTCATCCAATGCGGTGAAAATGAGAAATACCAGGTAGATAGTCAGCACAAAAGGCAGCAGTATCAATAATCCCTGAAAGAAAAAACGCAACGCAGTTTTCATGAAAATTATTCCTGTTGAACGTCTGTTACTTCAGACTGCTCGGCTATAATTACCCTCATGCATCATTTGATGTCGGAGGTGTTTGATGAATCAGATTGACTATGGTGATTACCGTATTACTGCTCTGGTCAGGCATATGGGGCATAACCGTTGGACACTGGAACCTAAAATTTATCACAGGGATCTTAAGGATACGATTTTCCATAACGCCGGAGAGCTTGAAACGGTGCCAGAAAATCAGGTTATCGCTGCCTCAGAAGATGAAGCGATTCGTCAATGCTTTGAACTGGGCAAACTAGTCATAGACGCCGATCTTCATTAAGCGACCTGCAAGCTAAGTCATCCACAGTGTAGCGCGATTATCGGTCATTGGGCTGGCGTTGTTGATATTCCCACGACTGCATCTCGGTCAGACGGCTGTAGGTTCTGGCAAACTCAAATACCAGACTACCCTCCATATAGAGTTTTTCCAGGGGGACCTCTACACTCAGAAACAGGTTCACTCCCCGGTCATAGAGTTCATCGACCAGGCTGATAAAGCGTCGTGCCGGATCATCCATACTGCCCAGTAATACCTGCCGTTCTCCTGCTTTGACCGCTTCGCTGCCATCTTCTGTACCCCGGGCTTTTATCTGTTCTGTGCTGCGGCTTCCCAGCAAGGGGACCTGGCTGACAAAGATATGGCTGAAGCGGTTCGCCAGTTCGATGTAGTCCATCTGGCTGCGGGCGCCCATGCAGATATGTTCAAAGTCAAACCAGACACATTCGGGGCTCACTGCCTTAGCGGGTATGGGCCGTTGCATCACAATCACCTCATCTGCACGGGGCAGGTTGCTACTGATGGAGGTGTAGAGTTTTGTCAGCTGCCGCTCAGCATCAGTATCGTTTGAATGAAATATACAGGGGGAGGGAGTCAGGGAGCGTAAACGATGATCCGTTTCTCCTGCCAGGTTAAACACCCGCATCTGCTGGTTGATCATCGCAATAATCGGTCTGACCCGGTCCTCAAATAGTGGATCTTTGCAGAGCTTTTCCGGTGGACGATTGGAGGTGGTGATCAGGCGAACGCCACGCTTGAGTAATGACCTGAACAGCTTGCCCAGAATCATCGCATCGGCAATATCATTAAGGAAAAACTCATCAAAACAGATCAGTTGGTATTGGCGGGCCAGTTTTTGGGCGATCAGTTCCAGTGGGTCTGGTTTACCCTGCAGCACAGTCAGTTGCTGGTGGGTCTGTGCCATAAAGCGGTGAAAGTGCAGGCGCAGGCAGATCTTATCGGGCAGATGCGCAAACATCAGGTCCATCAGAAAGGTTTTGCCACGACCGACAGGGCCCCAGATATAGATGCCTGCTGAATCACCGGCTCGGTGGCGGCCTGATATCAGTGACGTGTAAACAGGATTAAGCGCTTCAACCAATCGCAACTGAGCCGGGTCATGCTGATAACCATGACTGATAAGTGCCTGTTGATATATATCGATAAACTCTGTCTGCATCGGCGTCGTTCCTTACTGATCGTCGCATGATAATGGTTTTCCCAGGGGGATAGATAGGTTAATCTTCCTGCCTCTGATCTTCGGGGGAAATAATGGTAAGCAGTCTACAGTCTCTGGTAAGCGGTTCAATGCCAGATGAGCAACAACGCATCAGTGAAATTCTTGAAGCAGGGGTGGAAAAGCCTCAGGTACTGTTCTGGCAGTATGATCGTGCGGCGGTTATTATGGGCTGTTCTCAACGGCCTGACGAGGGGCAGATGCGCCGTTCCGAAGCGGCAGGTTTCGCCATGATTCGCCGGCGTTCAGGGGGGGGGGCTGTGTTGGCTGGTCCCTGGATGCTTAGTGTCACCGTGTTTATTCCGCCGGAACACCCAGTAGCAAAGCAAAATATTATTGAAATTTTTTCCTGGCTGGAGCAGATCTGGATCGCTGCGCTGAGAGCCTGCAATGTTCCCTGTAAGGGGGTTGATCAGGCGATGATCGACCGGTCCAAAACCATTAGTCAGGAACAGAATCTGAAATGGGCTTGTTATGCCTCGCTGTCCCATGGCGAGGTCGTCAGCGAAGATGGTCGTAAACTGGTTGGGCTGGCACAGATACGTAAGCGGAAAGGCGTGGCGCTGGTCAGCGGGTTACATCTGAGCCCCTGTGACTGGCAGCAGCTCAGTTCAGTCGTTGTGGATAAGCCTGAGCAGGGTAGCGCGCTTGAGGCGCTCAACAGTGACGCCCAGAGTTTGTCCGGCATCAGTGCCGAAGTGCTGTTGCCGGATCTGATTCAGGCGTTTACAGACCGGATCCCTGATGATTTTTGTCAGGCAACCCGGTAACCGTTGTTCTGACTCCCACTTATTTATGCAGTAGCTGAGCCAGTTCAACCAGTTGTGGATTGAGCGGTTTCCGCTTCTCCATAATATCCAGTAAGGGGGTTGCCGTGATTTTACTGTCGATCATGCCGATCATAACGTCAGTGAATCCCGCCAGCAGGTAAGTGACTGACGCCGCTCCAAGGCAGGACGCCAACACTCTGTCGTGACCTGTTGGTCTGCCGCCCCGTTGTATATGCCCCAGAATACAGACCCCGGGTTTTTCACCCTGGGCTTCCAACTGATTGGCAAGCCGATAGGTCAGGCCGGGTTTCGGGCCCTCGGCAACAACGATAATGCCGCTGCTGCCATGGCCTTCTGCCCGCTGGCTGGCAAGAGAGAAACACAACGCCTCAAGTTTAAAATCGATCTCGGGCACAATAATCATCTCAGCCCCGCATGCCACGCCGACCTGAGAGGCTATGTGGCCGGAATTGCGGCCCATCACCTCAACGAGAAAGATCCGTTCATGGGAAATGGCGGTATCACGAATCTTATCAATCGCTTCCAGCGCCGTATTCAGGGCGGTATCAAAACCGATCGTATCCTCGGTGCCGTAGATATCATTATCAATGGTGCCGGGTAAACCGATCACCGGGATACCGGTTTCATGGGTCAGCAGGTGTGCTCCGGTTAATGAGCCATCTCCTCCGATGACGATCAGACCACCGATATGATGTTCTTTGAGAATCTCCCCTGCCTGGTGGCGAACCGCCGGATCTTTAAACGCTTCACAACGATCACTTTTAAGAATGGTACCGCCGCGCTGAACAATATTAGAAACATCACCACTCTTCAGTTCAGTGAAATCACCGATTATCAGGCCGCTGTAACCCCGGTTGATACCAAATACCCTGATACCCTGGTTGAGTGCTGCCCGGGTGACACTGCGAATGGCCGGATTCATCCCGGGGGAATCGCCTCCGCTGGTCATGACGGCAATCGCGTTGATACGGGTGTTTTTCTTCAGGCTGGGAAGGCGATACATAGAGTGATTCCGAAAATGATAATGCCTTTCAATATTAAGCAGATAACGGAATTAGACAACTGTTTTTCCAAACCTTTTTACCTGGAGTATGGTAAGCCGAGGCAATTGCTGCTAAATAATATAGAGATGACAGCGCAAGCAGAAAACATGAAACAACGTGATGCCGAGTTGATAGCCCTGTTGATACTGGATGGCTTTACTGATTACCGCAAACAGTTCAAAGCGATCACCCTTCAGGCCCGGCCCTGTTTCGAAGCTGCGGACTGGCCTGCTATCCAATGTCTGTCTGTGGAACGAATCGACCTTTACGGTGCCATGGTTGAGCGGGTTAGCAGGCAGATCAGTGCCGCAATCAGGGATAACGCTGAGAGTGCGCTTTGGGGTGCCGTTAAAGCCTGCTATCTGAGTCTGATAGTCGCCCGTGATGATGCTGATCTGAGTGAAACATTTTATAACTCAGTTTATTGTGCGCTGTTTGGTCACCGGCAAATAACAGATCAACTGATGTTTATCAGCTCAACAGTGAAGAGACCCTCGCAGCACGGATCACTCAATACTGGTCAGATCTATCGCCGATATACTCTGAAAAAGGGTCTTATAAACGTCATCAACCAGTTAATGGATGATTATCAGTTTGCCATCCCCTGGGAAAATAAACGCAGGGATATACGAAACCTGCTGCGTTATATCCGGGCCCATATTGCTGCCGATATAGTTGCGGATGAAAACACCGTAATCGAAGTGATTCAAGCCATTTTTTACCGCAACAAAGGGGCTTACATTGTCGGCCGGGTTCAGTTTAACCATCATTCGCTGCCATTTATTTTGCCCATTCTGAATAATGAGCATGGCGCGGTCTATATTGATACCGCCCTGACAGATGAGAATGATGTATCAATTGTATTCAGCTTTACCCGCACATACTTTCTTGTGGATGTCGATGTGCCGGCAGAATTTATCTGCTTTTTGCATTCACTGATACCGATGAAGTCTATTGCAGAGCTTTATAACTCAATTGGTTTTTATAAACAGGGTAAAGCTGAGTTTTATCGTGATTTCATGGCTCATATGGAGCAGACCTCAGATCAGTTTGAAGTTGCGCCGGGTACCAAAGGGATGGTGATGACGGTATTTACCCTGCCATCGTATCCTGTGGTGTTCAAAATAATCAAAGATCGCTTTGCAGCGGCAAAACAGATCACCAGAGAGGGGGTTATCGCTAAGTATCAATTGGTAAAAAGGCATGACAGGGCCGGTAGAATGGCGGATACACAGGAGTTCGTGAATCTGACACTCCCCAGAAAGCGGTTTTCAGACACCCTGTTAGCAGAGTTGAAACAGGTTGCTGCGGCATCGGTTGATATCGATGCTGATGAAGTGGTGATTAAACATCTGTGGACCGAGCGCAGGATGATCCCGCTGAATATCTATCTTGATGAGATGTTGCGACAGGATAATGAACAGGCAGTGTTTCTGGCAATTAATGAGTTTGGTAAGTGTATTAAAGAGCTGGCAGCGGCGAATATTTTTGCCGGTGACATGCTGTTTAAAAACTTCGGCGTTACCCGCCATGGGCGAGTGGTATTTTATGATTATGATGAGATCAGCTATCTGACCGAGTGTAATTTTCGCTCCATTCCCGAACCGCTTTATCCGGAACAGGAGCTGGCAGCCGAACCATGGTATTCGGTTGCCGAAAATGATGTTTTCCCCGAGGAGTTTTCATTATTAACCGCCTGTGATCGCCGGGTGCGTGGGTTGTTTAACCAGCTCCATGGAGATCTGCTAGATCCTCAATGGTGGGTAAATATGCAGACTCAGGTAAGAGGGGGAGCGATCATCGATCTGTTCCCATACCGAAAATTGCGTCGCTTTGACAGGAAAACGCTTATATAAGTTGTTGTTCCAGCATGGTTGTAGTCTCTGTACGCGCTGTAATATGATGTCCTGCAATTATTGTTATAATCGGCAGGTTGTGCGGTTTCTTATCTAAGTTCAAAGGAGTGGAATATGGCTTTTCGCAACACAATAACCTCCCTGGTTATCGCTCTGGGGGCGTGCGTGGCATCTGTAGGAGCGTTCGCTGGTGATCCTGTTCCGGTGAAAGAGGTTGTTACCATTGGTACCGGTGGTGTTACCGGCGTGTATTACCCGACCGGTGGGGCCATTTGTCGTCTGGTGAACAAAAGCCGTTCAGAGCATGGTATTCGCTGCTCAACAGAAAGTACGGCAGGTTCCGGTGCAAACCTGGAGCTGTTAGCTAGTCGCGATATTAACTTCGGTATAGCCCAGTCAGATTCGTTGTATCAGGCCTATACCGGCAGTGATAAATTTGCTAAAGCAGGACCCGATAAGGACCTGAGAGTTGTGTTTTCTCTCCACTCTGAACCCTTTACCGTGGTCGCCCGCGCCGACAGTGGTATCAAAACGATTGCTGATATAAAAGGCAAAAAAGTTAACATGGGGGTGCCCGGAACAGGACAGCGCGGTACGCTGGAAGCGCTGATGAAAGCCCTGGGCTGGACAAAAGCGGATTTTGCCCTCGCCGCTGAACTGAATGCATCAGCGCAGGCCAGTGCACTCTGCGCAGGCGATATTGATGTCATGATCTATATGATAGGTCATCCCAGTGGCGCGATTAAAGAAGCAACAACCTCCTGTGATAGTGTGCTGGTTGATGTAACGGGGCCCGCCGTTGATAAGCTGGTTGCAGATAACAGTTATTATCAGCATGCGACAATACCTGGCGGACTCTACCGTGGTAATGATCAGGAAACGAAGAGTTTTGGCGTTGAGAGTATCCTGGTCTCGTCAACTGATACTTCAGAAGAGGTGGTACACCAGGTAGTGAAAGAGGTGTTCGAAAATTTTGATATTTTCCGGAAACTCCATCCGGCTTTTGCAAACCTGAAAAAAGAAGATATGCTCCAGACGACTGGTGACATACCTTTTCATCAAGGCACGATAAAATATCTGCAAGAAACCGGCATGATGAAGTAAGTCATCAGACTGACGCTTCGCTTAATCAGGAGCCAGACGCTTCGCTTGCTAGTGGTTAGAACGGAAACTGCGTTTCCTGCTAGAAAAAGCCAAGACAAAACATAAAACCGCCGCGAGGCGGTTTTATGTTTAGGGTCTAAGAGATTTTATTCTACAGACTCGCTTACAACGTGGGCTTTCACAACCCCATAAAGAAGGCTCTCCTAGCGACTAGCAAGTCGCGAAGCGACGTCTGGCAGCGGCGAAGCCGCGTTCTAGCCACTCGGTCTTAAAAACTTCGATGTTTTTCAAATATTCTTAACTTTTTCGTGCTCCCCCTGTTGACTCCTCTGCCGACGGCGGTAGAATGCGCTTCCTCGCTTGAGACAGGCATCGGAAACGGTCACTGAAACAGGTGAGGCTGTTGAGTTTAACGCCTTGATAAATCAGTGTTTACACGGTTTTTCAGGTGGCGATAAACAAAACAGGAAGCGGATCAGACGGTTTGAAAATTTCGTTAAAATTCTCAAACAAAATGGTTGACTTCACCGGGGTGTTGAGTAGAATACGCACCTCGCTTGAGACGGCGGAAGCGAATAGCTTTAGCAAAGCGGCTGAAGAATTCAGCCCTCATTTTCAAGCAACGCTCTTTAACAGACAGATCAGATAATTCGTGTGGGCGCTTGTTGAGATGAAGCACAAAAGCTTTATCAAAGTAAGCGACACCAAGTAAATTCATTTAAGTGTATTTGCAAGTTGTTTAATACTTTGAGCTAGATTTATATATGTCAATTTCCGACATATTTTGATTAAAACTGAAGAGTTTGATCATGGCTCAGATTGAACGCTGGCGGCAGGCTTAACACATGCAAGTCGAGCGGTAACAGAGAGTAGCTTGCTACTTTGCTGACGAGCGGCGGACGGGTGAGTAAC
>NZ_JAFFZO010000208.1 GCF_016924145.1 Amphritea pacifica | reverse complement strand
GTTCAGTGCAGTTGCCGCTACATTTCTCACAGAAGGTGATGAGATACAGTCTGAAAAGCAGTTTACCGACCGGTTAAACCGGTATCGAAGTGAATTTTGCCAGCAGGCAGATATTTTGCAGCAGTGGCAGCACCACATGACCACCGCCAAATACCAGACTGCCGGCCTGATAAAGTCAGAAAAGAGCTGAACCGAGGGGCTGAATGGTGCCAGCAGTGGCAGCCCCGTTAACAGAACTACAAAGAGAATCAGCGAAAAATGTACTTGTTTTGCTGCAGTTTTT
>NZ_JAFFZO010000207.1 GCF_016924145.1 Amphritea pacifica | reverse complement strand
ACAACCATTATCAAAGCTATCTTGAACAGGAATTCCTTATTGAACAAATTTACACAAAATTATATACAGTTAATGATCTGTCTTACCAGCATAGTATATACTCAGTACAATTTGTGAAGTGTTACATTGTGCACTGGCCACAGACTGACTCATTTGTCAGAGAATTTATGTAATACCATTAATTTAGCTTCTAAGTATACAAATTGTTGTCTTTCAAAAAACTAGGTGGAGTGAATTGTGGTGAATTATTTCGAAATAATATATATTATAAAATGATTGGTAT
>NZ_JAFFZO010000206.1 GCF_016924145.1 Amphritea pacifica | reverse complement strand
TGTGGGTGATCATCTGTGGTGTGTTGCTGTTGGTGATCCGCTCGTACAGCTTACCAATATAGATCGTTTTGTTACCGTTGGATTCGGTTTTCAGATAACGGCTGCGATCCGGGCCGTATTTGAAGTTAACGGTGTTGTTGCCCTTGGTGATCTGGGTATATAAGGGACAGGCATATTCTAAAAGCCTGATCTATACTGCTGATACCTCAAACAAGGATGTTAAGGAAATCATATGACCCGTGCCCGTCATCAGATTATTTCTACCGCAGACACTCCCTATTAT
>NZ_JAFFZO010000205.1 GCF_016924145.1 Amphritea pacifica | reverse complement strand
TTCAAACTTCCAAAAGGACGACATTATGGCCAGGCCAGTGGCTCCAGCAGTACGAAAGGTGATAAAGAATGATAAAATACACTGTTTAAATACGAAAAATGCATTGGAAATGTGATTTTGCATTTTCAATCGTTTCCCCGGTAACGTCTCATTGTCATTTCAAACTTCCAAAAGGACGACATTATGGCCAGGCCAGTGGCTCCAGCAGTACGAAAGGTGATAAAGAATGATAAAATATACTGTTTAAATAGGAAAAATGCAATGAAAATGTGATTTTGCATTTTC
>NZ_JAFFZO010000204.1 GCF_016924145.1 Amphritea pacifica | reverse complement strand
GAAAAGTGGAAAAATTGCGACTATTTGACAGTTATGTGAAGAACAAGTGAAACACTGTGCGTTCTGACACTGGTCCTCTGCCTAATAATATGATGGCTTTGAACGGATTTTATGGGTTTACACACAGTAGATGTCGACTTTGTCTACGCTGGTGCCCTGAAAAGTGGAAAAATTGCGACTATTTGACAGTTATGTGAAGAACAAGTGAAACACTGTGCGTTCTGACACTGGTCCTCTGCCTAATAATATGATGGCTTTGAACGGATTTTATGGGTTTACACACAG
>NZ_JAFFZO010000203.1 GCF_016924145.1 Amphritea pacifica | reverse complement strand
GCAGCTGATAGCTGCCACACTCACTACAGGCACGATAATGAGTCGCTTGGTGAAGTTTTTGATTATTCAAAAAGGCTAGCGCTACATCCAGCCGTAGACTTAAACAAAACTGTAATAGTACATATCGCTGCTAAGAGTAAAGAAAATGAAATTTTGTCAGCATATACAGGCGCATAACAAGGCAGTGCACGGGAACCAGCTACGCTCCACAAACATGTGCTAGAACGGAGCCTTCGGCTCCTGTTAGTGGCTAGACGGATACTTCGTTTCCTTGCTAGAAAAAGC
>NZ_JAFFZO010000202.1 GCF_016924145.1 Amphritea pacifica | reverse complement strand
ATCAGAACTGTTTCCACCTCTAAATGGAGTAGCTGGGTTAGCAGTTACCGCATACATAGAGGTCAATTTGTTGTATTCTGTCAAAACACCAGCCCAATCACCCATATGCAATTTGATTCTGGATTTCAACGCAATTGCAGCACCTTTATTAGCTCTAAATGCTCCACCTTCTGGTAAGAAACCTTCAGCAGCATCCAAGTCAACCAATAATTGGGTGTAATCTTCACCTACTGTAGTTCTACCTACTGCTTCACCTTCAGGAACTTTAGTCACATCGTCGATACC
>NZ_JAFFZO010000201.1 GCF_016924145.1 Amphritea pacifica | reverse complement strand
TCGCCAAATTTTCTGCGCTGTACATCGAAATATTTCGCAACATCCCACTGCTGCTGCAGATCTTTTTCTGGTATTACGCGGTATTACGTACCCTGCCAACCCCACGGCAGAGTCTTGAATTTTTCGGCTCTTTTCTCAATAACCGGGGATTAATTGTGCCGGCGCCGGTGCCTGAAGATGGCTTTGGGCTGGTGATTATCGGCTTCTTTGGCGCGATCATTGCCAGTTGGTTGATTGCCCGCTGGGCCCGCAAGCGCCAGGAACTGACCGGCCAGCAGTTTCCGG
>NZ_JAFFZO010000200.1 GCF_016924145.1 Amphritea pacifica | reverse complement strand
CAAATGGAACGATTCAGCTTTTCAGTTTAGCATCCGTACTTATCTGCTCAGTCTTGAAGATCTGGTGACCAATAAAGAGTGGGCCGTACGGATGCACAGTGGCGTCTTGATGTCGACATTCTGCACGTTACCTCAGCGTTTGCTGCGGTCAACCTGGCCGGACCTGATGCCCGCAAGGTGCTGCAACAACTGGTGGATGATGTCGACCTCAGTACTGAAGCCTTTCCCTTTCTGGCATTATCCAATGCTTCTGACAGAAGTTGATCACCTCAGTGATAGAACGTCC
>NZ_JAFFZO010000199.1 GCF_016924145.1 Amphritea pacifica | reverse complement strand
ACGGGGTTTTGGTAGTCCCACAACTCGATGGAGTCTCGAATGACTATAAAAAAAATGCGTGATATTGAAGGCACTACCTTTTTCGATGGACCGATGTCCACGAAGGGTTATTCTCCTAACTTCGTAGCCCAGCCAAGTTTTTCCCGACAGGTCTGATAGAAGTTATGACTCAAAGGATGCAGCAGTTTCAGTTTGTGCGGTTTCTTATGAATCGTAATGGTATCCCCCGGGGCGCAGTTTATATGTTTCTGGCCTGCTCCTGCTTGCGAATCTCTGCGGTTGCCTG
>NZ_JAFFZO010000020.1 GCF_016924145.1 Amphritea pacifica | reverse complement strand
GCCTGAAAGGCTCTAAGCCGAGTCAAAGCGTCCCATAAATCTTTTACCTCGTTTTTGCTAACGTCGCTGGAATAGCCTTAGAAAAACAAAACCCCAGCAAAAATACTGGGGTTTATCAGTAACCTGACCGCCATCAAGGCGGTTTGTTTTTATAAAGGAATATTATTAACCACGCTTGGTCAGCAACATCTCCAGCTTATTGTTAAGGCGCTCTTCCTTCTCCTTAACCTTCTGCCTGGCTTTCTCTTCCTGCTGCTTTTGCTGACGCAGCTTATTGATCTCTTTCAACTGCTGTTTGGCATGCTCAGCTTCAGACTCGCTGACCTGTCCGGCGGGCTGACCATCCAGACCGATACGGTCAGCGCCCTCTTTCAGGCTGCGAAAATAGTAGGGAGAACGAACATATGACGCCAGCGCCCGTTTAATCTTGTTTTTCGCTAACTTCTCATCAGCAATCAGATCTTCCTGAATCCCTATTTTCAGGGGCCGCATATTTTCCCGATTAAAAACATCAGGATATGCATCGCATAGCAGCTGTAAAGCGGCCTGGTTAGCAGCCCGGTTTTTGGAACGGGTACGGGATTTAGATTTGTCCGTTGTCTCTGTTGCTGTCACAGTAAGTTTCTCTCAACCATTTATCTTTGACCCTGCGGGTCTTAATTAACTTTTTACCCTGACGCCGGGGGAGTATGTCACTCGCCTTTGCGTATCAGGTAAAAAAAACGATCATCTTCCATTTTCTGGTCCAGCAGTTCATGCCCCAGAAAGGTACAGAATTTTGGCACATCACGCTGAGTTGACGGATCGGTTGCAGTTAACTGCAACACCTCACCTATAGCCATTTCACGTACTTTGTTGTGCAACAGCATAACCGGTTCCGGACAGAACAGGCCGGTTGCATCCATAACCTGATCCGCTTTAACTTCCACCATCTACTCCACCTCGACTACATCGGGAGACATATTGTCGCAAATTCAGCGGTATAGAAAAACCCATCTTTTTAACTGATAACATTTTACCTGTTTCAACAGTGCTATTATATTGAAATAAATGAAAATAATTTTCTTCAGTTAACGGAGAGCAAAGATGATTCGAGTACTGATTGAGCGCCATATTGCCGACGACCTGGCTGAACACTACGAAAAAGCCGCCCGCAATACCCTGCAGGTGGCAATGCAGGCGCATGGTTTTATCTCCGGGGAGTCACTAAAAAACAGTTTTGATCCGAATCACCGGGTTGTAATGGCGACATTTCGCACCATTCAGGACTGGCAACGCTGGTTCGCTTCTGAAGAGCGTAAGCAGATCATGGAGGCGATTATGCCGATGCTGGAAACAGAAGAGAAAGTTACCCTTCTGGAACACTGACAAACAAGCAGGCCTGTTACAAAGCGGCCTGCTGTGGTTATCTGCGCCAGAGGCTACGCCACCCTGATAACGGCTGCTGTGCGACCCGCTCTACTGACCGTAGTGATCTGACCGTCGCACATGTACCGTTATCTCCTCACGATCGTGATACAGATGCTTTGCCGCAATACGGCAGTGAATACCCGCGTTATCCATCTCCTGCTGCAGATACCCCAGACAGTGCTTCACCTCAGGGTAACGCTGCTTCATCGGTAGCTTGAGATTGAAAATGGTTTCCCGGCACCAGCCTTCAACCAGCCACCGGGTCATCAGCTTTATCACCCGGGTCGGCTTATCAACGATATCGCATACCATCCAGTCACAGGGCTTGTGCGGCTGATACGTGAAGGCATCTTCAGTCAGATGTTTAACCTGCCCGGTCTGCATGAGTGACTCCGCCATAGGGCCATTATCAATGGCGGTGACGAACATATTCTGGTTCACCAACTGCCAGGTCCAGCCGCCTGGTGCGGCACCCAGATCGACCGCCCGTTTACCACTACTGATATAGTGATGCCACTGCTGTTCAGGAATAAACCAGTGCCACGCCTCTTCCAGCTTCAGGGTCGAGCGGCTGGGAGCCTGATTGGGAAATTTCAGGCGCATAATACCCATCGGCCAGGGGGCTGAGTTGGCAACCGGGACATAGCCGATATAGAAACTGCTGCCGGACAGGGCAAAAATATGCATCCGGTTAGCCGCCTTGCGCTGCAGGACGCCCTGTTTGCGCAAAACCTGACTGAATGCCGAACCAAAGCTATTGCAGAACCGCTGCATCTCACGGCCATCAGTGGTATCAGCAGGTTCTACCCATAACTCGCTGCATTGCGGCAAACCACTCACATGCGGCATCAGCGAACCGATGCGGTCTTCCGTATTAATACTCTCAAGTAGTGGCAGACAGGCTATCCACTGACGTACAAAGATCAGATCATGAAACTGTAGCGTCTCAACCGCCAGTGAAGCGCCATCAGGCTGATGGCTGACAAACAGGGCATAACCGCTGTTCTCTTCAAGCTTACAATAACCGTAGATACCCTGTTGCTCACACAAATCCCGCACTTCGGCCGCACACTCTTTTTCGAAGCCCGGACGGCAATAGAGTAAAAGGTGATTCACAGCGGTGTACCTCAATGATGGCGGTTGATAATTTTCAGGGTGGATTCTACTGCATCAGCGATATGTTCGTCCTGAGTAATTCCGGATATTTTTCTCGGTTTTAAATCGTGGTCTCCGTCTTCAAGCCAGTGCAAAACCACTGAGCCTGAGAGCCGATACTCATCGACCACCTCTTTTCGTCCCAGACTATCCCGGCACCCCTGAAATATATGTACCGGCCGGGAGACAGAGAAAAGGTGTTCAACTCTGGGACGATCCTGTTTTCCGGGTGGATAAAACGGATAGCCATAAACAAAACACCCCGTGACGGCGGGATGATCCGCCAGCATGGTAGCCATCCGCCCTCCCATAGATTTCCCTGCCAGCCAGAGCGGCAGACCATCATGACTGAACTGCTCTATCAGCCGGGTGAAATACTCCAGCAATACTCCCTGCCGGTCCGGAGGACGTTTCTTGCCATCAATGCGGCGCTTCTGCATATAGGGAAATTCAAACCGGATAACTTCAACACCATCTGTCGCTAGCCCTGCCGCCAACTGGGTCATAAACAGGCTGTCCATCGGCGCACCGGCACCATGGGCCAGCAATATCCGGGCTTTCTCAGCCCTGCCCTCAATAATCATTCGTCGCCCTCTGATCAGAAATACAGCTAATTATGCGACAAATCCGGCTTGATCCATATCAAGAAAAGCCAAATTAGTAACTTTTGATACTGGCTTGATCTATATCAACCTTTGACAAAAACAGTACTAAACGATGATCACCTCATACATCCAAACGTACAATAAAAATAAATATCTCTTTTATATTCAACAATTTAAAAATAACAACAAAACAAATAAATATTTAAATATGATGAGATTTACACGTTTTGCACTGCGGCACTATGTCGCAACTAATACCGTTGACGCATTGAAATGTGACCGTTGTTTCCACATAATAGCCAGCGGAAATTTACTTTCTAAACCTTTCTAATAGCTTGTTGATGAGAGCCTGATATGAGCACAGCAGCTGAACACCCAACCTACAATTACAAGGTGGTGCGTCAATTCGCCATCATGACAGTGGTATGGGGCATCGTCGGAATGGCCGTGGGCGTGTTAATCGCATCCCAGTTAGTATGGCCTGCACTAAACTTTGATACTGCCTGGCTGACATACGGTCGCTTGCGTCCGTTGCATACCAACGCAGTTATCTTTGCATTCGGAGGCTGCGCACTGTTCGCAACCTCTTACTACGTCGTACAGCGTACGAGCCAAACCCGTCTGATCTCTGACAAACTGGCGGCCTTTACTTTCTGGGGCTGGCAACTGGTTATTCTGAGTGCAGCGATCACCCTGCCACTGGGCTTTACTCAGTCTAAAGAGTATGCCGAGCTGGAATGGCCAATTGATCTGCTGATCACTGTCGTCTGGGTGGCCTACGCTATCGTGTTCCTGGGTACAGTGAAGATGCGTAAGACATCTCACATCTACGTGGGTAACTGGTTTTACATGGCATTTATCCTGACAGTGGCAGTACTGCACATTGTTAACAGCGCAGCAATGCCTGTTTCTCTGTTCAAGTCCTACTCTGTATATCCAGGTGCTGTTGATGCGATGGTGCAGTGGTGGTACGGACACAACGCGGTAGGTTTCTTCCTGACTGCGGGCTTCCTGGGCATGATGTACTACTTCGTACCGAAGCAGGCTGAGCGTCCAATCTACTCTTACCGCCTGTCTGTCGTTCACTTCTGGGCTCTGATCGCAACCTACATGTGGGCTGGTGGTCACCACCTGCACTATACTTCCCTGCCTGACTTCGCTCAGACTCTGGGTATGGTGATGTCCCTGATCCTGCTGGCGCCTTCCTGGGGTGGTATGATCAACGGTATGATGACCCTGTCTGGTGCATGGCATAAGCTGCGTACCGATCCGGTACTGCGCTTCCTGGTTGTATCTCTGTCTTTCTACGGTATGTCTACCTTCGAAGGTCCGATGATGTCTATCAAGACCGTAAACGCTCTGTCCCACTACACTGACTGGACTATCGGTCACGTACATGCGGGTGCTCTGGGCTGGGTTGCGATGATCTCTATCGGTGCGGTTTACCACATGATTCCTAAACTCTGGGGTAAAGCTCAGATGGCAAGTATCGCTCTGGTAAACACCCACTTCTGGCTGGCTACTATCGGTACTGTTCTGTATATCTGCTCTATGTGGGTAAACGGTATCCTGCAAGGTCTGATGTGGCGCGCAGTTAACGAAGACGGCACCCTGACTTACAGCTTCGTAGAAGCACTCGAGGCGAGCCATCCTGGTTTCTTCGTCCGTGCGCTGGGTGGTGCATTCTTCCTGACCGGCATGCTGCTGATGGCATTCAACGTCTGGCAGACTGTTCGTAAAGGCAGCACAGCTCCTGCAGCTGACGCATCTGCGCAGACAGCTTAAGGATCAGAGGAGCACATAAAATGATCAAGCATGAAACGATTGAAAAGAACATTGGCCTGATGATCCTGCTGATTATCCTGGTAATCAGTGGTGGTGGTCTTGCTGAAATCGTACCTCTGTTCTTTGCGAATGCGACTACCAAGCCGATTGAAGGCCTGCGTACGTATACTCCTCTTGAACTTGAAGGCCGTGATATCTTTATCCGTGAAGGCTGCTATGTATGTCACTCACAGCAGATCCGTCCTTTCCGGGCAGAGACTGAGCGTTACGGTCACTACTCAACGGCGAATGAATTCGTATGGGAGCATCCGTTCCTGTGGGGTTCTAAGCGTACCGGTCCGGATCTGGCCCGCGTAGGTGGTCGTTACAGTAATGACTGGCACCGTGCACACCTGTTCAACCCACGGGATGTGGTACCTGAGTCCAAGATGCCCGCTTACCCATGGCTGTTTGAAAACAAACTGTCTGGTGAAGATACGGCTGCCAAGATGCGAGTTCTCGCTAAACTGGGTGTTCCATACACCGAGGAAGATGCTAGCAAAGCACGGGAGCAGGTTGAAGGCAAGGCAGAGATCGACGCCCTGGTTTCATACCTACAGGCACTTGGTAAAACCCACTCTCAATATACCAACAAGCGGTAATTCGAGTGAGCTACGAAGTTTATGGTCCATATCTGCCCGCAGTGATGATTATCACCTTTATCGCGCTGTTTATCTGGGTGCTTTTACCGGGTAACCGCAAGCGATTTGATGAGGCATCACAACTGCCCTTTGCCGATGAGGATGAGGGGCCTGCAAATGCAGATGAGACCAATGACGGGAGAAATGAAAAATGAGTGCTTTTTGGAACGCATGGGTATGGGCAATTACCCTGGCAGTGATTCTGGGTTGTTCCTGGTTGCTGCTTGCCACGCGTAAGAGCGAACCACACAAGGAAGCTACAGAGGAAACTCTGGGGCATTCTTTCGATGGTATCGAAGAGTATGACAACCCACTTCCGGGCTGGTGGTTTCAGATGTTTGTGGCCACTGTTATCTTCGGTATTGCCTATCTGGGTCTTTACGGCCTGGCTAACGTAAAAGGTTTTTACGGCTGGTCCTCCGTAGGTCAATACGAAGAAGAGATGGCGCACGCTGAAGAGGTTTACAAGCCTGTTTTCGCTAAATACGCGGCCATGTCTATTGAAGATCTGCAATCACAGCCTGACGGCCTGAAAATCGGTCAGCGGATGTTTGCTAACAACTGCTCACTGTGTCACGGTGCTACCGGCGCTGGCGCACATGGCTTCCCTAACCTGACCGACGGTGACTGGCTGTACGGTGGTGCTCCTGCCACTATCAAGCAGACTATCGCTAACGGTCGTCAGGGCGCTATGCCTGCCTGGGGCCCTGTCCTGGGTGAAGAGGGTGTTCGTGATGTGACAAGCTACGTATTGTCACTGAGCGGTGCAGAGCACGATGCTGATATGGCGGCGCGCGGTAAGCAACAGTTCCAGGCTCTGTGTACTGCATGTCACGGCGCTGATGGTAAGGGAACCCAGGCTCTGGGCGCACCAAACCTGACCGACAACACCTGGTTGTATGGCGGCTCTTTCGAGCAGATCAGCCACACAATCCGTACCGGTCGTAACGGTGTTATGCCAGCACACAAAGATCTGCTAAGCGATGACAAGATCACTCTGATCGCCGCTTACGTATACAGCCTGTCTAACAAGTAAGGTTCAGATCAATAAAAAAGGCGATATGATGCAAATCATATCGCCTTTTTTTGTACTACCGCTTAAATACTGCATTAAACCGGGTATAATATTCAAATTCACTAATAAACCATAGTTCAGACGGTTTTGGTGTTGGTATTTCGACTACTTGATGGTGAGGAATGGTATGAATCAAATACCAGTTAAGGATGTGACTCCAAAAGGCAATAGAGGCGATGAAAATTACGACCTGTATGCTAAACGTGAGCATATCTATGTAAAGTACTACAAAGGGTTCTTTAAGAACTTTCGAACTATCTCCGGCTTTATGATGCTGGTAATGTTTTACGGTTTCTCCTGGATTCAATGGGATGGTCATCAGGCTGTTCTATTTGATCTGCCAAGCCGTCAATTCCATGTATTTGGTTTCACCTTCTGGCCCCAGGATTTCATGCTTCTCTCCTGGCTGCTGATAATTCTTGCCTTCACCCTGTTCTTTGTCACCGTGTTTGCCGGCCGGCTCTGGTGCGGCTATGCCTGCCCCCAATTTGTCTGGACCTGGTTTTTTATCTGGGCTGAGCGGGTCACAGAGGGTGATCGCAACCAGAGAATGCGTATGGATAAAGCCGGCTGGAGCGGAGAAAAGATCGCCCGCAAAACAGCTAAGCATGCGATATGGCTGATCATCGCTGCCGCGTCTGCTATCGCGTTTGTCGGCTATTTTACTCCGATCCGCGAACTGGTTCCCTCCGTTATCTCCTGGAATCTGGGCCCCTGGGAAACCTGGTGGATCGGTTTCCTGACGGTCGCCACTTACGCCAATGCAGGCTGGATGCGTGAGCAGGTGTGTATCTACATGTGCCCTTACGCCCGCTTCCAGAGCGTTATGTTTGATCAGGATACACTGATCATATCCTATGATGACATTCGCGGTGAAAATCGCGGTAAACGGAAAAAAGGCGTTGATTACAAGGCTCAGGGACTGGGCGACTGTATAGATTGTGATAACTGCGTCCATGTCTGCCCGGTGGGTATCGATATCCGTGACGGACTGCAATATGAGTGTGTTGCCTGTGGTGCCTGTGTTGATGTGTGCGACGATATTATGGACCGTATGGGGTATGAGCGGGGCCTGATTCGTTATACGACAGAACATGCGCTCAAGGGAGGAACAACCCATATCCTCCGGCCACGCCTGATCGGTTATTTTATCGCCATCTGCGCGATGTTTATTGCGTTCAGCTACACCCTGTACAGCAGGGTACCGCTTGAAGTTGATATAATTCGTGACCGGGGTCAACTCTACGTCGAAGCGTCAAACGGCATGATTGAAAACGTTTATACTCTCAAACTCGCCAATAAATCGCAGATCGACCATCGCTTCAGTATCGAAGTGACAGGTGTAGAGGGGATCAAAATGGCGGGTGACAGCGAAGTACTGATCCGTTCTGGCGAACTGCTGGACCATCCAATCAGTCTTCAGGCAGACCCTCGCTTCCTTGAACGCCCGAACTACGATATTACCTTCAAAGTTCAGGCGCTGGATGATAAGAGCATTTTGGTGGAAGAGGATAATCGCTTTATTGGCCCAGTGAAACGCTAAGCTAAGCCTACCCTCCCCCATTTGACTGAGTTAGAATAGCTGCCGGATTCACTTCCGAGCAGCTATTTCTTTTTTAAGGAAACATATGACTGATCAACAAATCGGACCCTGGTTTAAGCAACCCTGGCTGTGGTTTATTCTGGCCCCGCTGATTGCTACCGTACTCTACTCCGCCATCTACATCACGGCGTCGATCGTCACTAATGATGGTGTTGTGCTTGAGGAATACACCAAACAGGCCAAATCGTTCCATGAGGACAATCGTCTTAAAGAAGCTGCGCGTCTGCTGGGTCTGAGTGGCAAGCTTAAATTCGACACACTGACCAACGACATCAATCTGGAGCTTCTCAGCGCACAAAACCAGCCCCTGCCTGAGAAACTGCTACTGACCATTGGTCACCCAACCAAGGCCAGTCTGGATATTATTATCCCCCTGCATCAACTTCGGCCGGGGCACTATGCCGGTGAGCTGAACAACACGCTCAAAGGCAACCGAAAGCTGATCATCAGTCCTGAAAGCAAAGACTGGCAACTGATCAATGAGGCTGCCCCCCCTTACGATCAACAAATTTTCATATTGGGTACTCAGTAACCTGTGATGAATGCCTCTGAAGGTCATCTGCACCAGGAAAGTGGCTGTTTTCACTGCGGCCTGGATATTCCGGCGGGCAGCCAGTTTTATACGGTTATCGGTGGCCAGCCGAGGCAGATGTGTTGTCCGGGCTGTCAGGCGGTCGCGCAGGTGATAGCGGACGGAGGTCTGGAAAACTACTATAAGCACCGCACCTCTGAAGCAGCATCCCCAGAATCCATCAGCGCCAGTAAACAGTTACGCGCCGAGTTCGAGCTGTATGACCATCACAGTGTACAGACCCACTTTGTTGCCGAGCTGGCCGACGGCAGCCGGCAGGCGACACTGGTAATCGAAGGAATAACCTGCGCTGCCTGTGTCTGGCTACTTGAGCACCATATCGGCTCACTCGAAGGCGTGATAGCGGCCAGCGTCAACCTGACAAACCACCGCGCCCGGGTGCAGTGGGATGAACAGAAGATCCATCTCAGTGACATCTTTATCGCGATGCACAGTATCGGCTATCAGGGACACCCCTATCACCCGGACAAAGAGGAGCAACTGCTGGAACAGGAGACCAAGCGGGCCATGCGCAGGCTGGGCATTGCCGGGGTCTTCACGATGCAGATAATGATGCTCGCCGTTGCTCTCTACACCGGTGCCGGCGCCAGCCTGGAAAGCGATTATGAAAATTTCATCCGCTGGGCCAGCCTGGTATTAGCTACGCCGGTGGTTTTCTATGCCTCAAGGCCGTTCTTTCAGGCGGCTCTGCGAGACCTCCGTACCCGCCATCTGACGATGGATCTGCCGGTTTCTATCGCCATCGGCGGTGCTTACATTGCCAGCATCTGGGCAACCGTCACCGCCAGCGGCGAGGTCTACTATGACTCCGTCAGTATGTTCACCTTCTTTCTGCTGATCGGCCGTTTTCTGGAGATGAAAGCACGCCACCGAACCGGAAAAGCAGGCAACGCACTGCTCAACCTGCTGCCCGCCAGCGCCACTCTCTACACCGACGACGGCGAGAAAATTGTTGCCGCCAATGAACTACAACAGGGCAACCGTATTCTGGTCAAGCCGGGACATACCATCCCCGCCGATGGCGTAATTGTTAAGGGCAGCAGCAGTATCGATGAATCAGCCCTGACCGGGGAGTATCTCCCCCTGACCAAGCGCGAGGGTGATAAAGTGGTGGGCGGCACTATCAATGTCGAAAACCCGATCGATCTCGAGGTGACTCAGGTCGGAGCCAGTTCTCAGCTCTCCTCCATTGTTCGACTACTGGAACGGGCTCATGAAGAGAAACCCAGGGTTGCCCGACTGGCGGATACCGTATCGGGATATTTTGTCACCGCGGTGCTGATCGTTGCTGCCACCGTCGGACTGGTCTGGTGGCAGATAAACCCCGACCATGCTTTTTGGGTCACGCTCTCAGTGCTGGTTATTACCTGTCCATGCGCACTGTCACTGGCAACACCGACAGCCTTAACGGCAGCCACCGGCACATTACGTCAGCACGGCTTACTGATCACCCGGGGCCATGTGCTCGAAAGTCTTGCCAGGGCAACCCATATTGTGTTCGATAAAACCGGCACCCTGACCGAGGGCAATCTGTCGCTGCATAACACCACCCCCCTTGCAAAAATGACTGCACAGGAATGCCTGGATATTGCCGCCGCCCTGGAGGCTCACTCTGAGCACCCGATCGCCAAAGCGTTCCACCGTCTCAGCCAGCAACACCAGGTGATTGCCGCCGATCAACTCAAGAATCATGTGGGCCAGGGACTGGAAGGCAGTATTGCCGGAAAACGCTATTTTATCGGAAAACCCGCTTTCGCTACGCAGCTATGCAGCCAGCAACTGGATTTCACCGATGCACCAGACACCGAGGGACAGTGGCTTCTGCTCGCCAGCGAAACCGAACCGCTAGCCTGGTTTGGCCTCAATGACCCAGCCCGCAAACAAGCGGCCAACATGGTGCAACAGTTACAAAGCATGGGCCTTGAGGTGCAGATGCTGACAGGCGACAGCTCCGCTGCCGTTGAGCATATCGCCCGACAACTTAAAATCGATGCCGTGATCTCCGGTGTCAGTCCGGAACAGAAACTACAGCATATTCAGCAGCTGCAGGATAATGGTGCTCAACTGATCATGGTGGGTGACGGAATCAACGATATCCCGGTGCTGGCCGGAGCCCAGACGTCGATTGCCATGGGCTCAGCCACCGACCTGGCTAAAACCAATGCCGATGCGGTGCTGATCTCCAGTGAACTGGTGCGCCTGCCACAGGCGCTCCGGCTGGCCCGGCGCACCCGCGCGAATATCCGCCAGAACCTTGGCTGGGCGATTCTCTATAATCTGATCGCCCTGCCGCTGGCTGCCGCCGGGATGATCGCCCCATGGATGGCGGCAATCGGAATGTCCGCCAGTTCACTCGTAGTGGTAGGTAATGCCCTGCGCCTGACTAAACTTGACCGGGCTGATCGGTTAGAATAGTCATATTAAACCTGAGTGAAGTATTGCTATGTCAATTATCTACCTGCTTATCCCTATCGCTATCATCCTTGCGGGAATTGCGATCTGGGGCTTTTTCTGGTCGGTCAACAATGGTCAGTTAGATGACCTTGAATCACCCGCCCACAGCATTCTGTATGACGACGATGAGCATCTGATTCCCGACGACGCCAAGCCGCCTAAACCAGCAGAAAAACCTGAATGACCGAATCGCTCTCCGCTTTCACAGCACTTCTTCTGGGGCTGCTGGGCAGTGCCCACTGTCTGGGTATGTGTGGCGGCATATCCAGCGCGGTCGCAATGGGTATCGACCGGAAAAACCAACAGCCACTGCTGTTACTGCTTGGTTTCAACGCTGGCCGTATCGCCAGCTACTCGCTGGCTGGTGCTCTGCTTGGCAGCATTGGCTGGTTAATCCGCTCGCCTGAAGTATCACTTATTTTGCGCACACTGGCGGGAAGCATCCTGATATTTATGGGACTCTACGTCGCGCAGATCTGGAAGGCTCTGGCCTATTTAGAAAAACAGGGAAACCTGCTGTGGCGGCATATCCAGCCCCTGAGCCGTAAGTTATTACCAGTCAGCAATCCATTGCAGTCGCTGGCGCTGGGAGCCCTCTGGGGCTGGCTACCCTGCGGCCTGGTTTACAGCACACTGATCTGGAGTGCCACCGCCAGCGACTGGAAAACCTCGGCCCTGTTGATGGCCTGTTTTGGTCTGGGCACGGTACCGGCGATGCTGGCCACCGGGCTGCTGGCAAATCAGGTGCAGACGTTATTGAGAAACCGCAAAGCTCAGACAATCGCCGGGCTACTGATTATAGCCTTCGGCCTGTACACTATCCCCTGGCGGGGACTGGTATCAGGTCTGGCTTGATAAACATCAATACCGGTTCGGTTAAAATCACTATAATCGGACCTTTGCAGTTAAAGTGAGAAATGTTGTGACGCAGAATAATCTGATTAAATGGGATCTCGATCTGATCCGCCGCTATGATCTGTCCGGCCCCCGGTATACCTCTTACCCGACTGCAATCCAGTTTGATCCAGAGCTTTCAGCGACCGATCTGGTACACACAGGCCAGCAGACTGCGGATAACAGTGCACCGCTATCGCTGTATGTCCATATCCCCTTCTGCGCCCATGTCTGCTATTACTGCGCCTGTAACAAGGTAATCACCCGTAACCGCAAAAAGGCTCAGCCCTACCTCGACACCCTGTATAAAGAGATGGCGCAACTGTCCGAGTGGTATGCCAACGAGCGTACCGTTGAACAGCTTCACTTCGGGGGGGGCACGCCGACCTTTATCAGCAACGAGCAGATGATTGAAGTGATGCAGCAACTGCGGCAGAACTTCAAATTGCTGGATGACGATTCCGGAGACTACTCTATCGAGATCGATCCCCGCGAAGTTGATCATGAAATGCTTAAAGTACTGCGCGAGATCGGCTTTAACCGGGTCAGTTTCGGGGTTCAGGATATTGAGCTGAAGGTTCAGCAGGCGGTTAACCGGGTCCAGCCCGTTGAAGAGATCACCGATGTGCTGCATGAGGCCCGTCGTCTGGGCTTCCGTTCGATCAATATTGATCTGATCTACGGCCTGCCACACCAGACACTGGAAAGCTTTGTCAAAACGCTGGACACTATTATCGAGTTGAGCCCTGACCGGCTCTCTGTCTTCAACTATGCCCATATGCCGGATCGCTTCCGTTCCCAGAGTCATATCAGAGCTGAAGACCTGCCCAGCCCGGAAACCAAACTGGCAATCCTGGAAACCACCATCAGCAAGCTCTGTGGTGCCGGCTATGTTTATATCGGTATGGATCACTTTGCCAAACCTGACGATGAGCTGGCTCTGGCGCAACAAAACGGAAAGCTTCACCGTAATTTCCAGGGATACACAACCCACAGTGATTGCGATCTGGTGGCGATGGGTGTCTCTTCCATCAGTCAGATTGGTGATGTTTACTATCAGAATGAACATGATATGGGAGCCTACACCGCAGCCGTTGAAGATCACCACTACGCCATCAAACGCGGCGTAACCCTGACCCGAGATGATCGCATCCGTCGGGCGGTTATCACCCAGTTGATCTGTCATTTCCAGCTGCATATGGCGGATATTGAGCAACAGTTTGATATCCGTTTCTCTGAATATTTTGCCGAAGAGTTACAGGAACTGGAGCGGTTTACTGGCGACGGTCTGATTCAACTTACTGAAAACAGTATCGAAGTCACCCCTGCCGGACGCCTGCTGATCCGTCGTATCTGCATGGCATTTGACGCCTATATTCCCAAGCAGGCACCGACTAAAGGGTATTCCCGTATCATTTGATACGGGAAATACTTCACCCTGTTAACGATTTAGTAGATAATCACTGACAAGCAGAGTCAAACAACATAACGAAAACAGGACATAGTTATGGGTAACCATAAGGCATCTGAAGGGAAATTACATAGCTTGAGGCAGGTTCATTGCAGCACGTGCAGCCTGAGTTCATTATGTTTACCCGTGTCCCTGAATATGACAGAGATGGACCGGCTGGACGATATTATCGATAAGAGCAGGCCGCTGAAAAAAGGTGAGCATCTGTTCCATCAGGGCGAGCCCTTCTCCTCTGTCTACGCGATTCGTGCCGGTACGATAAAAACATACACCCTTACCAATGAGGGAGAGGAGCAGATTACCGGCTTCTACTTCCCCGGTGAAATGGTGGGCATGAGTGGCTTTGATAGCGAACAGTATCCTGTTTCTGCAAAAATGCTGGAAACCACGACCGTTTGTGAAATTCCGTTCGAACGGCTCGATGAACTTTCAGGACAGATGCCAGAACTGCGCCGTCAGATATTGCGGACACTGAGTAAAGAGATCCGTGATGATCAACAGATGATGCTGCTCCTGAGTAAGAAGAATGCTGAGCAGCGGGTCGCGACGTTCCTGGTCAAGCTATCCACCCGCTTTAAAGCGCGCGGTTACTCAGCTACACATTTCCGTCTGTCGATGTCACGTAATGAGATCGGTAACTACCTTGGTCTGGCGGTCGAGACGGTCAGCCGTATCTTTACCCGTTTCCAGAAAATGGAGTTGGTGCGGGTTGATGGTAAAGAGATCGAGCTGAGCAACCTGGAAGAGATCTACAACCTGTCCGGCGAATCTGAGGATGCCGAATATTGCGACGACAAGTCCTGCCCGCACTCCTGATCTTATGTTTGAGTTGAAAAATACCCGCCCACTGCGCGGGTATTATTTTTATAGTCCCAGTGTTTTAAGGAACCCCTGATGAGTTTCGATGAATGTTATATCAAGTCCGTTATGCGCACCATTCCGGACTGGCCAGAACCCGGAGTAATGTTCAGAGATATCACCCCGCTGTTTAAAGACCCGAAAGCGTTACGGATGATTGCGGATTCATTCATCCAGCGCTACATCGACACCGAAGTGACGCATATCGCCAGTATTGATGCCCGCGGCTTCCTGTTCGGCTCCATTATGGCTTACCAACTGAATATTCCGCTGGTACTGGTACGTAAGAAAGGCAAACTTCCCGGCAAGACTATTCATCGCGAATACGCCCTTGAATACGGTACTGCCGCAGTGGAGATGCAGGTTGATGCTGTCAGCAAAGGCGATAAAGTGCTGATCTTTGATGATCTGATCGCAACCGGCGGCACTATTCTGGCGGCCAGCACGATTATTAAAGAGCTTGGTGCCGAGGTTTATGAAGCTGCTGCACTGATCGATCTGCCCGACCTCAAAGGCTCAGAACTGATTCAACAAGCAGGCATCCCGGTTTATACCCTGCTGGCTTACGAAGGCCTGTGATATCACACCGGGGACTCTGCAACCAGAGTCCCCGGCTGACAACAGACCAGGTCACACAACCTGTTCCCTCTGGCTGCGCTGACAACGAATAACTTCAGATCAATCCTGTTCGCACGTCGTTTATCTCTTTACAATAGCCTCTCTTTTTTTATCTGTTATTAAGGGCTCATCTTATGTGGTTCAAAAATGCCATCGTTTACCGTTTCACACAGCCGTTCAGCTATACCCCCGAAGCCCTTGAAGAGAAACTCAGCGAAAAAGCCTTTACCCCCTGCGGTAGCCAGGAACTCAGCCGTTTTGGCTGGGTCAGCCCCAGTAGTGGTCTGTCCGACATGCTGGTACATGCCGGTAACGGATTTATGCTGATCGCGGCACAGAAAGAGGACAAGATCATTCCCACCCAGGTTATCCGTCAGCAACTGGATAACCGGGTAAAAGTGATCGAAGATGAACAGGCCCGGAAAGTTTATAAGAAAGAAAAGGACCAGCTTAAAGATGAAATTGTGCTGGATCTGTTACCCCGTGCGTTCAGTAAATTCCAGACAACCTGGGCGCTGATCGCACCACAACAGAATCTGCTGATTGTGGATGCCAGCAGCCATAAGCGGGCAGAAGAGCTGCTGAGCCATCTGCGCAGCCTGCTGGGCTCTCTGCCGGTTGTTCTGCCTGATGTAAACCAATCCCCCTCTGCCATCATGTCTCACTGGCTGGAGAAGCCTGAGGAGCGTTACACCGGGCTTACCCCCCTCGATGAGTGTGAACTGCGGGACAGTGCTGTAGAAACCGGTATCATTCGCTGTAAGGGGCAGGATCTTGATAGCGACGAGATTCGCCATCACCTGGAGGCAGGCAAGCGGGTTGTTAAGCTGGCACTGGAATGGCAGGAAAGTCTCAACTTTATACTCCAGGATGACCTCTGCATTAAGCGCATTAAACTGTCCGACCAGTTGAAAGAGAAACTCGATCAGGACAGCCCTGATGAGGCGTTTGCCCAGTTTGATGCCGAATTTGTACAGATGTCACTGGAGCTGACCCGCCTTGTTCCGGCACTGATAGATGCGTTTGGCGGCGAAGCTCAGCGCCCCTGAACAACCGCCTGAGAAAAACCAGCGCCGCGGCCCTGAAAGCAGTGGCGTTATCCTCAGCTGAATCAGATGCGTTACAATTTAAACCCGGGAAGCCCTTAAACTCCCCTCCATATAGCAGATCAGGACCCTTCAGTGAGTAAGATTTACAGTGTCAAAGAGATGTTCTTTACCCTTCAGGGTGAAGGCGCCCAGGCGGGACGGCCAGCCGTATTTTGTCGTTTCACCGGTTGCAACCTCTGGTCTGGCCGTGAGCAGGACCGGAGTAAAGCGGTATGTGATTTCTGCGATACCGACTTTATTGGCACTGATGGTCAGAATGGCGGTAAATTTCAATCAGCAGAGGCCCTGGCAACAGCGATAAGAGGTTTCTGGCCCCCGGGTAAGGAAACCACTCAGGGGCGTCCATACGTTGTGTGTACCGGCGGTGAGCCCCTGCTGCAGTTAGACCAGCCGCTGATCGATGCGTTACATCAACAGGGTTTCGAGGTTGCGGTAGAAACCAATGGGACCCTGCCCGTCCCCGAAGCGGTCGACTGGATCTGCGTCAGTCCAAAAGCAGACGCGGCGCTTATTCAACAGAGTGGCGATGAGCTGAAACTGGTGTACCCGCAATCCCTCGCACAGCCAGAACAGTTTACCCACCTGCCGTTTAAACACTTCTATCTGCAACCGATGGACGGCCCGATGCAACGCATCAACACCCAGGACTGCATCCGTTACTGCCTCGCCAACCCCCAGTGGAAACTCAGCCTTCAGACCCACAAATTACTTGGCATTGACTAACACAGCCCGCAGCCTCGCCGGGTTGTTGCGCCACACCACCAGCATAACCGCTGGCACCTGCATCAGGATGCCATACAGCAGTACCGCCAGTGACATCTCCGGCTGCTGCAGAATCGCGCCGGTCACCATCAGTGCGGTTCCGGCATTCTGAATCCCGGTTTCAATGCCCAGCGTCAAAGCCGTTTCCGTGTTCAGCCGCAACAGATAACGGGCGATCAGCACCGCAATCACCATTGCACTGCTGGCCAGTAACAGAATTGCGGGGCTTAGCAACGGCATCAGCTGTGGTAGCGCGGTACGGTTTGCCCAGCTTATCATCAGCACCACTGTGCACATAAAGACCAGTGCGACCACTTTTATCGGTCGCTGAAGCTGATAACACAACCCTGGCCAGCGACTGTTTACACAGACGCCTATCGCAACCGGTAACAGGGTTACCATCACCAGTTTCATAATGGTGCTGACCAGCGGCAGCTGCACCAGCACGCCACTGCCCAGGAAATGCTCCAGCGTGATCCAGGTAAGCCACGGCAGCGTAAAAGGTATAATAAGACTGGTGATCGCGGTGAGCGAAATCGACAGTGCAGTATCGGCACGACAGAGGTAGCTGATCATATTCGAGGTCGCCCCACCGGGGGCAAAAGAGACAATCAGCAACCCCGCAGCCAGTATCGCAGGCAGATGCAGAACGGTCACCACCAGCCAGGCTAGCATAGGCAAAAACAGTAGCTGCAACACAATACCGGTGACAATGGCCACAGGCCGATGCCGCAGCGATAAAAAGTCACCCGGTCTGAGTGTCAGCCCCATACCCAGCATAATAATAAACAGAGCGATAGGTAATAATAGCGAAAGTGCATTGCCACCCTCCATGCAGGAAGACTCCATCAGATAGTTTCAGAAGGGGCTATAGTAGGGTGCCGAATCCCCTAACACAACTGCCGGATAACAGAGAACTAAAGGGCTGTCTCAATCTACCCACATAAGTTGTGGATAACATTGTGGGTACCCTCAGATTACCCCTCCGGATGACCCGGTTTTTCACCGATCTCTATAATATGGCTATTTTTTGATCAGATGTTTTTATTGTTATTTTTCAACGATTTATAAACATTTGATCTGAATCAAATTAATAATTCATCCAACTTATCCAAGAAGTGTTTCAATTCCGCGTCGTTACTGTGACTGATAAAAGTCAACCTGTTTTTTGAAAAAAATAATTATAAAAAGTGCCTTGCAACTGGCCTATTCGGTCGGTTCCCCTTACCATATCGACCTTGTAAAGAACCGGACTCTTTTGAACCATGTCAGAAACCCGCAGTAATCAGTCACAGGCCCAGCGCATCACCATTATTGGTTCAGTTATCGATACTGTGCTCGGAGTGCTTAAAATCATCTTCGGCATGCTGTCACACTCCAGTGCGCTGATCGCCGACGGTATCCATTCACTTTCAGACCTGCTAACCGATTTTCTGGTGGTCTGGATCATCAGGTATTCCCACCAGGAGCCCGACGATGAGCATCCCTGGGGCCATGCACGATTCGAAACGATCGGTACCGTTATTCTGGGCTGCATTCTGATCGCCGTTGCCGGTGCAATGGCGTATGAGAGCCTGTTGACACTGATCCGCGCCGAAGTGGTTCAGCTTCCAGAGTGGCCCGCACTGGTGATCGCCGCGATCTCTGTATTGGCGAAGGAGGCGATATTTCGCTACACACTCACCGTCGGTAAGCGGATCAAATCCGACCTGATTATCGCCAATGCCTGGCATAGCCGTACCGATGCGTTCTCATCTATTGTGGTATTTTTCGGTGTTGCCGGAGCGATGGCAGGCCTCGCCTGGCTGGATTCTGTAGCCGCCATCGGGGTGGCATTAATCATCGCGAAAGTCGGCTGGGATCTGACCTGGAAAAGCATTCTGGAACTTGTGGATACCGCCCTGCCGGAAGAACAAACGCAAGCCTATACCGACGTCATCATGGGGGTTGAGGGCATACTCAGCGTCCACAGTTTCAAAAGCCGCAGTATGGGCAGCCAGAGCCTGCTGGAGATGCATCTGCAGGTTGCCCCTCACCTGAGTGCCTCAGAGGGACACTATATCGGTGACAAAGCGGTGCTAAGGCTGATGAAAAAATTTGAAGATATCGGCCATATCATCTTCCATATTGATACCTACGATGACGAAGAGGAGTTTGATAACTCAACCAGCCTGCCCGTCAGAACCGAAATCAGTGGAATCTTATGGGAACTGCTTGAGCAAACAGGTCACCCGCAACTGGGGATCAGCCGTCTGGCACTCTATTACCGCAGGGATGCCGTTGAGATCGAGCTGATGCTGCTTGATACCCCCACTAACCAGCAGATCGATATGAAGCAGTTGGAAGCAGAACTGGACAGGCTGTTCCGGCAATACAGATGGTTCAGAAGTATCCGTCTGTGGCAGGGATACCAGCCTCCAAAGCTGTAGCGAACAGACTGATCGATGGACTACTTGCGCCCGGCCGCTCACCACAGCGCAGAACTTGAGATCCGGAAAAGCCGCTTTATCTGTGATATCCAGCCGGTCGGTGACCGGGAGGAAGCGATACGCTTTATCGAGTCGGTACGAGCCGGTCACCCGAAAGCCAACCACCACTGCTGGAGCTATATTGCCGGGGTTCCCGATGACTCACACCAATGGAACTGCAGCGATGATGGTGAGCCCAAAGGTACTGCCGGGCAGCCGATGCTCAATGTGTTGCGCCATAGTCATCTGGGCAATATCTGTGCGGTGGTCACGCGTTATTTTGGTGGCGTAAAGCTGGGTACCGGAGGCCTGGCACGGGCTTATTCTCAAAGCGTTCAGGAAGCCTTACAAAGGCTACCCACGGAAGCGGTGATCGCCACCCTAACCATCACACTGACCGCCCCCTATAACCTGACCGGAGAACTGGAGCAACTGATCAGCCAGTTTAATCTGGGCGACTGCCAGAGGCACTTTACATCCGAGATGAAAGTTATTGCCAAACTAGAAGCCCACCGGCTGACCGCATTTCAACAGGCCCTGACCCCGTTACAGCATCTGATCACGCTGACAATCAGTTAAGTTCATCACGAAACACCAGCGCATAGGCGGTTTCCAGCGCTTTACTGCGGCTCTCATGGCAAAAACTCACCGGAATCAGTCCGAGAATCTTCAGCCGGCTCAATATATCCTTCACAATAGGATTCAGGCCGATCATATGAACATCGCGCCCCAGTTCCTGAGCCTCGATAATCATATCCTCAATCGCCAGCGCCGTGGATACGTCAATCAGTGGCACTCTGGAAAAGTCCAGCAGCAAAGCATCATGGGGGCGTCGTCCCTGTAGTTTGCCAGATAACCCTTTTGCCGCAGCATAGCTGACCGGGCCATCAAACTGATAGAGAATAACCCGGCCCTGGGTTTCAGCCAATAACCTGCGTTCACGCTTAGTCAGCCCCTCATCATTGCCGGCGTGGCTGTCAATCACCCGGATACTATCCAGTTGATTGTCCGCCAGGCGTTTCACCGTCACCACGTTGGCAATAAATACCCCGGCAAAAACCGCCGTCACCAGATCCACCATGACCGTCAGTACCAGTACCAGCAACATCAGACAGGCAACAAACAGCGGAGCACGATGCAACCGCATCAGAAAACGCCAGTCGATAATATCCAGCCCCACTTTGATAAGGATGCCTGCCAAAACCGCATGGGGAATGTTTTCTGCCAGAGGTGCAGCACCGAGTATCACGAAGACCAGAACAATTGCATGAACACTGCCAGCAAGGGGCGTTTTGCCGCCAGCTTTGATATTGACCACCGTACGCATAGTCGCCCCGGCACCGGGTAAGCCACCAAACAGGCCGGCCACCATATTACCGATCCCCTGACCGATCAGCTCACGATCAGAATCATGCTGGGTTTTGGTCATATTATCAGCCACCAGCGAGGTTAACAGGGAGTCTATCGAGCCCAGCACCGCAAGCATCAGTGCGGCAAACAGCATATCGCTGAGAATGTCCAGCGAAAACCGGGGCAGCAGTAACTCAGGTAACCCGGTGGGTATATGACCGATAATGGCCAGGTCGGTATCGCCATGAAACAGCTGATAGATAACCGTGCCAAGCACCAGCGCAAGCAGGGTTGGCGGCACCACAACCGCCAGTTTTTTAGGACAAAAGATCACCACGGCCAACGTCACCCCACCCAATAGCAGTGCGGCAGGATCCGCATGGGTCAGATAATTGGGTATCTGCTGCAATGACTCACCGGCACTGGCCGATGCCGGGACCCCAAACATCGGCCCCAGTTGCAGCAGGATAATGATTATTCCAATACCGGTCATAAACCCGGAGATCACCGGAAAAGGTACCAGCGTGACATATTTCCCCAGTTTCAACAGGCCAAACGACATCTGCAGCAGCCCTCCCAGAATAACCACGGTAAAGGCATAAAGCGGCCCGCTCTGGGGGTCCAGCGCAACAAACTGGGTGAACACCGAGGCCATGACAACGGTCATCGGGCCGGTCGGGCCGGATACCTGGCTGGGAGTCCCGCCAAATAGTGCAGCAAACAGCCCCACAAAAATGGCCCCGTAAAGACCTGCAATAGCGCCGGCACCTGAAGAGACACCAAACGCCAGCGCCAGAGGCAAAGCAACAACTGCAGCCGTTAGCCCCCCCAGCAGATCGCCTTTGAGGTTATGAAAGTGCAATCCATGAATCAGCGACATCTCAAATCCTGACTAGGTTTTATATTTATTCGTGTCTGGACAGATCGGTATACCTAATTACCTTCATAACAATCCATCAGTTGCGGGCCTGAATCAATGAACAATTAGTCATATAAATTACGATAAAGCATTATTTTCAAACAATTGTTCCAATATCAGCATAAAGTTGAACAGCTAACGGTCTACCCTTAGAAAAAATAGTGTTATTCTTTGCACTGATCAAATTCAGTCTCGCGAGATAGGAAAAAGGTTCTATGAAGTTCGCAGATAACCCTCAGCAAGCCACAGAGTATCTTCGCCGGGCGATTCCACTGATGGTCAAGAGTAGTATCCCCCCGACTCCCTTAAACTATGCACTCTGGTACGCTTATGTTTCCGGGGCGATCCCGGCGCTCAACCAGCAGATGGATAAAATGCTGGAGATCTATGGCACCTGCCCAAACAGAATCGGTGAGCAGCTGTTCCGTGATTTTCTGATAAAGGATGAGGCTGATAACGCCGCAACGTTGCAGCAGGCGCTGCTATCGGTTATGGGGGATCTGGAAAGCTCAGCCTCTTCAACCGTTCAGGATACCGAAGCCTATAACGAAGTGCTGCAGGAGAGTCTGGCAGCACTCAAAGACAGAAGCGATGATGAGGGACTGGAAACCATCATCCAGAACCTGACCACCAATACAGAAACCATCAGTGAAAGCACCCGCCTGTTCCAGCAAAAAATTGATGAGGCCCAGGCCGAGATCAACAAACTGAAAAAAGAGTTGCACGAGTCTCGGCAGGAGGCCACGGTCGACCCGCTCACCGGCCTGTATAACCGCAGAGTATTTGATACAGAGATCAGTCAACTGGCAGCACTACCGCAGCCTGATGTTTCTCTGATTATGGTCGATATCGATTTTTTCAAAAAGTTTAACGATACCTACGGCCACCAGATGGGTGATAAGGTGCTGCAGTATGTGGCCAGACTGATCAAAGAGGAGTGTTCAGAGCCTCTGCTTCCGGTACGCTTTGGCGGTGAAGAGTTTTCCATGTTACTTCCCGGCATTAAAGTACCTGATGCCTGTGAACTGGCAGAGAAAGTACGTAAGAAAGTTGCCGCCATCCGCATCAAACAGAAGAAAAGTGGTGAGATTATCAGCTCAGTGACTGCCTCCTTTGGGGTTGCCCGGTTAGCGGCAGATGAGTCACCGGAAAACCTGATTGCCCGGGCTGACGCGGCGCTTTACCGGGCCAAAGAAGCCGGCCGCAATAATGTCCAGGTAGCGAATTAATTCGCTGACAAAAAAATCCCCGGTCTGCAAGCAGCCGGGGCAATAGTCGATGAAGGTCACTTAACTCGCTGGTTCACGCATTGTTACAAACTCTTCAGCTGCAGTCGGGTGAATTCCGATGGTGGAATCAAACACCGCTTTGGTGGCACCGGCTTTCAGAGCAACAGCTATGCCCTGAATAATCTCGCCAGCATCGGGGCCTACCATATGTACCCCCAGCACCTTGTCGCTGTCACGATCAACCAGCATTTTCATAAAGGTTTTCTCGTCACTACCGCTAATCGTATGCTTCATTGCTCTGAACGTAGACTTATAGACATCGACATTGTCATAGAGTTCACGACTTTTTTCTTCGGATAAACCAACGGTACCAATATTGGGCTGACAGAACACGGCTGTCGCGATCAGATCGTAATCAACCTGCTGATTTTTGCCCGCATACAGGTTACGCACCAACGCCATCCCTTCTGCCAGAGCCACAGGCGTCAGCTGCACCCGATCAATCACATCACCGATAGCATAGACGGATGGTTCAGCGGTCTGGAACTGATCGTTAACAACAATCGCCCCATTCGATTTCTGTTCAACACTGATGTTTTCCAGCCCCAGATCCATCACATTAGGCACCCGGCCAGTGGCATACATAATGGTGTCTGCTTCCAGAGTAGATCCATCGGTCAGATGCGCCAGCAATGAGCCATCGGCCTGCTTCTCAATCTTTTCGATGTTGTTGTTAAAGCGCAGACTGATATTCTTCTTCGCCACCTCTGCTGCGGTAAATTCCCTGACCTCCTGATCGAAGCCCCGCAGGAACAGATCACCACGATAGATCAGCGAGGTTTCAGCACCCAGGCCTGCGAAGATTCCGGCAAACTCAACCGCGATATAACCACCGCCGACCACGATAGCCCGCTTGGGGAACTGATCCAGGTAGAATACCTCATTGGAACTGATGACGTGCTCGTTGCCGGGAAACTCGGGGACATAGGGCCAGCCGCCAGTAGCAATGAGAATGCGCTCTGCGCTGTATTCTTTGCCGGAGACTTCGACACTGTTTGGCCCCACAATCCGCGCCCGGCCATCCAGCAGATTGACGCCGGAGTTCACCAACATATTACGGTAAATGCCATTAAGCCGTTCAATCTCTTTGGTTTTATTGTCCCTCAGGGTTGGCCAGTCAAAAGAGGACTTCCCGACCGTCCAGCCGAATCCGGCAGCATTTTCAAACTCTTCACTGAAATGGGAGCCGTAGACAAACAGTTTCTTTGGCACGCAGCCAACATTGACACAGGTGCCGCCCAGATAACGGTCTTCGGCCATTCCCACCCGGACGCCCATTGCTGCTGCCATGCGTCCAGCCCGCACACCACCGGAACCGGCACCGATTACAAACAGGTCAAAATCAAACTCTGCCACAGGATTCCCCTTAACACTGATAACAATTAACTAAACAGACTGAACCGAAAACCTGATCGGTCAGATAAAACTATGCGCCATAATCTACCTGTTGTGCTCTAAGGATGCCAATAAAGATAGGCAAAACCGGTAATAGGGTTTTTCAATCAGACACATTTGCACTTTGCCCGGACGAAGGTTAAGTTAGGCGCCTCACTACTCCTCTTTATCAGATAGTCTTTAGGTTTATCATGAAACTGATCTCGTTTAACACCAACGGCCTGCGCGCCCGCCCTCACCAGATTAAAGCGCTGATAGATAAGCACCAGCCCGATGTTATCGGTATTCAGGAAACCAAGGTTCATGATGAGGAGTTTCCTGAAGAGATGATCCGCGCACTGGGTTATCATGTTGAATACCACGGTCAGAAAGGTCATTACGGCGTCTGTCTGATTTCGAAGTTACCGCCGGTCAGACTGGAAAAAGGGTTTCCCGGAGATGACGACGATGCACAAAAGCGGATGATCATTGGTGAGTACGATATCGAAGGGGTGCGGGTCAAAGTACTCAATGGCTATTTTCCTCAGGGGGAAAATATTGCCCACGAAACCAAATACCCGGCCAAACGCAAATACTATAGCGATCTGCAGAACTATCTGGAACAACAGTGTGACCCCTCTCAGCCTTTGGTGGTGATGGGCGATCTGAATATCTCCCCGGAGGATATCGATATCGGTATCGGTGAAGTGAACCGCAAACGCTGGCTGAAGAGCGGCAAAACCAGTTTCCAGCCGGAGGAACGGCAGTGGCTGGCCCGTCTGCTGGACTGGGGACTGAAAGATACTTTTCGTAAGATCCATCCCGACACAGATGACCTGTTTAGCTGGTTTGATTATCGTAGCCGAGGTTTCGAAGCAGACCCTAAACGTGGTCTGCGCATCGATGCAGTACTGGCCACCGAATCACTCTACCTTCGCTGCACCGATGCCAATATTGACTATGATATCCGGGGTATGGAGAAACCTTCTGACCATGCACCGATCTGGGCTGAGTTCAGTTAACAGCAGCCGGCTTTAATCTGAATAGATCCTTCTGAAAAGAGGCGTGCCCTGACCGGCATGCCTCTCATCTGTTTTCTGGGTTTACCTGGCTAGCGGTAGATTCAATATTTACTCAGTGATTGAGCTGACAAACCCTGGCGGTTTCACCACCAGCAGGTCGGCATGCAACTGATCCAGAATCCGCTCAATAGTGCTGCCCACCAGAATCCGGTCCAGTAATCCCCGCGCCACAGCCCCTACCACCAGAATATCGATATGTGCTTCATCCACGTATTCAAGAATCGCGTTATGGGTCTCTTTCTCTTTCAGGGTCACTGCAGGGCTGTCTGTCGTCAGCCCGTAGGGTTCCAGCAAAGCCCCCAGTGCAGCCACATGTTCGGCCCTGACCTTGCGCTGCATCCCTTCAAAATCGGTCACCAGGTGCTCATCAAAAATAGCGGAGTGAGGCAATACATTAAAACTGTGCATCACTTTCAGATCTCCTTCCAGGGTCTGCACCAGGCGACGCGCCCACTCCAGTATTGTTATATCCAGCACCGCAGGGCTGTCGCACTCATGGAACGGATCCACCGCTGCCGCTACATGACCGCCATCAGACCAGGCTTTCTGCTTAACCAGTAACAGCGGAACAGGACACTCACGGATCAGCTGCCAGTCGCTCTGATCAAAGATATAGTGCCCCAGACGGCTATGCTGCCCAATCGGATGCAGAACCATATCGGGTAGAAAACGTAACACCTTACGCACCACCGCCTCGGCCTCATGGCGCTCCCAACAGAGATCAATATCGACGTCTATATTGAGTTCTTCAAAGGGCTCCGTCAGCTGTTCCAGCTCAGCTTCAACCTGGTGCATATAACCATGCTCCGCTCTGAGCAGCGACTCCTTATCGAGCAGATAGCTGTTACGCAGCGATGCGTTATAACAGCAGCAGAACAGTTCGACTTTTGCACCACTGCCCTCCGCCAGCCGGAGCGCTTTTTCCAGAATCAGGCTGCTATCTTTACCATGCTCAAGATTGACCAGAATTTTGCCAATATCCACAACAGATCCTCCTTACTGGTGACCCTTTAAGCATGAGCCAGCCTCGCTATTTTGCCAATACATTAATTTGATCTGCCGCAAATATGCAATACCACATCCCCACCAGACTACGGATGCTGACCAATCCACTTCAATAGCCATCTATCATGGCAAGAGCTTTCATATTAGATATTACTAATATATAATATGAAAGATGTCTGGCTCCGCTATGACACATGAAATAACAACGAGGCTAACTCCATGACTCTTAATGCTGCTCTGCGCCTGCTGGCGGGCTCTGTTATTCTTATCAGCCTGGCCCTGGGAACCTATGTTAACCCGGCCTGGTATTACCTCACCGGCTTTGTCGGCCTTAACCTGCTTCAGTCAGGCTTCACCAAGTGGTGCCCGGCAATAACGGTATTTCGCATGTTAAAGCTGAAAGAGCAAACCTGCGCCACCGGGATGAGTGTTCATCAGGGAGTCCATATTATCGCCGGCGCTGCGGTGCTGATTACCGTTAGTGCCTTTATGTTTTTCGCCGCGCCACAATGGGTGCTGTACATCACAGCAGTGGTCGGTGCCAGCCTGCTGCAGTCAGCCTTTAGCGGCTGGTGTCCCGCGTTCACCATTGCATCACTACTGGGATTTAAAAAAGCGGTGTAAAGCACAGATTTTACTAAGCATTGCAATGAATGCCGCCCAGTGCGGCATTTTTTATATCGGTTATGCCTCTCCCGGCTCAACCCTGCGACAAACTCATTACCCAAACCGGTAACTGCAACGCAATGGGTTGCAGTTCATCGCCTCTCACCATGATAGGATAGCGGTACTGATCTGAAGGAGAGCACCGGGTGCCGCGTTACAATCTGCAGAAAATGATTAAATTGATGCTGCCTGGCATCTTCTTAATGCTGCTTGCACCGGTGATTCATAGTCAGCTTCACGACCTTAATGTTATCCAGCAGCAACTTCTCAACTACATGCCACCACTGCTGGGCGGGCTGGCCATCATTCTCTGCATCAGTTTCAATCAGGGGCGCTTACTGCTGACAACGATCAACCTGCTGTGCCTGTTCCTGTTGATTCAGAACCAGCTGCAAACCAGCCTCAGTCAGCCCGCTAATTTTGTTTTGTTCAGTGGTCTGAGCCTGCTGTTCCCGCTGCTGCAGCTTTTTATCAACTTTATTCCTGAGCGGGGGTTAAGCAGTCGCTGGTTGCTAAGACACCTGCCTGTGATTATCAGTGGTTATCTGTTTTTCTGGTTAGCCGCACAAAACCATCTGCTTTCTGCCTGGTTCAGTGCCTTGCCGGTGGGTTTGATTCAGATGTTTTCTGACCCCTATCTGCTCAGCCAGTGGGCGGTATACCTGTTCGCCGTCTCCACCCTGCTGGGACTGGTGATCCTGTGGTTCAGAGCCACTCTGGCAGATGCCTGCCTGGTCATCATCACCCTGGCCATTGCCGCGATGCTGGCGCTGTTCGGCGAAACATCCGTCTCGGTGCTCAGTTGCACACTGGGATTAATACTGATCCTGTTTACCGTACTGTTTAACTCATACAGTATGGCATTCATCGATGAATTAACCGGGTTGCCTGGGCGTCGGGCACTGGAAAATACCCTGCGCAGTGCTGGCCGTCGTTACACCCTGGGAATGGTTGATATCGACCATTTCAAGAAATTCAACGACACATATGGTCATGATGTGGGGGATCAGGTATTGAGAATGGTTGCCAGTCAGATGAAGCAAGCGGCCCGGGGCGCATCCGTCTTTCGCTATGGTGGCGAGGAGTTCACTATCGTTTTTAAAGGGATGGATGAGGTCAGCGCAATCGAGATTGCCGAGAAAGTACGCACCGCCATTGCCGCTTATCCGATGCGCATACGGGATAAAAACCGCCCCGGAGATGAAAAAAAGGGCCGTCAGCAACGCAACCGCTCCAGCCGGCCAGAGGGTACCACCGAAGTGACCATCAGTATCGGGCTGTGCGAAAAGACCCCGCAACACAAAGATAGTCAGGCGGTTATTAAACAGGCGGACGAAGCGCTCTACCTGGCAAAACAACAGGGGCGTAACCGTTCTGTTGCCAGTCATATCGTGCAACCGCGCGCACGCAAAACCTCTTCCTGATGAAAAACTTTCACGCATATAACGCCGCTAGCAGCCGATAACCTTGCATGAAACACGGGCATTACTAAACTTAAAGCTCGTCAAGTAAGTTCCTGCAACACAAGCTAAGGAGATGATATGGAGATCAGTTCTATACAGGGCCAGTCGGCGGCTGAGCGCAGTAAACCGACGGAAGAAACCGCGACAACACAGAAGTCAGTACAGAATCAGGCCATTCTGCAGGCCTCTCTGGATGTCAGTATCTCTTCAGGAAACGATTCACTGGCACTCCTGTATCGCACCGCGGTCACTGAGTTAAACAAAGTGCTTGAAGCTGATCTTGGCCCTTCAGCCATTCAACAGGCCTATGATTCAGGTGTGGACATTAGCCCGGCGGCAACCGCTGAACGCATTGTTGCGCTCAGCGCTAACTTCTTCAGCAGCTATCAGGATCAGCACCCGGAGATGGATTACCAGACACAGGTAAAAAGCTTCGTTAAACTGATTTCGGGCGGTATCGATCAGGGATTTGCCGATGCCCGGGAAATTCTTGATGGCCTGCAAGTACTTCAGGGGGATATCGCTGCAAATATTGATACCACCTATGATCTGGTGCAGGAGAAACTGAGCACATTGATGGATACACTGCTCAATCCGGACCCGGCAGCAACTGAAGACACAGAGCAACCCGGCTGATAGAAACACTATTCAGCGTTAAGCTAAAAAAACCGGGCAATGCCCGGTTTTTTATCGTTATGTCCAGTCAGAAGGCGTACCGTACCCGGCCATAAATATTACTGGCGTTATCAAACTGGCCAAAAAAAGTATGCGACTTTTCGCCACCGAAGATATTCGCCCCCAGATCAAAGCTCAGAGTATCACTATAACGATAGTTGACCGAAGGCCGTACATAATGATCGTCATCACTGGGCGAGTAGAAAACAAACATCGACCAGACCAGATTATCCTGCCACATCCGATAGCTCAGCCGGGTGGTATAGAGATAACGATACTCTTCCGGGTTATAGGGCGATGGGGACGCTGCCACAAGCGCATCATAATCGAGAGTTTGTTCCAGATAATACTGCAATCCCAGCGTCAGTTTCGGCAGCATTTCCCGTTCATAGCCGAGTAACAGTCGAAACTGACTATTGGGTTTATAGGGATCGCTGCCATCGTTATCCTCGGCCAGGTGCAGAGCCAGCTCCGCATTGGCTAACCCGGAACCAAGATTTCCCCGGACGCTGGCGCCGAGGACATTCAGACGGGTAAATACAGGGTTTACTGAGCTGTCCAGGGCATTGGGTTGCTTCTGAAATCCCCGATAGCCATACAGCGCCCACTCGGTACTATAGACAGACCCCGACAGCCGGGCAGCAAACTCGCCATTATTGAAACTGTTAGCGGGTTCATCGGCATCAATTCGTCCCACCGGAGCTGCGACATTAGATCCAGCCTGTGGCGAGAACCATGAGAAACGCTCACCGTTAATATAGCGGTCTGAGGTATAATCCGGCATCCACACCAGATCAAGGCTGGCAGACTCGCCATAATAGCTGGCTTTCGCCGCCAGCACCGGGGCTTTCAGATACTCGGTATCCCGGCCGGCAAAAAACGATTGCCAATCCTTCGGAAACAGATCATTGAGAAACAACAGATCCCCGGTCCCCCAGGTGAGCACCTGCTGCCCCAGTTTCAGGTCGGTGCGATCAATCGGAGTCAGAGTATAGGACGCCTCACGCAGATCCCCCCGCACCCCTTGATCAACACCATCAGCATACAGATCTGCTTTCAACGTATAACGGTCATTACCGACATAACCGGTGGTTTCCAGACGTAAACGCAGATCCGCTAATGTCGCATCATCGACGGGAGCAAAACGGTCATTCAGAGCGGGGTCGTAACTCAGTCGGTTGCCCAGCCCACCCTCAATGAAACCATGCCAGTTACGGCTGCTTTTCGGTTCAGCCCAGCTATCATCACTCCAGTTATCGTTGCCCCAGCCCTGCTCACTATCACTGGCGGGCGGAGTGGGCTCCTGCTGGGCCGCGACAACAGGCGTGGCCGCCAGCAGAGCGATCATCAGAACCGTTGGTTTCAAAACTGAATTATCCTGCACGTTAATCACCACCCTCGTCGTTACTCTGGACGCTTAAGCCACTGACGTGGCGGATTGCGCAGAGACCGTTCAGTAAAGACCGAGCTATCCATACCCAGATCATAACGGATAAAACGAAACTCCATTGTGGTACTGGCACCACTCACCAGATCGCTGACCCTTGACTTAGTCACCGTAGGAAACCCCTGAACCTGTTCAGTTGCCAGAACCTCAACACGACGATACAGCTTATCACTGGTATCGTAATACTCAATTTTCATCGGCAGCATGCTGACCTTATCGATCCACACCCGATAATGGCTGAACTCAACCGAACCGGGATCCTTAGGGGTATTGTCCAGCACATAGAACTCAGCGGTGGTTTCAAGCAGTTGATGATTATCCTCCTCGGGATTGCGGCCGGACACATCTTCATAAAAATAGTTAGAGCCGACAAAACTGGTGCGTTTGTCGCCAGCAGAGATCCGCTTTACCAGATCCAGACCGGGAAGATAGAGCCAGCGGTCATCATCGGTACCGGCATGTTTCTCTACCAGGAAAACCGTACCCCGGACATCCGCTGGCCGGCTGAAGGCAACCAGAAACTGCTGATCCCCGCCATCTTCATGATCTCTTCGCAGGATAGTAAACTGCCGTTGTTGTTGCCGTCCCTGAGAGTCCTCAATCAGCATCCGTGCTTCTGAACGACCATCTGCACCCTGATAATAAGCCGCCAGGTTTGCCTGATTGACTATCTCATTAACGTCGCTCAGATCTGCTGCATACAACGGTGCTGAAACGCTCAGGGTCAGGCCTACTACCAGTGAGGTAAACAGTTGCTTAATCATGGATACTCTCCTTTATGCCAGGCGTAACGCCAAACAAACTATCTTTGTCTTTAATCATTTCCATCACCGCTGGCAGCAACATGACGGTGACAACTGCAGACACGGCCATGATGGTTGCCAAGAAGAAACCGACGGTAATGTAAGGAACCAGCGGAGCAAACAGCAAAGGGGTGAAGCCAATAGCCACCACCACCGCGTTACGGCTGATCGCCCGGGAAGGCCCTTTATAAACCTCCGCAACGGTCTGTTCCCAACTGCCACACTCACGATAGATCGCCCGGGTGCGTTCCAGGAAGTGGATCGCAAAATCCACCGATAAACCCAGGGTCAGTGCCGACAACACCGCAATCGGCATATCATAGTCCTTACCTGACAGCCCGATCAGACCGTAGATAAAGAGAATTGTCACCGTCAGCGGCAACATCGACAGCAGGCCTATTTTGACTGAACGGAACAGCAGGATCATGATCAGCAGCACCATGAAGAAAGCCCCCATCAGGCTGTTCAGCATGCCATTCACCATTTCATCCTGCCAGACAACGTTAATGTAGGTAAGGCCCGCCCAGTTGAGTTTAACCCCTTCCGGCAACGGATGATCCGCAACATAGCCATCGACCAGTTGCAGCACCCGGTTCATATCCTGGTTATCGCCACTACTTAACTGCAACCACAAAACGGTCGAACGATAATCCGGTGTCACCATATGCCACAGGTCGTTGGGACGGTGCGACCCCTGGAAGCTCAAAACGGTCTGTGCCGCCGCCGCAGCGGTCGATGGCAGACGATACTGATCTGCCGCCCCACCCTGAAGCTCACGATAAACCGTTTTCAACAACGTTGGCAGGCCATTACTCTTACCCACATATTCAGACTCATCGAGGAAGGTTTGCAGCCCATCCAGATATGTCATTGCGTCAGGGGTCAGAAAATACTTACTGCTTATCTGAGCCTTTTCAGTCATATCGAGAAGATCAAGCCACAGGGTTTCATGATCACTGTCGTCATAACTAAGCTGATCGAACAGATTGATCAGCGCATTGGTATACTCGATAAAGCTTTCAGCAGTAACGCTATCCAGTTTTTGCTGTAGCTCAACCCCCTCTTTCGCAGCCCGGGTCTGCAAGGTTTGCTCCAGTCCGCTGCGCAGATCACCGGTCTTATCCAACACCAGAAAGGCATTATAGGTTCCGGGGAAATGGTGGTTCATCACCCGGTCAGCCACACGCAGAGGGTGATCGGGTTTAAACCAGCGCACCGGGTTATCGTTGATCTGAATCTGCGCCACACCATAGGCACTGCCCACCACAATCAGGACGAACAGAAGCAACAGCCCTTTGGCCCGGGCGATTGAAAAACGCCCTGTGAAGATCAGTAAACGCCCCAGGAACGAGTTATCGTCCTCATCAATATTATGGTCCTTCATCTGCGCCATCCGCTTGGGTGACAGGCTGATGATATACGCCGGCACCAGCGTAATAGTAAGCACAAACGCCAGCATAATACCGAATGCCACATGCAGACCGAAGATCTGTACCGGCGGGATCGGCGTGAAGGCCAGCGAAGCGAAACCCACGGCAGAGGTGACCGAGGTGTATAGCATAGGCGTAAACAGATGGCCCAATACCTCTTTCAACGCTATTTTGGGGTCTTCCCCCGGACGATAACGGTCCGCAAACTCAGACAAAATATGCACCGAGTCGACCACCGCAATCGGCATCAGGAAGATCGGAATCATCGAACTCATAATATGGACGGTATAGCCCTGGCCGATCAGCAATCCCATGGTAATAATCACCGATCCCATCGCCACCAGCATCGGAGCGGTGATCAGCAAGAAGCTACGGAAGAATACCCACATAAGGATAAAGATCATCAGGCCCGCCAGCGGCGCTGAGATCGCCATCTGGATAAACATCTCAACGCCAAAGGTATCTTCCGCGACCGGTAAACCGGAGATGTAATACTGATTATTACCACTGAGTTTGCCGATCTCTGTCTGAATCAGTCCGGAAATACGATAACTTTCAGATTTTTGCGTAATCGGGATATAGATACCCGCTGCCTTACCATCACCCGAGACCAGCGTGTTGTTCAGCAAGGGTAAGCGTTCAACCGAGGCGCGGATCTGATCGATACCGGCCTGATCGGTGGGCACCTGTTTCATCATCCACTCGAAGCGGATCGTTCCCGGTCCCTCCTGGCTGATATTATCGACACGGTCCAGCGACATCAGATCCTGGCTGACGACACCGTCCATCTGAACGATGGCATCTGACAGTTGCTGCAGTTCAGACAAACTCTGCTGATTATAGATTCCCCCGGCGGAGTTATTCACCACACCGACAACAATCATGTCATGCAGGCCGAAACGCTCTTTCACGTGATCATGAAATACCCGGGCTGGATTATCGGCGGGCAGCATGTTCTCCGGATCAGTATCCACCTTGATAGACGGGATCTGCAAACCGGCTATCACGGTCAGCAGTAACACCCCGAGAAACACCCACCTGGGGCGATTCATTGCTAAATTAACCAGTGTCGTTTGCAGCATCTGTTGGTCCTGTTTTACTTATAACTAAAGCTATATTTTGATTATTATATTAGCATATACTAATATTTAAAAGTACTACATTAGTAAATTGCGAATTAACAGCCGCTAAAGTAAAATACTCCCTACATTGTAGGGTAATGAGAGCGTTTTGAATGACCTGCAGAATAATAAAAAACGGAGGACAGATTGAATACAGCAACCCAGCAGATGACGCCCGAAACACTGGCTATGATGAAAGTGAACTCCAGTAAAGCCGCTAAACTGATGAAAGCGCTGGGTAACGAAAGCCGCCTGCTTATTCTTTGTTATCTGGATGGTAAAGAGCTTTCCGTTAGCGAACTCAACCACTGCCTGGATCTGAGTCAGTCAGCGCTGTCACAGCATCTGGCGGTACTCCGTAAAGATGGTCTGGTCAGCACCCGACGAGAGTCTCAGACGATCTACTACTCACTCTCTGGCGATACCGCAACCCGGATCATTCACACACTACATGAGATGTTCTGTCCTACCGCCTGACGTGAAGCCTTCAGGTAAATCCTGTAGAGAAACCTTTAACGAAAAACCCCCCGTAAGCGGGTGGTTTATTATCGCTCAATTTCAACTCTGCAACCGATAACGCTGCCAGTCTTCGGTTGGCTCATTCAGCATCATCTCCATCTCCACCACATCCTCTTCCATGTTGTAGTGATTTTTGAAACCCAGCTTCTGTGCCAGCCCCTGCATCCCCTTATTAGAGGTCAGGGTTGATCCCATCAGCATCAAGGTGCCACGGGCTTTACAGTAATCGATCGCTTTCTGCATCAGTACCGCCCCCAGCCCCTCTCCCTGCAGGTCATCCCGGATGACGACCGAGAACTCAGCACGCACATTATCAGCATCGGTCACGGCCCGGACGACCCCCAGGGTTTCCCAACCCGGCGCCCCCTGTCTGGGGGCGGTCACGATAAAGGCCATCTCCCGGTCATAGTCAATCTGTGTCCAGTTAGCCAGTTCCTGGTGGGTTGGAATGCCACGGCTATAAAAATAGCGCAGGCGGATCGATTCCGGACTCAGCTTGTTATAAAACTCAAGATGGTTAGGTTCATCCTCTCCCCGTATCGCCCTGACCATCGCCTTACGTCCCGACTTACGCAGCGAAATATGTTCACTGAGATATTCGGGATAGGGGGTGATCGCCAGTACAGAAGGCTCACCCAAAGAGACCGCCACATCGACCGCCAGCACTCCCCGCCGGTTAATCAGCATAGGATTAATCTCCAGACCTTTAAGGTTGGGCAGCTCGACCACCATCTGTGACAGTTTGATGAGCAGATTGCTAAGCTGTTCGAGATCCCTTTCCAACTGTTCACTGCTCTCTTTCAGCACAGAATAGATATGTGACGTCATGATCAACTGACGGGCCAGACTGAGATTAAGCGGGGGTAGCATCACTTGCCGGTCCGCCAGCACATCGACGGAATACCCCCCTTTACCAAACACCAGCAGTGGACCAAACACCGGATCACGGGTAATCCCCATATTGATCTGCAGCGACTGGAAGCCACGCTTCATCTGCTGCACACAAAACCCCAGAACTTCATCGTCGGGAAAGCGCTCTCTCACCCGGTAGGCCAGCTGCGTAGCGGCCTGCCTGACCTCATTACATGAGAACAGATCCATCGCCTGGTCCTTCCAGCGGGGGTGGTTTTTATTATCGTAGTTAAACGGGTAGATATTTTCCCGATGCATCACCTTTAAGGCGACGGCCCCCCCCAGTTTTTTCGCAATGTCGACCACCCCATCAACATCCTCAGCATACTGGGTATGAGAGACCGGAATATCATACTGATCCAGCAGGTCAGTTGCTTCGTTATGGGTCAGGTAGTCACGCCCCTGAGCCATTGCATCAGCAATCAGGGCTTTGGCCCGCTGATGGTTCCGCTCATTGGGGTCTTCAAAAGGCGCGGGAGTCTGCTTCATTACTTCCTGATTACGGCGAAACTCCACCATATGCATGAAAGCATCGACCGCTTCTTCAGGGGTGATAAAAGTGGTCACTCCGGCAGCGTTAAAATGGTTACGTGACTCAATCGCCGTACTTCGCCCCATCCAGCAGGTAAGAATATTGCGCGGCGTATTACGGGCCACCTTAATAATCTCTTCAGCGGTTGCCACACCGGGGGCCATCCGCGTGGGGGCATGAATCACCAGTACGGCATCCACATTAGGGTCTTTGGTTAATAGCTGAGTCACCCGGGCGAAACGCTCCGGCGTCGCATCCGAGTGCAGATCGATCGGGTTTTTCAGGTTCCAGTGGTCTGGCATTATCTCCCGTAACGCGGTCACCGTCTCGTCACACAGCTGCGATAACTCTCCCCCTTTACGCAACAGCTGATCCGTCGCCAGAGCATTGGGCCCCATGCCATTACAAACCAGCGCCAGCCGCTCACCCCGCATCGGCTTCATCCGCGACAGGGTTTCCAGGGCATTATAGAGCTGATCGACGGTGTCCACCCGAACCACACCTGCACGGCGCAGCGCCGCATCGTAGACCAGATCCTCATCTTTAATCCCCAGAGCTGGCTGACTTTCCTTATCTTCATCAAAAACCATAGTGGATTTGAGCACCAGCACCAGTTTGTTACGCGAAGCGGCGCGTAAAGAGCTGAGCAGATTACGGGAAGAACCGACCAGATGATCCAGCTGAATAAGAATCGACTGGGTATAGGGGTCCTGCGCAAAGTAATCGATAATCGACGGCAGATCGATATCAACCCCCTCACCGAGCGTGAGAAAGTGGGAGAAGCCAATCTCCTGACCATTGGCCCAGTCAATCATCGCCGTGCCTAACAGGCCGGACTGGCCGACATAACTGACTTTACCCTTGCGTATATTCAGGTGCGAATAGCTGGCATTCATCTTATGCCCAGAGACCAGCATGCCCATGCAGTCTGGCCCCAGTATGCGGATACCATAGGGCCTGGCGGCCTCCATAATCTCATCCCGCATGCTTTTACCCAGAGGCTCGCTGGCAATAGACAGACCGCCAGTCAGAATCATAGCGGCCTTCACCATATTAGCGCCCAGTTTACGGATCAGTTCAGCGACACTCTCCGGTGGCGAACAGATGATCGCCAGGTCCGGCATCTCTGGCAGTTTGGTTAATCCGCTGTAACAGGTGACACCATAAACGGCGTCATAGCCACGCTTGTTAACCGCCATAAGCTTACCCTGAAACCCGCTATCCAGCAGGTTTTGCAGCACCACGCCGCCCATGCTGTTCTCTTTCTCAGAGGCTCCGAACACCGCAATCGATTTAGGCTTAAAAAAACGTTTGAGATATTTTGTACTCAAGAGACTTACTCCGCAGACCTTCAGGACTGTCCCGTTAATCTGATCGAATGACTGAATCTATATCTTCCATATTACGCAGGTGCAGCACAAACATTATTGCGCGAATAACCGTGATTAAAGTCATAAAGCCATGCCAAAGTGGGTAAAAATACACGCTCAAACCAATAATGCTGCCAACTGGTAAGTAAGTTACCAGTTCAGTCTAGCAACGTCTGCCGCACCGGCAACACTTCACAGCGGACAGCCTGCAACCACGGGAGTAACAGCAAAGCTTAATAATCATAAGAGACAATAGCTGTTCTGGCCCCACATTTGCTATATAAATCCATATCAAGCCTGATACCGCCCTCTGGCCGGTCGGCTATCATTACCCGATAACCGTAAATTAATAGAATAAAAGGTAGCACAGATGAAACTCAGCCCTATGATCATGTCCAGTGCAGCACTTATCACACTGATAACCGCTGTGCCAGCAATGGCCCATACCGGTCACAGTGCCGGGTCAGGTCTTCAGTCCGGCCTGCTACACCCGCTCTCAGGCCTTGACCATCTGTTGGCGATGCTGGCAATCGGTTTCTGGGCTGCGATGCAGAACAGAGCGCAGCAGATCAGCATCCCTGTCACCTTTATCCTGTTTCTTGCCGTCGGTTTTTTTATGGCAACCGGAGGCGTAGTGCTGCCCCTGGTTGAGCACACTATCGCAGCCTCTGTGCTGGTTTGCGGCCTGATCATTGCGACCGCCGTGCGACTACCCGCCATCGCAACGCTGACACTGACAGCCCTGTTTGCCTGTGCCCATGGCCAGGCCCACGGCGCTGAGGTATCAGGAGCGTCAGTGCTGCTGTTTGCCGCCGGCTTTATGAGCAGCTCTGCAATCCTTCATCTGACAGGGATGGGAATATTTAAAGCAAGCCGGACATTAACCCCGCGGCTGGCTCATATCGCTGGTGCAGCGATCGCCAGTGTTGGCAGCTATCTGTTGCTAACAATCTGACTGACAGGCCGCTGCAATGCTCTCTCACAGATCACACACCTGATCCTGCTGTCCGGTTTCTCATGGCCCGTCAGCCTGATATGTCTTACGCGTCCCCGTAAGACCTCCGCTGTACTGTTTTGATCACCCAAAACAGCTTAAAGCACTCTTTACAGCCGGGCTCTGCCCGGCTTTTTTTACTCAGATAAAAGAAAACCCGCAGCTAGCGGGTTTCAGGTTGTGCCATCAGCCAGGCTGGTTTACAGCGCGTTCATCTCTTTGAAACGGGCAACCAACTCAGCAGGGTACTGTTTCTTGTTACTGTCATTCAGAACGAAAACAACCGTCTGCCCTTCCGGCCCGGTACCAATCTGCGTCAGGCGGAAAGCGGCTTCACCGTTCTGACGAACCTCCTGCATATCTTCCAGAGTATTAAAAACGTACAAGCGACCATCTTCTGCACGCATTTCACCGTAAAAATCTTTTGCTGCAGGCAGCTTACCATTGTACATATCAACGCCAGCCAGACCTTCAAGCTTCTTCTTGTCTTCGCTGCGCAGACCAAATACCAGAGATTCACCGTGCGGCCCGGCACCGATAAATACTTTACGGAAAGAGGTTTCGCCCACTTTCAGGAAGTCCTGATAAACCGCAAAGTCATCAAAAACATAATGCCGGCCTTCATGATCAACTTCATACAGATCCTGGTTATTCAGGGCTGGTGCCTTAACCATCTCCTGTTTAACTTCATTGGACTGGCATGCAGTCAGTGACAGTGTTACACCTGCAATCGCTGCGGCTACAGCGGCTCGTTTCAGAAAGGACATGTTTTCTCCCGGTTTAATATGGATAGCCTGAACCGATCTATCGTCAGACTGAAAATATTCCACCCGAAGGGTAAACAGGAAAAATGACAATCAGGTTGCTGGGTTATTGCTATTTGATGACAACAGTGAGATCAGCCTCTGTCAGGCTGACTGAATCAACGGTGTATCTTCTCTGCTAAGTGCTTTCACTCAGCTTCATCCAGTAATGAAAAGGAGATAAAAGTGGTGAACAATCCCAGTCCAATCACCACCGGCGGGGCGGGAATGGCCAGCATCAACAGTCCGGAACCGATCCAGATACGATACACCCAGCGCAACCGGGCTTTATAGGCTGAAGTGAATTTTCGCCGGAAGAAATGACTGCTATCAGGGTGAGTGACATGCATCCATTCCGGTAGCATCAGGCGCAGATAGAACCATATTAATTCAAACCCCATAGTGGTACTCCCTTCAAAGCAGTCCTTTAAGCTTATCAAAGAATCTGAATTTTGCCTGTCCGGCAGATCACGTTGTGCAATACAGTGAGGTTTATATCAGTAATCGGCTACCCGGTAGAGAATCGCATCCCGATAGCCTGTAACAATACGGATCAATCCTGAAAGCTGATGGTTAAGCTCGGCATCACCACTGTCAACAATCAGGGGGCGGCCTTCCAGCTCTTTAATCTTGCTCTTGGTTGCCACCACTATAATATTTTCACGGCCGATACGCTTGAGCAGCTCGACACTGAGCTGCTGATTACCCCGACCGATAATATGCCCCTGACCACCAATCACGGTAATCACCAGCCGGGTATCAGCCCCCTCAGTCATATCCAGTAGCTGTTGCGCGGTCAGATCGCTGCCGATCAGTTGACCATTCTCGATCAGATCCACGCCCAGCAGGGTATTGTCCAGCCCCAGATGATCCATAATCGCCTGAACAGTAGAGCCGGACCCCATGATATAGCGCACGTTATCCTGCATGTTTTCAGTAAAGTCGGCGGCGATATCATCCAGCACCAGCTCCTCTACTTCACGACCACCATTTTTAACATGCTGAAGAAAGCGTCCCTCCTCCGGTACCAGCAGTTCACCGTAATACTTAGCCCGGACCCGGCCTGCACGAAACGCCTCTTCGTCGATATCCCGCACCTCCTGATCCGCCAGTGTCACCAGCTCACCCCGCACCAGCATGGCGACGACATCCCCGGCCGCTTTCGGGGTCACCGCGTACACCCCGGAGTGAATTTTGACGCCCGCCGGAATCCCCAGCACCGGGGTAGCATCGCCAATCGCGTGACAGATATTGCGGGCGGTGCCATCACCGCCGGCGAACAGAATCAGATCAACCCCCTGCTTCGCCATCTCCCGGGCCGCACGCTCAGTATCTTCAGCACTGGTGTGACCCGGAGTAATAGCTCCGATCACCCGTGGCTTAAAACCAGCGATACGAGCACTGTCCTCGCCCATCTCGCCGGGATAGGTAATCAGTTCAATATCCAGCCCTGCCAGGGGTTCCAGTGCCTGCTGGGTGCGCAGATTGGCTTTTGGTTCGGCTCCCAGTGCCAGCGCCTTCAATGCGGTCGCTTCACCATCACTGCCTTTAAGGCCTACACTGCCCCCCACACCTGCCAGCGGATTCACAATCAAGCCAAGACGAAACATCTACAACTCCTGTCCGGTCTGATCGAGATTGCCCGTCTCAACCAGAAACTGCTGATAAACAAATGCGGTAATAATCAAACGGGTATCTTCATCCAGATCGAGAAACTTAAAACCATGATTGAGCACACTGCTCGACTCAGCCGGACTGCTGTGCATATTTCTCAACTCAACCGGCACCAGTAAAACCTGATCAATATCACCGATCTGTAAACGTGTCGTCAGATAAAAACGATCCCCTACACTGCCCAGGGCATAGGGCAACTGCAGACAGACGCCTTCGCGGCTGATATCAACACAGAGCGCGTTTGCCGGAAGGCCATCACTTTCCGCCATCTCATCGTAATCATCGACAGAGCAACTGAGATTCACGGGAATCCGGCTGTGCTCCCTGATCTGTCTCAGCTCAATCGTTGCGGGGTATTCCAGCAGCCAGTAACTGAATGGCTGATCGTATTGTTTCAGTATTTTACTGGTGAAGTTGCAGATCCGGTTACCACTGATCAGACGCAGACTGGCGAGATTGCCCTCATTTATCAGTGTCGGCACACCACTTTTCGGCGGTGGCGCTGAGATCATAACCCCGCCGTTCTCCGCATAGCCCAGCAGTTTAGCGGTATATTTTACCCGGGGAGCACGGATCTCTACCCGAACCGGCTCCCCTACCTGCAGACGCAGATCAGCCAGCTTTTTGTCCGTTTGAATGGGTTCCAGTTTCAGCGCCATCAGAGCCTTATCGTGTTGCGGATTATTAAGAAAATATTATACAGATCAGTCAGCTTGCTAAACTAACCCATCAACGCTTATAAATGAAAGTTTTCTCAGCAGACTGCTCAGTCCGGGCAAAACCCCACCGCCTGCAACTGCTTTGCAAGCTCAGGTGAAGGCTTGTCACCAGACAACTTTGCCGCGACAAACTCCCGGCGCACCGGATAGTTTTTCCTTAGCAGATCAAACGCCTGCGGTTGCAGGTCAGTATCCACCAGCGAGGCCATAAAGCGCTGAAAATCGGCCTCCGGCTGATAGATAGCGTGAACGATATCGGTCAGCGTCTCCGACCCATCCAGCTGAATGTCAGGTGCCGGCCCGGCACTGGCCAGACAGTCCGCCAGTTCAATATCCGGGGTTATCCCCTGTTGCTGGCAAAACGCCCGATATAGCATCCAGGTGCCGCGAATTTTACCATCGAGGCTATAACCGGCGATATGTGGTGTGCCGATGCGCACCCGCTGCGCCAGCTGCGAGTCCACCACCGGCTCCTCCTCCCAGACATCCAGTAACAATGTCACATCTGCACGCCCCCGGTGCCAGTTAAGCAGCGCCTTATTGTCGATGACCGGTCCCCGTCCGGCATTCAGTAATATCGCCCCGGGCTTAATATGTTCGAGATTATCCGCATTCAGCAGATGAAAGCTGGGATGATCTCCTGTTTTAGTCAGTGGCGTATGCAGACAGATAATATCGGCCTGCGCTAATAGCGCAGAAAGCGCGATAAACCCGGTTTCGCCTGCAGCAGCCCGGGGAGGATCATTCAATACTAATGTCACCCCCAGATCGGTCAGCCGCTGCTGTAAACGCCGGCCAACATTACCCACCCCGACAATACCAACAACACGCTCTGTCAGCTTAAAGCCCTGTTCTGCGGCTACCAGCAGGAGATTACTGATAACGTACTCAGCCACCGCATCGGCATTACAACCCGGTGCGCTGGAAAAGCCGATGCTATGCGCCTGTAGCCAGTCGGTATCGATATGGTCCGTACCGATAGTCGCGGTGCCGACAAATCTGACCGGGGTATTCTCCAGCAACTGCTGATCTACCCGTGTGACTGAACGCACCAACAGCATGTCAGCCTGTTGCAGATCGCTGTTCTGAATGGTTCTGCCCGGCAACGTGCGAATCTCGCCCAGATGGCCAAATAAACGCGTCAGTGCAGGAATATTTTCATCGGCCACGATGTTCAGTCGGGATAGTTTCAATGATCACTCCAAAGGTTATAAAATCAGCTGGTTAAGGGGCGAAACGCCGATTATAATGGCGCGCCTTACGGTTTGACATCATTTCCGGACAAATTTACTCGGGTAGTTTTTTGATTATTCGCTGGCGCAGACAACAGGATTATTTCATTGTCCGACTCTATCAGGATCTGATGGGGGACTGGGTGCTGAGTGAATCCTGGGGCAATACCCTGAATAACAAAGGGTCTGTGCATCACACCATCTTTCACTGTTACCATGAAGCCCGGGCGCAGCTACGGGAGATCAGCCGAAAGCAGAAATCCCTTGGGTTTAAAAAAACCGTTTCCAAAGAGCAGCAGATCGAACTGGATTTCGGTTAACCTGCGCCGGCTCAACAACCCGGTAATTAATTAGACTCAACAGTTGGCATCTGCGCACCGCAGCGATATATTCCTCTCTACATAATACAATAAATTCAAATAATCGTTGCCGACGGTATCACAACATTGGCCGTCAGATATGAGCTAAGAGAGGTCTTATGAGTAAGTTTGATTTTGCCCCGATGCCAGACAAAGAGGGCTATTTCGGTAATTACGGTGGCCAGATTATCCCCCCGGAACTCAAGCAGGTGATGGACGAGATCGATCAGGCTTATGAAGAGATCCGCAACACAGAAGCGTTCCAGAACGAACTGATGCAACTGAACCAGGACTATGTTGGCCGCCCCAGCCCGATCTACCATGCCAAACGTCTGAGTGAAAAACTTGGCGGCGCACAGATCTACCTGAAACGGGAAGATCTCAACCACACCGGTGCCCACAAAATTAACCACTGCCTGGGCGAAGCCCTGCTGGCAAAATTTATGGGTAAAAAGAAAGTACTGGCGGAAACCGGTGCCGGTCAGCACGGTGTCGCCCTGGCAACCGCCTGTGCACTGGTGGGAATCCCCTGTGAGATCCATATGGGCCAGGTGGATATCGAGAAAGAACATCCCAACGTCACCAAAATGAAAATTCTCGGCTGCAAACTGGTACCGGTCACCCGTGGCACCGCCACCCTGAAAGACGCGGTCGACAGCGCCTTCGAAGAGTATCTGAAAAACCCTGAGGAGTTTATCTACGCCATCGGTTCTGTGGTTGGCCCTCATCCCTTCCCGAAAATGGTGCGTGATTTCCAGAGTATTGTTGGCCGTGAAGCCCGTCAGCAGTTCAACGAGCGGCATGGCAAAAATCCGGATATCATCACCGCCTGTGTCGGTGGCGGCTCTAACGCGATGGGGCTGTTCACCGCTTTCCTGGAAGATGAAGATGTGAAAATCGTCGGCGTCGAGCCGGCCGGTAAAGGTCTGGATACCAAAGATCACTCCGCCACCCTGACAAAAGGCACACCCGGTGCGATCCACGGCTTCAAATGCTATGTCCTGCAGGATGAAAATGGCGAGCCACTGCCGGTTCACTCCATCGCATCCGGTCTGGACTACCCCGGCGTCGGCCCGCAGCACTGTTACCTGAAAGATATCGAGCGGGTTGAATATGAATCGGTCACCGACGAAGAGTGCCTCAACGCCTTTATGACCCTGTCTCAGGTGGAAGGCATCATCCCGGCACTGGAAAGCGCCCACGCCGTCGCCTGGGCGATGCGTGAAGCGCCGAAGCTCGGCAAGGATAAAACCATTCTGATCAACCTGTCCGGCCGGGGCGATAAAGACGCCGATTACGTGGCAGAGAAGCTGGGGCTGTAACGTTAGAAAACAAAGACATATCTTAAAATACAAACGGTTGCACTCGCAGCCGTTTTTTATCATTTCTGCGTATCGTCTCTATATTTCCCTACATTCACACGAAAATCACACAAGCATCACACGAGCACTTCTGTGCGATTTAATTTTGGGAGGAAGTCAGCCCAGCTGTATCTGGCAACAACAATTCTGCGCTATCTTGTGTGACATTTTGTCACCAAGGGTTTATTATAAGCATTTACAGACAGTATATACATCGACTAAATCTCAGATACTAATTGCTAACCATTAAAAACAGAACAAACAAGACAAAGACCAAGAGAACTGACTTATGACAACAACCATTGAGCGTAAATCTGAGCGCATTACCGCTCGCGTAGCGCCAACGGCGCTTGAAAAAATAGAGTATGCGGCATCCATACAAGGCGCTACAGTCAATCAGTTTTTGGTCAGTAGCGCTCTTGAAACGGCTGAAAGTATTATCGAGCATGAGCGACGGATTACATTATCAAAGGCAGAAGCCCAGAAATTCATGTCTATTCTCGCTCGCTCACCACAACCTAATCAGAAGCTAAAAGCAGCATTCCAGAGCTTTCAGGAAGACTCTCTGAATGTCGAACGTAAAGATTGAAGAACTAAGCAAACATCATGATCGCAAGGGCTTTGACTGTGAGGTGGAAGCCCTTAATCATTACTTAAAAACCATGGCTCTACAGCACCATAGTCGTGATATAGCAAAAACCCACGTACTGACCTTTGAAGATGATAGTGGCCCTGTCATTGCTTATGCGACGCTAAACGTCTGTGAGCTAGATCTTTCTGCAGAAAGGCAAACACCTTTGCTAAAGAAACTACCTATAAATGCTCCTGCCGTTCGCCTATGCAGGCTTGCAGTAGACAAAGAACATCAAGGTAAAGGGCTAGGCCAGTACATGCTGGGTTTCACACTGAGTAAAGCGCTAGAGGTCAGTCAAAACGTTGGCTGCAGCGGAATAGTGGTTGATGCCAAAGATGAAAGTGCCCAAACGTTTTATGAGCAGTTTGGATTCATCTCTTTTACATCTAATCCCCTCAGGCTATTCCTGCCGATGAGAACGATTACAGCACTGGTCGAAAAGTAATCATTTCAACAGTTTTCTCCTTTAATACCAATGATACATGCGGCCACTCTCTCGCTAATCTGTGTTGTCGAATCAGGCATGACCACAAAACAATCATAGACCTTCTCAAATGGAATAGGATTATTAATTAAAGTATCTTGCAAATCGGTCAGTAAAATAGCTTTCCGTCCACGCGCTGTAGTCAGTTTCTCGTACCACACTGGACGCACCATCTCCAACCAGAGGTCAGCCAACAGTGACCAATTAACCGCTCGTTGTGTTTCAACCTTCTGCGCTAATACATCAATAAGTTTTTGGTAAAACCGAGCTTGCTCTTCGTCTGCATTTAATATCCATTTGCGTAGAATGAGCTCCATCTCTGACAACGCAACCTGCTTTCGTCTTGGCAGTAAACTTCGCTCAATCGAAGCTAACCGCTCAAGATAGCTTTCCACTCCCCTAAAACAATGCTCTGATCTAAGGTCAAACGCCTCAGTATTCTCTTGAAGATGGGATGATAGAAAACCAGATATCAGTTTCAAATCGATCACAGGGGCTTTATCGGTTTCAGTCAAAAGCACCCATTTCGGTGCGCCAAATTCAGTGCCCGCAATACAGAAGAACCCCCAATTATGATCGGATACCACCGCACTTATCCTTGTACAGGTTTCCTCAGTGGACGCCATACTTTGATAATGCTCATCAGATACCAAACCACGATCACCGCCAATTAATCCCCGAACAGGCTCGAATGCATCCTGTATCCCATCCCAGGTAACACTCTGCTTTTCGGCCAGATCGATTATCTCCTCATAATCGACACGCTTGTCTACCATCTCTTCAGGCAGATAGAAGTTCGAACCTATCAGCATCTCATTCGCTTCAAAACGCTCAATCAAAAGATCATCACTACGAAGGGCAAAAACATCATGATCCATAGGCCAGAACACCTGTATAGACTCATGAATACTGTCCATGCGATCCACTCGCCCAATGCGTTGTTCTACCAGGCGCACAACGGATGGCATATCAAGATGTACCACCACTGAAGCATTCTGAAGGTTATAACCTTCTGACATTGCATCAGAGCAGAATGCCAACACCTGTTCCGTTAATGCATTATCATTATTCAGATAGCGGTCGACCTCTTTGCGCTCGGTTTTGCCTGAATCCCCTGAAGCCCGTAACAGCTTAACACCCTTAAGCATGCCCTCCTTCGCTGCCAGATGACGCAGATATAGCAGTGTCATTGGGTGTCGATCAAATGCGATAACAGCTAACGGGGTGTTTTCATGAAACAAGGATTCAATCAGTCTTAGCTTTGCCAACTCACGTGAATTATCAAGCGTCTCCAGGAGCGTAAGGATCTTTCGATAGATATGGATCTCGTACTCACACGCCTGTTTATAGGCTAGAGGGTCAACCAGCCATTCAGGTATATCACAGTCACAGCTAACCCCTTCGGGAAAGCTGACGCCAGGGGGCTGATCATACTCTTCCAGCTTAGGTATCTTTCCTTATGTCCCTTGAGCTCTTTCGCCTCGATGTCAAAAAAGTCAGCAACAGCATGATCACCTGCAATATGCGCATAAGCGGATACCCTGGAAGAGCGCAGGTGAGACATAATCTGATAGACAGCACTCCGCTTTGCCATCCCCAACCGACGTTTAAAAACGCGTTCAGGTTCTATTGGCTGCCCTTCCGGTGTCAGAAAAGCACTCTGATCAATCTCTCCTGTAATGTAGGCGACACCCCTGAGTTGCTCAGATAATCCCCTGATCTGAAGTCCAATCGCAATTGCCGCTTCAGATTCACCGGTAGCATAAGGAACGGCCTTATGCTCGGGATACCGGCAGGGAACATTATGCTTATTGTGATAAGCCGCAGGTTGTTTATCGATCAGTCGATTCAGCTCACGCTTCGTCCTGCGAACCGTGAAACGTGCTATCTCACTTTTGAGTTGTTCAAGTTGCTCCTCACGCGCAGCACGCATACTCTTTACATCTAATCTAAGCCAGCGATTAAATTGATCGATCACCTGCGGATCGAAGTTATCAGCGCCAAGAATATTGACCAGACACAACAGATCCGAAGCACTCCGATTGATCGGCGTTGCCGTGAAAAGCAGAACATGATCAGCCAGATTGCGTAACAATACCTGAGCCCGTTTAGCCCCCGCATTAAGGTAATTGTGAGCTTCATCGACACTGAGTATCTGCGCCTGCTTAATCGACTGGGTAACAAGATCATCGATCCGTTCCCGATCAGCAAAGCTCAAAGCCGCTTGTGACAGTGGACGATGACTCAGGCCATAGCTGAGAATTTCCTTCTGCCATCCAGCCACAACTCCCGGTGGGCTGATCAGTGACATCCCCCCGCCACGCAGATTGCCAGTTCGCACCAAACGATCAAACACCGCACGTTGCAACGCCGTCCCCATGCGGGTTTTACCACTACCGGTCGCATCTGCCACTAACACACTGCCTAAGTTTTCAATAATCCAAAGGGCTTGTGCTACCCCTTGTCGCTGAGATGGCCATAACGCCATATCGGGATTGCTCAGACTCGTGTATGTTGTGTATTTTTTCGCCCAATGCCCCTCCAACAGTTCAGAACAGGCTCTGGCAATACAATCCTCCCAGCTCGACTCTTTAAGGAGTGATTCCAGCAAAGCCTTCAAATGTTCACGGTAATCATCAGCCAGACTGAACAACGCCTCAGCATAGTCCCTGACTTCCTCATATCGCACTGTCTCATCTTCGCGCTTAAAGCGAACATTGGCTTCAATATTCCGCCTTAACCCCGCATCAGAAAAGTTCGATGACCCAAGCATGGCTATATCATGGGTAATCACCATCTTCGCATGCATCATCCGTCCGGGAATCTCCAGGAAGACCGCGTCCACCTGTCCCATCCGCATCTTCTCAAGGGCGTTAAACACTTCTGGGTATTGAAGCAGTGAGATGCGTTTCTTTAGCCAATACTCCTTAACCTCTTCAGGAAATGTCACCGGTGCAAGTGACATAGGTGCATTGGCTATTGGAAACGGCTCATTACCGATCAGAAGACGCAGATCCTGCTTCTCAGAAAGGCCTGATATGAGTTTTACAACACGCAATAAAGAGGTATAACCAGTGACAATGAAGGGCTCTTTTTCATATTTAAGGTCGGTACTCAGCACCTCATCGACGGTATAACGGCCATAGTTATGCGGCAGACGACTCACTTCAGGAAATGCCCCTTCAGAAGGCTCTCTGCGCTTCTCACTGTCGGGAGAAAATTCATCCTTAAAATACTGGTGGGGTTGGTCAGCCATAATTACCTATCCATGGTTATCTCATCAATAAAAACACTTATGCAAGCGACTCGATGGACTTAATCCAGTCATTAAAATGCGGGCATTGGTCACGCATAGCATCAATGCCTATCTCATTCGCTATCATTGGTCCATGAAGTGTTTTCTTATAGGCGGGAATGGCCGCGAGAATCCGCTTTGACGGGGCGGTTTGAGGACTATCATTTATCTCTTCAGGATTGCCATAAGACGCTTTCACCGTCTCTAAAACAGCGACCGCTCTTTCATCATCAAACCACTCATGAAATTGTGCAGGATCACAAAAAAGCAAAGCTTCAAACTCATGCAAAGCAAGATAGGGTAAAAAATTTCTCTCACTAATATCCTGTGCTAATGCTTGCTCAAGATGCTGAACCCTTTGTACTGCGCTAACATTTCCCTGAGCGAATTGAGGGAAATCGGTTGGTAATCCATAGTAGTCAATCAGAGTCGTGACCCAGGCATTTTTATCCTTTCTGCATAAGCGGGTAACCTGATTCTTAACCTTACCATAGCTAACAATCCCACCTTTATAACCGGGGCTGGTTTCTGCAAGTATAGGGGTTAACCAAATACGTTGACGCTCGAAATAAGGCCCGAGCACATCACGAACGAAGGTTTCTTCCGTTTGACCTTCAACAAAGACGTATACTCTGGTCATCGCTGAGGTCTCCCCCCCAATAAGTTTTTCTTCCAGAGCTCTCCCAGGCTGTAATCTTCTAACCACTCACTTAAATCGCCGGTATTCAGGCGTTTAAAAGTAGACGCTCCATTCTGCTTATCAACCACAATCAGATCTTCAGCATCAAACTGATTTACCAGTTCTACCGATTGCGTCGAGATAATAAGCTGATGTTGATGACTGGCACTTTTAATGAGTTCAGCCAACACATTAATAGCATAAGGATGAAGCCCCAGTTCCGGCTCATCAACAATAATGGCGCTGGGCATATACTCTTCAGGTTGCAGCATAACGGTTGCCAGTAAAATAAACCGCAACGTTCCATCAGAAAGCTCACTCGCTTTGAACGGGACATCCTGCTCTTTCTCTGTCCACTCCAGCTGGATATAGTCTTCATTATCTGGACTTGGCCGCAGATAAAACTCACCAAAGAAAGGAGCCACCATCTGAATAGTTTTCACTATTCGTTTGTAATGGTTTACATGATTCTTCTTTAAGCGGAAGAGAAAAGCGGCAAGATTACCACCATCCTCACGCAGATAATCGTTATCGTTGATACGATGGGATTGCTTCACTCTGGCACTGTCACTCGTATCATGGAAGTGATAGACACGCCAACGCCGCATGATCGGTAATGTATACTGTGTTATCCCTGAGCGGTGCTGGTCTGCTTGGGACTCAAAATGTCCTGAGCTAACACCTTTATCACCACTCATATTCCACCACAGAGCCTCTCGCTGAAACATCATCCGGTTATCATTTGTCGGCTCTAAGGCAAACTTATAACCGTTATTACCGAAGTAGAGCTCTGCATTAAGCGCCTCTGTTTTTTTTCGTCCAAAATGGAGTACAGCGTCTGGGCCTCCGGCTTTACCTACCAAAGACTGTAAGCGATGATCAAGAAGTGTCGCGATCAAACGGAAGAAGCTGATAAAGTTTGATTTACCCGCGCCATTGGCACCAATCAAAACATTTAAACACCCCATCTCAATCTTGCAATGCTCAATGGATTTATAGCCGTCGATCACTATCTCGCTGAGCTGGTCACTGTCGTTAACGGGCTTCATACCTTTGCCTTCTTACGCTTAACTGCTTTTTTAGTCGATTCTAGCACTTCTCGCTCAGATTTTATTTTTTCAAGCAGAGCTTCGGCGCTGCTGTCCCCACTAATAAGATCGGGGTTCTGTGCGCGCCAGTCGGCGGTGAGTTCGCCGCGGAAAGCTTTGGCGAGGATCGACTGAGTGAGGTTATTAACCCGAGACTGGGCATCTTTCACCCTCGCAAGCGCTTCCCCAAGCTGACGAAGTTTGATAAGCGTGGTGTTGGGGTCGCTGGAAAATGACCTTTCTGCTGCATTCGCCAACTGTTGAAAGATCGGATCATACTCTGCCAGGAAGGCAAAGTTGTTCTGTGGTGTTTCAGGTGTCATCAAAGCCATCGTTCCCTCGAAGCACAACTGCGTTGCTTAATTATCAGGCTGTTAACCATGATACTACTAAGCTGCGCTCTGAAGGTCAGTAATAATTTGTAGAAATTGAGTATTTTCATATTGTCAGAGGCTACACAAGTGACCTATCTAATCACCTTTGTCGTCACTGCGTCAGGGATGAGCTATCTGGGTATTGGGGCCGCCTTCTGGGAGGGGGGTTATCGGGCTGCTAAGCTACTCGGTGTTATATCAGAAACAGGAAAATATGAAGGGATGGTTCAAACAAAGCTGATTACTTATAGCAGCACGCAAAAATTGAATGCTTGACAAGCCGTATACAGCCTCCCGTCGATTGGGTTAGCCTGATCGATCCCCTATACTATTTCCATTCATCGTTTAACTCTGTGACTGACTTCGGGAAGCGATGCACGTTCTATAGCTGTGGAAAATGAGAAAAATATAATGAAACAAACAATTCATGAATATCTTGCGGAGTTCGAAGATATACCGGGTACCCGGGTGTATACCGCCCAGCGGGGCAGAAAAGGCTATTGGTTAAACCAGTTTTGCATGAGCCTGATGACACCGGAAAACCGCGAACGCTTTAAAGCGGATGAACGGGCCTACCTCGACGAATGGCCGATGACCGAAGCGCAAAAACAGACCATTCTTAACCGCGACTATAATGCTGCGCTTGATGAAGGCGGCAACATTTACTTTCTGGCTAAAGTGTTTTCAACGGATGGTCTGAGCTTCTTACAGGCAGTAGGCACCATGACCGGCATGACGCCTGAAGACTATCAGGCAATGATGATAGCCGGTGGCCGCTCTCCTGAGGGTCTGCGTTCAATAAAGGATGGGAATTAATCATGGCACGAATTACAGCAGCCATCGCCAGTAGCCATGTCCCCGCCATTGGTGCGGCAATTGATAATGGCAAAACTGAAGACGCGTATTGGAAACCGATTTTCGAAGGCTATGAGTGGACTAAACAGTGGCTGAAAGAAGAGAAGCCCGATGTTGTTATTCTGGTCTACAACGATCACGCCTCAGCCTTCTCGATGGATATTATTCCGACCTTTGCGATTGGCTGTGCTGAGCAATATCAGTCAGCAGATGAGGGCTGGGGACCAAGACCCGTGCCTACCGTCGTTGGCGAGCCGGATCTGGCCTGGCACATCGCTCAGTCCTGTATCCTGGATGAATTTGACCTGACCATTATCAACAAAATGGATGTTGACCATGGTCTGACCGTGCCTATGTCGCTGATGTTTGGTCAGCCAGACGCCTGGCCGGTAAAAGTTGTGCCGATTGCCGTCAATGTTGTGCAATACCCACCGCCAACAGGAAATCGCTGCTGGATGTTAGGCGAGGCAATAGCCCGCGCCGTGGAAAGCTACCCTGAAGACCTCAATGTACAAATTTGGGGAACCGGTGGCATGAGCCATCAGTTGCAGGGGCCACGGGCAGGCCTCATCAACAAAGCGTTTGATAATGCATTTCTCGACGACCTGACTGCAAACCCACAACGGTTAAGAGATATGCCTCACATTGAATATCTGCGTGAGGCGGGTTCTGAAGGCATTGAACTGGTTATGTGGCTGATTATGCGCGGTGCATTAGGTGATCATGTTAAGCCGTTACACCGTCACTATCACGTACCGGGTTCCAACACCGCGGTCGGTCATCTGGTTCTGAAGCCGGAATAACCGGTCTCACGGTTAACACGTCACTTTTGTGTTGTTCTCAGGCCATAGTCCTTATGGCCTGAGAACTTTACCGTGGCGCTTATTACTTTCAACGATGCCGCAACGCACTTTGACAGGAATTCTCACAGAGGATTGTAGTGGCACTCTAATTCATGCCAAAACTCGAAAGGCCATATAGCGCTTGCAGCATGCGCGCTTGGAATGGAGCCGAAGGCGCAATGTAAAGAACGTCGCTATGCCTGCGCTGGTTATGTAGCATCGACTGAATTTACAACCTTTGACATTATTACCTGCTGAATCTCGTAGCAGTTATAAAGGTCAGGCCTTGAGTTTTGCACAAGAGCTAACCCCTATTTCCTTATCCCTGCAAAATTCAATCTGTCCCCTTTATCAAGCCTAGGGCAGGATTGAAGCTGCGAAGCAGCGTAAAGACTGTCCCAGCCCCGCAGGGGCGATAACAGCCGTTTGTTAAGAGTTACTGAACTTTCGGTAAGCAAACGAAACCCCGACAAAAATTACAATTAAAATTGCCGACAGTGGCCAATATGCCATCCATTGCATTGGCAGTCCCGAGGGATCAGGGGGCAACAGCCATACTGAAGTAATTGCAACCAGGGACAAGCTGGCCGCAATATAACCCGAATGTGCCACTATTCTGGGAAGCTTAAGCAAGATATGCAACAAAGCAAAAACAAAGAATGGTGCACAGTAAAATAGGCCCCCATAAATAAACTGAATAAGAACTTCCGATATTTCCCGGCCGTTAGTCAATGAGTAAACTGCTACAGCTAGTGCCAACAATATTGGAAGTCCTATGTATCCTAGTGCGATCTTCATTCCTGGAATGACTCTTAACGCCTTGGTCAGTGGACCAGTGTAGTGGAGTAAATTTTATGGTAAAAAGAGCGAAGTATTAAAGGGGTCAAAGCCCTTTTCAATCAATCGCTCTTTTTGGGCATCCCCGCTTTACCTGTCCAACTATTCCGTAAAAGGGCTTTGACCCCTTAATGTTCAACCTTTGATGCCATAACAGCCAAACGCGGATTGCCACAAGACACTTCCTGTATTCTTTTTTGATATTCTCCATTTTTAATACCAAAGATGGTTTCTGATAGCTCTTTAATCTGATCGTCCGTTAATGGCACCATAACTTGTTCATGAAGTTCAGTATATTTGTTAACTTTTTCTATAACGGAGGTGCGGGCATAATCTCTAACAGTAGCAATTATACGAAAGGTTCTGTATTCATCATTCTCGTTAAGATAATGGAGAAGATAGTCAAGCCTATTATCCAGCCTATTAGCGTCATCCACAAAAATTAAATAATCTCCAGGCTCGCTAAACATGGCCGTTATATCTCTGATTAGGTCTGCGCCTTTATCAAAAAGACAAATTACAATCAGATTACTATTCTCACGTTGAAACTTCTTTGCTAAGGTCACAGAGAATAATGTTTTTCCTAGCCCTGCGGCACCAGAGACGAGTAAAAAATTTTCAGTTTCTAGTGTTTTAGTAGCGCTGCTTAGAAGGTCATCACAAAATAACAATTCATTATCAATAGACGTTGTGAAGTTACTTTTTCCATACCGATCGATAAAGTCTTCAACGCTTAGTAATTGCCCTGTGTCTAATGGTAAACCTAAGTATGTTTCAGAAAGAACTGGATAGGAGTTTTTAATGCTTAACGAAATGGAGTCGAGGCCGTTAAGAGTTAACATGATACCCCTGTCATAGCAGATACTTCTAAGACTATTAATTTCTTTGGTTGTAAGTTTCCCTAAGTAGCAAATAATAATTCCACTTATTTTTTCTATGGGTATACCTGTTTTAACCTCGTCAAAGCACTTACCTATGTCATCTTCTAGTTTTTTTGCTAGGCGCTCTTGTTGAACAGTGTATTCGGAAAAAATATATGTCCCATCTTCCTGCATGAACAAGCAGTCAGGGGTTCCTTTCACTACCCGATCAGTAGTTTTCATCATCCCAATAGGGTTAATATTTTCAAGTCCTTTTCTGTATAACCAATCATCACATAGCCGTTGAAATTTACCGCCTTCCATTTCAAGCAACTTAGATTTAATTTGATTTTGACTTCCCATAATCCCCCCGTATGGAGATAAATTCTAATAAATTAGGTGGTTGGTTCTGAGTTCCTTATAACTATTTACAATCCCACCCATACAAGCTTGAAAGCTTTGCGAACTTACAACTCTAGGAACGAGTAAAAGATGTATCGCAGAAGCCTTAGGTATCAGGAGTATGTGGCTAAATATGCGAAGGCAAGGACTGCCAGAGAAGAAAAAAGGATTATGGTATTCATCCTGAAAACCCGTCTGAACTGTCTTAAGTGCCTGACCGGACTACACAACTAATCAAAATCACAGACTACGATACGGGTACTCCAGTTACCCACCGGATTTAACTATATCCCAGCCTTGTCGATGACTACAACTGCTGTTTTTCTTTGCTTTTTCTAGCGAGGCGCGAAGCGACGTTCTAACAGCTAGCCAGCCGCGAAGCGGCGATCTGACAACAGCAGACCTGCTGCCTCCCCGATTATAAAAAAGGCAGCCGAATGGCTGCCTTTTAAGTGAAATTCAAATCAGCCCTGATCTCCCCCGCCTACCGGCAGAATAGTCCCGGTGATATACGAGGCTTCATCGGAGGCGAGAAAGAGGATCGCACTGGCTTGCTCGCCAGGGGTGGAGTAACGCCCCATTACGGTTGAATCAATGGTCTGGTCAACAATCTGCTGATACCACACCTTTTCATCATCACTCATCGGCTGGCTGTTGCGCGGGATTTTCCGTTCCCCCACATCGGTGCCACCGGGTGCCACCGCATTGACGCGGATACCACGGTTGCCGTTTTCCCAAGCCAGACAGGCGGTGAGAGCGTTTACGCCACCTTTGGCGGCGGCATAGGGAACCCGATTGAGTCCTTTTGTCGCAATCGATGAGACATTCACGATTGAGCCTGAAGCTTGTTTCTGCATGAAGGGCAGCACCGCATGACAACACCAGAGTGTCGGAAACAGTGAACGGCGTATCTCAGTTTCTACCTGTTCCGCTTCATAGTATTCATAGGGTTTAGCCCAGATAGTGCCGCCGACATTGTTGATCAGGCTATCGATACGACCATATTGAGCCACGGCAGCATCCATTACCTTGCAGCACTCGGCGTACTGTTCAAGATTGGCCAGCACCACCAGCGGCGCTGAAAAACCCTGTTCAATAATCTCAGCGGCGACCTCTTCCACCAGGGGTGAAAAATCAACCAGCACCAGCAGCGCACCTTCACGGGCGGCTCTCAATGCCACTTCACGGCCAATGCCCTGAGCGGCCCCCGTGACCACCACAACCTTTTCCTCAAAACGACGTGTAGACATAGAGGTAACCTCAGGCAAATTTTTCGTAATGGAAGCTGGCGGGCGTTATGCCTTTTTCTGAGAAATAGTGGTTAACCGCATCGACCATCGGCGGCGGACCACAGAGGTAGATATCGACATCGCCATCACTGAGGTGCTCGGCTTCGATGTAGTGGGTAACATAGCCCTTTGCAGGGTGTTCGCTCTCCGGTGAAGCAACACAGGTGGTATAGCTGAACAATGGCAGCGCGGCCGCCAGACGCTCCAGCCGGTCGACCTCAACCAGATCGATATCGTTGGTTACGCCGTAGATAAGGTGTACCGGGTATTCAAGACCGTCACGTTGCATCTTTTCAAGCATCGCGGTGAAAGGTGCCAGACCGGTCCCGCCAGCCAGGAACAGTGCCCGGCGATTCATATCCCGCAGATAGAAACTGCCAAACGGACCGGAGATCTCAAGAGACTCGCCCACCTGAGCCGTATCACGCATGTAGCTGCTCATCCGGCCGTCAGGAATAACCCGGATCAGGAAAGAGACCTCATGTGCGTCACTCACCAGTGAGCTGAAAGAGTAAGCACGGGTTTCATCGCTGCCCGGTACTTTAATATTGACATACTGGCCTGGGAGAAAATGCAGGTTAGCCAGCGTGTCACCTTTAACTGAGAATCCGATAGCCGTATCTGAGTGACGGTTAATCGCAGACAGCTCAACCGCATAGGTCTCAGTAACGGTCTTACATACTTTAGAAGATACCGGTACTGAAACAACACAATCGGAAGTTGGCACCATACGGCAGGTAAGTACCTGACCCTGTTCTGCCTCTTCATCAGACAGTGCATCTTCGATGTAATCTTCCAGCGTGTATTTGCCTGATTCGGCATGACACTTACAGGTTCCACAGGCACCATCGCGACAATCCAGTGGAATATTGACACGCTGACGATAGGCCGCATCAGCAACCAGTTCACCCTCGTTGCACTCGATAAAACGAGTTACACCGTCTTCAAAGTTTAACGCAATTTTATAAGACATAATCGATCCCGGCCCCCGTCAAACCGGGGGCCTTATTGTTATTATTAAAGATGATAGATATCGACCACATGATGGATATAGTCGTTTTTCAGGACGACTTTTTTCGCTTTGATCTTCGGACGTTCACCGGAAATATCCAGGGTATAGAAGCTGGTACCGAAGTAGGTGTACACATGCTCATAACGATAGGCATAGTTAACCCAGTTAAAGCGAACTTTACACTGCTCATCAGAGGCTTCGACAATCTCGATATTGCTCAGGTTGTGAGACGTACGCGGCTGAGGCAAGCTGGTGGCACTGGATTTATCTGTGTTGATGCGAAACACCCGGTCTTCCAGACCGCTGCGCGATGCATAATACATCAGCGAAATTTCAGTCTGCGGGTCTTCCGTCAGCTCACCGGTATCATCCCAGGATGGCACCCAGTAGCTGGCATCTGCAGCATACATCTCCAGCCAGCTATCCCACTCTTTATCATCAAGATAACGGGCTTCTTCAAAGAGAAATTTATTTACCTGGTCAATTGAAATAGACATGATTATTTTTCCTCCTGTTCAGACGCCGCTTTCTTCATCACATCAACCCAGTAACGGTGCTGAACGGTATACAAGCCCTCATCTTCCGTTTTAGCGCCGCTCATAATGGGGTTCATGCCCAGTTTTTTAGCCTCTTCATCCGGTCCCTGAATCCAGTGTTCAGCACCACGACACATATCATTCCACTCAAGATTGGTGGCCATAAAGCCTTTCTGGCATGAGCGGAACTCTTCCAGGTCATCCGGGGTTGCCATACCGCTGGCATTGAAGAAATCTTCATACTGACGGATACGCTGAGCACGGGCCTCGGCACTTTCACCCTTCGGCGCGATGCAGTAGATGGTTACTTCAGTCTTATTCACATCGATCGGACGGAACTGGCGGATCTGCGAGCTGAACTGATCCATCAGAAACACGTTTGGATAGAGACACAGGTTCCGCAGATTACCGATCATCCAGTCGGCTCTGGCTTCGCCACTGGTGGCGATAAGTTCGTCACGGCGCTGATAAATTGGACGGTCTTTAGGGTTTGGCCACTGCATCCACAAGCAGATATGGCCATGATCAAAGGCGTAGAAGCCCCCTTTCTGCTTCGCCCAGGTGCTGGCATCCATCGCTTTGGTTTTATCGGTTTCTTTATCCCGGCGACCGGTGGTTGCCACATAGTTCCAGTGCACGGCACTCACGTGGTATCCATCTGCGCCGTTTTCAGCCTGCACTTTCCAGTTGCCGTCATAGACGTAGGTAGAGCTGCCACGCAGCACTTCCAGACCTTCAGGAGACTGATCCACGATCATGTCGATAATCTTGGCCGCTTCACCGAGGTACTCTTCCAGAGAGACGACATCAGGGTTCAGACTGCCAAACAGAAAGCCCTTGTAACTGGCAAAACGGGGCACCTCTTTCAGGTTATGCGAACCCTTGCAGTTGAATGACTCAGGATAACCTGCATCATCCGGGTCTTTAACTTTCAGCAGTTTGCCATCGTTATTGAATACCCAGCCATGGAACGGACAGGTGTGCGCTGCACGGTTACCCTTTTTTGTACGGCACAGCATGGCACCGCGGTGACTACAGGCGTTGATAAAGGCTTTCAGCTCATTGTCTTTGTTACGGGTAATGAAGATCGGCTGGCGACCCATGGTATAGGTGAAGAAGTCATTTTTATTGGGGATCTGACTCTCATGGGCAAGATAGATCCAGTTGCCTTCAAAGATATGCTTCATCTCGAGTTCGAACAGTTCCGGATCGGTAAACATATCCCGCTTGCAGCGATAGATACCCTTCTCAGGATTCTCTTCCATCATCGAATCAATTTTATTAAACAGTGCTGTGTTCATTCGGTCCACCTCTATTGTTTTCCTCAAAGATACTCAACAGAGGGGTGACTCAATATCCGCTTTATGCCGACCTGTATCCTATTTATGCACCTACTGTGCAGAAACCGGATAATGCGTCTTTGCGGACAAAGAAAGGGGCATCGGGGTAGATATTAATAGAACGGTATTCTGCTGTGATAGAAGACGGAGCCATAATCTGAAACAGACTCACCACAGAGGACACAGAGAGCACAGAGAAGACGCTAAACAGGATTTCTCCGTGCCCTCTGTGCGCTTAGTATGCCCTTTGGGGACTGTGCTAAAACCTTTATAGCATCAAGCATCCAGGCTTCCGCCAGCGGGTTTTGCAGTGGCTTCTGCCGTGATAAAAGACGGAGCCATAATCAAAAACAGACTCACCACAGAGGACACGGAGAGCACAGAGAAAACGCTAAACAGGATTTCTCCGTGCCCTCTGTGCGCTTAGCATGCCCTTTGGGGACTGTGCTAAAACCTTTATAGCATCAAGCATCCAGGCTTCCGTCAGCGGGTTTTGGAGTGGCTTCTGCTGTGATAGAAGACGGAGCCATAATCAAAAACAGACTCACCACAGAGGACACGGAGAGCACAGAGAAACCGTTAAACAGCACTTCTCCACGCCCTCTGGGGCTGTGGTAAAACCTTATCCAGACTTAAGTCAGCGGTTTTTGGCGCGACTTCTGCCGTGATAAAACACGGGAGCCATCATCTGAAACAGACTCACCACAGAGGACACGGAGAGCACAGAGAAAACGCTAAACAGGATTTCTCCGTGTCCTCTGTGCGCTTAGTATGCCCTTTGGGGACTGTGCTAAAACCTTTATAGCATCAAGCATCCAGGCTTCCGCCAGCGGATTTTGGAGTGGCTTCTGCCGTGATAGAAGACGGAGCCATCATCTAAAACAGACTCACCACTGAGGACACAGAGAGCACAGAGAAAACCGATGAACAGCACTTCTCCGTGTCCTCTGTGCGCTTAGCATGCCCTTTGGGGACTGTGCTAAAACTTTAAAGCATCAAGCATCCAGGCTTCCGCCAGCGGTTTTTGGAGTGGCTTCTGCCGTGATAGAAGACGGAGCCATCATCTGAAACAGACTCACCACTGAGAACACAGAGCGCACAGAGAAACCGATGAACAGCACTTCTCCGTGTCCTCTGTGTTCTCTGTGGTAAAACCTTTATAGCATCCAGACTCAGGCCAGCGGGTTTTCTTTATCCCCCATAACATCCTATGAACAAGAAAAGGTTCATCGCGCTTTACCGGGAAAGGATTCCATCGTGATAGATAGTAGTGAAGCTATATTTTGCAAGGGTCCTTAAAATCAAAAACAGACTCACCACAGAGGACACGGAGAGCACAGAGAAAACGCTAAACAGTACTTCCCCGTGCCCTCTGTGTCCTCTGTGTTCTCTGTGGTAAAACCTTTATAGCATCAAGACTCAGGCCAGCGGGTTTTCTTTATCCCCCATAACATCCTATGAACAAAAAAAGGTTCATCGCGCTTTACCGGGAAAGGATTCCATCGTGATAGATAGTAGTGAAGCTATATATTGCAAGGGCCCTTAAAATCAAAAACAGACTCACCACAGAGGACACAGAGAAAACGCTAAACAGTACTTCCCCGTGTCCTCTGTGTCCTCTGTGGTAAAACCTTTATAGCATCAAGACTCAGGCCAGCGGGTTTTCTTTATCCCCCATAACAGCCTATGAACAAAAAAAAGGCCTCCGGAAGGAGGCCAAACACATTGCGAAAGGGAGCAAAGCAAGCATGAAAACGCGGTGATACATGAGCCATATGAAACTCAATATATCTGGCTGCGTAGACCGAAAAATCCCTTTTCCGGGCAACGGTGCAGATCAGGTGAGTACTGACAGAAAGCGTTCATTCAGAACCCGGTCATGATAGAAGATCGCCTTGCCCAGATCCTCGGCTTTCCAGATCACCGGCTCATGATCGGGGTAGTGATAATCGCCGCCGCAGAACACTTCGTTACGGTTACCCGATGGGTCGAAGAAGTAGATCGTCTGGCCATGGGTCAGACCGTGACGGGTCGGGCCAATATCGATAGAGGTATTGGTCATAGAGATCAGATCCGCCGCGCGCAGCACGGACTCCCAGGTTTCCAGGAAGAATGACGCATGGTGGAATTTACCCGGCTCCGGACAGTCGATAAACGCAATATCGTGAGCCTTCATGCTGGCTGTCAGGAACGCCGCTACACGGTTTCCTTCCGGATCGATCACCTGTTCTGCCAGATCAAAGCCCAGCACATCGCGGAACAGCGCATAGGTGGCATCAACATTCGGCCCGTACAGCAGGCAGTGATCAAAGCGGGTGGCCTTCATCCCTTTCAGATCCATCGGCCAGGCTTCCGGGTTAACGTTGGATACCCCCCATTTTCCGGTCTGTTCCTTCTCTGCATAGAGTTCAAAGCGGTGTCCGGTCGGTGCTTCAAAACGGATGCGACGACCACAGCCTGTCAGTTCACCCGCAGCAATCTGCTCCACAGTACAGCCGTACGCTGTCAGATCGCTCTCCAGCTGCTCCAGCACGGCGTTGTTGAGCACTTTAAAGCCCATAAAGTCCATACCCGGCTCATCGGCCTGACGCAGGACAACGGAGAACTTATCCACTTCGGTCCAGCCCTTAAGATAGGCGCGCCCCTGATCGTCGCGCCCCATCTCAATCAGTCCCAGCAGGTCCCGATAATGAGCCAGCGCTTCTTCGATATCCAAAACCCGGAGCTGCACATGACCGGGACGCATTACACCCTTTTTCATTTTGTTAATCCTCTGTTGTTATTTTAATCAGGCCGTTTCAACCTGTAGTTGTTTGACAACCTCAATCCGCATATCGGAAAGAGGGTAAACCCGACCAGCGAGCAGATATCCCGCTTCAGCTGACGTTCGCAGATATGGGTTTATCGGCCCAGTGTTTTTGCTGACTGACCACCAATGCCCCAATGTTGCGCAGGCAGATCAGTGATCAACACCCGCACCGACTCCTTCGGGGCATTGATGGCTCTATTTACCGCTTCAGTAATCTCATGAATCAGCAACTCTTTCTGCTGATCCGTTCTGCCTTCAATGATGTTCACATGAATAATCGGCATACTATTTTCCTATTCTTGAAAATTCAGAAGAACCTGCCTCTGATGGTGCCCGGTTTCTGACATCGCGCCCTTTCTGGTCAGAACAGTTCTGATCATCGTGTTGAGAAAACTGGATGCTCAGAAAATCAGCCCGGTGCGTCTCTAACATCTCCACTATCTCCGATCACACGGGGTAAAAAAATCCGTTCAGCGAAACTCTGTATCCGTTTTCTGCAGCGAAGCGAATGCAATGCGCTAGATGGACAAAGCTTGCAACCAGTGGCTATTGGAAAACCCGCTGCAGACATAGGCTGAGTTCGACTTAATCCTCTAACTCTGAGAAATTAGTGATGAACAATAAAAAGAAGATATTCCTGTCAGTTCTACCTGCTACCGTTGCTGCAACCATTATCTCTATGAGCACCGGCTCAATGGCGGCGGACAGTGATCCGATTAAAGTGGGTGTGATGCTGCCCTTCAGTGGTGTCTATGCCGGACTGGGTGAATCGACCCGAAATGGCCTGAAACAGGCGATAAAAGAGCAAGGCAACAATATCGCTGGCCGCCCGGTTGAATTTATCGAGATGGACACCGAAGCCAAACCGGCACGGGCACCCGAAATTACCTCCTCTCTGGTTGATAACCAGCAAGCTGATTTCGTCATTGGCCCGGTACATTCCGGGGTTGCGATGGGGATGATCAAATCGATCAAAGGTAAAGACTCCATCATGATCATTCCGAATGCCGGTGCCAACGCCGCCACCGGTGCATTCTGTCAGCCCAACGTCTTCCGTACCTCGTTCTCCTCATGGCAGACCGCCTTCCCGATGGGTAAAGAAGCGTATGACATGGGTTACAAAAAGATTGTCACCATGAGCTGGAACTACGGTTTTGGTAAAGAGTCGCTGGAGGCTTTCAATGAGTCCTTCACTAAAGCCGGTGGCGAAGTCATTAAAGAGATGCTGGTGCCGTTCCCGAAAACGGAGTTTCAGTCCTATCTGACCGAGATCGCATCCATTAATCCTGATGCGGTGTTTGTCTTCTTCGCAGGCGGCGGTGCGGTGAAGTTTGTTAAGGATTACGATGCCATGGGTCTGAAAGGCAAGATCCCTCTGCTGGGTTCAGGCTTCCTGACAGAAGGAACCACCACGGCACAGGGGCCAGCCGCTGAAGAGGTTATTACCACTCTGCACTACGCCGATGCGCTGGATATTCCGAAGAACAAACACTTTCGTCAGGACTATGAAACACTTTATGGCAAGCCCGCCGATCTGTTTGCTGTGCAGGGGTATGATGCAGGCCAGTTGATCGCTCAGGCGGTCACCGCTACTCAGGGAAATACCTCAGATAAAGCCGCTCTGATCGAACAGATGGAGCAACTTGAAATTGATAGTCCCCGCGGCGCATTCCACTTTTCAAAATCACACAACCCGATTCAGACCATCTACCTGCGCAAAGTCGTCGATGGTCAGAACACCGTGGTTAAAGTCGCACACGAAAATCTGGAAGACCCTGCCCGCGGCTGTAGGCTGTAGGCTGTAAATAGTTGATCCGGGCCTCTGCGGAGGCCCACTCAAAGTTCTTCTTAAGGTAAGCATTTATGGATACTTCTCTTTTCCTGGTACAACTTCTCAACGGAGTTCAGTACGGGCTATTACTGTTTCTGATAGCGTCGGGACTCACACTGGTGTTTGGCGTCATGGGCATTCTCAATCTGGCACATGGTTCGATGTATATGATCGGGGCTTACCTCGCATATTACTTCACCACCCTGACTGATAGCTTTCTGCTGGCCTTTATTATCAGTGGCTCAATTGCGCTGGTGATTGGCATCATCATTGAAAGATTTCTGATTATTCATCTCTATAAGCGGGATCATCTGGATCAGGTTCTGCTGACCGTGGGGCTGATCTTTATCTTTAACGCCACCCAGAGTTTTGTCTGGGGCAATGATCCTCTGGGCATTGAAGTACCGGAACTGCTGTCAGGCTCAATCAGGCTGACGGATATCGTCGAATACCCGGTTTATCGCCTGTTTATCTCGCTGCTCTGTCTGCTGGTTGCTGCAACCATGTACTTCACCATCAATAAGACCAGGCTGGGGATGATGATCCGCGCCGGTGAATCGGATCGGGCCATGGTGGAAAACCTGGGTGTTGATATCAGCAAGCTGTTCACCATTGTGTTTGCCATTGGAGTATTTCTTGCGTCCCTCGCGGGTATCGTTTCTGTCCCTATCGTCAGCCTGGTTCCGGGCATGGGCGAACACGTGCTGATCTCCTGCTTTGTGGTGGTTGTAATTGGCGGTCTGGGGTCGATTAAAGGCGCATTTGTGGCAGCACTGATTGTCGGCATCGCAGATACCTACGCCTCTGTTCTTCTGCCGCAGATATCCAGTATGTCGATCTATCTGCTGATGGCACTGATCCTGCTGGTCAAGCCTCAGGGCTTGTTCAAAAACTGAGGATTTAACTATGTCCATTTTATCTAATAAATCAGAAAAGATTTTTATCTATCTTTTCTTCGCTATCGGTTTGTTTATTCCTCTGTTTCTCGAGGGTAACACTTTTTTTATCAATAAATTCTCAACCATCATCATCCTGGCGATTTTTGTTATGTCACTGGATTATCTGGTGGGTCGTACCGGCCTGATCACCCTGGGACATGCGATGTTTTACGGCCTGGGGGGTTATATATTTACTATTCTCGCCCCCGAATATGAGGCGGTTAACTTCTGGGTTTATACCTTCTATGTAATGCTGATCAGCGGTTTTATCGCCCTGATTGTGGGCCTGATTGTCCTGCGCACCAGCGGCATCTATATGATTATGATCACCCTGGCCCTGGCGCAGATGAGTTTCTACTTCTTCGCAGACTCAATTGAATATGGCGGTCAGGATGGTCTGTTTGTGTATATCAAACCGGAAACCAGCATTTTTGGTCTGAACTTCCTGGATCTGGAAAATGAAACCCATTTTTACTACCTCTGCCTGCTGTCACTGTTTAACTGTTTTGTGTTCTTTAAAATCATCATGAACTCCTCATTCGGACGGGTAATTGATGCTTTGAAGGAGAACCCGGACCGGGCCACAGCGCTGGGTTACAACATCTTTCATTTTCGTTTAATCGCGTATGTTCTGGCCTCCTCACTGGCGGCCTATGCCGGTTATCTGTTTGCCCTGCAATTTGGCTTTGTTAATCCGAGCATGATGTCCTGGGACGTTTCAGCCACCGCGCTGGTGATGGCTCTGCTCGGCGGGCTGGGAACTATTTACGGAGCTATTATTGGCAGCTTTGTGTATGAAGGTCTGCACTACTTCATCGAACATCTGACAGAGTATTGGATGTTCTTTATGGGGGCACTGATTATTGCGCTGGTACTCACCCTCAAAAACGGTATGGCAGGATTCCTCAACACTCTGAGCGGAGGTAAACGGTCATGAGTCAGACAATTCTTGAAGCCGAAAATCTGTGTAAATTCTGGGGGGGACTGAAAGCACTGAATGAACTGAATATACAGTTCAAAGATAAACAGCTGCACAGCATTGTCGGCCCCAATGGCGCAGGCAAAAGCACGCTGTTAAACACCCTCTGCGGCGCCTACCCCGCCACCAGCGGCGTTATTCTGTATCACGGAAAACCGATCACCCACCTGAAGGGGTATGAGTTTTGTCGCGAAGGGATTGGCCGCAGCTTTCAGAAGACCAATATTTTCCATAACGCAACCTGCCTGGAAAACTGCTGTATCGCGGCCCAGCAACGCATCGGCGGCAACTTTAACCTGTTCAGAAAACGCAGCAAAAATCGTCAGATCACCGAGATAGCCCGGAAGGCATTGCAACAGGTCGGCTTAACTGCGCGGGCGGATACCCGGGCAACCGAGGTCAGCTATGGTGAGCAGCGCCAGCTGGAGATCGCTATGGTGCTTGCCACCTCACCGAAAGTCCTGTTACTGGACGAACCAATGGCGGGGATGGGCCATGAAGAATCACAAACCATTATCAGCCTGCTAAAAGAGCTGAAGCAGCAATACTGCATTGTCCTTGTTGAACACGATATGGATGCGGTATTTGAGCTGTCAGATCTGATGACCGTGATGGTTGATGGCCAGCACTTAATAACCGATACCGTTGACAATATCCGCAACAACCCGCTTGTTCAGGATGCGTATCTCGGTAACGATGATGAGGTATTTTAACCATGCAGAATATTCTTGAAGTTCACGGTCTGCAGACACTCTACGGTGAGAGCCATATCCTGCATGGCGTCTCCTTTGATATTAAAAGCGGAGAAACGGTCAGTATTATGGGCCGCAACGGCATGGGAAAATCCACCACCCTGAAATCGATTCTGGGGATCGCACCACCCCGCAGCGGTTCGGTGATTTATAAAGGTGAAGATATCACCCGCCTGCCCACCTGGAAGCGGATGCGCCGGGACATCGCCTATGTTCCCGAGGGACGGGGCATGTTTCACAACCTGACAGTAAAAGAACATCTACAGATGGCCGCGCGGAAAAACTCCAGGGGTGAGGCTAACTGGACCTACGATCAGGTGCTGGACGTTTTCCCCCGTCTGACCGAACGGCTGGTCAACAAAGGCACTCAGCTGTCTGGAGGCGAACAGCAGATGCTGGCCATTGGTCGTGCCCTGCTGACCAACCCTGACCTGCTGATTCTGGACGAGGCAACCGAGGGGTTGGCACCGTTAATTCGTAAAGAGATCTGGCAGGTAATCAGACAGATTAAAGACTCTGGTGTATCCACGGTTATCGTGGATAAGAACATTAAAGTGCTGAATGAACTCTGTGAAAAACATATCCTGATTGTTAAGGGAAAAGTGATGTTTCAGGGAGACTCCAGATCGCTGGATGATAATAAAGAGTTTATTGAACAAAGCCTGGCAGTCTAATACGATAGCGGGAGGCCTGCCTGATAATAAGGGCCTCCTGCTATAAGGAACAAAGCACTGCATGATCGACACTACGATTACCATTCCAAAAGATCAGAAACAGGGCATCAGCTCTTTAGAGCTGGGGCTGAAGATCCTGGAACACATTGCTGAATATGGCAAGCCTGTTACCCTGAAAGCACTCGCCGAGCTTGCGGAGATGTCTCCCAGCCGGTTACATAAATATCTGGTTAGCCTGGTAAAACTGGGATACATCAGCCAGCAAAGTAACTCAAGATACACGCTTGCCACCAGCAGTCTGAAAATCGGCATCTCGGCGTTACGCCTGATCGATCCGATCCAGAGCGCTTTCCTTTGTGCAGAGAAGCTGCACCGGGAATACGACAGAACCATCACCGTCGCGATCTGGAACGGCAACTACCCGCTGGTAATTAAATGGCTTGATTCCAGCCGCTCGCTGAACGTTAATATCCGTCTCGGGTCACAGCTATCGCCTTTTACCTCAGCCTCGGGTCGTATTTTTCTGGCGTTTCTGCCGGATCAACGACGCCAGGAGATCATCGATGAATTTTTTGCGGCACCTCCCGCTCTGCCCAGACATATGGGTAAGCCTCTGAACAAAAGTGCGTTTATAAAACTGCTTGAGGAGATCCGGGAGGAAAAGGTCTGTCGCTTCAAACAGGACTATCTGCCGGATATAAACGTCGTCAGTGCGCCCATCTTTGATGTTGATAACAATATCAGTTCGATTATCAATCTACTCGGCCAGACCAGTGATACACCCGTCGATAAAGGCAGTATCTATGAGCAGGCAGTGCTCAATGCCTGTCAGACAGCGACACAACAACTGAGAGGTTATAGCTGAGTTTGCATCAAAAAAGGCACCCTAAGGTGCCTGAATAAGCTGCCTGATGTAAGACTGACCGGTCGCTAGCCCGACCTTTATGAGCTAGTGCCCCCTCTTCTTCAACGTTTCAGAGGGCAGCTCGCCAAACATCTTACGATACTCGCTGGAAAATCGTCCCAGATGCATAAAGCCAAAATCTAAGGCGACCTCGGTAACATTACGACAACCACCCTCACCATCCTGCAACATCTTATGCACATGCATCAGCTTCTGCTGTTTTATATAGTGCATCGGGGTGACTGACTTATGCCGGGCGAAGATATTATAGAGAGTGCGCTGACTAACCCGGCTAAGCGAAGCCAGATCATCGATGGAAAGGTCATCTTTAATATGATCCGCTATGTAACTGTCAATCGCCGAAAAGCAATGAGGCGCCTGCTCCTCCGCGGGGATCTGAATATTATTGGAAAAGCAGTCCAGTAGTTTCACCGCCAGAAGGCTGCTGTAAGGTGCCAGTTGTGAAAAATCAGATTGTGCTGCTTCGGCTTCCATGAAGATCAGCTCCAGCAAATGGATCAGGGAACGATGGTCAGAAGTTTTACGTACCGCATGATCAAACTTCACCCCCTCCTTCGGCAGATAAGCGACCTTTTCCGCCAGCGCCGAGATCATGACGCTTTTAGGGATCTTAACAATCACTTTCTCACAATCAGCCGAGTAATTGAGATCGACTTTGTCATTAGGATTAAGCAGCAGGACCTCTCCGGCACTGACTCTCAGATCTTTATCCGCCAGGCTCCAGTCACAGACGCCGCTGGTGACTATCTGAAGATGGTATATATCTTCCAGATCCGCAGACTGTACTCTGACATTACCACCATAGGTTATCCGTGAAAGCGCAACATCGGAAAAATCACGATGCCAGATAGACGCTCTCTGATGGCACTCACCCTTAACGGAGATTCTATGCGTTCCAATATGCTGATTGACGTAATCGGATATAACCTGGGGATCCTGCGCCTGATAGATGGCGCTCCCCTGCAGCACTTCGTTAAACATCATGGTTACTCTGTTTTTATTATTTATGAATCAGTTTATATATAATAAATTATTAGCTGTCAATTTACCCTCGGTTTCTGAGACATTTACCTGAATAATTTACATGTTGAAACACAGACCTTGACGCTCGCCTCATATTAAAGCGATGAACGAATATGAATTTCTGTATGGGAGCTAAAGCGGAATAGATAAACTGAGAAATAGGAAGTGTAACCAACCACAACCGAAAAAATGTAATGGCCGTAGAGTTAGAGCCAGAAGACAAACAGAGTGAGAAAAAGTGGCTGCCCTTTACTTTTCTGATCAGGATTGCCTGAAGAATTGTGCCACGACGCTACCGGGCATCACCCAATAGCGTCATAACAGCCGCTGTATGTGTCGTGTGGTTTACACACTCGGCAACAGCTGCGGCGGCATGTAAGCGTTATAGGCAGCGCTCTGAATCAGCTGCTTGGCATTCTCGATATCCGGTGAGAAGTAACGATCCTTATCATAGAAAGGTACGACTTTACGCAGCTGCGCTTTGGCCGCTTCAACCCGTGCTGAAGACTTTAACGGCGCCCGGAAGTCGACCCCCTGACAAGCCGCCAGCAGTTCAACCGCCAGAATACCCGCGGTATTATCTGCCATATCCTTTAACCGGCGAGCGGCGAAGGTGGCCATCGACACATGATCTTCCTGATTGGCTGAGGTTGGCAGACTGTCAACGCTGGCGGGATGAGCCAGTGATTTGTTCTCTGAGGCCAGGGCCGCACCGGTCACCTGGGCGATCATAAAGCCAGAGTTAACGCCGCCATTATTCACCAGAAACGGTGGTAACTTACTCAGATTGGAGTCGATCAGTAGCGCCATACGCCGTTCAGACAGTGAACCAATCTCTGCAATGGCCAGCGCCAGATTATCGGCCACCATGGCGACCGGTTCAGCATGAAAGTTGCCGGCGGAGATAAACTCATCAGTTTCGGTAAACACCAACGGATTGTCAGACACTGCATTGGCTTCTACCAACAGAACCTCTGACGCCTGCCGAATCTGCTGTAAACAGGCGCCCATGACCTGAGGCTGACAGCGCAGTGAATACGGGTCCTGAACCTTTTCACACCCCTCATGGGAGTCTCCGATTTCAGAACGCTCGCCCAGCAGATGACGGTAGGCGGTCGCAGCATCGATCTGGCCCTGTTGACCCCGCACTTCATGCACCCGGGGATCAAACGGCCGACGGCTGCCCAGTGCCGCTTCCACTGACAGGGATCCGGATATAATCGCCGCCGCAAACAGATCTTCGGCAGCAAACAATCCCTGCAGCGCAAATGCAGTAGAGGCCTGTGTACCATTCAGCAGCGCCAGTCCCTCTTTAGGTGCCAGAGCGATCGGCTCCAGCCCCGCAACCCGCAGGCCCTCGGCGCCAGACATGCGCTCACCGTTGTAAGTCACTTCACCTTCACCCAGAAGCACAGTGCTCATATGCGCCAGTGGCGCCAGATCGCCGGACGCCCCTACCGAACCTTTCTGCGGTACACAGGGGTAAACTTCAGCATTCACCAGTTTTATCAGCGCTTCAATAATTTCCAGACGGATCCCGGAAAAACCCCGTGCCAGTGAGTTTATCTTCAGGGTCATCATCAGCCGCACGGTCGATTCGGCCATCAGTTCACCCACACCCGCAGCATGGGACAGGACGATACTGCGCTGTAGCAGCGCCAGATCTTCAACCGCGATACGGGTATTTGCCAAGAGACCAAAGCCGGTATTAATCCCATAGACGACCCGCCCCGCTTCGATGACCCTCTCAACCGCTGCACTGCTGGCATGAATCATTTCATGACAGGCCGGATCGAGAGACAGCGTCACCGGCTCATGGTTAATTCGGCGTAACTCAGCCAGGGAGAGATGCCCCGGGTTAACAGTAAGTTGATACATCAGGATAGTTCCTAAAAAATGATTATCGCTTGCATCGAATCAGGCCTGACGTCGATCAGGCCCGATGCGCAATACACTATTCAGTTATAGTTGATTTTTTATCTGTTCAGCATCGGCAGATCCAGCCCCTGCTCCCGGGCACAATCGATGGCCAGATCATAACCTGCATCCGCATGACGCATCACGCCGGTGCCCGGATCATTGCGCAGCACCCGCGCCAGGCGTTTTTCTGCAGCCTCAGTACCATCAGCCACAATCACCACTCCGGCGTGCTGACTAAAGCCCATACCGACACCACCGCCGTGATGCAATGACACCCAGGTCGCGCCACCGGCAGTATTTAACAGCGCATTCAGCAGCGGCCAGTCGGACACCGCATCGGAACCATCCAGCATCGCTTCAGTTTCCCGGTTTGGACTGGCGACTGATCCTGAATCAAGATGATCACGGCCGATAACCACCGGCGCTTTCAGCTCGCCCTTTCTGACCATCTCGTTAAACGCCAGCGCCAGACGCTGACGATCTTTCAGCCCCACCCAGCAGATTCGCGCGGGTAAGCCCTGAAAAGCGATTCGCTCACGCGCCATATCCAGCCAGTTATGCAGATGCGGATCATCGGGAATCAGCTCTTTCACTTTCTGATCGGTTTTATAGATATCCTCCGGATCACCGGACAGCGCCACCCAACGGAAGGGACCTATTCCCTCACAGAACAGCGGCCGGATATAGGCGGGAACAAACCCGGGGAAGTCGAAGGCGTTCTTAACCCCTTTTTCAAAGGCCATCTGACGGATGTTGTTACCATAGTCCGTCGTCGCTGCACCCTGGCTTTGCAGAGCCAGCATCGCCCGCACCTGAACCGCCATGGACTGTTTTGCCGCATCAACCACCGCCGCTTCATCTTTAAGGCGCATTTGTGCCGCATACTCCAGCGTCCAGCCCTGCGGCAGATAGCCGTTGAGCGGATCATGGGCACTGGTCTGGTCGGTTACCACATCGGGTGTAATACCCCGTTCAACAATCTCCGGGAAGATATCCGCGCAGTTACCCAGCAAGCCCACTGAAACCACTTCGCCGTTCGCTTTAGCGCTCGCGATCATCTCCAGCGCTTCATCCAGAGTATAGGCTTTCTTGTCTACATAGCGGGTCCGCAGACGGAAATCGATGCGGGTTTCGTCACACTCAACCGTAATACAGGAGAACCCGGCCATGGTTGCCGCCAGGGGCTGAGCACCACCCATTCCCCCCAGTCCACCGGTCAGTACCCAGCGGCCAGAGGCATCACCCCCAAAGTGCTTTTTCGCCATCGCAGCAAAGGTCTCGTAGGTCCCCTGAACAATCCCCTGTGAACCGATGTAGACCCATGACCCGGCGGTCATCTGGCCGTACATCATCAGGCCCTGCTTATCTAATTCGTTGAAGTGTTCCCAGGTTGCCCAGTGGGGCACCAGATTGGAGTTGGCAATCAGTACCCGCGGGGCATCCGCATGGGTTTTAAACACACCCACCGGTTTACCGGACTGAATCAGCAGCGTTTCATCCTCTTCCAGTCGTTGCAGTACCTCAATAATCTTGTCATAGCACGCCCAGTTGCGTGCTGCACGGCCGATGCCGCCGTAAACCACCAGATCCTCCGGCTTCTCAGCAACGTCCGGGTGCAGGTTATTCATCAGCATTCGCATCGGCGCTTCGGTCAGCCAGCTCTTACAGCTCAGTTTGGTTCCGGTCGGCGCTTTAATATGACGACTGGCGTCGTGGCGGGTATCATTCATTTTTCTTATCCTCGTTTAACAATACAGTGGAACAGACGCGCAGCTACGCGTGCGGTCCGGTTATCGATATCAAATTCAGGGTTGTATTCGGCAAGATCCGCCAGCCTTAGCTTGCCCGATGCGACAATCGTTTCGATCAGGGGCTCCAGTATCTCCAGCCCTACCCCCCGGGCGGCGGGAGCACTGACACCGGGAGCGACCGGTGCAGGCAGCACATCCAGATCAATTGTCAGATAGAGCTGATCGCAATCAGCCATAAACTGTTGCAGCAAATGGGTTGTTTCAGTCAGCCGGGTAATATCCAGCTCGCTGTCCTTACGGTAAGTCACATTCAGTTGATCGGCCCGCCGGAACAGCGCGGCGGTATTCGACATCTCACTGACACCGAGACAGCAGTAGCTGAACGGCCAGTTAGTGGCCTGACACTGTTGCGCAATCTGATAAAACGGCGTGCCGGAACTTGCGCCATTGCTGTCCGGACGCAGATCGAAGTGAGCATCAAAGTTGATAATGCCGATGTTGGGCATGCTGCCGGATGCATCACTCTGCACCTGCAGATAGTGACTCAATCCACTCCAACTGCCATAGGCGACCTCATGCCCCCCGCCCAGGACAAACGGAAAGTGACCGCCGGTCAGGCACTCGTATACCTTATCTGCCAGCGCCTGATGAGCCGCTTCTAACTCATCGCCCTCGCACACCACATTACCGGCATCCCAGGCCGGCCGGGAAACAGGCCAGGGCAGATTGGCCAGTACCCGGCGTAGCAGATCCGGTGCCCGGCGAGCGCCGATACGGCCCTGATTACGACGCACACCCGCATCGCTGCAAAAACCGATAATCGCCACACTGTCAGACTCTGCAGCTACTGCTCCAACCGTCAGCGGTTGAATCTGCTGATGCAGACGACTGGCCAGTTCCGGCAGTTCTTCCGTATCGGTACGGCCAGTCCAGATAGCGTCAAACGCCGTTGAGTATTCAGACATGGTTTACCTCCCCGGCGACGATTCGCTGGCGGATAGGATTGACGCCAAACTGACTGGCCAGTTCGGCGGGATGACGGATATTCCAGAGCACCATATCGGCCAGCATCCCCTCACGGAGCATGCCAATATCCGCAGCTGAGCCGAGCGCCTGAGCCCCGTGACGGGTAACTCCTTTGAGCGCCTCTTCCGGCGTCAGACAGAACAATGTGCAAGCCATATTCATCATCAGTTGCAGGGATGCCAGCGGTGAAGAACCGGGATTCAGGTCGGTGGCAATGGCCATCGGCACCCGATAGTTACGCAACAGTTCAATTGGCGGCAATTTTGTTTCCCGCAAGAAATAAAAGGCGCCGGGTAACAATGTTGCAACGGTGCCCTGTTCAGCCATCGCCCTGACGCCGGCCTCATCTAACCACTCCAGATGATCAGCCGACCAGGCGCCATAACTGGCCGCCAGTTCCGCACCGTGCAGATTGCTCAACTGCTCGGCATGGGCATGAATACCCAAGCCATTCTCGCAGGCCGCCCGGAACACCCGGTCGCACTGGGCCGGCGTAAAGGCGATGCTTTCGCAGAACACATCCACCGCATCAGCCAGCCCTTCACGGGCAGCGACAGGAATCAGCTCATGACATACCAGATCGATATACCCCTCGGCATCATCGCGAAACTCCGGAGGCAAGGCATGTGCGCCCAGCAACGTCGCCGACACTCTGACCGGGTTTTGTGCAGCCAGCTGTTTAGCGGCCCGCAGCATATTGAGTTCAGCCTCAAGACTGAGCCCGTAGCCAGACTTAATTTCGACCGTGGTCACACCTTCCGCCATTAATGCATTCAGGCGCGGCTGCGACAGCTCAACCAGTTCATCAACTGTCGCGTTACGGGTAGCGCTAACCGTGGATAAAATACCACCGCCCTGACGGGCAATCCCGGCATAACTCACACCCAACAGGCGCTGTTCAAACTCCTCAGCACGATTACCCGCATAGACAAGATGGGTATGCGCATCGATCAGTCCTGGCGTCATCCAGCCGCCCCGGGCATCGATCAGCTCAGCGGTCACCGCCTTCAGATCCAGCTCAGACATCGGCGCTATGACCGCGATCTTACCGTCCAGAACCCCGACCGCCTGATCTTTCAGGCCGCCATAGGGCGCTTCGATATTTGGATCCATCGTTGCACAATTGACGTTGATCCAGATTTTTTCACAGCGATTGAACACAACAACACCTCAGACACACTTTGTATATACATATATATACCATCACAAATTCTGAGAGCCAAACTATTTTTATTAATACTCCTGAGATTAAACCTGAATAAAAATTGATATAACGAAATGATTAACTATAAATACTTGAAATATAAAGATAATAATTTTAAATAATGTTGCAGAATTTTTGTCACACCTTCAGACTCTGACATAGAAAAAGAGTATCTCAACGAACAGTAACGATCAGACTATATGTATAGACATAAAAACAAACCCCTGCGAAGCCCTTATTAAGGGCCCCTTGTGAAAGCAGCATGGATAACTGTAAAGAGAGGTACCGCATACGCGGTCAGACAGATAAGCAATGAGGCAATCGCTGAAAAGTGTTGCTGACTAACGAATAAAAGGGATCGCCAGCCGCAACAGAAAACTCAGATACCCGGTGATGCCAGCGAACGTAGCTTATAACGGGTGCCGGGATAGGTCAGGCAGGCGAAACTGACCAGACGATCATCGGACCAGGTGCGACGGTTGACCAGCAGACAGGGCGTATTGGCGTCGATCTCCAGCAATTGCTGTACATTCGAATCTGGCAGAATCGCTTCAACGATATGCTCGACATTGGACACCGGATACATTTTTGACAAATATTCATGGGGCGTACCGGCGGTGAAATCCTGATTAAGATAATCCGGCAGCAGGCGTGCGATAACAAAACGGTTTTCCAGCTGAATAGGCAGATCGTTTTCCCGATGCACGATCACTGAGCGATACAAAGACGTTCCCACCGGAACACCCATCTGCATCGCGATCACCTCATCCGCTACCGCTTCCTGCAGTGTGATGACCGAACAACTGTAACGATGGCCCCGCTGAACCACCTCTTCAGCGATATTGCGGATATCCACCAGCGGTGATTCCGCTTTAGCATCGGTGACAAAAGTGCCCATGCCCGGATAACGCACTAACAGGTTTTCCTGCACCAGGTCCCTGATCGCTTTGTTCACCGTCATCCGGCTGACCTCAAACTGTTTCGCCAGCTCAACTTCTGCAGGGATTTTACTGCCAGAGGTATAGGTCCCCTGCTTAATGCCATCCAGAATATAGCCTTTAATCTGCTGGTAGCGTGGTCTGTTGCTCACGAGCTCCCTCATCACGGTGCAAAAAACTGATTGTATCCATTCAGACCTGAGTTGTCAGATTTACTTGATCCTGAAGATATTAAGACTGCTTCAACACACCTGGCTGACTGACGGTGACCGGTGTATCCCCTGATGATTTAAAATCTGCAGATTTCAAATTGCGATTCAACGTCGAAACGTTCATCATATAGGCCGTTTTTAACTGTTGACGGTATAGATGCAACCATGAGTAATTTCACCGACGTTTCCTTTCTGAACACTGTTTTTGGCAATCAACTGGGCAACATGAATAATCCGGACTGGGAAAAGGCCGGTAAACAGCTGCACCTGATTCAGGAGGAACTGGCGGAACTGGTTGAGGGGATTCAGAACAGAGATATCGCTGAAGTGCGGGATGCTGTCGCTGATATTCTGGTGGTGACCTACGGTATGGCGCATGTGCTGGGCATTGATGCAGATAAAGATATGGCTGCCGTTCAGGAAAGCAACCTGTCTAAGCTCTGTAAAACCGAAGCCGAGATCGAGGAAACAATGGCCTATTACCGTTCAGAGGTCGGTATCGATGTTTACAGCGGTGGCGAGCTGCCTAAGGCCTTTATCAAATCGTCAGCAGATCAGACCGGTAAAGATGGTAAGTTCTACCCTGCCCACAAGTTTCTTAAATGCATCAACTGGCATGAACCGAAGCTGGAATAAAAAGCCCGCCTGAAGCGTTATCACTATATAGCCAGAAAAACGGTGCCCCAGAGCACCGTTTTTAATTCTGTTACTTTATACTTAGCTCTGTTTCTTACTGCTGGCTGGTGCCCGGGACTTTGCACTGGCTGTTTTTTTAGCCGCAGATGTTTTAGCGGCTGATCTCTTTGCGACGGTTTTTTTAACGCCAGGCTTTTTAGAGGTTGAAGCTCTGCGGGCTCCGCTGGTGCGGCGCTTTTTAGGCGCAGGACTTAGCGCCTTCAGTGTCTCTGGAATTACCACCTCAGCGGACTGCGCAATTAACTGATGCAGACGCTCTGTCAGCGGCTGCATAAAACGACTGTAACTGGTTTCCTGCTGACTGATCCGGCTTAGCTCTGACTCCCAGAGTGCGGTCATATCCGGTGTCGTGGCGCTCTCTGGCAGGCAATCAATCAGCGCCCGCCCCACCGTGGTAGAGCGGATCGCTTTCCCCTGCCGGACAAAAAACCCCCGGGTAAACAGCAGTTCGATGATGCCCGCCCGGGTGGCTTCTGTACCCAGACCATCAGTCTCTTTCAACACCTTGCGGATCTCCGGATCAGCCACATAGCGACTGATGCCGGTCATCGCCGCCAACAGGGTCGCATCGGTGAAATACTTGGGCGGCTGGGTGTTTTTCTCTTCCAGCAGCCCCTCAACACATTGTAACGGCTGCCCTTCGGACAATTGCGGCAGCGAACTATGTTTTGCTTCCGAAGAAGAGAGCAGCAGTTTCCAACCAGAATTCAACGTCTGATGGGCGGTTGCTATAAACTGCCCGCCCGCAATAGTCAGATCAGCCCGGGTATCATCATACTCGTAGGGCGCCATAAACTGGGCCAGATAGTATCGGCTAACCAGATCATATATCTGGCTTTCCGGCTGACTCAGCGAGGCAGGATTTGCCTGCCGGGTGGTCGGTATAATCGCGTGATGGGCGCTGACTTTCTTATCGTTCCAGGCCGATGAGCGACGGGAGGAATCCATCTCGGGAAGAAACGCGTTCAGTGCCTGCTGATTAGCGGTGATAGCACTGATCACTTCACCTGCCTGCCGATGATGCTCTTCAGGCAGGTAGCGGCAATCAGAACGGGGATAGGTCAGCAGTTTGTGTCGTTCATACAATGACTGACAGCTATCCAAAACGGCTTTAGCGCTCATACCGAAACGCTTTGCTGCTTCTATCTGTAGCGCAGACAGGTTGAAAGGCAGCGGCGCATTTTCCTTCTTACGCTTCTGGGTCAGTTTTACCAGCTCTGCGGGCTGTCCTTTGATCCGGGCGATCACATTCTCGGCAAGCTTTCGGTTTAATACCCGCCCCTCTTCATCCTGATAGGGCTGGCAATTCTCACTGGGCTTCCAGCGCGCTTTGAAGTGTTCCCCCGCCTCAGTCTCAATCACCGCCTGCACCTCATAGAACGGTTTGGAGACAAAGTTCTCAATCTCTTTATCACGCCGGACTACCAGCCCCAGCAGTGGCGTCTGCACCCGGCCAACCGAGAGCACACCGTTGTACCCCGCTTTGCGCCCCTGAATACTGTACGCCCGGGTGAGATTGATACCGTAGATCCAATCCGCGCGTGAGCGCGCCAGCGCCGATACAGATAACGGTATAAATTCCGTGTTCGATTTAAGACACCCCAGCGCCGCACTTACCGCCTTAGGGTTGAGATCGCTGATTAACAGCCGCTGTGCGGTTCTCTTCTTGGTCTCACTGGCCCCCAGATAGTTGATCGCCTCATCCACCAGCAGTTGTCCCTCGCGGTCGGGATCGCCCGCATGTACAAGCTGTTTCGACTGCCGAATCAGTTTACGCAACACCGCCAGCTGTGAACGGGTCTGACTACGGGGCTTTAACTTCCACTCATCGGGAATAATCGGCAGGTGTTCAAAGCGCCAGGGTTTAAAATCGGGATTGTAATCCGCAGGATCAGCCTGCTCCAGCAGATGCCCAAGGCACCAACTGACACAGTCGCCATTACCCAGTTCGATATAGCCATCGTGTTTTTTATGGGGTTTGGGTAAAACATCAGCGATCGCCCGGGCCAGGCTGGGTTTCTCTGCAATGTATAGGATCATGTCATGATATCAATAGTTAAGATCTGTAATAAGCAACCGCAGCTTCATCAATAATTTGAGACTACAGCTTTCAAATTGCTAGCTGTTAATTGGGTTCACAAGTGCAAAAAGGAGTTTATCGATTATAAAAAACCGTTCATTGTAAACAGAGAACAGCTCTCGCTTACTCAAGCTCTACGTTTGTAAACAATACTTAGCTTCAACGTATCGGAAAACCTGCATCAACTGCAAGAAACCATATTTAGAGTTTGCATGAAAATAGTCATCTGCTTTAACTGGATTATACTCATGAATCATAAAACCATCATCTTTCACAACATTAGCAGGATAATCTAAAAAATGCAGATCAAGCTCAGACATTGCATTAATAAAGATTTCTCTATAAAGAGCATCAATATACTTATATATCGATTTTCTCTCATTCTTCACAAAGGCTGGATGACTATCTCTTGGTGGAGGAGATGAGATCAGAAAAAAATCAGCTCCCAGAGAATTAATCTCATTAATAAACTCTAGTTTAAATTTCAGGTCATACTTAATAATCTCCAGAATCTGCTTATCTGACACAGGTATTTTTTCATCATTCATGAGGCTGACGGGGGCATAGACTCCCCAGTCTCCACTATTACTTATCCGTTGCGTGGTGGTTCCCAGCAAGATTCCATACACGGTATCATCAGCAGCCCGGATATTAGCAACAATGGAACCATCAGGTCTCTTTACAACCACCTGACTGGTTTCATTACTATAAAAGGGCTGATGGTAGCTGTTATTACTCATCCCCAAAAAACTGACCTCACTCACCCCGTCAGGATGTAAGGCCCGGGCATCCTCTGATTCAACATATGCGTTTCTGATTGCCGCAATGTTAGAGTCTCCAATTAATACAACCTTCATAGCAAACCTGCCTCCAGTAATACTTCATCGCAGATGACATCTTCATCCTGCTGTGATTCGGGGTCTCTCTGATCAGTTTGCTGTTGTTTTTCAGGCAGATGTTCCTGCAAAAAATAACTCAGTACATGCTCAACCCCCTTTGGCACAACTGAGCGCATATTAGGCTCAAAGAACATCGACCTCATCGGCGCTCCGGTAACAAGTTCATAGGATGGGTAGTAATCCACCCGGGGATGATTTTGATACAGCTCTCCAGCGACCGCTCTGAGCACAGATTTAGAATATGTGGTAGCAGTAAGAACATGATTTCCGGTTGCTGTTGCAGTCAGGGGTACAGGAGAAACGGTCAGTATCAGCTTAACCCCTTTGTTTACCTGATTAAGTTTGTTCATAAACTTCAGCATATCTTTGACAATTTCACTGTACGTGAAGTTATGAAATTCATATTTATCGGCGTCAAATGAGCCTGCCACAGTTCCAGGGCAGAGAGGAAACACAGCCCCATCCTCTTTTGAGATCCAGGCTTCTGTAAGCCCCAGTGTAAATATAAACACATCCATATCCAGAAAAAGCTGCCGTACTTTTTTCAGATGGCTCCTGCGGCAAATATGCAGTTCATCCAAAGAAGCGTAGCCTCCTTTCTCGATGGTGGGTCTGAATGGGTCAAAGAAAGCCCCATCATTTTCCCAGTAATCCTCTTTAGGAGTAAACTCATCAAATGCCCGTTCAAACAGCTGAATAAGCTGGCGGGCCGTATAAATATTCCCATATCGTGCAGAATACATCTCATAACCAAAGCCTGCACGAAGTTGCTGGGCCAATATTTTTGGTGCGGGCTCATAATCCATGTAGTTAAAACTATGCTCTCGCAACTTGCGTCCAATATGCTGAGCAAAACAACTACCTGCCGATGCAATTTTATGTTTATTATTGATATTAAACTTTTTCTTATAAATTGATTCAATATTTAATGGGTGTTTTTCGGCAACGGCTTTTCGCCAAAACGCATTATCGGGCAGGTTGTCGTAAGGATTACTCATCATCACATTCCCAAGAAGATTTAATTTAATTAAAAGCAATTAAACCAGCGTTAAAAATTAATTTAAAAAGCTGACATTTAAAACAACTGGTTTAAAAGAGCCATAATATCGCTACGCAGTTCTTTTGATTATATATTCTATAGCATCACACATTTCAATAACTGCATTCAAGTTGCTTTGCTACCGCACCGGTATTCCCTACACCAGGCGCTATGACCGGGCAGGCCGCAGGTTTGATCGCCCGGGCCAGGCTGGGTTTCTCTGCAATGTATAGGATCATGTCGGAAGAAACACTGGTTAAATATACAGATAAGTTATCTTAATATTCACAAAGACACCAGTCTTGGGCGATAAAAAAAGCAGCGTTAAGCTGCTTTTTGTAGATTTGACTCGAGATAAGTCTGTTCGAGATAGTGGATTATATCTGAGGACTCATACATCCAACTGACGTTGCCTTCACCTTCATCAATTCTCAGACAGGGCACTTTTAACTTACCGCCCCCCTCAAGTAGCTCAATGCGATACTGCTCAACATTTTTGGCATCACGCAACTCAATATTAAGGCTATTACGACGCAGTGAACGACGCACTTTAACGCAGAAAGGACATGCTTCGTACTGATAGAGGGAGAGGTTAGTTGTGCGCAGGTCCAATGCACGCTGTTCCTCTGGTGCTCGTTTAAACGGACGAGGACTGAAAATGAAGTTCAACAGCAGGATAATTCTGCCCAGAAACCAACGAATAAATGACACTTTAATAACTCCTCAATTCGGCCTGATAGCAACCGGTTAGTTCGCGCTATAGTATATCACCACCTTTGCAAATCATTTCCTTATAAAAAACAGGGGTTAAAGCGCAGTCATTTGACTGTATAATGTTAAATTATTACTACAATTCGCTGAACTTATCTTTCGCTTGCAGGTCTACCCTGTCCAGCTTTACCTGAAAACCAGGTTTCGGTTTTAGGGGGGGGAAAGCTGAACGTCTATACAAACAGGAAGAACATGAATTCGTTAAACCGACTCCCGAAGAAAACATTGGTCGCGGGACTTTTCGCGATGGCACTGACAACATCGTCTCACGCTGCTAACTATATCAGTGACGACGTTTATACCTTCTATCACGGAGGACCGGGAACAGAGTACCGGATTACCGGCAGGATCCGCAGCGGCACCCCGGTAACGGTATTAAGCCGCAACGAAAAAACCGATTTTATCCAGATTAAAACACCCAGTGGCAAGGTGGGCTGGATGCCGGCTGATAAAATCTCATCGGGTACCAGCCTTGCAGACCGTTTTCCCAAGTTGCAGGAACAGCTGAAACAGAACGAAGCCGATCTGGCCGCTCAGGCTGAAGAGATTGCGGCACTGAAGCAACAAAACCAGACGCTTGCGGGTCAGAATGCCGGAAATGCCGGCAAAGTGTCCGCCCTGGAAGAGGAGATAGTCAGTCTTAACAGAACCATCAACGGCATGGATGAAAGCAATCTGATGCGCTGGTTCACCTATGGAGGACTGGTTGCGTTTGGTGGTTTACTGTTGGGGCTGATGATCCCTTATCTGCCAAAACGCAGAAAGCGGCATGACACCTGGTAACAGCTATTCTACAACCCCGTTAGCTGGGGATTATAATGATTCAGCGATGGCAGGATCACAAAAGGGTGGCTTCAGGCCACCCTTTTTAATTTAAAGCTGAATTTGCATGAAGCTAAGCTGAAGCGTCTAAGGGATCGTCTTCAAGCCACTCTGCTGTCGCTCTTCGAGGCACTCGACTAACTGATCATCGGTATCCCTGAGACGACGACTGAGGTCCCGTGCCATATTCATGAATATCAGAACATACTGTTCCGGATCGGCCTGATAGACAGAAAACAGTTGATCTGCCTTAATCTCTACTGCGCGACAGGGTTCCATCGCCTTCACTATACCGCTGCGGGGATAAACTCCCAGCAAGGCCATGGCACCAAAGCACTCACCCGGTAAAAAAGCGCGGATCTTATACTGTTCGCCAGAGCTGCTTACCTTGAACAGGGCCGCACTACCAGACTCGACAATAAACGAGGAATCCCCCCGTTCACCCTCAAGAAAAAACGGTTCGCCTGCCTCACGCTCAACGTAATGACTACCTTCAAGGATCAGCTTAACGATATCTTCACGCAATCCACCAAATACCGGCATATCTTTAAGCCGGTGGATCGGAATATTTTCTGGCACAGTGTTACCCGTTCATCTCGTTGTACCTATCATTTTAAACCAAGATTGCTTCAACGATAACCTCTGTCTATCTAAAACATTAAAAAAGGCAATTGGTGTTGCAACTGGTAAACTGTTTCAATACATTCAAACAGATTTAAGGAGAGCAGGATATGCAACGAATTACTATATTTGGCCGTAAAGGCTGTGGCTTTTGTACCCGTGCGAAACAACTATGTGAAATGAAAAATCTGGATCACCGCTACATCGATATCCACGAAGAGGGTATCACCAAGCAGGATCTGGAAAAAACTGTCGGCAAACCGGTTGATACTGTTCCCCAGATCTTTCATGGCCAGGAGCATATCGGTGGTTTTACCGAGTTTGCTGCGTTCGTTGATGAACAGGAAGCCAAGGCCTGAAGCTAGCCCCCATAAGTCCCGGAGGACTGCCACAGACGCCAGCTTAATCCGCTGGCTCTCTCTGTCCGCCGGTGACTTCCTTTAATCAGCGCGTCAGTTGTCGCATGTAACACAAACTTACATTTAGCCCTGGTAATGCCCGTATAGATCAGCTCCCGGGTTAATAATGGAGTTTCCTCCGCAGGCAGTATCATTACCACCGTTTCGAACTCTGACCCCTGACTCTTGTGTACGGTCATAGCATATACCGTTTCATGCTCGGGTAAGCGTCCGGGAAGTACTCCCTTCATCGAACCATCAGGCAGTTCAAACCAGACTCTGAGTTTGCCATCCGGATCTGCAACGGTAATACCAATATCACCATTATACAGTCCCAACTGATAGTCATTACGGCTGATCATCACCGGACGCCCAGCGTACCAGGCCCCCGTCACACTGATCAGATTCTGTCGCTGTAGCTGTGCCTCTATCGCCTGGTTGAGCCCCTCCACACCGTAGACTCCCTGACGTACCACCGCCAGCAACTGGATCTGATTGAACGCTTGCAGCAGTTGCTGTGGTGACTCTCCACCCTGCATACGTTTCAGATAATCTGAGTAGCCTCTGGCAACCTCAGCCACCATCTGCTGGTAACCATCTTCAGACAGAGGTACAAAGCCGATATCCTGCCAGTTTTCACTGAATAAACGGACCGCAGCCTCTGCTTCTCCGCGGTTAACCGCTCGGGCCAGTTGACCAATACCGCTGTGTTCATCAAAGCGATAACTTTTTCGCAGCAGCGCCAGCGCATCGGCAACCGGATTATTTCCCGCTGCAGAGGGAGGTGCGGACAGCGAACACACCTGTTGCAGATAGCTTAGCTGTACCGGGCTGTAGCAAAGCTCACCAGAACCCTCCTGCTGTTGCCAGGCACAGATATCTCCCAGCACACTGCCCGCCTCGACTGATGCCAACTGATCCCGGTCACCGATCATAACCAGTTGGGCGTGCTCAGGCAGCGCATCCAGCAAACGATAGATCATCGGCAGATCAATCATTGAAGCCTCATCCACCACCAGCAGGTCAAGATGCAGCGGGTTGTCCCGATTATGACGAAAGTTTTTACTGTCAGGCCGTGACCCCAGCAGGCGGTGCAGGGTAACCGCCTGATCCGGAAGCATCGCCCGCACCGACTCAGTGACAGGTAACCCCTGCTGGGCACGCCCCAGTGACTCACTCAGCCGGGCTGCGGCTTTTCCGGTTGGTGCCGCCAGGCGGATCAGGGGGGCACGCCCCTGCCTGGCACTGAACAGTTCCGCATAGAGACAGAGTAAACGCGCTACGGTTGTCGTTTTGCCGGTTCCAGGACCACCACTGATAACACTGAATCGACGACTCAGTGCCACTGCAACGGCAACCTGCTGCCAGTCGGTCTCACCCGCCGCGGAGGCGTTGAACAATCGCTGCAAAGCGCTGCTGATAGTATCGATTGCAACACTGTCGAAAGTAACCGGCTGCGTCAGCGTTTGAATCCGTTTGGCCACCTGGGTCTCATAGTACCAGTAGCGATACAGATAGAGACGGCCGTGGCTGTACACCAGTGGCGTTTCATTCTGCCCATCGGAGACCACCGCAAACGACAGTAAATGCTCTGCCGGGATATCCCCTAACAGCCCTTTGGCGTGATCCCTCAAAGCAACCGGCCAGCTCTCGATCAACATGCCACAGTTATCCAGAGGCAGACAGACTTCGCCCCGCCCTAACTGAAGACTGACCAGAACCGCCAGCAGCGCCAGCTGTTCACTACTATGACTGTCAGGATTATCCTGCCGTTCTTCATCCCGGATGAAACGCCCAAACTGAAGATCCAGCGGTCTGATTAACTGCAACTGACGTAACTGCTGTAACAGCGCCATCACAGCCCCTCCCTGAACAACCGGTCCAGCTGTTCCACCAGCTCAACCGCTGGACGACAATGAAATACGCCACTGTCGGGAGTTCCCGCCCGCATACCCCGCAAAAACAGGTAAAACACCCCGCCAAAATGCTGCTCGTAACGGTAGTCGGGTTTGCGGCTTTGCAGCAGGCGGTGCAGTGCCAGCGTGTACAACTGGTATTGCAGATCGTAACGGTGATCGATCATCGCGCTGTCCAATGCCGGACCGCTGTATAGTTCTGGCCGGTTACCCAGATGGTTGGATTTATAATCAAGAATGTAATAGCGCCCCTGATATTCAAAGACCAGGTCGATAAAGCCTTTCAACATCCCCAGAAGGGTTTCAAACGCCAACGCTCCCGCCTGGCGGGACAGTGGATCATACTCCCTAATAATCTGATTCAGCCGCGCCGCATCCAGCCTTTTACTGGGCAGCATAAACTCCATCTCCACCAGCCGCTGGCGGTTGCCAATATCGGCCAGCCGGGGCGCAGGCTGATCACTATTCAGGTCACTATCTGCCAGTGGTGTGTGGAGCACATCATCCAGCAACTGCTGTAACACCGGTATCCAGCGCTGCTCATACCCGGCTATCTGACACTTCTGTTCCAGCAGTGCCTCTAAACCGTTGCGGTGGTCGGTAAAATCGATCGCTTCAAACAGTTCATGCAGGAAGGTTCCCGCCTGTGCGCCTTTGGGAAAACTGAAAATATCATCAACCGCTTCAACCGGCTCAGATTCGGGAACATTTTTCTCGTCGATCACCTCCAGATCCAGTCCGGGCAGTGGTGGTGCACTGCTATGATGACTTACCAGCGCGGAGTAACTGGAGATCCGCCAGTCCCGTTTGAGACGACGTGAAAAACGGCGCGCCTCGCAGTGAGGTACAGGCGCCTCGGGCAGATCGAACAGTCCCCGCTGCTGCTCGCCATCCGGGGGCGTAGCAACACTGATCTGCTTATCTTTACAGAGCTGCTGCAACCGTTCCTGCAGATCATTATCGTTATCCGCTCCCCTGAGTAACAGATACCCCAGCGCCGTGCGGTGCAAACCACTTTTGCGGGACTGTCCGTCAGCAATACTGGCCAGTCCGATATAGCAGCCATACACCGAACGGGTCAGGGCAACATAGAGTAACCGCAGATCTTCAGCCAGCCTCTCCTTATCCGCCAGCGCCAGACTATCCGGATCTTTTGGCTGCAGATTGAAACAGAGGCGATCATTCTGATCATGAAACAGGGGCTCACGGGCTTTCTTGAAGGTGCAGGCAAATGGCAGATAGACCAACGGGTATTCCAGCCCCTTACTTTTGTGCACCGTAATCACTGTCACCAGCCCCGAATCACTTTCCAGACGCAGCCGCTGCTCCTCACTTTCACCGTTGGGGTTGCTCAACTGATCACTGTACCAGCGCAACAAAGCCGCGATACCTTCCTGCTCCATACTCGCCCGCTGCAGGATCTCTCCCAGATGCAGAAGATCGGTCAGGCGGCGTTCTCCCTGAGGTTGCTGCTGCAGAGTTTCAGCCAGCTGACGCTGACGCATCAGGCGCCGCAACATCGGCAATACACCCAGTTGCAACCACTTGTCACGGTAGTCGCTGAACTCATCGACCAACTGCTCCCACTGCTGTTCATCGGTACTTAACTGGTCCAGCCAGCTGGCCGGATAGTTGAGCAGTGAGGTCGCCAGCGCGGCGCGTAAACAACTCTCATCCTGTGGTTCTGCCACCGCCTGTAACAGCAGTAGCAGATCAAACGCTTCACGGCTGCTGAATACACTGTCCCGGCCACTGAGATAGACACTGTGGATACCCCGGTCTGAAAGTGCCTCCATGACCGCCGCCGCCTCACCCCGGTTACGCACCAGAATAGCGATATCGCGGGCTTGCAGAGGTTGATCTCCAATCAGTGCAGCCCCCTCTGCGGCGGCCCGCAACTTGTCATCAACATCGCAGGCACAGCCTTGTGCCATCTGTTGCAGATAGTCCTGTCTGGAAACAAAGGCTTCGCCGGAATACCAGAACTGCAACGCCGCCGGTTGCCGGCCATGCAGAGTGAAAGGGGTTTTATCCGCCCTGCCCGCCTCTTTAACCGGCAGAAAGGGAATATCATCGTTATAGATAAAGGGGGAATCACAGTGGCTGAACAGCTGGTTGACCGAGGTGATCATCGCTTTGGATGAACGCCAGTTGGTCTCCAGTGTGTAGTGATCTGCCACTTCTCTGCGGGCTTTAATATAGGTAAAAATATCAGCTCCCCGGAAACCATAGATCGCCTGCTTAGGATCACCAATCATAAACAGACCATTGTCCGGGCCCGGCGGATAGAGCGTGCTGAAAATGCGGTACTGCAGCAGATCGGTATCCTGAAACTCATCGATCATCGCCACCGGAAACTGTTTGCTGATCGCGGCCGCCAACAGACCGCTACGGTCCTGCTGTAAAGCGGCGTCCAGCTGACTCAGCAGATCATCAAAGGAGAGCAGCCGGTAATCCTGCTTGAGCCTATGAAAACGCCTCTCTATCTGTTGCCGGATAAAGGTCAGAAGCAGCTCTCGCAACGGCAACCGATGTTCAAAAAACGCGTCACACAGATCAAACAACGGGTGCTCTGGGACCGTCTTCCCCGAGGGAGTTTTCTCCGCCAGAAGCGACTGACAAAACTTACCGATCTCGGTTTCCGGCACACTGCGACTTTCGCCACGGGCATAACGATAGATCGCTTCAAGCCAGTTGGGTACCGAAGTCTTGCGATAGCTGTTTTTATTGACCCCGGAGGCCTGAATCAGATCCGCCAGATCAACCTCAGAACGTTCCAGATGATCCAGCCACTGCTGACGAAAATCTGCCAGCCAGCGCTGACTTTCCTGCCATTGCTGCTGCAGGTTAGCGGTATCAAGCACGGGGATCAGTTGCAGTTCCGGCCGTCCCAACAGCGGCCGTAGCTCGCCCTGCAGTTTATCCGGCCCTGGCCAGAGCTGCTGAATCGCTTCACTCAGTTCATTATCAGCGGGGTAGATCAGTTCGCGCCAACAATCCAGCAGTGCCTGGCGCAACAGTGGCCCGGTGTCGGTGATCAGTTCAGTTTCAAACAGACTGCCACTCTCGAAAGCATGCTGACGCAGCATCCGCTGACAAAAACCATGGATGGTAAAGATAGCCGCTTCATCCATCTGCCGGCTGGCATACTCAAGCAACCGGGCGGAACGCTGCAGATCACTCTGTTGCTCCGCCAGCTGCTGTAAAAAAGGATCGTGGGTTGCTGCGCCGCGGAACACCAGATAAGCCTCCTGGATACGGCTGCGAATCCGGTCCCGCAACTCCTCTGTCGCCGCCTCGGTAAAGGTGACCACCAGGATCTGATCAACCCGCAGTGCCGATTCCGCCTCATCACTGCCCAGCAGTAAGCGCAGATATAGCGCGGTAATGGTATAGGTTTTACCGGTGCCCGCGCTGGCCTCAATCAGACGCCGCCCCGACAGCGGGAAGCGGATAGGATCAAGAATCGTCACCTTACTCATCATCGGCCTCTCCATCACCCTGCTGTAAAGCCTGTGCTAGCGGCCGGTAGAGTAACTCTGCCAGCGCCACAAAACGGGGCCCCAGTGCGCTGTAATCGGGATAGACCCGGTTAATATAGAGGTCACGGGATTCCCCCATCTGTGTATAAGGATCGATATTAAAACACTTCTGCGCCTCCATCACGGCCCGCTCCTCATCTTTTTCCAGCCGCTTCGACTCCAGTATCCAGGAAGTATCAGCAGGCAGAGGCAGAGGTTCACAAAGCCCCTGACGATAGGCGTTCAGCCATTCCTGCAGATAATCCAGTGCGCGCCCCTGTTCCAGAGGATCAAACCAGTGGCGACCATTGAGTCCGAAAAAGTATGATTGCAGCGGATAGCCACTGGCCGATAACACCAGATGCTCAAGCCATAACTGAACGATATCGCGACCCTTGGCGTTCGCGGCCCGGTAACGCACCAGACCGCCTGAGTGTACCGCAGTCAGCCAGCCATTCAGCGCTACGCCGGTGATATCCAACTGACACTCAACCCGCCCGGGCTGATCGATATGGGGCCGGATTTTATCCGCCATCTCCTGGCAATCCTGGCGCAGTTTTCGGGTTTGCAAGTCAGCTGCAATGCCCACCGGCAACAGACCAGACGCGGTGATACGGGCAAAATATTGACTCTGCTGCTCATTGATAGCGGCATCCAGTAAGCGCTGTTTCAACTGATAGAGGGTCAGACCATCAAGCTGGAATGGCTCTTCATCCTGCAACTCAACCGAAGAGCTATTGAAAAAAACTTTCAGCCGGCGCTGGAAGAAGTGCCTGACCGGATTGCGGGCGAATGCGAGCAGGTCTGCGAGCTCGAGTTCCTCCAGTGGTTCGGCAGCCAGTGGCCGGGAGATGAAGCTCTGTTCTGTATTACCCTGCCGGCGCAACAGCGGCAACCACTCATCAGCATAACTGAACAGTGTCGATTGCGGAGTAAAATAGTGTGGGCTAAAGGGTTGCAACGGATGCTCTGTCAGCAACTGCTGTTTCAGCTCGCCGGTCTCAAAGCGATAGTTTTGCTGACAGTATTCGATCAGTTCGCTCACCAGCACCGAGGGCACTTTCGGGCTATTGTCCTGCACACTGCGCCCGACATAGCTGATATAGAGGGTCTGCCGGGCTGACAGCAGGGCTTCAAGAAACAGATAGCGGTCGTCATCCCTGCGGGAGCGGTCGCCCCGGCGAGGGTGTTCCGCCATCAGGTCGAACCCCATCGGGGGGATGGTGCGGGGATATACGCCATCATTCATCCCCAGTAAACAGACCACCCGGAATGGAATTGAACGCATCGGCATCAGTGTACAGAAATTAACAGCACCAACCATAAAGCGCTGACCGGCGCGGCTATTACCCAGTTCAACGGTCAGATAGTCGCGTATAATTGCCCAGCTGAGCGGCTGCTGATAATGACTATCGCTGAGTTGCTGCTGTAACTGCTCCAATACCTGACGGATCTGGCTGAGCAGAATCTCATCCTGCTCGTCCGGCTGATAGGCCCGCAGCAGAATATCATTGATCACCTCAAACCAATCGGACACCGGTTTTTCCTGCTGCAACCGGTCACAACAGCTTTCCAGCAGTTCGACAAACTCCGCCAGTTGCCCCAGATCCTCAGCCTCCAGCCCCTCAATTTCGGCATAGGGATCGATACCATGCCACAGGCTATCACTCTGGCCCATGGCGAACCCCGCCAGCATGCGACGCAGACCAAAGCGCCAGCTGTTCTGTTCAAATTCAGGCAGCCCCTGATTAACCCGTTGCCGGGCATCGATCCCCCAGCGGATCTGACAGGCTTCGATCCAGCGACAGATACGTTCAAAACGGTCACCGTCCAGACTGAACTGCCGCAATACGGCGGGGACTTCCAGAATCTCCAGAACCTCTGACACCGTTACCCGGCTTTCCGGCAGCCCCAGCAAACGCAGAAAACTCTGCAGCAACGGACTCTCCTGCTGCAGGGTACGGTCTGAGATAGAGAACGGGATATAACGATCAGTTGGGGCATTACCAAACACCGCCTCAATATAGGGCGCATAGGCCGCCACATCAGGCATCATGATAATAATATCCCGGGGGGACAGATCGCTTTGCTCATCCAGCATCGCCAACAGCTGATCATAGAGCACCTCAACTTCCCGCAACGGACTGTGAGTACTGTGTAACTGAAGCGACCGGTCGGCACCCGGCAGCAGCCTTTTCTGCTCAGCTTCCAGTACTCCTGCAGATGAGGGGTCGTCCAGCTCCAGAATATCCTGCTGCACCGATTGCAGCAGGGATAAGCGGTGAATGTCTTCAAACAGCTCGATCTCGGGAGCGCCCAGATCCTGTATCTGATGCAGATAATCCCGCCCCAGCTTACCCATCGATGCCAGTAACGGATTACCATGAGTGTGGTAATTCTCTGTCAGACTCTCAACACTCATACCAGGTTTGGCCAACCAGCGCTGATTGATCCGGGCAAGATATTTTGGATCGACAATATCCCCCCAGTAATATCGGCAGGGGTTGCACACCATCAGGTGCACATCGATCCGCTGACCCAGTGCCTGTAACGCTTCGACAAAATTTTGCGGCAGTGCTGAGATACCAAAGACAAACAAACGGGCCGGCAACTGAGTGAGATCAAACGTGCCAGCGTTCAGCGCTGCGACAAAGCCGTTGAACATATTGCCACGGTGCCAGTGAGATAACCCAAGCCCGAGAATATGTTGCTGCAGGGTACGCCAGAGGATCGGTTGCCAGGGTTGAGACCGGCTGATTTCCGGCAGATCATCGCCCGCTTCCCAACTGGCAATCCACTCCGGCCGGTATACCAGATACTGATCAAAAATATCCGCAATCTTGCCGCAAAGCTGATACAGCTTATACTGGCCCACATCCTGATCCAGATAACGCTGCAAGGGGGCAAACTCCGGCAGACTCAGCTGCTGGGGCAGCAGCTCCATCAGCCCCCAGGTAAGCGCCTCTTTATTAAACGCAGAACGGGGTGGAACATTATCCAGCACCGCCGTAAAACTGCTCCAGAGAAAACTGGCAGGCAATGGAAAGTCGACATTCGCGGCGATCTGCAGGGTTTCAGCCAGCTCCAGTTTGAGCCATTGCGCCATACCCGGGCTTTGTACCAGAATCGTTTCCGGTTGAAAGGGATCGTGTAGCGGGTGTCGGCTAATCAGCTGGACCAACAGATCCTTTTGCAGATCAAGCTTATTGGAATGGTAGATCTGAAACATTCAGCCCGCCCTGTGTAATCCATTGATTTTACGGACTATAAGAATACCTCATGCGGGGATGAGGATGAAGCGGCGGTAACGCTCAACCAAACAGATCAGCGGACTCACTGACGACAGCCTGGGAGGCTGTACCGACTGCAGACAGATCTGACCGGGATTCCGTTTCGCTAGCGTCAGAGGCCGGTTTATCTGCTTCTGGTAGCTGCCATACCTGTTCGGAGGACTCGATTTTGACAACTCCGTCAAAGCGGTTACAAAGATATTCAACCGCCGTATCAAAGTCATCAATTTCACACAGCATCACGCCGCCGCGATCCGTATCAGTTGTAAAGAGGTAACTTTTCATCGACTTTATCCAACATCCGTTATGGGGTGCATTGCACTACACTTTGCTGGCGGACACAAGCCCCACAAACCGATCTGCTCGAATATGCAGAAATTTTCTTGACGGATTCAGAATCCAGACCAATACTGAAACTCCCTGCTACTGAAGCACCCTTTGGAAAGTAAGGCAGCAGGTTAGTCCGTTAGCCTGTGCTGGCAAGTCAGGGAGAGTTGTTGTTATAAACTTATTGAAAAGAAGACCGTTTCAATAGCGGGGATTCCCCAGTAACGTAAAGTAAACTCATCAACATGTATTCATCAACATATGTTGGGCCACAGGCGAGCGTCTGTGGCCCTTTTTTTGTTTACTGTACCAGCTTTAACCAGCGAGGCCCGGCCGGTTTTATAGTGTCGCCAGATGTCGCCCAACCGGCTTGCGATAGACAAACACCACCAGCATGACCCAGAGTAACACCGGAATCATCAGAGTATTTAACATCTGCCACCCCAGGGTCGACTCAAGCCAGCCTGAACTGAATGCTGACAGTGTCACCATGCCAAAAACCAAAAATTCATTGGCCGCCTGACTTTTTGCTTTTTCAGCTGGCAGATAGGCCGAGGTCACCAGTTGAGTCGCACCGATAAACATAAAATTCCAGCCAACACCCAACAGCGCCAGGGCCGCCCAGAAATGCCACTGACTGACACCGTGCAGGTTCAGCGCGATGCAGAGTAACATCAACACCACACCAAGCAACATCACCGGCAACAAGCCCAGGCGACCGATCAGTCGGGGAGTGATAAATGAGGGTAGAAACATCCCCAGCACATGCCACTCAATCACCCAGGCCGAGGTATTGAAATCAAAACCACAGCGCGCCATCGCTACGGGCGTTACCGTCATAATCAGGTTCATGACCGCATAGCTCACCATGCCGATCGTCACAGCGACAATAAATACCGGCTGTAACATAATTTCAAACACTGGCCGGCTACTCTGTTGCGTCTGTAGTGCCTCTCCCTGCCCCGGCATACGCACAAAAGAGAGCAATACCAACGCGGTAATATAGAGCAGTAACAGGCCGATAAAGGCGCCGGTAAAAACACCGTCATCCACCCAGCTGCGGCTACTGATCGCCAGATTGGGCCCCAGAACGGCCGCCAACACCCCACCCGCCATCACCAGTGAGATAGCCCGGCTTTTCTGTGCATCAGGACAGGCTTCAATCGCAGCGAAACGATACAGAGTACCAAAGCCTATACCGATCCCCAGCAAAAAAGTACCGAAACAGAACAGCGAAAAAGCCCCCTGTTGCAAGGCCAGGATGCAGCACAGGGCACCGCTGATACCGACGCTGTTTCCCAGATAAAAGCCATTTTTTCTGCCTATCCGTGCCATCACCAGCGAGGCTGGGATCGTCGCACACATCAGACCGACAAACTGCATCGCTACCGGAACGGTAATCAGCTCCGGTGAAGGCGCCAGTTGCTGGCCTATCAGTGCATTAACCGAGATAAGCAGCACATTCCCGGTCGTCAGTAACGCCTGGCAGAGAGAGAGTAAAACAACAGTGATATTCATAATGAGTCCGTTCGTCCGGTTTCGATCTGCTTCATACCATCCCCTTGTAAGCCCTTTGTGATCATACTGATTTAATTCAACCCGCCGGGCTATCATTCAGCAGGCATTATGACGCCGCTGCTTGATCAGATTATGCCCTGCAGCACCGATTTATCGATAAAGATACCACCGTCGGCATCCAGCACCCCGCTCTGAATCAGCAGATGACGTACCCCTTCATGTTTCAGTGCCCCCTCAAGCGGGTCAAACTTCCGCCCCAGAAATGGCAGCGACTCTAACCGGCTTCGCTGCCAGCGACAATTGTCTGCCCCCACCCAACTGATACCACTGAGACTGAGACGAAGGTTATCAATATAGGCCTGCTCATCACCGGTCATCCACAACGCGGTTGCATCAAGGTGCAGATACTCCTCGGCGTTATATTCCAGATACTGCTGCCAGTAGTCAAAATAGCTGTCGCAGCGGTTTCTCAGCAAGCCTTTAAATCGCACAGCAGCATGCTGATAGCGTTGCAGCGCATCTGCTTTAGTACAGATCAGTGTGGTGTATTCACAGGTTTGCTCGCCTTCATGGCTATACACTTTCTGTAGCTGCAGATCGCTCTCATGAAACAGCATCAGCCAGCACAACGGCAGTTGATAACCCGAACTGGCCAGCTGTCGGTGTGCACCATCGCTGTTGATACTAGTGTAGTGTTTCACTCTTGATGATTCTTAATGTATCCTCAGCTCAAATACCCTGAGAGAATCGGACTTATCGCATGCGAATTGCCACCCCTATTGTGCTTACTGAAGAAGAAAAGGCTGAGCTG
>NZ_JAFFZO010000002.1 GCF_016924145.1 Amphritea pacifica | reverse complement strand
CCGTGGATATAACGGGTAAGCTCATCGCTGCCATCGGTCTGATCCAGCAGGGTAACAAACGCTGGCTGGCCGATCAGCGTAGCGAAGTCGATATCGCCATCGTCTGAGACCACTTCGATGGCAAACGAAAACAGCGCCGAGATCTCTTCGGCACCGTTAAGCCTGACCAGACTGAACTGTTCTGAATCGTCTGTATTCTGTAGCTGAAAGAAAAAGCGTTCTTCGTTCGCCTTTAAAAACACCATAACTCAATCCTTTGCTGTGTTCTCTTTTATTGAGCCTGCCGAACGCCAGACCTGTATGACAACCACCCGGCTATAAAGCAAGTGCTGTGCCACCTGTTTATAGTTAACCGTTAAATGTCTGTTTCTGACCGCGTAACAGAGATATGCCCCCCGCGGTTTACAAAGCTATCACGCATATCCTCTGGCAGTTGTAGCCGGTCAAACAACTCACTACGTTCAGCTTCAGACATCGCTTGCGTATCAAACTCTTCCGTTGTGGTCATACCGCTATTTTCGTCGAAATACCGTTGCATTTTTGCGCTTTGCCATTTAAAGAACCCCAGGGCTAAAACCGGAATCCAGATAAAAATCAGAAGCACTAACAGCAACGCAGGAAGTGACCACATATAGCTTGCCGCGAGTGACTCTGCCGGATGATCGGGCAGATAGTAAACCTTAATAAACTCCCCGGCTTGTTCCTGCAGACCTGACAAAAAGCTGTGTGACGGGACATAATAAATATCACCATTCGGCGGTCGGTATTCAACCCTGGGGCTATAGGTGTTAGTTTGTTGGTCGACAACATTCACAACCTGTCCCTGTATCGCTTCAGCCTGCAGAACAAAATCTATCTTTTCACCAATATAAACAAAATATACAAGCTGCAGAATTGTGACTACGCCAAATACGACTTTAAACACGTCCAGCCTCCCTGTTTCCAGGCATTATCCTGAGAAAACGGGCAAAAAAATCGTCTGTATCATTTCCTGCGTAAGCGATACTTAACGTCTTATTGTCCGTTCGGATAACGATATCTCCATGATCGATATAGGCCTCTTCAATCTCAGCAACAGGCACTTTCTTTGCTCTTAAAAAATAACTGCTGCGATAACTTAACTGCTTATCCGAGACCGTTATTTCCGGTTGAAAGAGACGCACTGATATCGCATCCAGCAGGAACAAAATAATAAACAGTGAGACGATTGCATCGACAACGACGAAACTTTCAGACCAGGTTGCAACAAACAGAAGACCCAGCAGAAGATTAACAAAAATCAACTGCCCCAAATATAGATATACAGTCCCCCACCCCTGATGAAGGGGTAATTTTAAAACACGTTTCTCTCTGGTTCTGCTATTGAGTAGATCGCTGTTGCGAACATAACCACGGTACGTTTTTTGACGGTACGCCTGTGTATTCCTTTTATCGGCGTCCGATTCAGCAAAAATTTTCGTATCCACCGAGTCTGGTGTTCTGAGTTGCTCCGTCCCATCCATTGAATCATAGAGACTGACATCAAAAAATTTTGCAGACGTCTCTGCCAGTCGGCGAATAACCACCGGGTTAGCCCCCTCATAAAGGTTATAGCGCTGATCATCATCTGATATAAAATCCACAATGCAGACTGTATAAGCCCGTCTGTCGTTTGGTTTTTGTCTCTGCTCACAATAAGTTCTGATTTTTGCAACATTGGGCAGTGGGTCACTGCGTTTGAAAAGTGACAGTCCAAATACCCGGAAGCGTCGATTAACCAACCGCTCCGACCGGTTAATCAGGACCTCACTTTTGCCAACACACAGTCCTAAGCCAACCACTGTAATAAAATTTAAAGGGAACCCCGCAGGTGCACTAAAAATCACCAGTACAACACCGATGATAATCCGCATGACTGATTTTTCAGTCTGAAGTGTCAATATATCCTGTTGCATTTTCTCTCCCTGAAACAGACAGTGGCGATATTATGATCGGGATGATTCCCGCAGATCATAACGTCCCAGTTTTTCCACCAGTGAACGACGGGATACCCCAAGCGCATCGGCGGTGCGGGTCTGGTTGCCATTGTGACGTTGCAGGTGGCGGGCGATCACCCGGGCTTCCAGACGCCCCATAATATCTTTCAGACTGGCACCGTTTTCCAGTTCCTGTTCCAGCGGGGTCACCGGCAGGCTACTGGTTTCGTACCCAGGCATGTGTTGCGGTTCAATCACGCCATCCTGATCGGCCAGCAACACAGCCCGCTCGATGATATTTCTTAACTCTCGTATATTGCCTGGCAGGGGCAGACTCTGAATCAGATCAAGCACCTGTGGCTTAATACCGCTGATCGCTTTGCCATACTGACCGCTGAACTGACCGATAAAGTGATGCACCAGTGCGGGGATATCTTCACGCCTTTCCCGCAGTGCTGGCAGCGCTATGGGAAAAACGTTCAATCGGTAAAACAGGTCTTCACGAAAACTTCCCTGAGCGATCAGTTTAGGCAGATCCTGATGGGTGGCCGCCAGAATGCGGACATTCACTGGAATACTCTCCAGAGCCCCCAGCGGCCGCACCTCTCTTTCCTGCAGAACCCTCAGCAGTTTTGCCTGAAGTTTAAGCGGCATATCGCCAATTTCATCGAGAAACAGCGTGCCCCCTTCTGCCGCTTCAATCAGCCCTTTTTTGTTCTGGGTCGCACCACTAAATGCGCCTTTGCGATAACCAAACAACTCACTTTCCAGCAGTTCTTCTGGTAGTGCAGCACAGTTTTGCGCAATAAACGGCCCATCACGATGGGGGCCGTTACGATGGATGCAGGCGGCGATCAGCTCTTTCCCGGTACCGGTTTCCCCCTGAATCAGGGCGGTAGCGGTGGAGTCTGCAATTTTTTCAATCAGACTGAAAACCTGTTGCATCGCCACTGACTGGCCAACAATCTCATCGACTTTCAGCTTACCGCTCATTCGGTTGCGCAGCTCTTCGTTCTCAATCTGCAGCACCTGATTGGTTTCATCCAGCTGCACAATCAGGTTACGGTTCTCTGCCAGTAAGCGGGTGTTTTCAGCGACCACCACAGCCTGTACAGCAAAGGCCCGGACAAAGGCTTCCAGTTTTGCCGGAAATGCTTCAACGTCCCCCTTTTCACTGACCCGGCGATTAAACAGTTGCATCACCCCCAGACTAACCCCTTCGTAGTCGGTCAGGGGGATCACCATCAGTGAGCGGGTGCGGATACCACTCAGACGATCACGGTGATACAGATCATCAAAGTTAAAGCCACTGTAGGCATAGGCATCGCTGATATTAACGATCTGACCGGACAGCGCCGTATATGCAGCGATCTCTTCCATATTGGGCCGGCGCTCCGGCCGCAGATCGACCTTATGCAGCGGCACAACACTGCTCTGCAGATAATCACCCTGAACCACTTCCGGATGCAGATAACGTTTTGTCCGGTCAAGAATATAGATGCAACCGGCTTCAGCCGCGGTCAGTTTGCGGGCCGCAGTGAGAATTTTATCCAGCAGCAGGTGCAGATCTTTCTCCCGGGTGATACTGAGATTGATCTGCACCAGCTCTTCCAGAGCCAGCAGGGAATCTTCAACACTCTGTTCAATCATTGGCAGGTACTTCTGTTGCTGCGCTCTCTGTGTCTACACCCGCTGTTTCTGCACCCTCTTCTGCCCGTAACAGGTCAGAAACATCATCTGCAACCGGCGGGTTATATTCATGACTAAAGCTAAGAGTGAACTCGCCGTGTGTATCGATATCGAGCAGGAGGTGTGTGTAACGGGTCTCCTCTGTCATCCTTTCCAACACTTCAGTGGCGATCTGAGGCAACAGAGTGCCGTTAAGAATATGGTCAATATTCCGGGCACCGGTCTCAACCTCAGTGCAGCGCAGGGCAATGGTCTCTACCACCCGATCCGTGTAATTCAATACCAGCTTTTGGCTGCTGGCTAAACGCTGCACCAGCTTATTCAGTTTGATGCGAACGATATCGCCCATCACTTCAGCGGCAATGGGATAGAATGGAACAATCTGCATCCGCGCCAGCAAAGCAGGCTTAAAGTGGGCACTGAGAACAGGGCGAATCGCGTCGATCAATGCTTCTTTGGACGGACGATGCCCATCGGCGCACATATCTGTAATGATATCGGTGGCCAGATTGGAGGTTAGGAATACGATAGTATTGCGAAAATTCACCAGTTGACCTTCGCCATCGGAGAGCATCCCTTTATCAAATACCTGATAGAAGAGGTTCATCACTTCGAGATCGGCTTTTTCAACTTCATCCAGTAAAACAACCGAGTAAGGCTTTTGCCGAACCGCTTCAGTCAGTAAGCCGCCTTCGCCATACCCTACATAACCGGGCGGTGAACCGATCAGGCGAGAGACGGAATGCTTCTCCTGGAACTCAGACATGTTAATTGAGGTGAGGAAGCGCTCGCCACCAAACAGCTGATCGGCAACCCCAATGGCGGCCTCTGTTTTACCGACCCCGCTGGGACCCACAAACAGAAATACCCCCATCGGGGTTTCCGGGTTATTCACCCCGGCTTTAGCTGCCCGAACCCCCTGATCAATTGCATCTATGGCGTGGTTCTGTCCTTTGATCCGCTGTTGTAGCTGCTGATTGAAGCTCAACACACTCTGCGCCTCATCACGCACCATCTTACCCAGTGGGATACCGGTCCAGTCGGCAATAACGCGGCCGACAACATCCGGCGACACCTCATAATGAATCAGCGGATTATCCTGTTGCAGCTCATTCAGTGCGGCAACTTTTTCACTGATCTCCTGGCGCAACTGCGTTTCAGCTTCCGGATCCGCGTCAACACTCTGCCCCCGGTGCTGAGCCAGTGTCTGACGTAGCTGTACTATTGTGTTAACCAGCTCCTGCTCTGATTGCCATTGCAGCATCAGTGTCTCCAGCTCGGTCTGGTGAGCGGCGATCTGAAGCGCTAAGGCGTCGATTTGTCCCTCATCTGCCAGCACATCACTGGAGATATCACGGGACAGTGCGTGTAACTCGCGCTCCAGAGTCTGAATCATGCGTTCCAGATCATCAATCGCATCCGGCTTGGCGGTGATGCTGATCTTTACCCGCGCCGCCGCAGTATCGAGAACATCTACCGCTTTGTCCGGTAGCTGGCGACCCGAGATATACCGGGATGACAGTTTTGCCGCCGCTTCTACCGCATCATCCCTGACATAGACACCGTGGGCCGCTTCATAGGTCTGACGCAGCCCCCGGATAATCACCACCGCCTGCTCGACTGTGGGTTCATCCAGCTTAACCAGCTGGAAGCGGCGCGCCAGTGCCGGGTCTTTTTCGAAATATTTTTTATATTCTGACCAGGTTGTTGCGGCCACTGTGCGCAACTCTCCGCGGGCCAGCGCAGGTTTAAGCAGATTGGCGGCATCACCACTGCCAGCCGCGCCTCCGGCACCGATAAGCGTATGCGCTTCATCAATAAACAGAACGATCGGTTTAGGCGATGATTTAATCGCGTTAATCACCCCTTTCAACCGATTTTCAAACTCTCCTTTAACGCTGGCACCCGCCTGTAATAAGCCAAGATCGAGGCCGTAGAGCTCTACGCCGGCCAGCACATCAGGCACCTCACCCTGCGCAATTTTCAGGGCCAGGCCCTCGACCACGGCACTTTTACCCACCCCGGCATCACCGACACAGATCGGGTTATTCTTTCTGCGCCGCCCCAGAATATCGATCATCTGTCGGATTTCAACATCGCGACAGAACACCGGATCAATCTCCCCAGCCCGGGCTTTGGCCGTCAGATTGGTGCAGTATTTGTCCAGCACACTCAGATCAGCTTCGGCCACAGCAGATGCGACCGTCCCTTTAGTTGTGCTCTGGTTGATCTCACAGGACCCTTCGGTCACTGTCTGATAGTGTGTTTTGAGGTCATCATACGGCACACTGCTAAGATCATCGACGTAGCTTGCCATACCATGACGCCGCTGATTAGCCAGAATGGCCATCACCAGATGCCCACTACGAACCTCAGCGGCACCCAGCTCAAGTGATGCGATCAACCAGGCATCTTCCAGCAGGCCCACCAGAGCCGATGAAAATACCGGTTTGCCCTGATGGCCTTTTTTATCCAGTTCGATGCTGTGCTGAATGCGTTTTACAAAATGAACGACATTAATTTCGTAGTGCACCAGAATCCGGGCAAGGTCATTTTCCTCTTCGAGCAGTTTCATCAGGTAGTGATCTACACTGACTTCATAGCCTTCCTGCGAAACACAGAGCCCTGCGGCCGCCTCAAGGGCACGGGTGCAGTTGCTGTTAAGTCGCTCAACCAATGATTTAAGCTGAATTTTTTCCATCATTACGTCCCTGTTGCAGTTCAGTACTCTCGTGTCTGAACCGGTTAACCAATACCATGTAGTATGACATCACGATCATGAGAACCAGGATTACCCAGCCAGCCAGACCAGCCCAGATGGCAGCCTGCTCCACCTCCCAGAGTAGATTCGGGTACCTGATCGCCCTGTAACACCAGTTTAATATCAAAACAGAGCTGTTCTGGCATCAGCATCAGAATCATCTCTTTCAGGGCTGCATAGTGAGCCCCATTCGGCAGAAAATCAGCAAACTGTGAATACACAAGCGGCCCCATCTGCACGATAAACTTACTGTTAAAATCTTTTACCCGACTGCCGAGGGTTATATCTTCGCCCAACAGACTCGGCCCCAGCCCCAGGCGGTTCTTTTGTTCGTCAGGTACTGAAGCCCAGCGCTCCACATGTTCAATAATCTGTACCGGCACATCATTAAAATAACCACTGACGACCTGGCGCATAACACTGGCAGAGTTCCCCTGCATCGCCATCAAGCCGGAATATCCAAGCAGACGGGGCCAGTTGATGGCGGATTCCTCTCTATACGCTTTTTCAGGCGCGCCCATAAGGGCAAACAGCCACTCTGAAAAATCATTCCGGGCCTCTGGCTGGTACTGCAAGGCGGGCCGGTATTTATGCCAGATACGGTATAAAAATGCTGTCAGCCGGTGATTGAACAGATCCAGAAAATCCCGTTGACGGGATGTCGGCAGTTCAAAAACCTGAATCACTAACTGCCCGTTCCTGAAACTCGTCAGTTCTACCGGACTCAGCAGCTCCTGTAGACTTTCACCATGGATCAGTTGTTCCAGCTCATCATTGTTGAGCGCTCTGGCACTGAGAACGCCTGCTCGAATCTGCTGTTTATATTCAGCCGCCCGAAGTACCAGACTGGAGATATCCAACCGGTGATCCCGCAACGCTCTGATCTGCTGTTCTGAGGTGAGGAAATACTCCGTCAGCTCCTGATTCTCAATCTGCACCTGTTCTGCAATGATCGACTCAGTCACATGTGCAGGTAGCGGCGATGCCGGCCCATACAAACCAATAAAATTATTCTGCAGCTCCAGCTGTCCCTGTCGGCTGATACCCGCATGCTGAATATCGCAGGCAGGAAAAGCCAGGCTTGGATGTCCTCTGAAGCGAATCCCTTCACTTATGACCGGCCCCTGATGTCCCACCCGGGCACCATCGTGAAACGATTCCAGCAGATTGACCGCTTTGAAAAATTCAAAGCTATGGGCAGCCCGCTGCAATTCATTACTCAGAGTAAGAAATGCTGACCGCTCTGAATCTGCCATCGGTAGATCTCTCCGTTATCTAACCCTTCAACTTCCAGCTCATGATGGGCATTGATATTTGCATACTGACTGAAAAATCCGTTCAGCACCGAGGCAAACAAAAACATCGTACTCTCACCCTGAATACCTTTAGCACCAAACTTACTCTCTCTCAGCTGCAGTTTTGTCTGCAGTGTTCTCACGGGGACACCTTTGATAATCCGGTCCCGGGTGGTGGTGGATATACTCTGAATACCTTCCAGCATCTGTTGACTGGCACGCTCGGCCTGGCGGTCGAAAAAGGCCCGAAAATCGTAACAGGCCAGCAAAGTGCGCAGTGAATCCAGTCGTGATAATGAACGGTAATGCAGCGCCATCTGCGAAATCAGTTGCCAATGCAAGCCATCCCGAAGCGGTGGCTGCAGGGCATTTGTCACCCGGGTGATATTGCGAAATGAGGCGAACTCAATCGAGTCCGCCGTTGGATAGATAATATCCCCTGCCCGTAAAACCTCAGGCAGTTTCCGGTTAGTACAGGTCAGTTCCAGCGATACTGTTTCGGTTGGCGGCACGGTATCCCGACTATCGACATGAACAAAACTGATAAAACTATCAAGACCACTCTGCAATGTAGACAGACGCCGTTTGAGTGAAAAAAACACCTGTTTATCATCTCTGTCGCTGCGTACTTCATGATCAAAACTCTCAAACGCCGGATAGTGATACCGCTTGCTCTGCCCCCTCAGGCTTCCACTGACATGATCGATTGAAAAAAGCTCGATATGTTCCTGCTTCTCATAGGCGGGGCGAATCATATATTCCTGTCGCCGGTGATCAACCCGAATGGGGTCTGCATCAGCGCTAAAGAGATTGATGATCGGTGTGCAGTGAAGCCGGACATGGCCCTTCTGAAGCCGCAGTTGCGAATCAAACTTACGATTAAACTTAAATGTCAGACTGAATGATTCGATCATCGGAGCCTGCAGATGCTCACCCAGATTATTGATATCAACGAAGAGAAACTTCTCGGGGAGGCTGAAATACTCCTGCAGTAAACGATATCCATTAAATGAGCGATTGGTGTAGGGCAGCAGCGCTTCATCATCAGCAAATCCCACCGGAGCGACTGATTTAGCGCCCAGTTGCACTCGGGTTTGCTCTCCTGAACGAAAATGCACGCCAAGTTCCAGCTTATCCAGATAGCGAAACAACCAGAGATAAAGCCCCTGACTGATATGCATCTCGCGATCACCGTGGAGGAAAAGCCGCAGTTTATCCAGACCAAGATTCTCTGACGCCGCGCCTGGCTCTATCTGAAAGTTCAGTGTGAGTGTCGCCCCATCGCTCTGGTTAGTCGAGACCAACTGATCCAGCTCGATCGGATAGATATCCACATCATAGCAACTGCGAAACCGGCAGCTGGTATTTTCCACCTCAACGGATTGCACCTCTTCACCACGGGCGATCCGTTTACCTTCGATCAGCGCGTTCTCAACCGGTTTAAACTCAAGCACGCTCATTGAGGGCAGTGGCCGCAGATAGTGCGGCCATAGTAAACCCAGCAGCGCGTGGGTCACTTCGGGCAGTTCATCATCAAGCTTCTGTCGCAAGCGGCCAGTCAGAAAGGAAACCCCTTCGAACAGACGCTCCACATCCGGATCATTACCCTCCTCTGAAAGGAACTTTGATAAGCCCGGATTTTGCCGCGAGAACGCTGCCCCCATATCCCGTAGATATGAGAGTTCATCCTGATAATACTTGTTAAACGCCATCTTATCCGACTACCTTACACAGACCATCGTTCGCCATCATTGTTTGAAAACGAACCCTGACCGGACTCTCAGGAATCGCCATGTGGGCATTGATCTCAAACCGAAGATCGAGTGGGTTATCATCATTTTGCAGATACCGGACCCGGACCCGGTCAAGGCGTGGCTCATATTTTTCAAGCGCCAGCTTGATCGCTTTACGCATCTCAGTCACAGCTTTCATATAACCGCTGCTCATATCCAGATCGTTGAAGTCGGGTAAGCCGTAATCATCCAATGCGGTTACACTGCCCTGACGTACGTTGAACATATTCTGCAAATGCATCTGGACCGATTCACGCAGCTTATCTTCATTAACATCAAGCGAAAGCTTAGCCCCTTCATCGCCTAGTGCTACGCGTTGTAGAAGCGTGTAGTGCAACATACCTGTATCCTTACCGCTCTCTGACGAGAGCGGTTCTTTCAAGCATCATTAATCGATCAGGATTTATCCAGCTTACCCACCAGGGACAGCGTAAAATCAGCACCCATATACTTGAAATGAGGACGAACATGGAGAGATACTTTGTAGAATCCTGGCTCGCCTTCTACATCGGATACCTGGATTGAGGCTTCACGCAGAGGCCGCTTGCTGCGAACGTCAGCACTGGCACCATCCTGATTGGCAACAAACTGGCGGATCCAGACATTCAGTTCCTCTTCCAGATCATTACGCTCTTTCCAGCTGCCAATATTTTCCCGCTGCAAGACCTTTATGTAGTGAGCCAGACGGTTAACGATAAACATATAAGGCAACTGAGTGCTGAGCTTATAGTTCATCTCTGCCTGCTTACCCTCTTTGCTGACACCAAAGAATTTAGGTTTCTGTACCGAGTTAGCCGAGAAGAATGCCGCATTATCACTGCCTTTACGGAACGTCAGAGGGATAAAGCCCGCTTCGGCGAGCTCGAATTCGCGACGGTCGGAAACCAGTACTTCGGTCGGAATCTTGGTTTCAATCTGTCCCATTGCCTCGTAATGGTGTAATGGCAGATCATCCACGGCCCCCCCACTTTGCGGCCCGATAATATTGGGACACCAGCGATATTTTGCAAAGCTCTCGGTAAGCCGTGTCGCGAACGAGAATGAGGTGTTACCCCAAAGATAATTTTTATGATCACCGGAGATGCTTTCATTGTATTTAAAAGCTTTTACCGGGTTGTCACACTCGTCATAGGGCAGGCGTAGCAGGAAACGGGGCATCGTCAGACCAACACTACGGGCATCCTCACTTTCACGGAACGAGCGCCATTTAGCGTACTGCGGACCTTCAAAAATTGAGGCGATATCATTCAGGTTGGGCAGCTTCTGAATATCATCCACACCAAAAAACTGAGGTGCTGCAGCGGCAATAAACGGTGCATGAGACATAGTCGCGACACTGGCAACGCTCTGCAATAAACTGATATCCGGCGCACTGTGATCAAACTCATAGTTTGCAATCATGGCACTGACCGGCTGACCGCCGTGCTGCCCAAACTCCGCAGTGTAAACCTTCTTGTAAAGACCGGTTTCAGTGATATCTGACGCATCTTCAAAATCCATCGCCAGATCATCTTTGGATACATTCAGTAGCTGTATACGGTTGTTTTCACGGAAGTCTGTGCGGTCAACAACAAATTTAAGGCCGCGCCAGGCTGACTCGAGCTTCTGAAACGAATCATTATGGAGAATCTCATCCACTTGCAGACTCAGCTTCTCATCAATAGAGGCAATCATCTCATCAACCAGCTGTTTACGGATGCGATCACTCTTCTCTCCGGACTTCAAAATCTCGGCTATGAACGCCTGCACCCCTTTAGAGGCAACATCATAAGCTTCATCTCCGGTTTTCATATTGGTCTGCTGCATGATCTGATCAAGCAGAGAGCCTTCACTGGTTAACTCGACCGCAGCCTGGCCGGCTATCTGTTCCTGTTCTGACATAATTCAATCCCTTACTTCATGGGTCACCGTGTTGATTCAGTGACGCGATTACTCTTCATCGATGCCCAGTTCAGCCATCAGTTTCCTGCGGGAGTCATCATCTCCCAACAGCTCTTCGATCTGTTTGCGAAATGCAGGTACATTGCCCAACGGCCCTTTAAGAAAGGATAAAGCCTCACGCAGCTCAAGAAGCTTTGCCAGTTCCGGCACCTGTTTAACCACAGACTCTGGTTCGAAATCCCGCAGATTATTGAAAGACAGATTGGCTGAAATCTCAGCATCCTCCTCACCTGATAACTTATTTGGCACCGTCATCTGCACACTCAGACGCTGACTGGCCATTACATCAGAGAAATTATCCTTGCTGATATCAATGAGTTCCCGATCCTGCAGATCTTCTTCCTCTTCACGCAGCGTATAATCACCCAGCATGACAATCTTATTGGGCAGTTCAATCTCTTCCTTACCATCGCCCGTTGCCGCTTTGTAGACGATATTGATCCGCTCCTTCGGTGCCACTGATCCATCTTTAGCCATGAGTACTCATCCCTCTTATATAAGTTATAGTGCCAGCGCACTCAGTGGATCCATCAGGCATAACGCCATTCTCAGCTGATCCACTTCGTCCTGCTGTTCCTTGGTGTATTTCTGTTTTGTTTGTGTCTGACTGTGGCCACTCAGCAGTAGTTTAATTACATTCAGGTAGAGCTCCGGCTCCCACCTTTCCAGGCCTCTCCCCTGCAGCATCTGATGCAACATCTTCAGTTGCGACATAGCCACCTCAAGGTGGCCTGCATCAAAGCAGAGCCGGGCCTGTTGCAGTTGCCAGAAACAGCGCTGGCGTTCACCACGGGCCTGGGCTGCACCGTCACTTAAGCGCTTTAACCCCACATCAAACTGCCCCTTTAAGGCATCCTTCTTGGCATCGTCATAAGCAATAACCCATTCAGGCGCCGCACCTTCGGCCGTGTCTGACACCTCGTTATTAGCAGAGGAGTGCAACTCAGTTTCGATCCACGACTGAGTCAACGGATCGATGAACCCTTCGCCGTTAGCAAACTTATTCATACTGAACTCAGGAAACCGGGCCAGCAGATGACTGACATTATGTGCAACCGCTGCAGCAGCATCTGGTGCGCCCAGTTCCTGTAAAGCCCGATAAACCATACGATGCAGACCCAGCCAGAAAATTGCACCGCCAGCATAACTTTTCTCACACTCCTGAATCAGGGCCTGCCAGTTACCCGCCTGCTCAAGCCCTTGCAACTCCTGAATCCGGCTTTCAGACGGAATTTTTGGCAGAACCCCAGTGGCGGGAAGCTTTTCCAGAATCATCCAGGTGCTGGTGCGAAGCAGGTGATAAGGATAGGGATCGGTAATCCGCTGCTCTCGCAACAGCTGACATATTTTATCGACCGTCCGGTTATTGGTTGTCAGCGCTTTTTCAATATCTGCAGTCGAGGCAACAGACTGTGACTGGGCTCTAATCGGCTCAGCCGGTGGCGATTTGCTCTGAGATACCGGCTCTGCGGCAGGAGGCTCTTTAACCTCCCGGGGTTTCACTGCAACTGGATCAGCTTCAGATTCAACGGCAATCGGGTCATTCAAATCGGCAAGCTGTTTTGTCTCCTGTTCAGCCAGAATGTACTCCGCATCCTGGCTGAACCGGTTCAGCTGATTTTTAAATTCAAACAGAAATGGCGAGTCATCGGCTAAACGCTGATTAATAGCCAGTTCAAGACGCTTAAACTGCTCAACACAAAGCACCACATCTCTGGCACTCTCTGCGTCTATCTGCAGTTCACTGAATGGGCGTTCCAGTTTTTTTACCAACCATTCAAACGCAGCGGCCCGCAACTTATTTGGCTTTTTTCGCCGGGTTGGAAAAATACTATCCCAGTAGTCTGCCTCAAGCATTGAGGCGAGTAATGCCAGACCATTCACCAGTCCGGCAAACCCGTTTCTGAAATAGAGCGCAACACTGAGGCGACTGGCAACCCGAAGGTCTTTTGAATGCTCCCGCAGAATAGTCTCTGCAAGCACCTGTACGCGGGTCCAGTCGATAGGTTGAATATCGATCCCCTCGCCTTTCTTTATCTCATCGTCCAGCTCAGAGTAGATATCCTCATGCTGGATATCCTGTCCGGTAGGCTGCGACGCACTGATTGGCGTAGCGGCGAGCTTTTCTGCCCAGTCTTGCTCCATAATCCCCATAACCGCCCCGGACTCAGCGATCTGACAGGCTTGAGTTAAACAGATTAGAGAAACAGGACAGCGACGCAAGATGCAGATAGATGAGTTCCAGTGCACCTGTTTTATTCAGTTCCTGCAGTGCAGAGGGATCCAGCTGCTTCAACCGCTCCCGGTTGACCACAAAGAAGCCATCCAGTTTACGTCCCTTCTCTTCGCCCTGTGAGGTGAAGGTCGCTTCGGTTGATTCAAGGAGGTCAAGCTCGACCAGTTTCTCAGTAAAAATCCGGTTACGTCTGAAGTCCAGTTCGAACTGTTGCAGGAACTGGCTGATCGTCTGTAAATAGCCCGACTGACTTTTATCTTCATTGAACAGAGCGTTGCCACGCCCTTCACGATTACATCCCGGATAGGTTTCATCAATGCAAACTGTCAGGTTCTGGCTTTGTTCTGATACTGAAGCAACCGTGAAAGGGTAACGGCGCACATAGGCCGGCAGATAAGATGCCAGCCACTCGCCCGCATCATTCACAAATTGGTTGTGTCCGGCTTCGGTGCCAACCACAGCAACAGGGGTATACCCTGAATCTGCTTTTATAAATACGATGGGGTAATGGAATAGCAGTTGACCAAACTCAGAAACCCCGACAGGAATAATGTTGGCCGACCCGGCAAACCGGTAATCGGTGATCTCTATGTTCAGGTCGGTATGTGCTGCGGTGCTAACTGCGGTTAGCTGATTATAAAACATCGGAAGCATGTCAAAATCCTTTTAAGTAGTTGCCAGTCCCTGGGCCGATCATTAACCGGCAGCGATCATATCACGCTGTGGCACGGTTAATGTAAATACAGTATCGTATTTTTGCCAGAGATCAAAGAGTTGTTTAAATTTTTCTCTCTGACGAATATATCCAACCGAACGATCACCCTCTTTTATATAGGCAAAAATGTCATCTTTCTGATCTTCGGGCAGCATAATGCCATCACTTTTTACATCAAAAATAATAACAAATTCGTTAAACAGGGCCTCATCTGCACCAAAAAGATAGTTAAGAAAATCAATCATGCTGGAGGACAAAACAGTGTCCGTCAGTGCCGAACGAAACAGCACTGAGGAACCACTGGTATTCAGTCGCACGGATAACAGGCTTGCCTGCGTGCTAATAAATGCGTTGTCACCCAGCAAGCTCAGTGTTGAAGTTGAATAATCACCATTGATGCCACTGAAAGTAAAATCGATGGGATTGTTAGCGCTGCCAATATTCTCTCCCGCTCTCACTTCAAGGTGAAGGTTATGTTCAACGTCGAGGGTTAAGCCGGTATCAGTAGTAATGCTGCCCAGCTCAGATATCAGTGTCAGATCATCTGCCTGCCCCTTCGAGACATGCATACTGTCCTCTTCAATGACGGTCACTTTCCGAGCTCTGTTCTGATCCAGCCCAGACACGGCCAGCTTCCCAAAACGGGTTTCTTCACTTGCTCCCCAGCTACCCAGATCAATCGTATCATTAGCCTGGAAAGCCCCCAGACCATCGACACTGATATGGCCATTATCTGAGATATTATCAACGGCTGTAACGGTCAGGTTTCCGCTGGTGTTTACAGCATTAAGCACAATACTGTTATTGTCTCTGAGGGATGCATTTCTGGCAGTGACCTCTACCGTATTGAAGTCATTAAGCGGGTTTTCAAAGTTCACATCACCCGCGGTATCAGCCAGCAGATTTCCAGCAATGGTTAAAGTCTGGTAAGCCGCTATATCACCGTTTGATTGCAGAGACAGATCACCGTCGACAGTCACTTTCTGCAAAGCAAAGCCTGCATCAGAAACGATATTTAATTCATTCAGCGCCGTATTTAAACCAATATCTCCGGTAGAGAAACCACTTCCATTAACCGTCAATGCATATCCTCCATCGACGGTTCCGATGGCGATATCTTTGCCTGACAGTGTTATATCATTATTCAGACCAACCGCCCCACTAAACAGCTGGTTTTCTGACGTGACGACATCTTCGTACAGCTCAGCATTACCATAAACCGATAATCTTTTCGCACTAACCTCCGATGTCAGTTCAACGTCACCCTGAATTGTCAGACTATGATTACCAGTTATGCGCCCAAAGGTTATTGCTGAGCCGGCCAGGTTAACGCTATCAATGAGGCTGACTGCCCCGTCATAGGACTGCCCGGCAACCGTCGTTATATCGCCTCCCAGAGCGGTTTCACCATTGACGGTCAGACTCTGTGCATTCACTGCACCATAAAAAGCCCCGTTACCGCCAATACGAAGCACCTCAGTATCCACAGTTGCAGCAAAGTCAGCATCTCCGCTAACGGACAGGTCATTAACAGATACTACTCCTGTCAGCTCGGCATTACCGTCAATTGCGAGGTCCTGGACCCCGCTAACACCGTTGATGGATACGCTGGAGCCTGACAACATCAAATCATCCATCAGTTTGACCGGCCCGGCATAAAGCTGCGCGCCAGTGGTTGTGACATCACCGGCCAGATCACTGGCTCCTGCTACATAAAGACTCTCTGCGATTACTCTGTCTTCCATGGAGGCACTTCCCAGAATACTGATCACTGCGGCATCTACTGAGGATGCTAAAGCGGCATCACCGCTGACAGACAGGTTATTAACCTCAACAGTGCCATTCAGGTTAGCGTCACCGCTAATCGATAAGTTCCGCCCTCCTGTGATTCTGTTTGCATTCACCAGAGAAGCGCTCAGGTTGACATCGTCCTTCAGGGTAACGGTGCCGGTATAACGCTGCAAACCAGCCGTAGCGATGTCCGCTGCAATATCACTGGTTCCAGAGATCTCCAGACTATCTGCGCTGACCTTATCATTTATGACTGCGTTTCCAGCAATGGTAATAGCTCCGGCATCAACCGTAGAAGCCAGATCGGCATCACCACTAATCGTCAGATCATTTATGGTCACTGCACCGCTCAGCAGGGCTGTGCCGTCAATGGTCAGATCATTTTCCCCCTGAACAGACTGAGCGCTGACATCACCGGTCAACCGAGCGTCACCGTTCAGAGTCAGATCGCTCATATAGGTTTGCACGCCCGCATAGATATCCACAGCAAGATCGGTCGCTTTGTTGAAGACAACCTCACTTAAGGTCTCACCTGCCCCCATGTCACCTGCCAGACTGACCACTGCATCCAGCACCAGGCGATGATTACCGTCCACAGTGCCATCGAAATTTACCGTTGTTGCAGACAGTGTTGCATCGTCGGTCAGCCTGACATTTCCGGTATAGTGCTGCCCATTCACTGTGGTGACATCGGCCCCCAGATCAGTGTTACCAAAAATGGACAGACTCTCGGCATTGACGACATCGCCGATAACACTGTTGCCGCCAATCACAATATCGCCGGCATTCACGGTGGATGCAAAGGCGGCATCCCCTGTTACCGACAGATCCTTAACTGACACCACACCTTTTACATCCGCATCACCGACGACATTGAAATGATGCCCCCCGACGACTGCCTGAGTGGTGACCGCAGACCCTGTTAACGTTACCGCCTGATTCAGGGTGACTGCGCTCTGATAATTTTGCGTTGCCGTTGTGCTGATATCGGCCCCCAGATCCGTGGTACCGACAACCTCCAGACGGGTTGCGTTAATCCGATCTGCAATAATGGTATTACCACCCAGATAGATATCGAGGGCATTAACCGCAGCGCCGATGGTCGTATCGCCGTTAACGGTCAGATCATTGACCGACACCACACCCTGAAGATCAGCGTCAGCGGCGACGGTCAGATTATATGGACCTGAGATCTGATTCGCGCTGACCTTAGTACCTGACAGCCGGACAGCCTTGCTCAGGGTGACTTCACCGGTATAGTTCTGGCTACCAACGGTCGTGATATCGGCTCCCAGATCGGTGGTTCCGTTAATGGCCAGAGTATCAGCGGTGACCAGATCGTGAATGGTTGTGTTGCCAGCGATTCGAACGTCCCGGGCCTGCACGGTCGATGCAAAATTTGCAGCGCCGCCAATCGACAGATCACTGACAGAGACTGCGCCGTTCAGATCGGCATCACCACTCACCAGCAGATGATGAGGCCCCGTGACGGATTGTGCGCTGACATTACCGGTCAGGGTGACATTGCGGCTAAGACTCAAACCATTCATATAGGTTTGCACGCCCGCATAGATATCCACAGCAAGATCGGTCGCCCGGTTGAAAACAACCTCACTTAAGGCCTCTCCTGCCCCCATATCACCTGCCAGACTGACCTCGGCATCCAGCACCAGACGGTGATTACCGTCCACAGTGCCATCGAAGCTCACTGTTGTTGCAGACAGTGTCGCATCATCGGTCAGCCTGACATTTCCGGTATAGTGCTGCGCATTCACTGTGGTGACATCTGCTCCCAGATCAGTGTTACCTAAGATGGACAGACTATCGGCTTTAACGACATCCCCGATAACACTGTTGCCGCCAATCACAATATCACCGGCGTTCACAGTAGATGCAAAGGCGGTATCCCCTGTTACCGACAAGTCTTTAACAGAAACCGCATCTTGTACATCCACATCACCGATAACATTGAAATGATGAGCCCCGGAGATTGCCTGAGTGGTGACCGCAGACCCTGTCAGCGTCACCGCCTGATTCAGGGTGATTGCGCCCTGGTAATCTTGCGTTGCCGTTGTACTGATATCGGCCCCCAGATCCGTGGTACCGACAACCTCCAGACGGGTTGCGTTAATCCGGTCTTCAATAATGGTGTTACCGCCCAGATAGATATCCTGGGCATTAACCGCAGCGCCGATAGTCGCATCGCCGTCAACGGTCAGATCATTGACTGACACCACACCCTGAAGATCAGCGTCAGCGGCGACAGTCAGATTATATGGACCTGAGACCTGATTCGCGCTGACTTTAGTACCCGACAGTCGGACAGCCTTGCTCAGGGTGACTTCACCGGTATAGCTCTGGCTGCCAACGGTGGCGATATCGGCTCCCAGATCGGTGGTTCCGTGAATGGCCAGAGTATCAGCGCTGACCAGATCGTGAATGGTTGTGTTGCCTGCGATTCGAACGTCCCGGGCTTGCACGGTCGATGCAAAATTTGCAGCGCCGCCAATCGACAGATCACTGACAGAGACTGCGCCGTTCAGATCAGCATCACCGCTCACCACCAGATGATGAGGCCCGGTCACGGATTGTGCACTGACATCACCGGTCAGGGTGACATTGCGGCTAAGACTCAAACCATTCATATAGGTTTGCACGCCCGCATAGATATCCACAGCAAGATCGGTCGCTTTATTAAAGACAACCTCACTCAGGGCGTCATCTGCCCCCATGTCACCCGCCAGATTGACCACTGCATCCAGCACCAGGCGATGATTGCCGTCAACCGTACTATTAAAATCAATGGTTGTGGCTGACAAGTTAGAATCGTTGCTCAGAGTAACCGCGCCTCCGAACACTTGTCCGGCCACCGTGGTGATATCTCCCCCCAGATCGGTGGTTCCCTGGATGACCAGACTTTCTGCGGAAACGGTATCCTCTATAACACTGTTGCCTCCGATGTTGATATCCCTGGCATTAACAGTGGATGCAAATGCAGCATTACCCGTGACACTCAGATCATTGACAGATACAACACCGTTCAGATTCGCATCACCGGTAATGGTCAGGTCTTGTGCGCCATTGACATCAGAAGCGGTGACCGTTGTAGCCTTAAGAATAACCGTATCACTCAGCGCTACTGCACCGTTGTATACCTGTGTTCCGGTGGTGGTAATAGCAGCGGCAAGATCACTGGTTCCGGACACGATCAGAGTTTCAGCGCTTACCGCATCTGAAATGGAAGTATTACCACCAATGCTGATAGCCCCGGCATCTACCGTAGCCCCAAAATCAGCATCGCCACTCACCAGAAGATCATGAACAAACACGGCGCCCTGCATAGCTGCATCACCATCAATGGTAAGATCCCGTGTACCCGTCATGCCTCCTGCGGTAATGGTTGTGCCTGAAAGGGTGAGATCGTTATCCAGAGTCACAACCCCGGCATAACTCTGCGAACCGGTAGTGGTGATATCCCCAGCGAGTATTGCATCGCCACCCACCACAAGACTGCCTGCGGTAACGGTATCCGACGCAGCAGTATTACCGGTAATGCTGATAATATCGGCAATCAGAGTTGATCCAAAAGCGGCGCTGCCATTAACTGACAGATTATTAACATCCACCGCGCCTTGAAGATTTGTATCACCGTTCAAGGTCAGATTATGACTGCCTGCCACACCATTAGCTGTAATGCTGGAGCCAGTAAGAGTGATGTCATCGCCCAGTGTCACAGCCCCTTCATAGCGCTGTGCACCTGTTGTCTGAATATCGGCAGCCAGATTACTGCTGCCGCCAACAGTCAGACTATCAGCGGTTACCGTGCCTTCAATCAGAGCATTTCCACCAATACTCATAACACCGGCATCAACGCTCGCGGCAAATGAGCCATCCCCACTGACGGTCAGATCATTCACTGACACCACACCCTGCAGCTTTGCATCACCATTAACCATCAGATTATGGGGCCCGATCACCGATTGAGCCGTAATATCACCATTAAGAACAGCATCCTGATGGAGGGTCAGATCACTCATATAGGTCTGCACCCCGGCGTAGAGATTACCAGCCAGTTCGGTTGCCCGGGTAAAGACAACTTCGCTCAGTTGTTGCCCCCTGCCTACATCTGCGGACATATTAACAACGGCATCCAGTACCAAACGGTGATTACCATCCACTGTGCTGTCAAAATTGATGGTTGTTGCTGACAATACTGCATCCTGTGTCAGCGTAACTGCACCGCCATATGTCTGCGAGGCAACCGTGCTGACATCTGCACCAAGCTGCGTTTCTCCGACAATCGCCAGACTATCTGCGGTCACTGTATCAGTAATGGCAGTATTACCACCTATCGTGATAACTCCGGCATCTACGGTAGAGGCAAAATCCGCATTGCCACTGATGCTCAGATCCTTGACGGATACGGTTCCATGCTGGACTGTGTTGCCCGAAACAGCCAGATTATGAGCGCCCGTCATACCGTTGGCATCGATGTCACTCCCGGTGAGGGTAATTGCCTTACTGAACCGTAAGCCACCATTGTATGTCTGAGCACCGGTGGTCGTGATATCGGCGGCCAGATCGCTGGCTCCATCCACGACCAGACTATCGGCAATAACAGTGTCCACGAAGATGGCATCACCACCAATAGTGATGCCTCCCGCATCCACTAATGATCCCAAACGGGTATGACCGCTCACTGAGAGATCATCTATAGTGACATCCCCATCCAGGTTGGCATTGCCATGAATAACTAAGTTATGTAAACCGCTAACAGACTGGGTTGTAACCTCTCCTGTTAGCAGGACATCCTGACTCAGACTCAGATGATTCAGATAGGTCTGTACATCTGCCGAGATATCCGCAGTCAGATCAACTGCTTTAGCAAAAACTATTTCATGAAGTTGTTGATTACCGCCAATACGATCTCCCTGACTAACTTGCGCGTCCAGGAACAAGCGATGATTACCATCAACCGTACTGACAAAATCGACAGTGGATCCGGTCAGTCTTACATCACCGGACAAAGAAACAGGCCCACCGTACAGCTGGCCGGCGACTGTCGAGATATCACCACCAAGATCGGTTGAGCCTGTGATGGATAAGCTATCTGTTGAAACAACATTATTCAGATCAGCATTACCGTCAACCGTCAGGCTAAACGGGCCATTTATCATCTGAGCAGTAACATTGCCGCCCAGCGTAACATTGTCTGTCAGAACCAGGCTGTCCATAAAGGTCTGAGTGTCCGCATTGATATCAACCCCCAGCGTTGTCCCCTGATCAAAGACAATCTCTCTCAGCGACTGGGTTGTACCGATATCTCCGGTCAGATTAACGGCAAGTGCATCCAGCTCCAGCCGGTAAGCGCCATCAATGGTATTGTCGAAATTAACAATAGCCCCCTTCAGTACCGTATCGCCGGTGAGGGTCACAGCCCCCATATAGGCCTGATCGGCGATGGTGGTGACATCTGCCCCCAGGCTGGCAGGCCCCGTAACATAGAGGCTCCGGGTATCAGTAGCCCCATCGATGACGGCGGCACCATCGACAGTAAAGTTATACGCTCCGCTGACTCCGTGAGTGGTGACCGAAGCGCCCCTCAGCACAACATCATTACCCAGCAACAACGTACCACCGTAGTTCTGGGTGCCGCTGGTATTCACATCAGCAAACAGCTTGCTATTACCCTGGATATCCAGGCTGCTGATATCAACCAGATTATTTAAATCGGCATTCCCGGTAACAGTCAGAGCAAACGGCCCGTTTACTGTCTGCGCAGTGACACTACCGTTTAACCTGATATTGTCCATCAGTCCCAGCGTGTCATTAAACGTCTGAATATCAGCATTAATATCGACTCCGAGAGCTATCGCCTGATCAAAGACAATCTCTCTCAGTGACTGGGTGGCGCCAATCTCCCTTGCCAGATTAATAACAGGTGCATCCAGTTCCAGTCGGTGAGCACCATCAATACTGTTGTTGAAGTTAAGACTGCTAGCCGTCAGTACTGCATCGCCGGTGAGGGTCACAGCATCCCTATAGGTCTGATCGTTAATGGTCGTAACATCGGCCCCCAGACTGGCTGAACCGTTAACATAGAGGCTCTGAGTATCAATAGCACCATCGATAACAGCAGTACCGTCAATAATAAAGTTATGTACACCACTGACCCCATGAGTGGTGACCGAGGCCCCCCTCAGTACAACATCATTGCCCAGCAACAACGTACCGCCATAGCTCTGGGCTCCAGTGGTAAGTACATCATTAGACAGATTGCTGTTACCCTGTATATCCAGACTGCTGATATCAACCACATTGTTTAAATCAGCATCCCCTGACACAGCCAGAGCAAACGGACCATTTATCATCTGCGCTGTGACATTACCCTTTAACGAAACATTATCACTCAGCGTCAGACTATCCATAAAGGTCTGAGTGCCAGCATCAATATCACCCCCGAGAGTTATCGCCTGGTCAAAGACAATCTCACCCAGCGACTGGGTGGCACCGATATTCCCGGTCAGATTTACAGCAGATGCATCCAGCTCCAGCCGGTGAGTTCCATCAATGGTATCGCTGAAGATAAGACCAGCACCAGTCAGTAATGTATCTCCGGTGAGAGTCACTGCGCCCATGTAGATCTGATCAGCGATAGTAGTGACATCTGCCCCCAGACTGGCTGGCCCCGTAACATAAAGACTCTGCGTACCAATAGCACCATCGATGACGGCGGCACCATCGACAGTAAAGTTATACGCTCCATTGACTCCGTGAGTGGTGACCGAAGCGCCCCTCAGCACAACATCATTACCCAGCAACAAGGTACCGCCGTAGTTCTGGGTGCCGCTGGTATTCACATCAGCCAACAGCTTGCTATTACCCTGGATATCCAGGCTGCTGATATCAACCAGATCATTTAAATCGGCATCCCCGGTAACAGTCAGAGCAAATGGGCCATTTACTGTCTGCGCAGTGACACTACCGTTTAACCTGATATTGTCCATCAGTCCCAGCGTGTCATTAAACGTCTGAGTATCAGCATTAATATCGACTCCGAGAGCTATCGCCTGATCAAAGACAATCTCTCTCAGTGACTGGGTGGCGCCAATCTCCCTTGCCAGATTAATAACAGGTGCATCCAGTTCCAGTCGGTGAGCACCATCAATACTGTTGTTGAAGTTAAGACTGCTAGCCGTCAGTACTGCATCGCCGGTGAGGGTCACAGCATCCCTATAGGTCTGATCGTTAATGGTCGTAACATCGGCCCCCAGACTGGCTGAACCGTTAACATAGAGGCTCTGAGTATCAATAGCACCATCGATAACAGCAGTACCGTCAATAATAAAGTTATGTACACCACTGACGCCATGAGTGGTGACCGAGGCCCCCCTCAGTACAACATCATTGCCCAGCAACAACGTACCGCCATAGTTCTGAGCGCCAGCGGTAAGTACATCATTAGACAGATTGCTGTTACCCTGTATATCCAGGCTGCTGATATCAACCAGATTGCTTAAATCGGCATCCCCTGACACAGTCAGAGCAAACGGGCCGTTTATCATTTGCGCAGAAACATTACCGTTCAGAGTAACGTCATCTGCCAGTGTCAGGCTGTCATTGAAAGTCTGAACACCTGCGGATATGTTCCCTCTCAGGTTAACCGCTTTATTGAATACAATCTTTGTTAGTGACTCTGTAGCACCGATATTACTATTGAGGCCTGTTTCTGCATCCAGTATCAGCCGGTGGGTACCATCCACTGCACCATTAAAGCCAACACGATTCGCTATTAATCTTGAGTTGGAAGCTAACGCCACATCCCCTTCATAATTCTGATCCAGGACTGTCATTATGTCAGCCTGAAGCTCCGCTTTACCAAAGACGATCAGATTATGAATACTGACAGCATCACCAAAAACTACATCGCCATGGATCGCAAGATCATAATCGCCACTGATGCCATGAGTAGTAACGTTGGTACCACTCAGGCTAACATCACCGCCCAGGGTTATCTCTTTAGCGTAGCTCTGATTTCCCAGTGTGGTTACATCACTGTTAATAGTGCTGCTACCTCTGACATCCAGACTATTCAGAGACACAGGACCATTCAGAGATGAGTTACCGTCAACGATCAGTTTTTTGCCACCTGTAATCGTCTGCGCATTCAGGTTACCTGCCAAAGTTACATCATCATAAAGATTCAGGTCGGATAGAAACGTCTGAGTACCCGCAAAAATATCTACTGCCAGATCAGCCGTTTTCTTAAACACGATGCTGGTCAAAGCCTCAGTGGCACCAATATTATTATTAATATTGGCATAGGCATCGAGTATCAATCGGTGTGCACCATTCACGCCGCCACCGAAGTTAACATTATTCGCTGTTAATCTGGCATCCCCTGTTAGCAGAACATCTCCGTAATAAGTCTGATCCCTTGTGGTGGTGACGTCAGCCAGGAGCTCTGTTGTGCCGGTAGCCGACAGATCATTGACACTCACGGTATCAGCCAGCAGTAAATCTCCGATAACGGTAAGATCATGACCACCACTAATACCCTGGGTAGAGATACTGGTACCGCTTAATTGAACATCACTACCCAGAGTTAAGTCTTTAGCGTAACTCTGCTGCAGAGTTGTTGTCACATCACCAATAACGGTGCTGCTGCCTTTAACAGTCAGACTGTTAACTGAGACATTACCATTGAGAGCGGCATTGCCGTCAATAATAAGATTTCCAGCGCCTGCAACTACCTGCGCATTGACATCACCTGTCAGTGTCACATCGTTGGCCAAAGACAGATCGGAGAGAAAAGTCTGAGACCCTGCAAAAACATCGACTGCCAGATTTGTTGCTCTGTTGAAGACGATACTTTTCAGGGATGCTGAAGCCCCCACATCGGTGGTGAGGTTTACATCAGCATTCAGTCTCAGAGTATGGGCACCATCAACGGCATCATTAAAACTGACAGTGTTTGCCGTCAGTTTTGAGTCATTTGTCAGGACAACCTTTCCACCATACACCTGATCCAAACCTGTAGTGACATCAGCCCCTAAATCAGTATCTCCCGTGATATTCAGGCTTTCAGCATTTATAGCGCCACCAATACCCGTCCGTCCTCCGATTGTGACTGTTTTGGCATGAACATCTGAAGCAAAAATAGTATCACCCGACACGTTCAGGTCATTAACGTCAACAGCCCCGGCAAAGCTTGCATTGCCTGAAATGCCATCAATAGTCAGGTCAAATGGTCCAGTTACCGACTCAGCTGTCACTTCTCCTGTCAGGATGACATCTTCATTCAGCGTCAGGCTATCCATAAAAGTCTGGTTAGCCGCTGAGATATTTCCCTCCAGGTTGACCTTCTTGTTAAACACAACTCGTGTCAGAGACTCGGTAGAGCCGATATCATTGGTGATATTTACATCTGCATCCAATATCAGCCTGTGGGCACCATCCACGGTCCCTTTGAATTTGACTCTATCTGCGGTCAACCTCGAATTGGAAGCTAATACAACGTCGTTGTATGTCTGATTCTGGGTAGTAGTTACATCGGCCTGAAGTTCTGTCGTTCCCCGGACGACAAGGCTATTCAGATTCCCCCCACCGGCCAGTAGCAGATCGCCAAAGACAACAAGATCATGAGCACCGTTTATGCCATCAGTAGTGACCGTGGAGCCCTCTAGTTTAACATCCCCCCCCAACGTTATATCTTTCCCATAACGCTGCCCCGCAAGCGTCTGCACATCACTGGTAATGCTGCTGTTTCCGGTGATATCCAGGCTGTTAATTGATACAGCGCCATTGAGCGAAGCATCACCATCAACTATCAGATTGTTTGCCCCTGAAATGGCTTGCGCATTCAGATTGCCAGTCAGGGTAACATCATCCAGGAGAGTCAGATCGGAGAGAAATGTCTGGGTTCCGGCGAAGATATCTACTGCCAGATCCGTTGCTCTGTTAAATACAATACTTGTCAGTGACTCTGAAGCACCCACATCGGAAGAAAAGCTCACATCGCCATTAAGCCTGAGTCTATGAGCACCGTCCAGAGCACCATTAAAGCTGACAGAGTTCGAGGTAAGCTTGGCGTCATCAGCCAGGACCACATTACCGTTGTAACTTTGATCACCGAGCGTAGTAACGTCAGCCCCCAGTTTTATCTGAGACACGGCAGAAGAACCCACTGTAAAATTGAGATCCCCCGTACCGGCATTGTTGATAGCTTTATTGATATGAATATTATCGGTAGCGTCCAGAGTCAGACTGGAAGCACTATTGATTTTCACTTCAGCATTTACTGCAATATCAGAAGAAGACTGGAGGGTAACATCTGCAAGCGACAACATGCTTTGTATCGTAACGCTGTCTATTTGATTGAGAGCGGCAATATCTCCATCAGCAACTATTTCGATGATCTCAGGGTCCAGTAATAGCTGCCCTTTCTCTCCACTTTCGGCACTTAAATCTACTTTACCAGTAAAGCCCAAGCCCTCTTTACCAGACACCTCAGACGAACCGCCAACACCGTTTTCCCCCTTCCCACGGGCACTTATCTTCCCCTGGTAAGAGGTATTTTTATCAGCCCAGACAATCACCCGGCCGCCATCGCCATCAGTGGTTGCATCAGCCTTAATGTCGACATCCTTACCGACAAAAGTATCGGAGGCATTGGAGATATCCGGATTCTTACCCTGAAAATCACCACCGATACGAATCGTACCTCCGCCGGTCTCTCCGGAAGCATCAACAACAGCATTACCCGTCAGGGCGACCCGGTCACCCAGCACATCGATGTCGCCGCCCCTGCCATCGACAGAGGTAGCCACCAGAGTCCCGCTGTTCACGGTATCCCCGCCTTCACCGACCAGGCGAATGACACCACCTTCATTGCTGACCCTGCCAGCCCGGATCACGCCTGTATTATTGACAACATGGGTAAAGACATCCCGGGCAGCTTTAGCGGTCAATAAGACTTCACCACCCTGTGCTTCAATCACGCCACTATTAGCGACCGCATCACCTGACCCGGCAGTCGTCTCTTCTTCAATGCGTAACTGGAGTAAACCATCACCATCAAAATCGATCGTGACCGCACGGCCTGAGGCAAGCTCAACATGCCCTTTCTCGGCAATAATAACTCCCTGATTGTCAACCTGACCGGCAACCAGAGCAACCGACCCACCAGTGGCCGCCTGAATCAGCCCCTTGTTAACGATCACTCCCGTGCTGTTGCCGCCATCCAAAATCAGCTTTCCGGACTGGAAGGCGGCATCATCTACATCAAGCGTTGTGGCAACAAAGGAGTTAACATCCACCTGAGAGTTGGGACCAAACACCATCCCGTTTTGGTTTTGCAAAACCATCAGTTTCAGGTTTGCATTCCCCTCGATACGCCCCTGAATATCGGATGCTTTGACATCCTGGATTTTGTACAGAACAGAGGAACCGGAAAGCTGGGCGTTGTGCTGCAACAGCTCATTTCCGGCCAGATCCAGTCGAGAAACAGTCGCAACCATCACTTTACTGTTCTGGGTGACGACCGTCGTTTTAGCGTCAGGCCTTGCAATGTTGCCCGAACCGGAAGAAACATTAAAATTATCAACCGCTGCATGCGCCCCGCTGAAAAACATGAAGGAGCCAGCACTTGTCGCACCAATCGCTTTAATTACCTGAACAAGCGGTTTCAGTTTCCATTCCATGGAGCATATCCCTTTTAACGTTTTAACCAGATTGACAACACTGCCAAGCTTAGTAATTTATATTGCAGATCTTTTTCGCATTCAGTCAGCATCAGAACAGATAGTTCAGTTCGCCATAAACCTGAGGGTCACGATTATTCGTAGCTTTCCTGCCCCCCAGCGGGGTAGCAACGGACAAGGTCGCTGTAAATGATGCCGCAGGCATCAGGCGCAAACCGACCCCCAGGCCACTCAGGTCTATCTGAGACTCTTCACCCAGCAATGCATTATTCTTATAACCATGAGCATAATCAGCAAACAGCATCAGCTGTAAAACCTCTCCCCAGGTTCGATTATTAAAAGCAGGCCGGCTGGCAAACCCGGGAGCGTTACTGATTAACTCTAAACCTGTATAAAAGCCGGAGTCAGCCAGATACTCACCGCTTGGATAAGCCCTGACACTGTCAAACCCACCCATGCTAAACTGTTTAACCGAGAATAATGAATCCGGCGAATACTGCGCATTGAACTTAACAATAAGCGCATTATTCTCAGACAGCCGCTGATAGCGGGATAGGTTTAATTCGATCAGGTTATAGTCGGCAGGAGCAGGTCCTTCAGATGTGATACGGCTGGCATTTTCATCATCATTATCCATCGCCCCCAGAATGCCGGCAAAGCCGTGCTCTACTGACACCTCCCCCCGGGTAAATCCACCACCAAAAATGTTATCTGAGAAATCATAGCCATAAGAGGCTACCAGAGCGGTAAGCTTATCCGCACTGTTCTGTACCGACGCCTGAGTATTTTTTACCCGATCATGAACCAGCTCACCCTTAACATAACTGTTTCGGGTCCGACTACGGCCCAGCTGTTTTTTCAACCCGGCTTTCCATTGTTTTGATTTACCCGCAAACGCAAATGCAGCCAGGTCACGCCCTATTTCGTAGTCGCTCTGATGGTAATGCAGTGAAGCGATATAGTCAGAGTCCACCGGACTAAACTCATATGTTGCCCCACTATACTTCGCATTATCCACTGAAAAGTCGCCATCAACTTCAGGCTTATTCTGTATAATAAAATTCAGCGTCAGCTTATCAGCCAACCCCAGAGGGTTATTCACGGAAAAGTCCAGACCCAGACGCTCTTCACCAGAGTATTGTGAACCTTTATTATCCAGATAGAGGGCACCGGAAACCCGATCTTCACTGTTAACGTTGATCAGCATTTTGGTAGAGCCTACCTGATCACCTGGCTCAAGAATCCCCGAGATATCAAGACCCGGGTAATCGAGTACGGTCAATAATGACGACTCAATATCCGACTTATTCAGCGGTTTCCCAATCTGATCAGAAAAAACGCGGCTTATCATTTCCGCGTCATAAGAGGAATCGCCCGAAACCTCTATATCTGTAAGCTCCCCCATCAGCAGATGCAGCTCTACCGTATTATTCACTACATCCTGGGCGGGAACATAGGCCGTTGCCAGCACCAACCCTTTGGCGCGGTAATAGTTCGTGATTTTATCCGCCAGTTGCTGCAAACGTCCCAGTGTAAAGCGGGCATTGTTCTCCACCATGGCAGCCATCAGCATCTCAACAACCACATCATCACTCACCAGCCTCTTAATATTCTTTGATGGAATCAACTGGTATAAATTCAGCACATCGACATCAAACTGAGGCCCGGCATCCAGATCAACAGGGCGCTCTTTGCGGGGAGGAATAGTCAGATCGAGCGCTTTTGGCGCGGGTTTCAACTGATCATAAAGCCGGGGAGCCGCACCGCCCGTTGACAAAGCATCGGTCAGATCTGCGGCGGATGCAGAAAAAGCCAGCAGGCTACTGAGCCCTCCTGCCACGAGCATCTGTTTTGGAGTATTCAACCAACCGGTGTTATTCATTATTTCTACTCATCCCTGTAAACGTAATCGTTCCATCTTCTTGTGTTAGTGATAACACCGTCACTCCAGTGCATCACCTACAAAACTTTATTAATCTGCCGCACCTGTTCTTCATACACCCGGGAGAACTCTTCACCAAAAAGACCATGAAAATTATCCTGAGCTTCTAGCTGTAACTGCTGATATGCCGTTGTGTACATATCCCAGTAACGACTCTTTTTTGACAGGGTAAAGCGGACATTTAACTGCGACTCTAATGCTGTTGGTTCAAAGCGTTTCAACAGAGCCGTCAACGCCGCTTGCATCCCAGACATAACCGCAACCTGGTGTGCTTTTACATCTACGACCCCTTCCGAAACCGACTCCTGCGGACCAAGATAACCTTCTGAGTGGGTTAACATAATCAACATCGCTTCTTCGACACGCTGACAAAATTTTAACGGGTTATTACGGACTGCACCGATGCGGGTGACATCCATACCAAATTCCCGTTTGATCTCATTGCGGGTCTGCAGAATCTCCATGGTTCCCTTGGTCAGAAGGTTCAGCATCTCCCCTGCCGAATGCATAATCTCAACTTTATTCCTGCCAATCAGATCTTCAGGCTTTAAACCAAGCCCGTCCAGAAAAGCGCGCATAGCACGACTATCGATATGTAACTCAGCAGTTTGATCATGTTCAGCTGTCGCAACACTCTCTTCCCTCCCGGTTAACAAGGTGTTCTGCGGCTGTTTTGTCAGACTACCGGAACCGGAACCGGGCGATTGCAACGGGTCAGACGCTTCAGAAACATCATCGACTACCGCTGACAGTTCACTGACGGGGGAAGGTGTCATTTCAGATGAATCTGCACCATGCGGGGAAAGATCTGAGAAATCAAAAGGATGCTGGTCGGCTGCATCTGCCTCATATTGATGTTTTTGCGCGCGGTAATAATCTGCGGTATTTCCCAAGGGGATATTGGGCAGGGGTACTACCCGCGAAGCCGCATTTGATTCAACGACATCGGCTTCAGTTTCAGAAAAAAAATCATCGATAGAAAAGGAGTCAATACTCGCCTGCTGCGGGTGTTCAGGCTCATCCTCTTCAACTGTCACCAGCAACTGATTTTCACCAATAATCAGGCGATCGCCATCCTGAAATTTATGCCGCTGACCACGGGTAATAAACTGGCCTGAATTAAGCTGGGTGCCGGGAGAACTGGTATCTTCGAGATAATAGCTACCTGATATCTGGTAGCAACGGGCATGATAACGCGAGCAGTATCGATCAGGGTCTTCCAGGACGATTTCATTATCATCCGCCCTGCCGATGGTGAACTCCTCGCCGGAAAAAATCTTCTCGACTTTTCTTGCGGGAGCAATTCCCCTGAATGCAATCAGAGTCACTTTAATCTTCACCGCAAACCATCCATAGTTAATAAACCCTAATTGAAAACGTTCCCTGTTCCCGCGAGAGTGCACATTTGGCCACAAACCTGGGTGAAGGTCAACCGCTCCAGATCAGTGAACAGCATCAAAAAAACATATTCCGCTATAATGAAAAGGGATAAAAAAAACCTCCACTGGGGAGGCTTTTTCAGAGCACCCGGCACCGCTCAGAGATTATCCAGTCCCTGCTCAACCATCGCCACAGCGCGAAAAATTGCGCGTCCTTTATTCATAGTTTCATCCCACTCTGAGCTGGGCACCGAATCCGCCACAATGCCTGCACCCGCCTGTATATGCAGCTGGCCATCTTTAATGACAGCGGTACGGATCGCGATCGCGGTATCCATATTGCCATTCCAGGACAGATAGCCCACCGCACCACCATAGACACCCCGCTTCACCGGCTCGAGTTCGTCAATAATCTCCATCGCCCGTACTTTAGGGGCACCGCTGAGGGTTCCCGCTGGCAGCGTTGCACGCAGAACATCCATCACCGACACCTCAGGTTTCAGCTGGCCAATGACATTTGAAACGATATGCATCACGTGGGAATAGCGTTCAACCACCATCTGCGCCGTCAGTTCTACTTTGCCAACTTCTGCAACCCGACCCACATCGTTGCGGCCCAGATCGATCAGCATCAGGTGTTCTGCAAGCTCTTTTGGATCGGCCAGCAGATCTTTCTCCAGCGCCCGGTCCTCAGCCTCGGTTTCACCCCGGGGACGGGTTCCGGCAATAGGGCGAACGGTGACAACGTTATCTTCCACCCGTGCCAGAATCTCCGGAGATGAGCCAACAACATGATGATCATCCAGATGTAAAACATACATGTAGGGTGAAGGATTGAGACAGCGTAGCGCCCGGTACAGATCCAGAGGACTACTGCTAAAGGGGATGGTCATTCTCTGAGAGATCACCGTCTGCATCACATCACCGGAGAGGATATACTCCTTAATACGATCGACGGAGTCCTTATACTGTTGCTCCCCAAAACTGGATTTAAACTCTGACTCGCAGACCTCCCGACGCTCAGTCACCTGAGTGTCCTGATGCGGCACAGAAAAGCGCAACCGGGTCACCAGTTCATCCAAACGCAGCTGTGCCTGAGCTAACGCATCCTCTTCATCAGGATCCGCATGGCTGATCAGTATCAACTTCCCACTGAGGTTATCAAAGACGACCACCTCATCTGAAACCATCAGTAAAATGTCCGGCGTCCCGATGACGTCTTCCGGAGTAGTGTCCGCCAGTCTTTTTTCCACATAACGAACACAGTCATAACCAAAATAACCGACCAGACCACCATTAAACCGCGGCAGACCCGGCAGTTCAGCCGCCCGGTAGCGGGCCTGAAACTGTTCGACAAATTCAAGGGGGTCAGCAACCTCTGCCTGTTCGACAATCTCACCGTCAGTCTCGATCTGAACACTATGTCCAGATACTTTCAGCACCGTCCGGCAAGGCAGACCAATAATTGAATATCGTCCCCACTTTTCCCCGCCTTCAACCGACTCTAACAGGTAGCTGTAAGGCTGATTTGCCAGCTTCATATAGGTGGACAAAGGGGTATCAAGGTCCGCTAAGACTTCGCGAATCACCGGGATGCGATTGAAATTCTGAGCTGCTAGCTCAGCAAATTGTTCTGGTGTCATGGTCTGCTCTCATAACTACTCTGCATTATCTGTTAACAGAGTTTTGAAATCTATTCCGGGTAGCCTGTAAAAAGTGTTAACCAGGCCCGGACGCTATAACTGAAAAGCGGGGCTCAGTTACGCCATCGCCAGCGCTCACCAACATAGAGAGGGCATAGGTTTATTTCAATTGGGGATACCAAATCTGACACAGTGATTCCAGACAATCGTTAATTCAGAGATCCAACCTTATAGCAGCCCACACTCTGAATCAACCGGGTCAATAAAGCTTCCACCGTTTTTTTTAAACGGATGGCCTGTTTTCGTCGCTGCTCTCATCACTGCGGCCAACCTCTTTAACATTGCGTAGTGCAAACCTGAGTATGAGATACCCCACTACCGCAGAGGTTGCAGAACCGGCAAGAATCGCCAGACGGTCAGCCGCGCCATAGAGATCCTCTCCCCCTTCATAGGCCAGCGAGTCGATAAACAGGCTCATAGTAAACCCTATCCCTGTCAACACAGAAACACCATAGAGCATCAGCCAATTAGCATCCTTTGGTTTTTCAGCCATGCCCAGCTTAATCCAGCACCAGGAGAACAGAAACACACCCAACTGCTTACCAATAAACAGGCCAAGCAATATTCCCAGCGGTACGGAACTGAAGAGTTGGGAAAAGGAGATTCCGGACAGATCAACCCCGGCGTTTACAAACGCGAACAGAGGGATTATTGCAAATGAGACCCAGGGATGCAGGGCATGTTCCAGCTTTTTCAGAGGCGACTCGTCCTCTTCTGTATCCCGATTAGGAATCGCTAGTGCCAGCACGACACCCGCCAGTGTCGCATGAACACCGGATTTCAGCACGCTGACCCAGAGCACGACACCCACAATTATGTAAGCAGCCACCCGAACGACACCGAGGCGATTCATCAACACCAGTACACTGATCGCGGCGGCTGAGACCAATAGAGAATTAGTTGCCAGATTATCGGTATAAAACAGTGCAATGACAATGATAGCACCAAGATCATCCATGATCGCCAGCGCCATCAGAAAGAGTTTGAGCGATGCCGGCACTCTCGGCCCCAACAGGGAAAGAATACCGAGAGCAAAAGCGATGTCAGTTGCAGTAGGGATTGCCCACCCCTGCATATCAATGGCACTGCCCTGCATATTCACCAGATAGAAAACCAGAGCAGGAACGGCCATACCGCCAACAGCCGCAATCCCCGGTAAGCTGACCTGAGATAAACTTGACAGCTGCCCTCCCTGAATTTCCCGTTTCAGCTCGAGCCCCACCAGCATAAAAAACATCGCCATGAGTCCATCGTTAACCCAATGGAGCAAGGACTTTTCCAACCCCAGCGAACCAATCCGCACCTCGCCTTTAATACGCCAGAATTCATAATATTCAGTCGACCAGGGGGAGTTGGCAAGGATCATCGCCAGAACCATCGCTATAATCAGCAGGATGCCGGTCGCCGCTTCAAACTGAAAGAATTCTTTGATTAATTTCTTCATCAACAGCACCACACAAAAAAAACCCGGCCTTGGGCGCCGGGTGAATGTTTGGATGAGAGTCCATTTGCTTAAGACTGGAGGAGAGTCTTACAACTTACTTACATAACAACCTATCAACAACTCGGTTGTCATCATCCTGTAGGGGAGAACCTGAGGGACCATGACAAATCCGATAAGTCACAGTATAGTCAGCAAAGTGACAAATAAAATTCGAATTTACCAAGAAAATAGTAAGATTTATTCGAACCATAATAACAAATGGCTGACATTTCTATGAATTTCAAACACCTGCGTTATTTCCTGGTAGTTGCTCAGGAGGGCAGTATCAACAGAGCCAGCGAGAAGCTGCACCTGACGCCACAAACCATCAGTGGTCAACTGAAACTGCTTGAACATGAACTGGGGGCCCGCCTGTTCAGAAAGCAAGGCAGAAACCTCAAACTCACCAAAGCGGGCCAACATGCACTTAACTATGCTGAAGATATTTTTTTGCTGGGCGATGAACTGAAACAAAGTATTCACAACCCCGTCAGCCTTAAACAGCAACGCTTCAATATCGGTATTGCCGATGTACTGCCGAAACTGATCACCTATCATCTGCTGGAACCCGCACTCAACCTGAATGATGCCAGCCGACTGATCTGCGAAGAGGGACCACTGCCCAGTCTGCTGGCCGACCTGGCAACCCAGAAACTGGATCTGGTGCTGGCTGACCGGCCACTGGATGCCAGTTTCCATATCCGTGGATACAATCACCTTCTGGGCGAATGCGGCCTGAGCTTTTTTGCCACCCGGAATGTCGCAGCAACTTACCGGGCCAACTTTCCAGCCTCTCTTGAAGGCGCACCGATGCTGATGCCATCCGCCGATACCGAGCGGGGAATGGGGCTGAAGCGCTGGTTTGAACGTTATAAAATACGACCGGATATTCGGGTTGAGTGCGCCGATACCGCCCTGATCGAAGCCTTTGGACTGTCCGGCGCCGGCATCTTTTGTGCCCCCACCGTCATTGAACAACAGATGACCCGACAGTATGGGGTCGAGGTTATTGGGCGGATGGATGATATCCGTGAACGTTTTTACGCCATTTCACTGGAACGCCGGGTGAGTCACCCCGGCGTGCTGGCGGTTTGTAATGCCGCCAGGATGGCGCTATTTGACGAGCTAGAGCCACCAGCGTAAGCGTGCGGGTCATACATATCTGACTAGTTTAGCTGGTGAGCTTAGCCGATGAGCTCTGCCAGATTATCAATAATAATATCGGGCTGGTAAGCAGAAACCGGCTCACCATGATTATAGCCATAAGTCACTGCGGCAACTTTACAGCCGGCCTGCTGCGCCGCTCTGATATCACTGCGGGAATCCCCCACCATCAGGGTTTGCACCGACGCAACCCCTAACCTGTCCATAGCACAGAGCAGCGGCATGGGGTGAGGCTTTTTCTCCGCCAGACTATCGCCCCCCAGAACAATGGAAAAAAAACGACGCAGGTCATACTCGTCCAGCAAGTGCTCCGTAAAGCCTATCGGTTTATTCGTCACCAGCCCCATTGAAACCTGGTTATCCCCGAGAAAGGTTAGCAACGCTTCAACCCCCGGATAGAGCTTACTTTGCTCCGCACAACAGAGACCATAATGATGCAGAAAAAGCGCAAAGGCCTGGTCAAACAGATCGGAGCCTGCTGCATCCTCTTCAACTCCTGTACTGTAAGCCAGCGCGCGTTTAACCAGCGCCTGAGCACCATTCCCCACCCAGTGACGCACCCGAGACTGGCCCGCTATCGACAGATCAAGAGCAGCCAGCATACGATCAATTGCCAGCGCCAGATCGGGCACGCTGTCAAGCAGAGTGCCATCCAGATCGAAAAGCACCAGTTGGGGTAACCCGGGGTTATACAGTTCCCTTAACGGCATCAGAAGCCCAATCCCTGCTTGCTTTCCAACGGATCAGCTCACGCAAGCCAGTTCAGCACGCATCTTATCGATAGTGGCTTTATAGTCATCGGTATTGAAAATGGCTGAACCGGCAACGAAGGTATCCGCCCCGGCTGCCGCAATCCCGGCAATATTACCAATACCCACGCCGCCATCCACTTCAAGACGGATATCGTAACCGCTCTGGTCAATCATCTTCCGTGCCTGTTTCAGCTTATCCAGCGTCGCGGGTATAAATTTCTGGCCGCCAAACCCCGGGTTTACCGACATCAGGAGAATCATATCCACCTTGTCCATCACATAATCGAGATAGCTCAGAGGAGTCGCCGGGTTAAATACCAGCCCCGATCTGCATCCTCCATCCCGGATCATCTGCAATGAACGGTCAATATGTTCAGACCCCTCTGGATGAAAAGTGATAATGCTGGCGCCAGCGTCAATGAAATCACCTATCAGGCGATCCACCGGTTTGACCATCAGATGCACATCGATCGGGGCCTGAATGCCGTGGTTACGCAGCGCTTTGCAAACCATCGGACCAATGGTCAGGTTAGGGACATAATGGTTATCCATAACGTCAAAATGGACATAATCAGCCCCCGCGGCAAGCACATTTTCAACCTCTTCACCCAGGCGGGCGAAGTCTGCAGAAAGAATCGATGGAGCAATCTTATAATCAGCCATTAGCGTAACTCGGAAAGTAGTAGGAAGAGGAATCCGGCTATTGTACTGTGCACACATTGAAACTCAACCGACTTTCACCCTTGCTAATCCTCGCATGCTCTTTAATAATCCCACCATGAAACCAAATAAAGCACTGATTTTTGCACTCTTTTTATCTTCATCGGCAACGCTGCATGGAGCACAGGGCAATGATGCCGACCAAAGCTCCGGCGAAAACAGTGCGCCCGAAAATACAGAGACAGCAGCGGCTAACAATCAGACTGACGCAGCAGTCCGGATCATGCCGGATCTGCGGCAACAACAGCAGCAGGATCTTGCTCAGGCACAAAGCCCGGAAACCGAAGTAATCTGGCTGGAGGCCGGGGAGCATAAACAACTGGCTTTACTGCTGCGCGCAGCCAGCTCATCACCCGCCGGCAGTGTTCTGATCTTCCCTGACAGAGCCACCAGTGCTGACTGGCCAGCCATTGTGCATCCTCTTCGCACTCAGCTCACCGAATATGGCTGGAACACACTGAGCATCACCCTGCCCGACCAGCCAGAGCAACAGATTCCTCGACGAACCCTGCCAACACTGCAGGATATACGTAAGGTTCAAACACCCGCAGGGGAGACAAACAGCAACACTTCTCCCCAACCAGCGGATCCGACAGCCATAAAAGATCAGCAAGCCAGCTATGCAACAACATCGGTTCCTGATAACGCTAATGCTGAGAAAAGGCTGTTGGAATACAAAAAAATGGTTACAGCGCTTGGCCAGCAAGCGTCCGGCCAACTGGCTGATATACAAGGGGACGTTCAAATCATTCTCGGTGTAGGCGAAGGGGCTGTCTGGGCGATGTACTATTTCATGCAGGATGAAACTCAGGCCAACCGTTTTCTGGTACTGCTTGACCCGGCTCAGGTGGACGATAAAAACGCGCCCAACCTGCTACAGATGATCTCAGATGCTAAATCTCCGATACTGGATCTGTGGTTTGACCGCAACAGTGTCCAGCAACAGCAGGCCAGTCTGCGAAAACGCACCGCACGCCGAAGTGGCAACAAGGGGTACCGGCAGATCCGCCTGAATCAGCGTAGTGCCGATCCCCGCAGAGAGCCGCTTTGGCTAACACAACAGCTCAGAGGCATTCTGAAAACCCATATTCTCGATACCCGAAAACCGGAGCCCCCTAAAGCTGAAGCAATGGAACTCACTCCCGGCTCAGGCCAGCTAAACTAACCGGAGACAGCCTCCTCAGCTGTTTTTTCTCGCCTCGCGAATCCGATCATATGCGGCCTGAATCTCCTGAGTTTTCTCTTTTGCCAGCTGCATCATATCTTCGGGCAACCCTTTGGCCACCAGCTTATCCGGGTGGTGCTGACTGATTAAGCGACGGTAGGCTTTTTTAAGTTCCGCATCAGAGACTGACTCGGCAACCCCCAAAACTCCATAGGACTCTTTCAACAACTCCTGCTCAGAAACATAACCACCCTGGTGTGACTGATAACTATGCTGCTGATAGGAAAACTGAGATTGCATCCGCGCCATCAATGCAGCCATCTCCGCCTGGGACATCTGCAGCAACTGACAAACCTCGCGAATGATGATGGTTTCCGCTTCACTGACCTGACCGTCCGCCATCGCTGCCTGCAACTGAATCTCGACAAACATCAGTTTCAGCGGGATACGAAAACGGATCAACGCACTGAGTGGTCGCATCACCTCTGCGATATCGAAATCGCTTGCCTTACCCTGGGAAAAAAGCTCCATCGCTTCACGCCGGCGCTCATCGCTCAGGCCCATGCGGTTCATCACTTCACGGGCATATTGAATCTCCTCTTCACTGACCCGCCCATCGGCTTTTGCCAGTTTGCCCATAACCGTAAAAGTTGCCCGAAAAAAGGCATCCTGGGGGTTAAGCGCATTACCCAGTGCGTTTTTAAGCAGTGATGACAACGCTACCGCAATACCTGCGCCAAACACTAAACCAAACAGTCCGCCACTCATCAGGCCGATCAGGCCTCCAATAATCAACGCTGTGCGGTTATTCCTGATCACTCTGCCGAGACTGAAACCTGCGTTTTCGCTACTAAATGCCATCTACCCAACCTTTTTTAATATCTTCGCTGACCTCCCGAAGCCGTTCAGGAGTGCCTATATCCCGCCAATAACCACAATAATATTCACCGCTCACCCGCCCGGATCGCATGGCACCACGAAGCAATGGTGCCAGCGGGAATTTACCCTCACTACAGCCATCAAACAACCGGGGGGAAAGCACACTGAGGCCACTGAAGGTTAACCTGTTACTGCCCGTTTCAGATACCAGCCCCTGTTGCAGGGCGAAATCCCCCTCCGGGTTATGTTCCGGGTTTGACACCATCACCAGATGCCCCAGACACTCTTCGGACAGACTTAGTTCCAACAAACGCGCAAACGGGTAATCGGTAAACAGATCACCATTCACCAGCAGGAAAGCCTCACCATCTTCACTTAACCGGGGCAGCGCCCGAAAAATTCCGCCGCCCGTTTCCAGAGGCTCGGTTTCAGCGGACCAGTGCACCTGTGCACCATAACGCCCGCCATCGCCAATATACGCTTCCAGCTGCTCCCCCAACCAGGCGTGGTTGATCACTATATCAGTGACTCCGGCAGCCACCAGTCGTTCAATATGGTATTCAATCAATGGCTTACCCGCCACCGGCAGCAATGGTTTAGGGGTTGTCAGGGTCAGTGGTCGCATCCGGGTACCAAGTCCCGCCGCCAGTATCATCGCCCGCATCAGCTGAACCACTTATCCAGATAGGCGTTATCAAAATGTTCACTTTCATACATTGCGGGTACCACAACTTCCTGCAGCCAGACGGCAAAAGTCAGCAGACTATCATAGCGACCGGCAACACGGATAATATAGTTAAGGGTCCGGGGGATATCGGCAAGATAGCCCGGTTTGCCATCCCGCAGCCAGAGCCGGGCAAAGATACCCGCTGCCTTGAGGTGTCGCTGAGCACCCATCAGGTCAAACCAGCGATAGAAGGTTTCACGGTCATACTGATCGATTAAGCCGTCCGCCACCAACTGCTCACCAAACTGATCAACCCAGCCATACACGCGCATATCGGGCCACTCGATATAGCAGTCACGCAGCAGCGAGACCAGATCATAGGTAACAGGTCCGATCACAGCATCCTGAAAGTCGATCACCCCGGGCGTGTTGTCACCATCCACCAGCAGATTGCGCGAATGATAGTCGCGGTGGACACAGACCCGGGGCTGCTCCAAAGCTGCGCAGATGAGACTCTCAGATACCTCTGATAACAGTTGCGTCACCCCCGGTCCGACCTCGATCGCCAACAGATCAGCCACCAGCCAGTCACGAAACAGATCCATCTCCCGCTGCAATAACTGCCGATCATAAAGAGGCAGGGGATGGCCAGCAATATCCTGACACTGCTGCAACCGGGTCAGGGCAGAGAGAGCCCGGCGGTATAACTCATCGGCACTGTTATCATTCAGCTGTCCCAGATAGAGATCATCACCGAGATCAGACAGCAGCATGTAGCCCAGCTCCAGATCTGCCGCATGCACTATCGGTGCATGAATATCCAGCGGTTCCCATGCCTTTGCGATACAGACAAAAGGGTGACTGTTCTCTTTTTCCGGGGGTGCATCCATCAGAATCCAGCTCATACCATGACTTTTAAGACGAAAATAACGTCTGAAACTGGCATCACCAGACACCGGAATGCACTGCCAGTCCTCAGCCAGATCTATATTCAGTTCGGTAAAAATCTGCTCTACCCACTGTTTCAGTCCGGCCAGCCTTTGTCCCATATCTATCAATCCCCTAGCGTTGTTATAGCTGAATGTTTTATCATGCCATGCTCTATAGGGTATGTTACTCGAATCAAGGTTTAGCGATAAGGGAAATAGACGCTTTTTCTGCGCTTCCTAATGGACAATCTGAATGCCGTTTTCAAGACGTTCTTCCTACACACTTACATTGGCGATCATTGCTGCAATGCCCGCAGTCCTGTTGGCCGCCGAAACCGATTCCGGCATCCGCGATGCGCTTTGGACCTGTACCATGGAGAATGGTCAGAACTGGCAGTGCGACCAGCCGGATCGGACCAATCCCCTCACGGACCAGGAAGGACAACTCCCGGAGGCTCCGGCAGAGGCGCTGCCAGTAACCGACAACGCTGCAGCCACCAAAACAGATACAGCCACGCCTGATCCCGCTTATCAGCAGCAAATCGGCGGTGCATGGCTGTGCGAAGCAAATGCTTCAGGCGGTTGGTCCTGCCTGGATAATCAGCCCACTACCGGGGCTGCTGCAGAACAGAGCTCCCGGACCAGGGTAGCAGCCCCTGCCGATGCAGCCAGCCGGAGCAGTGATCTGCCGGTAATTGAAACCGCGACCCAAAAAGCTGATCTGAGTGATATCCGCTATGCCGAGCAGGACTGGTACCCCATCACCGGTGCGTCAAAGGCGTGTTATGGGGTCTATATTGAACCGGATTCGCAGCTACCCGCAGAAGATGATGCCAGCCTCACGGTGGATGCTGATAGCTCTGAAACCCAGCTAGGAGGTCTGACCCGGCTCGAGGGTAATGTTGAGTTACGTCAGCGGGGACATTTTTTGCGCAGCGATTCCGCAGAGGTCGATCAGATCTCCAATCAGATCACCATGAACGGTAATATTCAGTATCGTGAGCCCGGACTGTTGCTGCGAGGCTCTAAGGCACAGACCAATGCCATCAGTGGGGAAACCGTGGTCAGCGATGCAGACTATGTGGTTCATGAGCGCTCCCTGCGCGGCGAAGCCAAACGCATTATTCGACTGAAGGACAACCGGATAAGGATGGAACACAGCAGTTACACCACCTGTCCGCCGAACGATGAAAGTTGGAAAATTGCTTCAAGTTCGCTGGTGCTTGATCCCAACAGAGGTTTTGGTACAGCGCGCAACGCCACCCTGAAAGTGGCCGATACCCCGGTGTTTTATTTTCCCTATATCGAGTTCCCCATTGATGATCTGCGTCATTCGGGCTTTCTGTTTCCCTCTCTGGGTTACTCCAATGAAGATGGGCTTGAGTTAGCTACACCCTACTATTTCAATCTGGCACCCAACTACGATGATACTCTGACACCGAAAATCTTCACTGAACGGGGGCTGTTGCTGGAGAATGAGTTCCGTCATCTGAATCACTATGGTAAGCAAATTCTCAGCACCGGCTTATTAGTTGATGATACCCAGGCGGACCGTGATCGATGGCTGGTGGGTATCGACCATACCGGAAGCCAGGGAGCCTGGAGCAGTCTGGTGGATTACACTGCCGTCAGCGACAAAAAATATTTTGATGACCTTGGCTCCAGTCTGGCGGTGGATCGTTCCACCCATCTTGATCAACGGGCAGAAACAACCTACACCCGTGAACACTGGTCGGCCACGTTACGTGCCCACAGCTATCAGACCATCAATGACAGTAAATCACCCTACCAGCGTATGCCACAGCTACAGGTTAACGGCAACTACGGTTATAAACTGGGAGAGGAAGTGGTATTCAGTTACCTGGCAGATGTGACCCGCTTTGAGCGAAAAATCGATGACCTGAGCGGCCTTGACCGGGTGACTGGCAGCCGGTTACATGTTCAACCTGCAGTCAGTCTGCCGATGCTCTGGTCCTGGGGTTACCTGACACCGAAGATGAGTTACTGGTTAAGCCATTACGATCTGCAGGATCAGGTCGCCGGACAGGACGATAGTATTAACCGGGCCACAGGAGTATTCAGTATCGATTCCGGGCTGGTGTTCGAACGTCAGCTGGACAACTACACACAGACCTTTGAACCCCGCCTGTTCACCCTCTACAGCCAGCGGGAAAACCAGCAGGGGATCCCGGATTTTGATACCGCCGAAGCAGATTTCAGCTATCAGGGGTTGTTCCGGGAAAACCGCTTTACCGGCCTCGATAAAGTCAGTGATAATCAGCAAATCTCTGTCGGTCTCAGTTCAGGCTTTTTCAGCAACGATGGCAGCGAAATAGCCCGTGTCGGAGTGGCCCAGGCATACTATTTTGCTGACCGCACCGTGCAACTTAATGGCGATACCAGTGTCGATACAGAGGATCAGTCCAACTACGCGGCAGAAGCCTACTGGAACCCCTACTCTGAACTGCGACTGTCGGTCGATACCGAACTGGATCGAAGTGGCTTTAATCCATTAGAGAGCAACTTCAAAGTACGTTACACTCCATCCCTCAATAAGGTTATCGGATTCAGTTATCGCTACCGGGAAGACGTTCGCAGCCAGGCGGAACTCTCATTTATCTGGCCACTGGCACCGGAGTGGACCCTGATGGGGCGCTGGCAGGAGGATATGGAACACTCCCAGACACCTGAAGCGCTGCTAGGCCTTGAGTATGCCAGTTGCTGCTGGAAAGTTCGGGTTGCCGCCCGTAAGTGGATAGAGGATGATAGCGGAGGAAGGGAAGACAGTGCACTGTTTCTGCAATTTATCCTGAAAGGCCTCGGCACCGTTGGCGGTGGCACCTCGGTGCTGGAAGATATTATCGGCTTTAAAGAACGTGAAGAGAATGATGACTACTAATCTCATAGAAAAACTAAAGCCAGGTATGGCTGCCCTTCTTTTGGGCCTCAGCATCTCGGCCAGCGCCGCAGATACCCCACTGGACCGCATCGTTGCAATTGTAAATGATGATATTGTGCTGCAAAGCGAACTGAACGACCGTGAAGCGATGATAAAGTCCCGCCTCAGCTCTCAGGGCCGTGCACTGCCGGATGAACAAACCCTGCAAAGCCAGGTCCTTGATCGACTGATTCTGGACAATATCCAGCTACAGATCGGCGCAGAACGAGGTATCCGTATCAGTGACAGCGAACTGAATGCCTCAATGGAACGGATCGCTGCCAGCTCTAATCTCACTCTGGAACAGTTTCGCGAAGCCCTGATCGCTGAAGGTCAGGATTATGCTCAGGCGCGCCAGCAGATCCGCAACGAGATGCTTATCCAGCGCATTCAACAGCGCATTGTTAACAGTCGCATCAATGTCTCCCAGCAGGAGATTGATAACTACCTCAACTCTCAGCAGGGTGAACAGCTGAGTGCCGCGACCTACAACCTTTCACAGATACTCATTGCAGTACCGCTACAGGCGACTGCGCAGATGATTCAGGCGGCACAACAGCAGGCAAACGAGATCGCCACAGCACTGAAAAACGGCGCCAATTTCGCAGAAACAGCGGTTGCTCAATCCAAGGGCCCCAACGCCCTGAAAGGGGGAGAGATTGGCTGGCGCAAACTCAATGAGATGCCGGAAGAGTTTGCCGCGGTGGTTAAAAAACTTAGTCCTGGTGAATTTAGCGCCCCACTGCGCAGCCCCAGCGGTTTTCATATCCTGAAGGTTAATGATAAAAAAGGCGGTTCAGTACAGCTGGTTGATCAGGTTAAGGTAAAACATATCCTGCTGACGCCAAATGAGATCCGCTCTCCGGCACAGACCCGCCGGGAGATAGAGTCACTCTACCGGAAACTGCAACAGGGAGAGCCGTTCGAAGAGTTGGCGAAACAGTATAGCGACGATCCGGGAAGCGGCTCACTGGGCGGCGACCTGGGCTGGACACAGGCAGGGCAGATGGTGCCTGAGTTTGAAGAGGTAATGTTTGACACCGCACCGGGCAAGATAAGCGCGCCGTTTGAATCCCGGTTTGGCTGGCATATTCTCAAAGTTGAAGATCGACGCCAGCAGGATATGGGCGAAGAGATGAAGACCAATCAGGCCAGGGCCACCATCCGTCAGCGAAAGTTTAACGAAGAGTTGCAAAACTGGCTGCGGGAAATCCGCTCTCAGGCCTATATCGAGATTAAATAATTCAGATGTCCATCTACAGACTGGCCCTGACCCCGGGCGAACCGGCCGGGATCGGGCCGGACCTATGTATTCAGATCGCCCAGCAGGGGCACGACCACCAACTGGTGGTGATTGCCGACCCGCTGATGATGCAGGCCCGGGCCCGCTTACTAAATCTGCCAATCACGCTGATCCCCTATAATGCGGAGGAGCCGGTTAGCCCGACCGCACCCGGCACCTTATGGATTGAACCGGTCTGCCTGGTAAAGACCGCTACACCAGGACAGCTGAACCCGGCTAATGCCCGCTACATTCTCGACACCCTGACCCGCGCAACCCAGGGCTGTCAGAGTGGCGAGTTCGCGGCGTTAGTAACGGCTCCGGTCCATAAAGGGGTGATCAACGATGCCGGCATCCCGTTTAGCGGCCATACCGAGTTTCTCGAACTACTGACCCACAGCAGCAAGGTGGTGATGATGCTGGCAACCGAGGGTTTACGGGTTGCACTGGCCACCACCCACCTGCCACTGGCAGCCGTTCCTGCAGCGATTACCCAACCGTTGTTAGAGGAGGTTCTGACCGTCTTGCATCAGGAGCTGCAGCGCAGCTTTGGTGTGCACAACCCAAGAATCCTGATCGCCGGGCTGAACCCCCACGCCGGAGAAAGCGGCCACATGGGACGGGAAGAGATTGATGTGATTCAACCGGTGATCGACCGGCTCCGGGCTCAGGGTTACAATCTGAGTGATCCATTACCAGCGGATACACTGTTTACCGATAAACTGCTGGATACCGCTGACGCCGTGCTGGCAATGTATCATGATCAGGGACTGCCGGTCCTGAAATATAAAGGTTTTGGCCGGGCGGTTAATATTACGCTGGGGATGCCGATTATCCGCACCTCAGTGGATCATGGTACCGCCCTGGATCTGGCTGGCACAGGAAAAGCCGATTGCGGCAGCCTCTTAACCGCTATTAATTATGCCGCCGAGATGTCGGCTAACCGTCATACCACCGGATGAATGAATGAGTAATAAACCCGCAGGCCATAAAGCCCGTAAACGTTTTGGTCAGAACTTTCTTCAGGACCAGGGCATTATCCGCCGGATTATCAGAGCCATTTCGCCTGGCGAAACTCAACATCTGGTCGAGATCGGCCCGGGACTGGGAGCCATTACCGAAGAGTTACTGGATCTTTGCCAGCGGCTCGATGTAGTGGAGCTGGACCGCGACCTGATACCAATACTGCGCACCAAATTTTTCAGCTATGCGGACAAGTTCACCATCCATGAGGGTGACGCCCTGAAGTTTGACTTCGCCACCCTGCAACAGCAGGGCGAACAGTTGCGTGTCGTCGGCAACCTGCCTTATAACATCTCTACACCACTGATCTTTCACCTGCTCAGCTATGCGGATCAGATTGATGATATGCACTTTATGCTACAGAAAGAGGTGGTAGACCGGCTGGCAGCACAACCTGGCGACAGTGCCTATGGTCGCCTGGGCATCATGGCGCAGTATTACTGCCAGGTAGAACCACTGTTTCTTGTGCCCCCCCATGCCTTTGATCCTGCCCCCAAGGTTGATTCCGCTATTGTCCGCCTGATACCTTATAAAGAGCTGCCTCATAAGGCACAGGATATCAGCAAGCTGGAGGCCGTGGTCCGCACCGCGTTTGGCCAGCGCAGGAAGACCCTGCGAAATAACCTTAAGCCACTGCTTGATGCCGCCGGGATCGAATCGCTGGGGATTGACCCGGGCCTGCGTCCGGAACGTCTCGCCCTGACTGACTTCATCCGGATAAGTGATTATCTGAGCAGTAAATAACAACTTATAACGAAACAATATGATCCTCTCAGAGATATCTCACAACATCGCTATCCAGGTGGAAACAGCCTATTTGCCGGAGCAGTCTGACCCGGACAAAAAACGCTATGTTTTTTCCTATCATATAACCATTACCAACCATGACTCTCAGCCGGTTCAGCTACTACGCCGCCGCTGGCTGATTGTCGATGGTGACGAGCAGGTTCAGGAGGTTGAGGGCGAAGGCGTTATCGGCGAGCAACCGGTGATAGAACCTCAGCAAAGCTACAGTTACACAAGCGGTACAGTACTGGCAACGCGAGTGGGCAGTATGCAGGGCCACTATCAGATGAAAACCAACGACGGCCAGACGTTCAATGCAGATATTGAACCTTTTACCCTGGCGCTCCCTAACGCCCTGCACTGAGGATAGCGCTGTGGCTACCTATGCAATCGGAGATATTCAAGGCTGCTATGATGAACTACAGGCACTCCTTGAAGCCGTCGGTTTTGGCGATACCGACCGACTCTGGCTGGCGGGTGATCTGGTAAACCGGGGGCCAAAATCCCTGCAAACCCTACGCTTCCTCTATAGCATCCGGGACCGGGTGACGGTAACACTGGGCAACCACGATCTGCATTTGCTGGCGGTTTATCACAAGGCGATCAGACCCAAACGATCTGACACCTTTCATGATATCCTCAATGCCCCCGATGCCAAACAGCTGATGAAGTGGCTGCGACACCAGCCGCTGTTAATCACCGATGAGCAGCTTGGGTATACCATGGTTCATGCGGGGATCCCTCCCCAGTGGTCTCTGGGAAAAGCCAGCAAGCGGGCCAGAGAGGTTGAAACTATTCTGCAGAGCACTCTGGCCACGGAGTTTTTCAAGCATATGTATGGCAACCAGCCGGCCTGCTGGTCGGGTAAACTGAAAGGCTGGGACCGGCTCAGAACCATTACTAACTACTTTACCCGAATGCGCTTTTGCGACAGCATGGGTAGAATGGAGTTTTCCGCTAAAGGCACCTTATCCAGCCAGCCAACCGGCTTTCGCCCCTGGTTCAGCCACGAAGGAAAAACCCTGCATGAAACAAAACTGATCTTCGGTCACTGGGCTGCACTGGAGGGAAAAGCAGAGACAGAAAATGTCTTTGCACTCGATACCGGCTGTGTCTGGGGAGGTAAACTCACCGCTCTGCGACTTGAGGATCAGGCATTATTTTCTGTCAATAGTAATATGAGGTATGGCAACTGATGGACAACTTTGAATGTATCGATATCGTCAGAGCCGAGCAACTGATCGCTGAAGGCGCGCTAGTCGCCGATATCCGCGATCCGCAAAGCTATCAGCAAAGCCATATCAGGAATGCCATTCACCTGAGCAATGACACACTGCACGATTTTATCCAGTCTGCGGATATGGATGCTCCCGTAATCGTCTGCTGCTATCACGGTTTCAGCAGCCAGTCAGCCGCCGGCTTTCTGATTCAGCAGGGCTTTGATCAGGTATACAGTCTGGATGGCGGTTTTGAACTCTGGCAAGCCAGCCGACCTGAGCTGTGCTCCAACAGCTAAACCATGCAAACCTATCTGGTTGGCGGAGCCGTTAGAGACAGTCTGCTGGGTTATCCGGTGTATGACCGGGATTGGGTGGTGGTGGGCACCACGCCGGAGCAGATGCTGCAACAGGGGTTCCGCCCTGTCGGTAAGGACTTTCCGGTATTTATCCATCCGGACAGTGGCGAAGAGTATGCCCTGGCCCGCACCGAGCGAAAGTCAGGCAAAGGTTATACCGGCTTTCTCTACCATGCCAGTCCGGACGTCACACTTGAAGAGGATCTTATCCGTCGCGATCTGACCATCAACGCCATGGCGATGGCCGATGACGGCACGATCATCGATCCTTACAACGGCCAGCAAGATCTGCAGTTAAAACGCCTTCGACATGTCTCTCCCGCGTTTTCCGAAGACCCCTTGCGGGTGCTCAGGGTTGCCCGCTTTCTGGCGCGCTATGCCCCACTGGGTTTCCAAATTGCGCCGGAAACCCTGAGCCTGATGCAACAGCTTTCCCATAGTGATGAGCTGCAGCACCTGAGCACAGAGAGAGTATGGCAAGAGTTTCAACGAGCACTAAGTGAAAGTGCACCGCAGCAGTTCCTGTGTACCCTGATGCAGACAGACGCCCTGGCAGTACTTTTTCCTGAACTGTTACCTGCCGCCCAGGATTCGAATACCCTTTCTCAGGTAAGTCAGGCAAGCGATCCCCGTGTGCGATTTGCAATACTCCTGCGCCGCTCATTTGCGGCAACGCCGGCTGAGCAACGCAGTCAGAAAGTTAAACTTTTTTGCGACCAGCGACGGGCGCCCAATGCATACAGGGACATGGCTTTACAGTTCTGCAATCATGCAGATCAGCTTTGTCACTTCAATCAGCTCAACGCCATTCAGCGGCTCGAACTGGTTAAGAACCTTGATCTGCTCAGACGCAGCGAACACCTTAGTCTTCTGTTGCAGGGCTGCGCAGTGATCTGCAATAACGACAACAGCGTAAAGCAGCAACTACCCCTGTTACTCCAGGCATTACAACAGATCGACCCGACGCAGTTAATGGCACAGGGTTTTCAAGGTAAAGCACTGGGTAACGCGATCAGTCAAGCTCAATTAGCGATCTGCCAGCAGCAGATTGACGGAGAATCACTGTGACACAACCCATAGCCCTGATTACCGGTGCCGGACGCAGAATTGGCGCAACCATCACCCGTCAGCTGTGGCAACAGGGCTATCGGGTTATTATCCACTGTCACAACTCCACCGAGGCGGCTGCCGCCATCGCACAAGAATTAAACCTGCAGAGGGCTGACAGTGCCAGAGTATTGCAGGCCGACCTGAACAGCAGTCAGCAGGTGTCCGATCTGGCCAGTAACGCCCTGAGCTGCTGGGGCCGGATCGATCTGCTGGTGAATAACGCCTCGTCGTTCTATCCCACACCGATTGATCAGAGCACTGATCAGCAGTGGGATGATCTGATCAATAGTAATCTCAAAGCGGCCTACTTTCTCGCAGCCAAGCTATCCCCGTCACTCAGACAGCAACAAGGCAACATCATCAATATCGTCGATATTCACGCTCAAAGAGCCTTGCCCGGCTATCCAATCTATTCCATCGCCAAAGCGGGCCTGCAGATGATGACGCTCGCACTGGCAAAAGAGCTGGCCCCCGAGGTGCGGGTGAATGGAGTTTCTCCAGGACCGATTCTCTGGCCGGAGCAGGAAGCGGAAATCAGCGCGGCAGAACAGCAAGCCATTCTGAATAAAACACTGCTCAAACGGATCGGAAGACCTGAAGATATTGCCCAGACGGTACTGTTCCTCGCTAGCCAGAACTTCATCACCGGGCAGATTATCGCCGTTGATGGCGGTAAATCCCTCTATAGTCACTGACCAGGGCTATCTGACCTTAACATCAGCAGGAGATCTGTCGGGCCAGCGCTGAAGGCTGAAGCAACGTAATACGTCCCCGCCCTGTAGCTATTAAACCAGCAGACACCATCTCTCCCAGAATACGGGCGATAACCTCGCGGGAACTGCCTAACCGACTGGCAATCTCCTGCTGTGTCATCAGTACCCGATTGTCGTCACTCGCCTGATGCAATAACAGATTTGAAAGCCGCTGCGACAAACTCCAGCCCTGCAGATGCTCGACCTCCGTCATCAGTTTGAAAACAGCTGAGGAGAGAGCATCGATAGTCAGATTTTGAATCGCGGACTCTTTTTGAAATAACTGTTTGTAGAGCGCCCCGCTAATGATGCAGATCTCTGTTTCCTCTTCAGCCACAACCCAGGCCGGATAAAGTAGCTGATTAAAAAGACAGTTGATGGCGAACACACAGGTTTCCCCGGGACGGATCAGATAGAAAGTCGACTCGTGCCCACTGGGTGTATAAGAAAAAACTCTCAGGCAGCCTTTTACGACGACATAAGCGCCGGATACTTTGTCGCCTTTATGAACCGGTATCCGGTTTTTCGCCACCTGAATGGTCTGGACAGACCGTAGTAACTGCTGTGCTTCGCGGGAAAGATCCAGAAAGGCGCTCAAAGGCGTCACCCTCTGCTCTGATATGTCGCCACTTTTTTGCTTAGCCATCAGTGCTATTCCATTGCTAAAACGACTCTAAATCTTCACTTTTTGCACCCGTGACATTCTGAAAACCGATAGCGGACAGATCACTATCTTTCAGAACCCCTGAATAACGAACTTACCGGGTCGTCAGATGTTGCTGTTCAGCAGCGGTCAGCCGGCGGCTACTCAGTGCCTTCAGAAACGCCACAATATCCTCAACCTGCTGATCGGTCAGATCCGGATTTTCGATAATACCCAATTTTTTAGCCGACCACTGAAAACTTCGCTTCTGGCTTCTTGCCAACTGAGTTCTGGCCATAATCCGCACTACGTCACGCAGATCATCTACCGCACCATTATGAAACCAGGGACCGGTCAGCGCCACATTACGTAGCGAAGGTACCCGCCAGACTGCCGGACCGTCACTCTCTGTATTCAGCCCATACTGCTGTGTAATCGGATCTGGATTAGCCGGAAACACTCTAAAGGGTAAGCCGCTGTTATAAATACTGGCCGCACTAAAATTAGGTCCGAAATGGCAGTGTACACACCCGGTTTTTTCAAACAGCACCATGCCACTGAGCTGCTGCTCTGTCAGGGCCGCGCTATCCCCCCTGACGTAATCATCGTAGGGCGAATCATTGGTGATCAGCGATCTTTCATAGCTGGCAATGGCCCGGACAATGTTAGCAATGGTAATATCCGGCTCATCCGCAAACGCAGCGGCAAATTCCGGTTGATAGGCCGCTTGCTCCTTCACCCGTTCAACAATTTGGGCGGGGGATAGCATCCCCATCTCAATCGGATTGAGAAACGGCTTAATAGCCTGCTGCTCCAGAGACGCCGCCCGACCATCCCAGAACAGACGTTTCTGAAACGCGGCATTCCAGACGGTGGGAGCATTGCGGTTACCTTTCTGACCGTTTATTCCGGTAGATACCGGCGCCCCATCTGTACCGGCATAGCTGTACAGTTCATGGCAGGAAGCGCACGCCAGGGTGCGGTCAAGAGACAGGTTTTTATCAAAAAAAAGCTTTTCACCTAAAGCAACTTTTGCCGCTGTGGTGGGGTTTTCAAGCGGTGCCGGGGCATCCGCTGGCAACGTCTGCCAGAGATATCCCGGAACCGGCTCAACCTCCTGCATGACAACCGCGTCGGGAACAGCAGGCCGCAGATCCGGCGCGTGACGCGCAAAGAAATCGTCAGGGACACTGTTTAAAAAGCTATAGACAGCCAGTTTAATCCCCAGGATGACCAGCATCACTGAAACGGCAACCAGCATCAACCAGTGCCCCACCCTGCGATTTCTGACTCCGGCCTGAGTCGCTGTAGATTTCCGAACATCAGTCATCATCCGCTACCTCTCATGCAACCGCAGAAAAGAACAGATCACCCGGAGTCACACTCTGTACCTCTGTGATCGTGTTAAACGGTAATCCAACCCGCTGATGTGCCCGGGCCACGGCATCACTCTCCTCAGCAAGTGTCAGACAGAACGCTTTGCCCGCCTCAACACCGGTAAAGATTTTTAACGGCACCACCCCTTCCGCTTCACAGGCTTGCTTATACTGTTCATAAAACTCGGCGAACTGAGGTTTAGTAATTCCCGCCGGAAAGGTTCCACTCTCAACATCATGTGTGTCCAGAAAGAGTTTCATTTTCTTCATTGTCGCGATCTCCTGTTAGTTTAGAGCTTTAATCTAAACCACAGAGCCCGCATCGTTCTGTAACCTATGCTACAAAGAAGAAATTTTTTCTGATAAACATGACTCCCTGCGAAAAGAGGGGCATATCAAAAGGTAAAGACGGAGTAACAGCGCGAATTCAACGTGTCAGACAAGAGTTCAGAGGTGTAGTGAATAGTGACCGGCTTCACCACCGACAGAGCCGGTCATAGGCTCGAACTATTCCTCATCAAGGCCAATCAGAGGGCTTTCCATCACAGCGGCAATTGCGGTGATCAGTTCACGCTCTACCGCCACTATCTGACCATCATGGCGTACCACCTGCACCATCCCCTTCAGCATCCGCTGCCGGATAAACGGCGTGGCCGCTGCCAGCTCGGAGACCGAGGCAGCAAAGCGTTCACGGGTACACTCTGCACGCGGCACAGGTTTCAGGTTATACAGACCGGCCACACCGGCGCCCCGGTTAAATGCTTTCAGGGTCATCTCATCCGACATCTCGCCATGATCAGCCAGCGTCGAAATAACCACCGCATAATATTCGGCAAGCGCTCCCATGTCATCGTAACGGTTTTGCCGCTGACGTGACGCACCAAAGTGGGCATCACAGAAGCGACTCACCAGTTGATACAGCACCCACTCAAACAGATCAATCTGCTGATCGGCCCGGACTACCTGGAGCAACAGCCGCTTAAACGCTTTGTACTGACTGGCGGATTGTGACTTAAGCGCGGGCAGTGTCAGCTCAATCAGCTGAAGATATTCAGCACGGGGCAGCTGCTGAAAGTGGCCCAGACAGTTGTAGAGACGATCCGCCAGCGCGGCATCCTCCGCCGCGATCAGTTTTAACTGCTTATCCCTGACCTGACTATCACCATCCATCAGCAAGCCAAGCAACACAATCCGGGCATCATAAGGGTCCCGCGCCAGATGATAGAGATCATTATCCGCCGATTGCGCCCCGGCTGACTGACCTTCCGCCTGATAGTCAAGCAGCTCAGCGCCGGCCAGGGAGCCGATAAGCGTCTCGATGATCGCCGTTCCCGCAAGATTTGTTTTGATCGCTTTATCCGTACCGGCCTCAGCGACTCGCAACGCCGGCTGAGGCTCAAGATATTTACCATCCCAGTGTGGATCAACTTTACGGATCCTGACATCAATGGGGGGATGGGTTGACCAGATCCAGCCCGGCATCACCGCAGAGAAGAACAGGTGTCCGGCTTCCTGACACTCCGGATGGTTCAGATGCCCCTGAAAACGACTGCCACCAATCACTTTCAGCGCCCCGCCAATACCGTCTGGATTGCGGGTAAACTGCACCGCCGAGGCATCCGCCAGAAATTCACGTTGCCGGCTGATGGCAGCCTTGAGCATATTGCCAACCATGACCCCGCACCAGCCGACCACCATCAAGCCCAGCCCCAGCAGCACCAGATACCCCCGACTGGAACTCTTGGATCTTGTAGAATCCGCCCACCAACTGGTTCTGCTGCTGGCAAAAACCCGGCCGAGTTCAGCAAAAAACACCATCCCATGCAGCATCACCAACAAACGCATATTGATGCGCATATCACCGTTAAGAATATGGCTGAATTCGTGAGCGATTACTCCCTGTAACTGATCCCGGTTAAGACTATCCAGCGCGCCCCGGGTGACGCAGATTGCAGCATCGGTCAAACCTAACCCCGCAGCAAAAGCGTTGATACCCGCCTCATGCTGCATCACATACACAGGAGGAACAGGCACTCCGGCAGCCAGCGCCATCTCCTCAACCACGTGGATTAAGCGTCGTTCGGCGGTGTCACGGGTCAGGGGCTGTACCTGCTGACCTCCAAACATCTCGGCAACCGCTCCGCCCCCTTTTTTCACATCCAGCCACTTTAACCAGGCGGCAAACAGCAACAGCAACGCGATAGCGACCGCTACTACAAAGATGCGCTGCCAGCTCAGATAATCCAGGAACACCCGGTCGGGGAGTGCCATAGGGTCATCATTGACCCAGAGATACCAGGAAAACAGCAGATTGATCAGTATGACCAGACCGATATTAAGCAGAATAAAGAGCAGTAGCAGAATGCGACTGCTCTTGCGGGCCTGATCCTGAGCCGCATAGAAGTTCATCGATAGTCCCTATCTCAGATACGGAGAACTGACAACATCAAAAGCTGACTTTTGGCGCAACCTGCAGCTGCTCCCGATCAGCAAACTCCAGCAGAGACGCATCCCGGACATGGCCAAAGGTGCCTGCCAGCAACACCGGAGGGAAGCTCTGTTTGTAGCTGTTGTAGTCAGTGACCGCATCGTTAAATGCCTGACGGGAGAAGGCGACGCGGTTTTCAGTAGAGGTTAACTCTTCACTCAGCTGACGCATATTGGTGTCTGCTTTCAGCTCAGGATAAGCCTCTACCACGATGCTGAGCTTACCCAGCGCACCCTGCAGGCCACCTTCAGCCTTCGCCAGCTGCGACAGCGCCTGCGCACTACCCGGATCAGCGGCGGCCGCTTTAAGCCCTGCCATCGCTTCATTACGCGCGGCAATCACCGCTTCCAGCGTCCCCCGTTCATGCTCAAGATAGGCTTTCGCCGTTTCCACCAGATTGGGAATCAGGTCGTAGCGACGTTTCAGCTGCACATCGATTTGTGAAAAACTGTTCTGATAGCGGTTTTTCAGTGTTACCAACCGGTTGTAGATCGCCACCACATAGAACACCAGTGCAACGATGATAACCAGAAAAACCAGTGATCCCATTCCCATTGTATAACTCCTTTAGCCATTAAAGTTCCGCCTGTTATTCAGGCAGAAAGGTCCTTCTCGTGCCAGATAAACGACACCGGATGCAGTGATTGTTTCTCTTTATCATAATCCAGCCACAGTTGCTGATAGGTCTCAGCCAGAACAGGGTGGCGGGCCTTAGGGGCCAGTTCAGCTAACGGCCAGAGTACAAATGCATTCTCGGTGATCTCCTCCCGCGGCAGGGTAACGCCGTCAATCTTACCTATCAGAGCATCATAGGTAAGAATATCGATATCCAGCGTCCGGCCACTGAATTTCGGTGATGTCCGGCAGCGGCCGTTATCATCCTCGATCATCTTTAGTTTTTTGCTCAACTCGCCGACGGACAAATCGGTTTTAAAAGACGCTACCAGATTGTAGAAGTTGTCTCCGTCAAAACCGACCGGCACACTTTCATAAACCGGCGACAGGGCCAGCTTTTCAAAGTTCGCATCCAGCGCATCAAGACAACGTCCAATATAAACTTCACGATCAGTATTACTACCGATACTTACATACACCTGAGCCATCAGAAGCGCTCTCCCCGTTCAATTATTACACCGACATCCTCAGCCATGGGTACTGCACCAGGCTTCCCCAGTTTCAGCTTCAGCCAACGCACACCAAACTCATTCAGAATAATCTGAGCAATCTCTTCAGCCATCGTCTCTACCAAAAGAAACTCGCTGGTTTCAATAAAGCTGATTAAGCGATCTGAAACGCTTTTATAATTAAGGGTGCTGTCTATATCTTCAGAAGCTGCCGCCTGCTGAATATCCGTTGCCATCTTAAGATCCAGACACACCGTCTGACGAATCTCTCGCTCCCAGTCATAGATTCCGATGACGGTCTCTACCTTTAGCCCCTTAATGTACACAATATCCAAGACAAAACCCTTACACTCTTGCAATCAACATCAGACTGCCCTAAAAAGCACCTGCTTAAAAGGGCTCCGTTAGCGATCTTTTAGAACGCGTCCAACCTGTTTTAATTATCATACGCCCGGAAACCTGCACCAGCATATAACGGCCATTACGCTGCCAGATATAACGCCGGGTAGAACAATACTTACGCTTCAGCTGAATAATATGATTACAGGTCTCCTTGCTGATCAGACGCTGCTGCTCTTTGCCCCAATGAGCATAAAGACTTTCGATATTATCACCCGCATGGATCAGACTGCCATCCTCCATCCGCAGTCCTGCGAAACAAGTGTTTACCTGCAATATCAGTATTAACACTATCCATTTCATCATCCCTGAACCTCCCTGTCGCACCGCTTTCAGCTTTCATCCAACGCTGAAGTGCGCTATAAAAAATAGTTTACTCTCTATAGCAACAGCGGAAACGGAATATGATCGAAGCAGATGCCGTCACAACGCTGACCATTATGCTGGTCGGCTATCTGCTGGGCTCAATTCCCTTTGCCGTGCTGATTTGCCACTTTATGGGGATCGGCGACCCTCGTCAACTGGGCTCGGGAAATCCCGGCGCAACCAATGTGTTGCGCACCGGAAACCGCCCGGCCGCCCTCCTGACACTGACCGGAGACCTGAGTAAAGGCATGCTGGCGGTGTCCATCGCACTATGGGCAGGCCTCAGTCAGTTCGACCAGGCGTTGGTGGGAATTTCAGCCCTGATCGGCCATGTATGGTCGGTTTTCTTACGATTCCGGGGCGGAAAAGGGGTTGCCACTATGATCGGCAGCTGCCTGTTTCTCGACTATCGTCTGGCCCTTGCCCAGTGCACTGTATGGCTTACAGTGATAGCAATTCGGCGCATCTCATCGCTGGCAGCAGTCAGCATGTCGCTGTTAAGCCCGCTGTTTAGCTGGTTTCTGGCGCCACAGTTACTGCTGCCCATCATTATTATGAGCAGTCTGATTCTGGCAACTCACCATCAGAATATACGTAACCTGCTCAACCGCCGGGAAAGCCGGCTCTGACCGGGATCTCAGTAATTCACTTAACATCAGCACCGTGGTGCTGTATCGGCTCCAGCGTATCCAGCGGCCAGCGGGGAACACACTGAATTGACAGATCGCTCTGCTGTCCTGCCAGCAGACGCTGACAACCGGCATAGGCGATCATCGCACCGTTATCAGTACAAAACTGTGGCCGGGCATAAAACAGCTGAGCCCGCTCTTTTTTCACCATCACCTCAAGGCGGTCGCGCAGACGCTGGTTGGCGCTGACCCCTCCGGCAATCACCAACTGTTTAAAACCAGTTTGCTGGAGTGCCCGGCGACACTTAATCGCCAGAGTTTCAACCACCGCTTCTTCAAAGGCTGCAGCGATATCGCGGCGATCTTTATCACACAGTTCAGCATCAACCCTGAGATCGTTGGATGTATTCAGGGTAAAGGTTTTCAAACCACTGAAACTAAAGTCAAGGCCGGGGCGGTCGGTCATCGGGCGTGGAAAGCGAAACCGTTTACGATCCCCCAGTTCAGCCAAACGCGCCACCTGTGGCCCGCCGGGGTAATCCAGCCCCAGCATCTTGGCTGCTTTATCAAATGCTTCACCGGCGGCATCGTCCAGTGATTCACCCAGCAGAGTATACTCACCGATTGCGTCAACCTGAACCAGTTGCGTATGGCCGCCGGACACCAGCAGCGCAACAAACGGGAACGCCGGTGGTTGTGGCTCCAGCATCGGCGCCAACAGATGTCCTTCCATATGGTGCACACCGATAGCAGGAACCCCCCAACCCAGCGCCATCGCCCGACCGGTAGATGCTCCAACCATTAATGCCCCAATCAACCCAGGCCCTGCCGTATAAGCAACCGCATCGAGCTCTTCTGGCCGGGTATCAGCCTGAGCCAGAACCTCTTTTACCAGTGGCAGCAACTTGCGAACATGATCGCGGGAGGCCAGCTCTGGCACAACACCCCCATATTCTGCATGCATCGCAACCTGGCTGTAGAGCGCATCACCCAGCAGGCCTGCCTCACTATCATAGATAGCCACACCGGTTTCATCACAGGAGGTTTCGATTCCAAGCACACGCATTGTTAAAGGTTCTCACTCATAATCATAAATAAATTGCTGCACGCAAAGCCGCAGGGCGACTCACAGGGCGCCATTATCATCCATTTTAACAATCATTTCATCGTATTTAGGCTTTACACTGCCGGATCATAAGAATAAAATACCGGCCCTTATTGGCCAGCTGTGTCTTAAACTCAGCGGAACAGACATTAAATTTCTACAGGAAAGGTAAGGTATTTATATGCCAGCAGTTAAAGTTAAAGAAAACGAGCCATTTGACGTAGCTCTGCGTCGTTTCAAACGTTCTTGCGAAAAAGCCGGTGTACTGGCTGAAGTGCGTCGTCGTGAATTCTACGAAAAGCCAACTTCAATCCGTAAGCGTAAGGCTGCTGCTGCTGTTAAGCGTCACCTGAAGAAAGTTCAGCGCGAAAACCAGCGTCGCGTTCGTCTGTACTAAGATCTTCACCCCGCATTAAACAGCCAATACAGCCAGGAGAGCGGTATGTCCGAACTGAAGCAACGCATCAGTGACGAGATGAAAGCAGCCATGCGCGCGAAAGCAAAAGAGCGCCTGGGTACTATCCGCATGATTCTGTCTGAGCTCAAACGCATCGAAGTCGATGAGCGGATTGAGCTGGATGATGCACGTGTACTCGCGATACTGGATAAGATGCAAAAACAGCGTCGCGATTCGATCGAGCAGTTTAACACTGCTGGTCGGGATGATCTGGCCAATATTGAGCAACAGGAACTTCTTGTGATTAAGGAGTTCCTGCCTCAACCCCTGACTGAAGCAGAACTTGCAGAGATTGTTGCTCAGGCGGTAACCGATTCCGGTGCACAGAATATGCAGGATATGGGCAAAGTCATGGCCCTGGTTAAACCACAGGTTCAGGGTCGCGCAGATATGGGCGCCATCAGCCAACTCGTCAAAAACGCTCTGAATAGTTAAAATAACTGCTGACCATCCTCCCCTCAATCAGCAGGTAGTCTGACACTATGGCCGGACGCATACCGCAAAGTTTTATTGACGATCTTCTGGCGCGAGTCAACGTACTCGATATCGTCGAAGCCAGAGTCAAGCTCAAACGCACCGGAAAAAACTATTCCGGACTCTGTCCGTTTCATAAAGAAAAGTCCCCCTCATTCACCGTTAACAATGAAAAACAGTTCTATTACTGTTTCGGCTGCGGTGCAGGCGGCAATTCACTCGGCTTTCTCATGGAGCATGACCGCTTAAGCTTTCCGGAAGCGGTCGAGGAACTGGCCAAACTGGCCGGTGTTGAGATGCCCAAAGCAGAGGGCCCTGTTGATCATCAGCGCGAGCAGCGCATCAAAGATATCTATGCACTGCTGCAGGAAGCCTCTGAATATTACCAACAGCAGCTGCGCGAACACCCCAACAAAGAGATCGCGGTAAACTACCTGAAGAACCGGGGCCTGACCGGACAGTTTGCCGCCCGCTTTGGTATCGGTTACGCCCCACCGGGGTGGGACAACCTGTTAAAAAAACTCGCCCGGGACGAAGAGACCAAGCTCCGGCTCGAGCAAGCAGGCATGCTGATCAATAAAGAAGATTCTGATCGTTATTACGACCGCTTTCGTGAACGCATTATGTTCCCCATCCGGGATATGCGCGGCCGGGTGATCGCATTTGGCGGCCGGGTTCTGGGGGATGAGAAACCCAAATATCTGAACTCTCCGGAAACTGATACCTTCCACAAAAGCCGTGAACTTTACGGCCTGTATGAAGCCCGTAAGTACAACCAGAGCCTCGAACGTCTGATCATTGTAGAAGGCTATATGGATGTTGTCGGCTTAGCTCAATACGGCATAGGCTACGCCGTTGCCACCCTGGGCACCGCGACCACAGCGCAGCACCTTGAGCGCATCCTGAAGATGGTACCTGAAGTTATATTCTGTTTTGATGGCGATGCCGCGGGCCGTAAAGCAGCCAAACGAGCATTGGACACAACAATGCCCGTTATCACCGATGGTAAGCAGGCGCGTTTTCTCTTCCTGCCAGAGGGAGAAGACCCCGACAGTCTGGTAAGACAGGAGGGCTGCGACGCCTTTGAACAGCGAATCAACGAGTCACTGCCTCTCTCAGATTTCTTTTTCAAAACCCTGGAAGAGGGTGCGGATATGAGCTCTCTGGACGGACGCGCCCGCTTCAGCAATCAGGCCCTGCCTCTGATTGACCAGATGCAGCCAGGCATTCTTAAACAGATGATGCAGGAGAAAATTTCCGAGCTGACCGGACTCAGTCTTGAACAGCTGATCAGCGTCAACAACCTACAGGAAACCACCCACGCTCACGCCACGCCGGAGCCAGATTATTATCAGGGCGAGCCAGATTACCCCGATGACGGATACTTTGACTACCCACCTGAACAGAGCGATTTCAGGTCCGATAAAAAACCGGGAAAAGAGTTCACCAAAGGCAGCAAAAAGTTTCGCCCTGCCCCGCCTGGCGGCTCCGCGGTTCACTTCAATCCGGCCAGCACGGCCGTATCCATTCTGCTGCACCTGCCCACCCTGGCAGACCATTGCGGCGACCTTGAGATACTGAGCGCCAGCCAGGAGGAAGCAGAGAAGCTTCTCTATCAGCTCAACCGCTATCTGCAGGAAAACCCTGGTGTCACTCCTGGCATTCTGGCCGTTGACTGGCAAGAGCACGACCACCTGAAACCCCTGATTCGACAGCTGAATGAGATTGCCCATCAGACGCCCATCATTGACGCCAGCAATGCTCAGCAGGTTTTAAGTGACTGCCTCAATCGCCTGCAGGAACGCCATCTCGACAGAGAGATTCTGCAACTCAAATCCCAGCCACACCTAAGCAGCGAAGATAAACAGCGACTCAACACCCTGATCATGAAGCAGGCGGGAAGCCGGTTAAGAAAAGCGCCTGAAAAATAACCAGACTGTATTGAAATTCCGCAAACCACCCCCATTTACAGAGCTACAGAGCAAACTAAGGCCCGGTTTTCATTTTTCTGCACAGCGCATTGAAAAATAGTCTATTTTAATAGATGAAATATCCCTATAACCCTACGCGGTCTGTAGAATTTATACCCCGCAATCGCTATAATGTCGGGCTAATTTTTTTCACTTTTGTCATCACTGAAGGGCAATTATGTCAGATACCTCCAAGCAGCAGTCACGCCTCAAGGAATTGATCGCACGGGGTAAGGAGCAGGGCTACCTTACTTATGCTGAAGTCAATGATCATCTGCCAGAAGATATTGCTGATCCGGACCAGGTCGAAGATATAATCCGTATGATCAACGATATGGGCATATCGGTCACCGAAGAAGCTCCGGATGCCGAAACCCTGCTCATGACAGAAGGTGACTCAGCTGAAGAAGCAGATGAGGAAGCCGTTGCAGCACTGGCCGCAGTCGAATCAGACGCCGGACGCACAACCGACCCTGTACGTATGTATATGCGTGAAATGGGCACAGTGGAACTGCTGACCCGACAGGGTGAGATTGAGATCGCCAAGCGGATTGAAGAAGGTCTGCGCGAGGTGATGTCAGGACTGGCAGCATTTCCCGGATCGGTTGACGCGATACTCGCCGCCTATGACACCAGTCAGGAAGAGGAAGGACGCCTGAGCGACATTTTCAGTGGCTATATCGATCCCGATGATGGCGCTGAAATCCCCTCCGCCGCTCAGCAAGCTGAAGCAGCCGAAGAAGAAGCTGATGATGCCGATGACGATGAAGAGAAAGAGCGCGGCCCGGATCCTGAGGAAGCCAAACGCCGCTTTGATCTGCTACGCAGCACCTACGATACCTACCAGAAAGCGGTAGCAAAAGAGGGTCGCAGCAGCAAAACAGCCGCTAAAGCATTCGAAGAACTCGCTGATGCGTTCTCCCCGATCAAGCTATCACCCCGCTTTTACGATATGCTGGTTGATAACGTGCGCAACTCGATTGACCGTATCCGTAAGCAGGAACGGACCATCATGCAGATCTGCACCCAGCGTGCAAAAATGCCGCGCCGCCAGTTCATCAAAGAGTTTCCAGGTAACGAGACCAACAGCGAATGGCTGGACAAGCTGCTTAACTCTGACGCGGACTACGCCCGCGCTCTGAAACGGCATGAGATTGAGCTGCGCAGAGCCCAGAAAAAACTGGTTCAGGCTGAGCAAGAGATTCAGCTGACACTAAACGAGATTAAAGAGGTGAACCGTCGCATGTCGATCGGTGAAGCCCGTGCCCGACGCGCCAAGAAAGAGATGGTTGAAGCCAACCTGCGTCTGGTTATCTCGATCGCTAAAAAATACACCAACCGCGGCCTGCAATTCCTCGATCTGATTCAGGAAGGTAACATCGGCCTGATGAAAGCGGTTGATAAGTTTGAATACCGCCGCGGTTACAAATTCTCCACCTACGCGACCTGGTGGATTCGTCAGGCGATCACCCGTTCCATTGCCGACCAGGCACGCACCATCCGTATACCGGTTCACATGATCGAAACGATCAACAAACTGAACCGTATCTCCCGTCAGATGCTGCAGGAGATGGGCCGTGAACCCTCTCCGGAAGAGCTGGCTGAGCGGATGGATATGCCGGAAGATAAGATCCGTAAAGTACTCAAGATCGCCAAAGAGCCTATCTCCATGGAAACCCCCATCGGTGACGATGAGGACTCCAGCCTGGGCGACTTTATCGAGGATATCACCATCGACTCCCCGGTAGACTCCGCCACCGGTGAAGGTCTGCGTGAAGCGACCAAGGAAGTTCTGGCCGGCCTGACGGCCCGTGAAGCGAAAGTTTTGCGCATGCGCTTCGGTATTAACATGAACACTGACCACACTCTTGAAGAGGTGGGTAAGCAGTTTGATGTAACCCGTGAGCGTATCCGTCAGATCGAAGCAAAGGCGCTGCGCAAGCTGCGCCACCCAAGCCGCTCAGACCATCTGCGCAGCTTCCTCGACGAACATTAAAATCTTTTAAATCAGACCGTTGCACCCATAATATCCTGTGGTATTATGGGCGTCCTCTCCCAGAGAGCTGCTTTTATTCCCGCTTCAACCGGGGAAGAAAGTTTTCACATGGGGGCCTTTAGCTCAGTTGGTTAGAGCGCTCGACTCATAATCGATCGGTCGCAGGTTCAAGTCCTGCAAGGCCCACCATCTCTTAGATTAAACTCTGTATAGAAAAGCTCGACTCAACTCTCCAATAGAGACAGATCGGTCGCAGGTTCAAGTCCTGCAAGGCCCACCATCCCTTAGATTAAACTCTGTATAGAAAAGCTCGACTCAACTCTCCAATAGAGACAGATCGGTCGCAGGTTCAAGTCCTGCAAGGCCCACCACCCCTCACTGGTACATCCCAGAAAAAGCTCGACTCAACTCTCCAATAGAGACAGATCGGTCGCAGGTTCAAGTCCTGCAAGGCCCACCATCCCTTAGATTAAACTCTGTATAGAAAAGCTCGACTCAACTCTCCAATAGAGACAGATCGGTCGCAGGTTCAGGTCCTGCAAGGCCCACCATCCCTTAGACTAAACTCTGTATAGAAAAGCTCGACTCAACTCTTCAATAGAGACGGATCGGTCACAGGTTCAGGAAGCCTCTCACAAGCCAAAAAACTAGAAATCGTCCGCTGCCAGATAACTGTATTTTATATTACAGAACCTGGGCAGACCCTTTACTGTACATTGGGTCTTTTATCCCGTGCAGAGGGTGATACCCATTAACCGATTCCAGCAGCAGTGAACGAATGGCCTCATAGTCAAAGCTGTCTAAAGCAAGCTGCATCTGAGCTATAACCGACACTAAGTCACCCCATTCAATCATCAGCTCTTCCGCCTGCATAATCATAGGATGGGCAGTCTGTTTGACATTATCCCCAATCAAAAGCTCCTCATAGAGTTTCTCACCATCACGTAAACCTGTGTAAACTATCTCAATATCACCATCAGGATGATTTTCATCTTTAACTGACAGTCCTGTCAGATTTATCATTTGCTTAGCCAGGTTGTTTATCTTTACCGCTTTTCCCATATCGAGTACAAAAACATCACCAGAGGCCCCCATTGATCCTGCCTGAATAACCAGTGAGGACGCCTCAGGTATGGTCATAAAATACCGTGTTATATCAGGATGCGTAACCGTAACCGGCCCTCCCTGACTTATCTGCTGCCTGAACAACGGAATAACAGACCCCGATGAACCAAGCACGTTCCCAAAGCGAACCATAGCAAAGCGAGCTCCACTCCCTTGCTCTCGCTTACTCAACGCCTGCAGTACCAGCTCAGCAAAACGCTTACTCGCACCCATGACATTTGTTGGTCGCACCGCTTTATCCGTCGAAATCAGTACAAAGTTTTTGACACCGTTATAAATGGCGACCTCAGCTGTATTCAGGGTGCCAAAAAGATTATTTCGTACTCCTGCAACAACGTTAGTTTCTACCAGTGGCACATGTTTATATGCTGCAGCATGATAGATAGTATCAACACGATATTGACGGATGACTCTTTGCAAAAGAACCCTGTCAAGTACAGACCCCAGAACCGGAACCACATCGACCAGACCATCAGTAAGCTTGCTCAACTCTTGCTCGATCGTATAAAGCGCGAACTCTGACTGTTCGTACAATATAACGGAGGAAGGCCGCTGCTTGACAATCTGACGACATAGTTCAGAGCCTATAGAGCCCCCGGCACCAGTAACCATTACACTCTGATTAAGAATACAAGCGGCAAGCAAATCCTGATTGGGTAAAACCTCCTCACGACCCAGCAGATCAGCGATATCGACTTCACGCACATCGTTTATTGTAACTTTGCCACCGGCTATATCGGAAAGCGCAGGTAGGGTGAGAACTCTTAACTGAAAATCACTGAGAGAATCGACAATAGCTTTACGCCGATACCTTGAGACAGAGGGAATAGCCAGCAATACAGCATTGATATCATAACGCTCTACAAGTCCTTCAATATCCGAGGGGCTATAAACCCTGATACCATTGATATCCATACCATTTAACGAGCTGTCATCATCTATATAGGCAACTGCAACGAACTCACTTGAATGATGCAAGGCAGTCGCCAATTGCCGCCCTGCCGTTCCTGCACCATAAATAAGAACCCTTTCTGAATCTTTTTGTGCACTATGATCACCGCCGGGAAACTGGTACAGAATAACCCATCGGGCCATCATCCGGCTGCCACCAATCACCAGCACTGCCACCAACCAAAATATGAAAATAACAGAACGGGGGGTATTCAGTTCAAGCGCCATCAGATAAACCGCGACCCACCAGATAAGCACGGCAAGCGATACAGCTTTGATCACTGTCCACTGAGCGCGGTAACCAATATAACGAATAATTGCCCTGTACAGCCCGAGCTTGATGAATATAGGTACAGCGATGACTGGCGCGATCAGATAGGCGGGCCAGTGAACAAAACCCATGGCTGTCCAGTCCCCATAACGGAGTGCATAACTCAGCCAACAACATAGCGGCAGGACTAACAGATCAAAAACAACAAAGATTACTTTCTTCGACTGCCGGGATGAATTAAGAATGAAGTGAAACAAGCAGTAGTCCTTCTAAAATTGCAATGGCTCTTCAGTGAATCCGGTCACCGGCGCCCTTTCCCAAGGCTGTAGCTACTATATAGTGAAAATAGGATTTTAACGACATTGTCTGAATCATTTTCTCATCCGTCTCTGCAAGCAGTTCCGGAGTCGACATATCAATCTCACTGATCTGCGCAAGCCCGGTAATACCTGGACGCACATTAAAAACATTTCGTTTAGAACGCGCATCTGTTAACTCAGTCTGATTGAAAAGACCTGGTCGCGGCCCTACCAGACTCATCTCACCCTTTAGTACATTCCATAACTGCGGAAGTTCATCAAGTTTTGTTCTGCGAAGAAAATGCCCGAACCGTGTAATCGAACTGGCACTTGCCAGATGGGACGCAACAGAAACAGTACCTACGGACATTGTTCTGAATTTAAGAAGAGTAAAAGGCTTTTGATACCGGCCAACCCTCGTCTGACAAAAAATGGGGGAACCTGTGTCAAAAAGGCCAATTATAGTTAGCAAAAGCAGCACCGGGAAACCCAGTACCAAACCTGCGAACGCAAAACATAAATCTAAAAAACGAATCAACGGTTATTCTCCGCTTCAAAACAACGTTTCAAGCCCTCTTCAACCGAAAGAGGAGGCTCCCACCCAAGAAGATCGCGGGCTTTAGAGATATCAACCTGAAGAGAACCTAACAAGCGATCAGCCAACGCCTTTTTTCCTATGAGCTTAGCACCCAGACGTAAAAACCTTTCAGGAAAAGGGATAAGTCGACTGGGTTTCCCCATGGCTCTGGCAATCCCTCGTAATAAATCAGAAGTGGACAGATCCTCGCCATCACCGGCAAGAAAAACCTGATTAGCCGCGGCAGGATGGTCGATACATGTTACGATCAAATCGATCAGATTATCGAGTGCTACAAATGAACGCTTATTGTGAATCGCACCAAGAGGAAGGGGGATCCCTCTCTCAACCCAATGAATCATTCTTAAGAAATTAGCTTTAACACCTGGACCATATACCAATGGAGGACGAATGATGACAATATCCATACCCGTCTCAACGGATATTTGCATCAAGCCAAGTTCAGCTTCATATTTAGATTTTGCATAAGCTCCAGCGGGATTCGGAGGACTGATAGCCGTAAAAGGCTGGCTCTCACAAGTAAACTCTCCCAAGACTTTCACTGTGCTAATAAAGACAAATCGGTGTACACCTGCTGCTGCTGCTAGTCTAGCAAGAGCCAGAGTGCCGATAACATTAACCTGGTGGAACTCACGTAACGATCCCCCGCCTTTATCACACATAACATGAACTCTAGCAGCGGTATGAATAACAACATCCCGATTGGAGAGTAAATCACCCCAGGCAACACTGTCTGATATATCTCTCACTACATGAAGATTATGATTAGCAGGAGAATCCTGCGGGTATGAACGCACGATTCCCAGGCAGTCATTTCCTATATCCGTAGAAAGATTATCAAGTAACGCCTTTCCAACAAAACCAGTCGCTCCTGTAACTAAGACCCTCACTTCTCTTTAGCCCCTGTAATTAAGGTGATAAACAGCACGATAAATACATAAAAACGTTCAATAGGCCTTCTACGAAGCTCATTGCTTTGCAATAACAAAAAAAGTACATCTCTCCGGCAAGATAAATTAAACTTAATAAACTGATCATTTGAAGGCAACACATCAATCAGTTTTTTTATTTGTTCAATCCCTCCTCCAAACAAAACATATTTTGCTCTCCTATATAATGATAATAACGACTTATTAACGCCCACCTGATTTCGATTATGCTGCCGGTAATCCATATACGGTTCAGAATCAATAAACCAAACATAACCTTGTGAACGGACGAACGCATAAAGTAACCAATCATGCAATATAATACTATCAGCAGAAAGCGTGGTTCGTAAAAAAAATTGAAACTTAACTGCGATTTCTTTTGTAAAAACATAGGTACATCCGGGTCCTGCAGCTTCAAAAAAATAATCAAATCTTTTCTGATTCTGCGCCTTATCGATTAATTGTCGTCGGCCATCACACCAAAAAGCAACAACATTACCCGAATAAGCATCCGCTGGCATATATATTAGCTTTTGAATAGCTCTACTCAGTTTACCAGGATGCCAAATATCATCTTGATCCGATAAAGAAACATAATCAAAGCAAGAAAAATCAGCCTCTTTAAATAAGCGAAAGAAATTTCTAGCGGCACCTCCATAAACATCTCCATAGGGAAGAACAGTAACATTTTTATGTTGTTCCGCTATGCGACTCACAAGATTTTCTGTTCCATCATCAGACTTATCAACGCTAATAATGATGCTTACATCAACCTTTTCCTGTTTAAGAATACTTTCGACCTGTTCATAAATCCATTTAACACCATTATAAGCCGCGAGCAAAACTAACGCCTTTGGCTTATTATGAGAAACCTCAGACATAATTAAAAACTCCGCTGCATAGGGCAATTTAGCACTTTAAATTTACTCCTCTAGTATCACTTTAAGCAGGGACGACCATCCCGAAGCAAATGGCTTGGATGGTAAAATAGCCTTATTACCAGGAAACTCGGCAGAGTGGATCGCTCGAAGCATTTTGTTAGCTAAATCGCGAGCATTGTTAGGTAAAAAAAAATCAACTTTAGTATAATTTCCTACCGTCTCATGTGCATAAGGTAGATCAGAAGCAATAATTGGTAAACCATGACGTTTAGCTTCAGTGATAGGCAACCCCCAAGTTTCAAGCTTAGAAGGAAATAACAGACAGTGAGACGTTTCATATATTTTAAAAACGTCTTGTCTTGATATCCGCCCGATAAAATTTATACATTCAAGATGACTATACTTTTTAAAAATTGACTTAGAATAAAAATTCTCAGTTCCATCGATAGTCAATAACACTTTAAAATCATGAAAGTCATTTTCAACTTCTATAATTTCAACAGCTTCACATACAATCTCAAAATTCTTAAACACTCTTGGAAATGATGGGTAAAAAAAACTGAAGCAGTCATCGGAATTATTCTTAACAGCTGTCGTAGGCGATTCGACCTCTGGATAGGCAACAACAACCACATCTGATTCCAAACCGTAACTCTTACAAAACCGACCTCTTAACCACTCTTGCTGCACGATTACATAATCATTTTTTTTCAAATTTATGCGATAGATGAAATGATATAATTTACAGAATAAAAAAAATCGAAAGTCTAAAAAAAATTCTTTTAAACCAACATCATAGAAAGGGGAAGGATTATGACAGTATACAACTCTAATATCAGAAACCACATTCGGGGACATATCATGTAAAGAAAGCCACAAATGTGGTTTTAACTTTAGTGATAGCTTCCTGAAATAGTAATATTCGTAATATAACCGTTTAGAATATGAATTTACTGAATCAGGGAACTCAATAATATCGAAAAACCTTCTTTGATCCAGTGGAACTAAACTTTCTGAGTGTACTAGCAATACAATCTCATATCTGTCTTTCATCTCATTTGAAAGATAGCCAATAAGATCCTGCAAGATAGAGAGTGGACCACCATCCCTAAAGTTAATCGCTGAAATTACAATTTTAGTCAAGCACTCACCCATTTTTTAGAAGCAAAATCAAATTTTTTGACAACCTTAGCTGGAACACCTACTGCAATGGTATATGCATCAATATTTCTTGTTACAACAGAATTTGCTCCGATGATAGATCCTTTTCCTATAGTAACGCCTGGAAGTATAGAAACAGACTCACCTATCCACACATTATCTTCAATAGATACAGGGCTGCTCGAAAGACGTCTAACGAGTGGTTTAATATCAGGATCAGTATGCTCCCCATCAAGTCCGTAGAATCCATGATTATGATCGGAAATAAAAACTTTACTTGCTATAAGCACATCATTCCCAATTCTTACAGAATCAATTGCACCGATATGTACGAAATCATTAATTTGAACATTTTCACCAAAGAATAAACACGCTTTATTATGAACAGGAAAGGCATCCATTCTACAATTAACCCCTGTTGTAAGCCCTACACCAAAATCAATATACTTTCCACCTCTGACACGAAAAGGAAATCTAACAAGCCTAGATTTTGAATAAAAAATTCGCGTCAGAACAACATTAATAAAAAGCCGAAAAAAACCCAACAAACCGTAACTTTCAAGCATATCAACTCCTAAAAAACATCCAAATGAGATGGAATAATATTAATACCATATCAACCTTCTAATACGCCATTTACAAAAAGACATAACCATAGAAGCATAGGCAGATACTCTTCCTTGAATCTTGTTATCTATTTTTACTTTAGCAACTTCATAGAAAACTTTAAATCCACCATCACTCGCCCCCTCAACTCTCATATCGGCGACTGTAACATCTAAGAACCCAGGCTTTATAATATCAACATTTCTGATAAAGAAATCATAATCAGAAACGATTTTGTACTTCAAACTAAAGCAACCACATTGTTCAAAAAGCTTTCTACTATGCAAAGACCCTACATGAGCCACATTCATAGATTTGCTAATTTTATCAGCATCAAATTTTGACCCAATAGTTCTAATATACCCGTTAACACCGATCAAATTAACACGAGCAGAAACATAGTTTAAATCACTACCTTTAATAAGATCTACATAATTGCTTAGTGCTTTTTTATACAATGTATCATCTGCACCTAAGAATGCGATCCAATCACCATTGCTAAGCTTAATTGCCTTATTCCAAGCATCATATATACCGTCATCTTCTTCGCTAATCCAATAGTCAATAGCATGATCATACTTTCTTATAATATCCAAAGTACTATCAGTCGACCCCCCATCAACAATGATATACTCAACGTTATCATAAGTTTGATTAATGACACTTCTTATTGTTTCTTCTATAAAATCTTCACCATTGTATACAACTGTCACTACAGTAATTAATGGATGGCTAACAACACTTTTCTTAAAGAGTTTTTTTTTCATGCAGCCCTCCACAGAAACAATTGACTAAATTACTGTTTAAAAAAATTAGAATCAACTTCAGAATTATACAATAGATAACCCAGTATTTTCTCAAGAATTCGAGCATCACTAAATAAGAATTTATTTTCAAAAATCAAAATTACCATATACAGAAACACCTAAAAAGACAAATAATCAACAGATACTACTAATTACTCTCGAGTAATTATGGAAATATTCTTTTGTTCTTTCCCTATTGCAAGCAACAGCATCATCTACTGTAAAATTTTCATATATAGAAAAGGACTCTATTGCAGCAACCAAAGAATCAGAATCATCCACTACAAAGAATTTTGCTTCAGGACACTGTTCTATATGAACAGCTATATTAGACAAAATCATAGGTTTTCCAGCACTTTTACACTCTTCCACTGTAGAGCTCCACCCTTCAAAAAGAGACGGATTTATTACTGCCTTAGAAAATTTTATCAAAGCCAACACATCACTATACGGAATACCTCCTATTAACTTTATTTCATCATTCAAATCATTTGAACTAATAAATTCATTATATTCCTGATAAAGCCCAGGAAATCTTGGATCATACTCATGCCCACTACAAACGATTTGTACACTCACACCCTTTTCTTTAAGTTTTTTAACAGCCTCAAATAAAACAATGTGATTTTTGTGTTTCCAAAATTGGTTTGGGATATAGTAATACTCATCATTTATAGAATATTTTTCAAACAGATTATTTTTATCAAGCTCATTCAAAGCGAAATAACCATCACCGACTTGCGAAACAAACCTAAGTACTTTAGATTTTTCATAAAAAAAATAATCAGAAAAATTCATATAGTCGGCTAACGCATCATTGCTACTCAGCAAAACCGCATCTGATCTTTTTATTATATCCTTAAAAAAAACATCCCGTTTTTTTCTTTCACTCTTTGAAAACAAATATGGTAGATGGACATGCTGAAAGTCGGGTATCCAGCCAATCTTTTTAACACCTGAGGGAAGATAAGGGCATGAGTGAGATACAATATCTATACTGTATTTTCTCATAAGATAATGCAACACAATATCATACTTAAAAAATAAACATGAGAGCTTTGATATAACCCATAATATACTTTTTCTATCAAAGAGAGATGAACGAATAACTACGGAGTCTTTATAGCAACTATCAATTAAATCAGCACACGTTTTAGTTCCTACAAATGCATAAATCTGATACAAAGACTTACTGTCATTATTTACAATTGCGTAAAATAAATTTTTATAATAATTTGCCCCCCCCATCCAACTCTTGTCAACTGGAGGAAAGAAACCTATCCTTTTCATTTCACACCTATAAACCATTGAGCATATTCATGAAACCCTTTATTTATATCTTTTTTTGGATTCCACCCATATTTTTCTAGCATTTTCATATCGGCACAGTAAAATTTCGGATCGCCAACCTTATTACAACCGTTAAATATAATTTCTGAGCTGGAGCCAAGTTCAGTCTTCAGTACACTTATAACTTCTGTAATTTTCATCGCTTTTCCAGAACCTCCATTGATAACCAGAGGAGGATTCTCTAACAAATAAACAAAGTAAATTAAATCAGCAGCATCAGAAACATGTAACCAATCCCTCGTTTCATCTCCCCCCCCCCAAAACACAGCTTTTTTATTAGAAACCAACTTATTGCAAGCATCCCAAAGCAGCTGTTTCTTTAATCCATTACCATATACTGAATAAAATCTTATCACTGTAGATTTTAAACCGTATATTTTGTTATAGTAATATACAATCTCTTCTGCCATTTTTTTATGAAAACCATAAACAGATACTGGTTCTAACACATCCATTTCATTAATCGGATTTTCATTATGCTGCCCATGAACTGCCGGACTAGATGGATATATAATATGAGCTTCATTATTGTATAAACGAGCATACTCAAGTACTGCCGCCGTACCAGAAACGGTTTTTTCGAAGTCTATATATGGGCCGTCATTTGCCGCTCCCACCGATGAGCCACCTCCACAATGAACAATAAGATCAAACTGTTTATCAAATTTCTTCAAGCTTTCTATGGAAACTGAATCTTCGATCCAAAAATTATAAAATGACAAGTCTGATTCTTTTTTTGAACGTCCAATACCATAAACATTGAAATCATTATCGTGAAATAACATGGCTATATTTGTAGCAATAAAACCAGCACCTCCAGTAATGAGGATATTACTTTTCATCTCTTATCCTTTTTATTAATTTTGCAGGGTTACCGGCTACAATACTCCAGGGTTCCACATGTTCCCGAACAACACTACCTGCACCGACAATACTACCTTCCCCAATGGTGACACCCTTTAGTATTGTACAACCAAAACCAATCCAAACATCATTTTCAATATTTATGCCCAAACTAGAGACCGTGCTCCAATCTTTCCCTTCAATAAATGACAGACCATCACGATGAGATTTTAGCTGCTGCTTCAAATCGTTTCTTCGGTCGATATAATTAATCGAGTGAGAATTGTGGTCATATATCGTACACCCCCAAGCTATAGTTACGTTTGAGCCAATAGATATTTTTTCTCTGGAGATCAACCTTGTGCCCGCATTAATAAATGTACCTTTTCCAACAGAAATACGCCCAACATCCGACTCAAAAATGAACTCACAGCCTACCATTGCATCCTGAGCAATTACAATTGAGTTACTATTTTCTTTAGATTCAAATACAAACCTACAACTTCGCATAAGAATAGCACTATCATCTAATATTATTTTTCTATTTTTCTTAGCCGCCCTATAAGGAGAATAAAAAAATCTATTCCATATATATTTTATCAAAATAACTACCCGCATATATAAAGAAAACTTTATAAGCATCACTTGTATATTTTTTTTATTAAAGCACTAAAGCTACTATACAAGAAAGAGGTAACAATATAGTATCTAAGCTTATCTGATAATTTTAGATACTTATAAAACTCTTTCATAAAATCTTTTTTCATCGAAAGATCATTTTTTATTTTATAGACTAAGCTCATAGCAAGCCTGGACTTGTATGACAAAAACTCATCTTTATAAATACCATCAGATAGCTTATTATAGACATCACAAGCATTTATCATCTTTCTTATAAATTCTGCATGATTCCCTGGATCATTCTGACTACTGGTCCAAGACCCAATAGACTGGACCCTGTATACTCCCATTGTTGTAGGAATACAGTATGCTCCATTTTTTTCCGAAGCTATTATCCTTATGAAAAAATCATATACTGGCGCTACACGCCAAATCTCTTTATCAAAATTTGCCACAACATCTTTATTAAAAACAATCGTATTAGTCTGAACAAAATGAAAATCTTCCAATATAAGATCTTTTGAGGTATATATCTTTTCTGCATACTTCATATTCGAATCAGCTAAGACATCATCTCTCAGAGTAGCTGATGGATGAAAAGAAAAATCAACATGTAACTCTTCCATCTTGTTAACTTGAATTCTTAATTTATCTTTATTGTTCCAAAAATCATCACCTTCGCAGAACGCTATATATTTACCACTAGCTACTGGCAATGTTATATTGAGCGCTCTCACTCCCTGCGAGTATTTATTCTCAGCCTGAATTATTGTAACAATAATATTTGGATATACATCAGAATACTCTTTTATAATTTCAGTCGTACCATCTGTAGATGCATCATCATGTAAAATTATTTCAAATGGAAAATCCGTTTCCTGTAACAGAAAACCATTTAGTGCATCTCTAATATACCCGACATGGTTGTATGTATGACACAAAATTGATACCAATGGCTTCGTTTCATCTCCTTTCCAGGTCGACATTACTTCCTTTTCTGCCCGTAGTTTTGAAAAATCTGATCCAACAATACTATCCATTTCGAGCTAGTCCACTTCTACACTTATCTAAAAAATCTTGCAATTCTGATTTTAACTTCTAGTTTTTTAACCAGTAAAACCATCCCTTCAGAACCAAGTAAATAGCTTATAACTAGATAAATCAACATACTAATAAAACCGCTACCTATAAGCCAAAGGAGTAGATTTTCCTGACCATGTTGTAGAAATAAATACAAGCAGAATCCAGAAACAACAGCAGAAATGATAGGTTTCGCTACATCTTCAATCTGATCTACAACTGAATACCCGATCAAGTCTGATGAAAAATAAGTATTTGGTATCAATGACAGAAAAGAAGCGATTACCTGACTTACCACAATACCAAATATACCATACGGTATAGCTAAAAAAAGTAATATCAGGTTGACAGTTTTCTTTAACAAGCCCACCTTTAACACAAGATCAGCCCGTCCTTTTACGATAAGTAGATTAACATTCAACGCATGCACTGGATATAAAATGCCTACTATACACAATAGCTGCAAGTACGGTACAGATGCTAACCATCGCTCACCAAACAGAAGATCAAACAGTGTAGGCGCTACTCCTGCTAATAGCGCCATTATCGGCGATACTATGAACATCATTAATTGCATGATCTGGCGATATTTATACCGGAGTATTCCGTTGTCATCCTGAAGTGTTGATAATGCAGGAAAAGTTGCCTGCTGTACTGCAGCAGTTAATTGTTGAGAAACAAGGTTACTAATTTTTTTTGCAAGAAAATATAACCCCGTGGCTTCAGCACTAAAAAATCGACCTATCACCAATATATACGAATTTTCAAACAGTACCTGCAGTAATCCTTCTACAAGTAGATTTTTGCCAAAACCAAAGAGCCTTGAAAATGACTCACCACTGAATTCCAGCCCAGGACGCCACCGACTGTTCAACCAGAGCATAAATGCAGATACTGTTGCAGAACTTAGCATTTGCACTACCAGACTCCAGACCCCCCAGCCAAACCACGCTGCCGTAAGAGCTAATGAACCAGAAACTACGACACTCATCGTGTTAGCCTTCATCTGAGACTTAAAGTCCATTCTGCGGCTGAGTACCGCAGTTTGGACCACTTTAGTGGCATTGAGGAACACCACCAAGCCCATCGCTTGTATTAGCAAAGTCAACTCTGGCTGACTGTAAAAACTGGCAATAAACGGAGCGCTTGCAAACAACCCTATATAGCTTAATCCGCTCAGAAACATGTTGGTATAGAATACTGTATTGAGATCTCGATTTGATACCGATTTACTTCGAATTATTGCGATTCCAAGGCCAGAATCAATAAAAGCACTGGTTAGTTCAAAAACCACAGTCGCCATGGCTACAAGACCAAAAGCATCAGGTGCTAAAAGACGAGCAAGTAACAACATAAATACGGTGCTAGCTCCTCGTGACATAAACAGGCTCACGAGGTTCCAAAAAACCCCTACACCAATCTTCTGGCTCATTGCTTTCATTAGTTAATGCCAGAATTCACGTCATATCTCCGCACTGCAGATAATCAAAATCAACTGTCAGAGGCTGATTAAGTTTGGGGGTGTTGTTATATCTATCTTTGTCAGATTTTTTAGTGCGTACAAACAATATTACATGTAGGTATTTAAGGACTTTAATCAGATAATAGAGGATAACGATTCTTCTACAACAGTAACGATCAACATTATGAATTATTGCTTTATACAAATACCCTTCTAACTTTTTAGCTATATTTATTAATATTGTGACATATTCCAGTTTCTCAAACGTCTTTCGCATATTATTGTTTACCTAACACCGTCTATTTATTTTTTCCTGTGTAACATTTCACCATAAACACGTACTGCTTCCTCCTGGCTGTACTCTTTTAACCGCCAAACATTTGTAGCCGAGAAACTTTTTTCACCACAGTATGCTGGAATATCCTTCTCACCTATACCTCCCTGATAGACCAACCGGCTTATAATCTCATTAAAGTAATGCTCTGGCCTCTGACAAAAGTTTTCATATTGAACTATTAGTTTCATATGGTCTGGTAATTTAGCGATTCCCTGCTCTACTGATTCATTAATGGCAACGATCTGCCCTGCTACTGACTCCAGTGGATCAAGATCTTTAAGGTGAGGGTATTCTTTGACTTTGAACGAATACCAAGTGGCAATATCACCATACTGTCTCTTCCGGGCTTCTAGCGCGGACTGGATGTTAAAAATAGGGTCTCTACGAATCCAGACAAACAAGGATTTATCGAACTGTTCAGCCAGCTCGGGGATATTCTGATTCATAATCATTGCTTTCATAGCGAAGGGTTTTTCAAAGATATTCGCTAATGCATTGAGTTCATCCCTAAGTCCGCTCAAGTTTCCTTTTTGCTTCAGCACATCAGCCGGCATGTAGTCCAGCTCATCGAACGGCAAGAAACGGCGCCAAAAATACCAAAACTCATTAGGAGCCAATGCACCTGTAGTCTTACCATTATCTGAACTAAAATTAATCTCGCTATTGAAGTCAAGTATTTCGTTCCGAAAGTTATAACGTGGATCTGTCAGCAACTGCTGGATTTTTGCTCCTACCAGCGAAACACCATAGAAGCGAGATAGTAGATTAGTGGGGTAGGCAACTAAACCACTGTTTGCCAGCCATTGGGTGAACAATGTAGTTCCGGATCTTAAAGAACCTACGATGAAGATTTTGGAAAAACGCTCGGAAGAACCCTCTAGGTATTGCTCATTGGGAAGCCTTAATCCCGAGTTCAATTCCTTTAGCAACACTTCAAGTGCAGATACACGTGCAAACGTCTTGGTTCGATTTTCAGACGAGGTCATTATTAAAAACCTTAGCTGGATTAGTGATAAATAGACTTCCTGATGCGGACTATAGGACTCTTAAGTAAAATGAACATTCTTACTCTTATTGTTTCCTTAGGCCTTCAATTAAGTTCATACTCCCCCAAAAGTGTCACTACTTCCTCAGATGAACAATTCATAAGTAAATCGATGATGGATAGGTTTGGTATAAACTCATTGCTACCTTGACGGTATTCTACAGGATATGAGTCAATAAATTTGAGCTCGATTCCATGCGTTGCAAAGTCAGACTTATTGTAGAGCGAGCGGCCTCCGGGCGCATTGATGTATGAATCAGTCTCAAATTTACAACATAGTTCTATTAGTCGATCTAGTGCAGACTGACTGCGCTCATAGTCGATTTCACTGGTCTTCTTGATTTCTTTCTTTAACCCAATATACGCAAATATAGCCTCAAAGCTTTTCAGGCACACTGAAGCAATACGACGATCATCATGTTCCATACATTGTCGTATCAATGGGAAAACAGTTTTAAAATATGGTGCTTTAGAGTAGCTTTGCTCAATTGTTTTCAGGACCTTTCCTACATCAGCTGAGAACTTCAAATCAGATATCAACCTATTTGAGGATGCCCCAGGTACAGGCACTGTAAAGCGTATCTCACCGGTCGAAGAAAGAACTCTGTTACGATTTATATACCCCTGTTTAATGTACGAGACATCATCGTAAATCAAAAATATATCTGCTGCATATATGAGCTGAAAATAGCCGATATAGGGAAACAGGTATGGTTGCATGACAGCTAATTGCATGCAGATAGCTCCGTTTTAATCAACTCAGTTATTTTTTTTTGGTCTGCTTTAGATAACTGATAAAAAATGGGAAGGCATAATATTCGGCTAGCTATCTCACTAGAAACCGACTGACTTACATCAACATCAAGACACGTCACTGATTCTAGTGACGGATAAAAGTATCTTCTTGCCAGCACACCATTCTCTTTGAGCGCCGTAACTGCACGCACTACCTGTTCCTCGCTATCAAAAACCACAGGGAAATATGCAAAGTTATAGTCAAGGAATTGATGTTTGGCTTGAAGCTGAAGATCATTACTCAGAGCCTCCTCATACCATCGCCAAATTACTGACCTTGCTTTCAGATTTTCTTCAATTTCATCCAACACACAAAGCCCCATCGCTGCCTGAAGCTCACTCATCTTGGCATTAATACCCAGCTCCTCAATACACTCAGGACCAGTAATGCCAAAATTGATCATCTTTTTAGCCCGTTCCAAGTCTTCCTTGCGCTTGAATACAATGGCACCACCCTCTCCTGTATGAAATAGTTTAGTAGCATGAAAGCTGAGAGTAGCCGCATCACCATAGTTAAGCAGACTTTCTCCTTTATATTTAACGCCAAAAGCGTGAGAAGCATCATAAACAACCTTCAGATTATGCTTATGCGCAATATTGTCGATTGCTTCAACATCACAAGCATTGCCGAACACATGCACCGGCACAATAGCCCGGGTATTAGGTGTTATGGCTGCTTCTATATTTTCCGGATTCATACACCAGGTATCAGGATCGATATCTACAAACACGGGTTCTACACCATCCCATTTCAAAGAACTGGCTGTAGCAATAAAAGTAAAAGGTGTAGTAATCGCTTCTGGGCACACTTTTGACTGGTCATCACTGATACCCAGTGCTCTGTATGCTATTTGCAGGGCCAAAGTTCCGTTAGCTACAAGTAGTAAATTTTCCACGCCCAGATAACTTGCCAGCCGGTGGGTAAGTAGCTGTACCAACTGACCGTTGTTAGTAAGCCACTGGCGTTCATAAATTCCGTCAATGTACTTATCGAACTTGTCACGATTAGGAAGGTAGGGTTTGGTAACGGGGATCATTTCAATAATACTCATTGAGTTCTGTCGCAGCTTGCCCAAAACTTTGCCCAATTCGATCTTTTTCTGAAAGAAGTATTTTATTAGCGCTATCCATACCCCACTCAATATTTAAAATTGGATCAGCCCAATGAATTGTACGCTCATACTCCTGGGCATAAAAGTCTGTGCACTTATACTGGAAATCAGCCGTTTCACTGATCACCAGAAACCCATGCGCAAAACCGGGTGGCACCCAAAGCATATGGCAGTTGTGCTCAGAAAGGTACTCCCCGACCCACTGCCCGAAGGTCGGTGATTTGGCTCGAAGATCCACAGCCACGTCAAACACTTCACCACGGGTTACCCGCACCAGTTTACCCTGAGGTTTTTTAATTTGGTAATGCAAACCTCGCAAAGTGTTTTTTACCGAGCGGCTGTGATTATCCTGAACGAATGCGGCACTAAAACCTGCTTCATTGAAAGCCCGCTGGTTCCAGGTTTCCATAAAGAAGCCGCGTTCATCTCCAAAGACTTTCGGTTTGATGAGTTTTACGTCGGGTATTCTGGTTGAAATAATATCCATGTAATTCCTGTTACCTATCTGCCTGTTTTCACAAGTTTCTTAAGATACGCGCCATAGCTGTTCTTCTGGAGTTTTTCTGCTTCCGCAAGTACCTGTTCCTCATTGATAAAACCCATTCGATAGGCCACCTCTTCGAGGCAAGCAATCTTAAGACCCTGACGTTTTTCTAAGGTCTCAATAAAGCTGGCGGCGTCATGAAGGGAGTCGAAAGTACCCGTATCAAGCCAGGCAAAACCCCGGCCCAGCAATTCCACCTTCAGATCACCCCGATTCAGATAAATCTGATTTACGGTGGTAATTTCCAGTTCACCACGCTCTGATGGAGTAACTGACTTTGCGATTTCAACCACATCATTATCATAGAAATATAGCCCTGTGACGGCAAAGTCGGACTTAGGATTTACCGGTTTTTCTTCGATGGAGATAGCCCGCTGCTCATCATCAAACTCAACCACGCCGAACCGCTCCGGGTCGGTAACCTGATAGCCAAATACAGTCGCCCCTTTATCCCTTGATGCTGCAGTCTGTAGAAGGTTGCTTAGCCCTTGTCCATAATAGATGTTATCACCCAGTACTAAACACACGCTGTCATCGCCAATGAATTCTTCGCCAATAATAAACGCCTGTGCAAGGCCATCAGGGCTCGGCTGAACGGCATAGGTAAGATTAATACCCCATTGTCCACCGTCACCTAACAGACGATTAAAACCTTCCTGGTCTTCGGGAGTTGTAATAACAAGAACATCCCGAATTCCGGCAAGCATCAGCACAGAAAGTGGATAATAAATCATCGGTTTATCATAAACCGGCAACAACTGCTTTGATATGCTACGGGTGATGGGATACAAACGGGTACCAGAACCTCCGGCGAGAATTATGCCTTTCATTTTTTCTCCAGAAACTCTGTCAGAGTAATTGCCAACTGACTTTTCCAATTGGGAAGCTTCAGATTCAGAGCGTTTTCCAGCTTGCTCAAGTTCATTCTTGAGTTTGCGGACCTTTTAGCTGGTGTGGGGTAGTCAAGGGTACTTATTGGCTGTGCATGTTCCACAGATAATGGCAGTGGCTCACTAGCCTGCCTCACCTCGTTAAATATCTCTGTTGCAAAGCCATGCCAACTCGTTTCACCTTTTGATGCTAATTGATATATACCGGATTTCAACTCATCACGGATCGCCAATAGGCTAATAGTGGCGATTAAACGAGCGGGGGTTGGGGCGCCAATCTGGTCTGATACGATTTCCAGCTGAGTGTGGCTGTGAGCCAGGCGAAGCATGGTTTTCATAAAGTTTTTGCCACGCGCACTATAAACCCAACTAATACGGAAGATAAGGAAGTCTGCTCCACTGTGCTCTATTGCCTGATCACCCACCAACTTGGTTTTCCCATAGTGGTTTAGCGGACCTGTTGGACTAGTTTCCGACCAGGGAAGCGTCCCCGTTCCAGGATAAACATAATCACTGCTGTAATGAAGGAAACGAATACCTCTTTCAGATGCATAGGTGGCCAGTTGAGCTGGCAACACTGCATTCAGACGATAAGCCTCAGCCTGATGCTCTTCCGCACCATCAACATCTGTCCATGCAGCAGCGTTAACAATAAGATCGGGGTTACTACCGATCAGATAATCGCTTACCGCTTCTTCACTCATAAGATCCAGTGTTAGTCGCGAAGGCGCATCAATGGCCCCTAATAGGCTCAACGTTCGATGTAACTCGAATCCGATCTGACCAGTTTTACCCAATAGTAAGATTTTCATCTTACACTTGCTCCCCTAAACGCTCTCGCTGATAACTTCCGTCCTGTACTCGTCGACACCACTCAAGATTTTCAAGATACCATTTCACTGTTTTGCGAATACCTGATTCAAAGGTCTCCAATGGCTGCCAGCCAAGCTCACATTTAATCTTACTCGCGTCAATGGCATAACGTCGATCATGGCCGGGGCGATCTTTCACTTCCGTAATCAGATCCCTATACTGAAAGCTGCCAGGTATGAGTTCCTGTAAAACATCACACAACGCATTTACGACTTCGATATTTTGTTTTTCATTGTGACCACCAATATTATAGGTTTCACCCACCTTGCCTTCGGAAACAACTGTGTACAAAGCTCGTGCGTGGTCTTCCACATATAGCCAGTCCCTGATCTGATCACCTTTGCCATACACTGGCAGCGGTTTGCCGTCCAGCGCATTGAGAATCACCAACGGAATCAGTTTTTCCGGAAAATGATAAGGGCCATAATTATTGGAACAGTTGGTTATCAATACAGGCAGGCCGTAGGTGCGCATCCAGGAACGCACCAAATGATCAGAACTTGCTTTACTCGCTGAGTAAGGAGAGCTGGGAGCATAAGCAGTTTCTTCAGTAAACAGTAGTTCTGCAGCGTTCTCATAATCAGCTGGATGGGGTAAGTCCCCATAGACCTCATCGGTGGATATATGATGGAGGCGAAACTTCGCTTTGCGCACCGGAGACAGGCCAGTCCAATAAGAGCGGCATTCCTCCAACAATATATAAGTGCCAACAATATTGGTTTGTATAAAGTCACCTGGCCCATCTATTGAGCGATCAACGTGCGACTCAGCAGCCAGATGCATTACAACATCTGGCTGGTGCTCAACAAATACTCGCCTAAGCTCTTTCTGATTACAGATATCTACATGCTCAAACGTATAGCGGTCATTATTGAACACTGATTCAAGAGACTCAAGATTGCCAGCATACGTCAGCTTATCCACGTTCACTACACTATCCTGTGTATGTTTAATAATATGACGTATAACAGCAGAGCCAATAAAACCAGCGCCCCCTGTAACCAATATCTTCATTCACTCATTCCTTTCATATTCATACAAAAGTCTCTGCTTGAGCAGACTATTCACAAACTTAAGCGAGGGTTAGACAGATTCGATACAATTGTCCGCTTAGCGCGGTACTACTGTCTAAGGTTATGACTTAAATACTTATGAAAAAACCATACACAATTGCCAATCTGGACTGGTCTTCTGAAGTACCTTTATCCACAAGGTTTGATGACATCTACTTCTCCACCGAAAACGGTCTCGCTGAAACCAACCACGTTTTCCTCGGGAACAATCAACTTCCCGAACGTTTCAGGGAGGCAGACTCATTTACCATCGCCGAAACAGGTTTTGGTACCGGGCTCAACTTCCTGGCGGCATGGCGGCTTTTCAATGAGACAGCTCCGCCATCTGCACGCTTGCATTTTATCACTGTGGAAAAGTATCCACTGACGCTGGATGATCTCATCCAGGCACTCGCTTTATGGCCAGAGCTTAACACACTCTCCGATAAACTCATTGCACAATACCCACCACTAACCCCCGGCTTTCATCGTCTCTGTTTAGACAACGGCCGGGTTACACTGACGCTGATGCTGGGCGAAGCAGTTGAATGTTACCGTCAGTTAGAGGCAAAAGTCGATGCCTGGTTCCTGGATGGTTTCGCGCCCGCCAAGAACCCCGATATGTGGTGCCCCCAGCTGTTTCAACAGGTCGCCCGACTCAGCTCTGCGGGCTCAACATTTTCGACCTTTACCTGTGCAGGTATTGTAAAGCGTGGTCTGAGAGATGTTGGGTTCCAGATCAGGAAAGTGCCCGGTTTTGGCAGAAAAAGAGAGATGCTAACCGGAACTTTTACAGATGCAGATCAGCTAACACCGCCTTCTTTGAACCATTCAGGTGTCTCTCCCGCCTGGTTCGGGTTACCTGATAAACACTGTAGCGATAAAACAGCACTCATTATTGGCGCCGGTGTGGCAGGCTGTTCGACAGCCTGGTCTCTGGCGCAGCGCGGCTGGAAAGTGACACTGGTGGACAAAAACAGTGAGATTGCGACTGAAGGCTCGGGCAATCGACAGGGGGCACTCTATGCCAAGTTACCGGTTGATCCGATCCCAGCCAGTCGTTTTCACCTTTCCGGCTTTCTCTATAGCAGTCATCTGCTAAGACAGCGTCTGGCGGATCGCACAGATATCTGGTCGCCCTGTGGTCTGTTGCAGCTGGCTGCCAATGATAAAGAACTGATTAAACAGCGTAAGTTGGCAGAATCCGGAAACTATCCCGATGATGTAGTTCGCTTTGTCGGGCAGGTTGAGGCGTCAGCGATTGCCGGCATTACGGTTAATAATAGCGGTTTGTTTTTCCCGGCGGCTGGATGGGTTACACCACCCCGACTCTGTCAGTGGTTAACCGAACATCCCTCTATTACAGTCATCACTGATACCAGGATCACCCGGCTGGAACGTGAAGCCAACCGGTGGCACGCTTATACAGACGATGATCAGGCGCTTACCGCTGATGTGGTGGTCGTCGCCTCGGCAGCCGAGAGTATGCAGTTTGAACAGCTGAACCACCTGCCACTGCAGAAGATCAGGGGGCAGGTTTCGCTGACCGATACAAACATTAATGCGCTGCAACTGAAGACCGTCCTCTGTAGCGAGGGCTATATCTCCCCGGCCAAGCAGGGTGCTTTCTGCTTTGGTGCCACATTTGATCTTAATGATACTGCCACCGAGATCCGTGAATCTGGCCACCAGCATAACCTTGATAAGGTGTACGACATGGCACCTGAACTTGGCAAGAGTCTGTCTCAGTACCATACTGAAAACGGACTACAGGGCCGTGTTGGATTCCGTTGTGCATCGCCCGATAAGCTGCCTCTCATTGGTCCGGTAGCGGTGTATCAGTCTTTTCTCAATGATTATGGCCGACTGCGTCATGATGCCACTACGATCATTGATACTCAGCCGCAGCACTATCCCGGCTTATTCGCAAACCTGGCGCATGGATCTAAAGGGCTGATCAGTGGTCCAATAAGTGGAGAGATTATCGCGTCTATGCTTGAAAGTGAGCCCCTACCACTGGAAAAGGAGTTAATAGATAAGCTGAGTCCTGCTCGATTTATCATCAAGAATCTGATCAGGCGGGCGATATAATCTCTATCGTTCACTCAGAGTAGCGCACTACAGTTATGGCATTGGTAATTTACGATCAGGGTTATCGTATCCAGACACCGGTTAAATCGATGTTTACCCCCCGTGGGGTAGAGCAACTGGCTGCGTCTCCCCATACCGCAGAGGCGGGGGTCGAAAAAGATCATGAGAAAGATCATGTGGACCAGATTCAGCACCATGAATATGGGCCACCAGCCAAAGGCAACGCTCGTAAAGCCGCCACGCTTTATACTCAGACCGGCGGCAGCGCTCAGGAACAGCCCCGCTCCTATATTCCCGCATCGCTGATTATGTCGCACCCGGTTCAGGCAGTGTTACAGGGCAGCAAGATTCAGTCAGCCCTGTATAAGATGAAACAGTTTGATATCAGCCATCTGTTGGTTCTCTCAGGGGCTGGCAGACTCATGGGAACCGTGACAGAAAAGCTACTGCTGCAGTACCTGAGTTATCAGGGAGCCCAGTCACATACCATTGAAGACACCATTGAGCAGTGCTACACCCGACAGGTTATTACAGCAACGCCCGATACCAATATCCGCCAACTGGCGGTCAGCTGCGTGGAACACCAGCTAAGTTGCATCCCCATTGTTCAGGAGAATGGTAATCTGGTGGGGATCATCACCCGCACGGATCTGCTGCAATCACTGATTAATAATGAATGGCTGGACAGCCGCTAAACCAGCCTTAGTTTTTATATCTGCCATGCTGATGGGGCAGAGCGTTGCTGTTATCCTCCGGGTAGCGAATATCGTCATCCCGGGAGCCAAACAGCCCGGCCAGAAAGGCAAATAGCTTCTTCACACCCCGCCAGATTTTTGGCAGCAACCAGACCACCAGTGCGATAAACAGCACCAGGCCGATCAGAAATGCCACCGGATAGTTAAGTGCTGTCCACAACCCGCCAAATACTGCCAGATCTTCCGTAATGGATGCAGTCCAGTTCGTCACCGGTTCCGGTGATGTATTAATCATCACCCGCCCCCCAGCTTTCAGGGCATGACTGGTAGCCGAGAGTGAACCACCGACAAGTGCGGCAGCCAGTATAACCGCTTCATTCATATCACCCACGGCGCCAGCCGCCAGTGCCGCACCCGCGGGGATCCGGATAAAGGTATGCAGAGTATCCCAACCGGTATCGACGCCGGGCACTTTATCGGCAAAAAACTCTACACAATACATAAACCCTGCAGCCATCAACACCATGGGGTCAGCAACAATTTCCAGCCCAGCGGGCAGTTGCAGATTGCCGGTATTGGCCATCAGCCCCAGCATCAGAATGGTCGCATAGAGATTAATACCGCTGGCCCAGCCAACCCCCATGGTCAGCGCTATCAGCGCTGTAATCTGTTCCAACTGATCCATAACAACACCCCGGTCTACTACAAACTATTACGGGCAACTATATTGCACTGGCCTGTACTCTGGCTGAACAGTACAACCGCTTCCCCCTGTTTCAGTTTAGCTCTAACCTGCTCTATGCGCGTCTCGGTGGTTGTTTCCTTAAAGCCATAGTCCGTACCGTCACGGGTGACAAACTCCTTTATAAGGCTTGTCAGCGTGTCTGGCTGAAGCTGTTCCCAGGGGATAATCATCGTTCACCAGGGCCAGCGAAAGAAGCTGTCTGCTCTTTCCCGGATGCGGGGACAGCTTTTCAGGTCTTGCCGGTATTGTTCCGCCCGCCGATCAACCGCTTCTGCCTGAGCCTGCAACACCGGATCGGGATGATATTCGATCCGGTATAACCCGCCATGGCCTATTCTCGACGCGATGTACAGTTTACCGGCCTGATTCATATTCAGATCGTTACGCCGGCTGGCCATCTGAGCGTGCCAGCCAAGGAAATCCAGCGCAGTGGTGATATCGGCAACCGTACCAGACCAGTTTTCACTGGCCAGACGATACTCTTCCCAATCGAAAGAGACCGGTGCGATATACTCGCTGGCCTCCGTGCCAACCGGCATATTCAGCTCCGCCAATGCGATATGCAGCGGTAAGCCCCAGCGACTTTCAGTCGATACCGCAGCATCAAGCCAGTCATTATTCTCATACAACCCGAGACAAAATGGGTTTTCCGGTTTTACAAAGCGTTCCGGTACCACCTGAGCCATCTGACTACAGCCCTGCAGCACAAAAGCACTCAGCAAGTACAGCGGTATTGATCTGTAAAACGTCGAACTGTGCATCTGTCAGATATCCTTAGCCGTTATATTTCGCCAGCAAAGCCAATAGCTCTGATTCATCCATTACGGGAATATTCAACTCTTCCGCTTTCTGTAGTTTAGACCCTGCCCCCGGCCCTGCCACCACACAGTCGGTATTCTTAGATACGCTGCCGGCCACTTTCGCGCCCAGTGCCAGCAACAGTTTTTTCGCCTCTGAACGGGGCATCTGTTCCAGCGTTCCGGTCAACACCCAGGTCTGCCCCGCTAAAGGCTGAGCTTTCTGGTCCACCTCGACATCCTGCCAGTGAACACCGGCATCACGAAGAGCCTGAATCACTTCACGGTTATGCACCTGATGGAAAAAGCTGACGATATATTGTGCCACCACAGGGCCAATATCCGGAGTGGCCTGCAACATCTCTTCGCTGGCCGCCATCACCGCCTCCAGAGAACCAAAGTGAATCGCCAGTGTTCTTGCTGTGGCTTCGCCGACCTCGCGGATCCCCAGGGCATAGATAAAGTTAGCCAGCTCGGTTGCCTTGCTGTTTTCGATACTCTGCAACAACTTAGTGGCTGACTTATCGCCCATCCGCTCCATACTGGCCAGCTGCAGATGGTGGAGCCGATACAGATCCGCCGGACTATGCACCAGCTCTTTCTCTACCAGAGCCTCGATCAGCTTCTCACCCAGACCATCAATATCCATCGCCTTACGGGATACATAGTGCTTCAGCGCCTCTTTACGCTGGGCAGCACAGCTCAGGCCACCGGAACAGCGTGCAACAGCTTCCGTTTCAACCCGGACAATCTCCGCATCGCACACCGGACAGCACTCTGGCAAGCTGACAGGCTGAGTCTGCTCTGGACGACGCTCCGTGACGACGGATACCACCTGGGGAATAACATCACCGGCACGGCGGATAATCACACTGTCCCCCGCTCTGACATCCAGCCGCTTCACCTCATCCATATTGTGTAGTGTGGCATTACTCACCGTAACACCACCGACAAACACCGGTTCAAGTCGCGCAACCGGTGTAATCGCACCGGTTCGTCCCACCTGAAACTCCACTGCTTTGACCCGGGTGATCTCTTCCTGCGCCGGAAATTTATGCGCAATGGCCCAGCGCGGCGCCCGGGAGACAAAACCCAACTGTTGTTGCAACGCTATATCATTGACCTTAAAGACAATGCCGTCGATCTCATAGGCCAGTTGATTACGCTTCGCGGACAGCTTGTCAAAATACTCAAGGCACCCCTCGGCCCCCTCAACAACGGCCATCTCAGCATTAATTTTCAGTCCCCAGGTAGCCAGTTTGCGCAAAATTGCTGCATGGCTATCGGGCAGCTCTCCCCCGCTAACAACCCCCACTGAGTAGCAGCACATCTCCAGAGACCGCTGGGCGGTAATTTTAGGATCAAGCTGTCGCAGACTACCAGCCGCCGCATTACGGGGATTAACAAAAGGTTTATCACCCCGTTTAAGGGCTTGCTCGTTAACCTTTTCGAAGCCTTTACGGGGCATATAGATCTCACCGCGGACTTCCAGCCGCTGCGGATAATCATCCCCCATCAGCCGTAGCGGGATCGAATTGATGGTGCGCACATTCAGGGTGATATCCTCCCCGGTAGTGCCATCGCCCCGGGTGGCGCCTCTGACCAGAACGCCGTTCTCATACAGCAGGCTAACCGCGATACCATCCAGTTTAGGCTCACAGGCAAACTCGATTTCAACCTCCTCACCCAGCCTGAGCCGGTCTCGCACCCGCTTTTCAAAACTGCGCATATCATCAGCAGAAAATGCATTATCCAGCGATAGCATCGGCATCTCATGGCGTACCTGGGTAAAGGCGGCCAGGGGTTCAGCACCGACACGCTGGGTCGGAGATTCCGGGGTTACCAGCCCGGGATATTCCTGTTCCAGTTTTTTCAGCTGCTGAAACAAACGATCATATTCAGCATCCGGTACCTGAGGATCATCAAGCACATAGTACTGGTAGTTATAGTGACGCAGTTGATCGCGCAACTGCTCAAGCAGCTGCGTAATGGAGATATCAGGTTTCATTGGCAAGTATCTGGAAGGTTCAGGCGGATGTTGTTTTTTTCAATTTACGCATTTCAAACTTACGGATGCGCTCACGATAGTGCTCTTTGGTCTGATCCCGCATGGTGGAGCGATTCTCATCCAGCAACACACCATGCAGGTTTTTTGCCACGGCAATCGCGGTTGCCAGCATACACTCGTAAGCATTCATGACATCACGGGGTTCTTCCATCGACATAAAGAAGGTTACTCCCCGGGTTTCCATGCTATCCATGGTATCGATATCAAAATAGCCCGGTTCAAGCGCGTTGGTCATACTGAACTGGATGGCGCCCTTATCAAGGCCATCTTCATAACGGTGGAAGATCTTCATATCGCCATAGCGCATACCGCACGCCAGCAGAATTTGCAGCAGACTCCGACCGGAAAAACCATTCTGCCCCTCAGCAGCAACCACCGAGATTACCAACACTTTATCGGCTTCCGGAATCTTCTGCAGAGACTGCCCCTTAATACCAATACCACTGTTGGGAGTATCTGCCGTATTTACCGGTTTTGCTGCTGTTATATCTGGCGTTCTGGAGGAGGACTGATCGCCGAAGAAACCATCGGCGATCTCTTCAGGTTCATCATCAATAGCGGAGAAGCGTTCAGGCTGAGGTGCCGGCTTTGGTTTTGGCTTCAGCGCAGCCTTGACCCTTGCCAATCCAGACTTTTCAAACGGCGGCTCAGATTCAACAGCCGGTTCATCAATCAGAGAAAAGATCGATTCCTGACGCTCCTGCAGGTCCATCGAGGTCTGTTGCAGCTGACTGTTATCTTCACATACCGGACGCATCAGCTCACTCACCGGACGGGTATAATCAAACTCACTTTCATCGTCATCATCATCGCTCTCAGCCACTTGATCTGTCCGAAACCCTTCAGGCAGGGAGTCGATCAGATCATCATCCTCAGCCGAGTATGACGCGCTAAGCTGAGAGTTTGCAGGAACGGCTTTCCTGTCCGACTCATCAGCGGGAAACAGTTCGACGTTTTCAGGCTGGGCGATTTCAGGCTCTGAGTTTTCAGTTTCTAAGTTCTGTAACTCTGAACTTTCTAATTCAGAGCTTTCTAATTCAGTACCTTCAGACTCCAGACGTGCGGAGTCAGTGAGTCCTTTTTCAAAGTGGGCTGCTTCAGGATTGTCATCTTCGATTTGTGCGGATCCCGGATATGCCGGTTCCAGGCTCTCAGATTCAGGGCTATCAGATTCAGGGCTATCAGATTCAAGGTTTTCAGGTACTAAGTTTTCAGGTCTGAACAACTCTGGCTCAGCAGAGGAATAGGCTGATATCCGCCCGGACTCTGATCCTGTTTTAGCGTCAGCGCCACGCTCTTGCTGAGTGACAATATGTTGAACAACAGGTATATCTTCATCCGCTGCCCCATCTTGTGGGGAATTATCAGAGGTTTTATCTGCAGGGTGTTCGTTATTTTTCTCTGAAGGCTTTGGGGTACGAACTACACGTACGGCGGAGATCCCTTCATCCATATCATCAAAGGATGGACCATCGTGGTGTGGCGGAAAGCTGTCGGATGAAGCGAACAGTGGATCATGCTCATCCTCAGAGAAGGTTGGGCTGATATGCTCTGATCGCCCTTGTACAGACTTGTTCATCCAGGCAGGTTTGGCGAAACGCCCGGGAGCAGCCGAAGGCTCGGTAGCAGGACTGGAACTGGCTGAACTCTGGTCAGGTTTATTCTGAGAAAGCGGCTTGCGAGACTCTGGTTTTTCCGCAGCCGAGCGGGCCGCTTTGGCAATCGACAACTCCAGCCCTTCATCTCCCAGCTCGGCATTACCAAAGACGGGCTCACGGCGTGTGTCGGCAGCGCTGTCAGACGCCCGGCCAACCACCCTTGCACCACCGCCAGGCAGTTCAGGATTAAAGGTCTCTTCGGGCACATCAGGGATATCATTGAACGACTTGTCGATTTTCATCTTCAGCCGGTTACCGCCGCCCCGCATGCGGCGCCAGCCATCCAACACAATCAGGAGAACAACTATCGCGCCACCGATAATCAGCCATTCGCGTAATCCTAATTCCATTGCCAGATATTACCCTTGTTTTAATTTAAATGCGGTCTGCCGATTCTCTATTGTCCTGAATTTGGTCAATCATTCAACTATATGATCAATAGACAGCTCTAATATATCAACTTGGTCATGAACAGCAACAGGAGAAATGGTTCCACTCAAGTCTCCAGGCTGCGGAGTCGGCTGTCCTGAAGCAGATACCCGCGCAGTCACTTCAACCGTTTCAGCGCCAGAAAGCTTTGCTTGCGGACTCATCGCCATACTGTCATCCAGGACAATGTTGAGTGGCAGGTCAGCAACGGTCACCCGTTTTGCCGCCAGCGGCATTCTGCCTCCCACCGGGCGGGCAAAGATAAACACCGTCATATCTGGCGTTACCCGGCTTTTCAGCTCAGGACTCAGACTAACCGCCAGCTGGATTTTCACCTCGGCAAGCTCCGGCAGATCGGGCACAGTTTCCCCTGCGGCAATCAGTTTATCCCGGGCAGAGATAATCCCGGATTTCAGCGAATCCGCCTGTTCAGTACTGGCGTTAGTCAACGCTTTACGCCAGAACTCCATCGCAGCACGATAGTCCTCAGATTCGTAAGATTCGATCCCCAGCAACCCCAGCGCGGTCACATCAAACGGGTCCAGCGACAGGGTTTTATCAACCTCATTGCGGATCTGCTGATTCATTTTGCCACTGTTCGCGAAAAACAGCGCCTGTGCATACTGGCCATTAACCCCGGCATATTGGGGGGCATCTTCCGGCAGGTATTTGAGAGCCTTGCCATAACCATCGGCGGCGGCAGAAAAATTCTGCATACTCATAAACGTATTCGCCAACAGGTACCAGCCCTCGGGATTTTCAGGCTCCTCTTTAAGACGCTCCTGCAACGCAGTGATCGCTTCTTCAACGGTCGGTTTGCGACCATTAAATGGGTCAGCAGGGCGGTTCATTGCTACGGCGAGATCGCCGGAACGACCATACTGGCTGTAAATCGCCAGCCCCATTGCCGGTATCAGTGCAGCCAGCAGAAAGGCGGTAATGATCGACTGGCGGGTAATGCGTACTGGCTTACTGGAAGAGGCAACCGTATCGTCAACATCTTGCAGCAGGTTACGCTCCAGCTCCAGCTTCAGAAAATCATAGTTTTCCTGATCGAGACTACCCGCAGCCCGTTCAGCATCCAGCTCTGCAAGACGTTCCTGATAAATACTGATGTTCAGCTCACGACGATCAACATCGGGCTGGACAGCATCCTCAAGCTGACGTCCCCGATAAACCGGCACTAAAACAAATGCCACTGCCAGAAGTGATAGCAGTGCGATTCCTAACCATAACGCCGTCATTTATTCTGTTCCTGTTTGAGTATCTGATCGAGTCGCTGTTTCTCGGCATCGCTTAAATTGCCGTCTGGTTTGCCCGGTTCAGTTTTCTTACGCTTGCCACTGATCAGTAAAACCACGATAACACCGATCAACAATAATGCTGCGGGTCCATACCAAAGCAGATAGGTTTGCTCTGACATCCGTGGACGATAGAGTACAAACTCACCGTAACGGGTCACCATAAAATCGATTACCTGTTCATCATCCGCGCCGTTTTCCAGCATCCGGTAGAGTTCATCCCGCAGATCCTTGGCGATAGGTGAATTAGAATCGGCAATATTCTGGTTCTGGCATTTAGGACAACGTAGTTCGGTGGATAATGACTGAAACCGTTCCCGGGTCGCATCATCTTTAAACTGGTAGGTATCAATCGCGGCACTCGCTAAACTGCTGAAGCTGAGTAAAACCACTAACAAAACCTGACGAACCATCAGTTCACCTCCAGCTGCTTCATTTTCTGCCGCAACTCACCCCAAACACGCTGGTCAATCGCCCCAACATGTTTGTAACGAATGATCCCCTGGGCATCCAGCAGGAAGGTTTCCGGCGCGCCATAAACCCCCAGATTGAGTCCCAGATGACCGTCAGGGTCATAGATATTCAGGGCATAGGGGTTCATATACTTATCCAGCCAGATCTTAGCCTTAGCCCGGTCGTCCTTGTAATTAACCCCATAGATGGTGACTCCCTCATCGCGTGCCATGCGGTTTAGCTGGGCATGTTCCTGCTTACAGGTCGGGCACCAGGTAGCCCATACATTGAGTAACGCCGGACGCCCCTTCAGGTCAGCTGCCGTGATAGTTTTCTGCTCGTCCAGCAGTGCCGACAGACTGAACTCTGGCACCGTCTTACCGATCAGCGGTGAAGGGAGGGTTTTGGTGTCTTTTCCGATGCCATTCCAGAGAAACAACCCCAGAGCGACAAACAAAACCAGCGGCAAAATAACAATTAATCGACGCATCATTATACCTATCGAAACACTTAATCAGGCGGCTGCCCGGGCGGCATCCCGCCGGGCCTGTTTACGGTAACGGGGGTCTGTGGCAGCCAGCAGGCCACCGGCAGTCATTAGCAGACCACCCAGCCAGAGCCACCGGACAAAGGGTTTATGCTGTACCCGCACGGCCCATGCGCCGTTTTCCAGCGGCTCCCCCAGTGCAACATAAAGATCGCGGAACAGTCCGGGATCAATATCGGCCTCCGTCATCACATTACCCCGGGCCGGGTAGAAACGTTTTTCCGGTCGCAGCTCACCATACAGTTTGCCGTTAAAACTCACCCGGATAACGCCCATATCTGAGCTGTAGTTTGGCCCCTGCTTCTTCTGAGCACCTAAAAACTCAAACTGATAGTTACTGAAGCTCAGCACATCACCGGGCGCCATCCGCAGATCACGTTCCTCATTGTAGATGCTCACCATCAGCGCCCCTACGACCGCAACCGCAATACCGGTATGCGCCAGAATCATACCAAAGTAGCTTCGGGACATACCGGAAACCGCAGCTTTAACGCTGCTTCGACCGGCCACTTTTTTCCAGAAGTCCCTGATGCTGCTGAAGACTACCCAGAACACCAGCGCCATCACACCCGCAACGGTCAGGTTAAATTCCTTAGCGTAAAGATACTGCACCAGCAAACCGGCAATGACACTGATAACTGCAGGCAGCCACAGCTGTTTCAACAGAAACGCCACTGACGTTTCCCGCCAGCGCGCAGCGACACCCAGGCCCAGAGCCCCCAGAATCAGCAGCATCAGCGGAATAAACAGGGAGTTAAAGTAGGGAGGACCAACCGAGATCTTACCCCAGCCCATCGCATCTACGATAAGTGGGTATATTGTTCCCAGCAGCACCATCATCGCTGAAACCACCAGCAGAATATTGTTCAGCAACAGCAATGATTCCCGCGATAGCAGCGCAAAACTGGATTCGCTTTTCACGTTCCCCGCTTTAACCGCATAGAGGATCAGAGAGCCGCCAATGGTGATCGCCAGCAGCGCCAGAATAAAGTAGCCACGATCCGGGTCAGAGGCGAACGCATGTACCGATGTCAGCACCCCGGAACGAACCAGGAAGGTCCCCAGCAGACTCAGGGAGAAGGCAAAAATCGCCAGTAACACGGTCCAGCTTTTAAACACGCCACGTTTTTCAGTAACAGCCAGTGAGTGAACCAGTGCAGTCCCCACCAGCCAGGGCATAAAGGAAGCGTTTTCAACCGGATCCCAGAACCACCAGCCACCCCAGCCAAGTTCATAGTATGCCCACCAACTACCTAACGAGATACCCAGTGTCAGAAACGCCCAGGCAATATTGGTCCATGGCCGCGACCAGCGCGCCCAGGCGGAATCCAGACGTCCGGTCAGCAGCGCAGCGATCGCAAAGGCAAAAGCAACCGAAAACCCTACGTAGCCCATATACAGCATTGGTGGGTGAATAATCAGGCCGATATCCTGCAGTAGTGGGTTAAGGTCGCCACCTTCGGAAGGAAACTGCGGCAGGTGACGATCAAACGGACTGGAGGTCAGCAGAGTAAACAGGATAAATCCCACAGCCACGATCCCCATCACCGCTAACACCCGGGAGACAATCTCTACCGGCAGGTTCTGGCTTTTAAAGGCAACCGCCACCGTCCAGCCACTGAGGATAACAACCCAGAGCAACAAGGACCCCTCATGACCACCCCAGATCGCACTTATCTTATAATACCAGGGCAATAGGGTGTTTGAGTTAGTAGCAACATAAGCCACCGAAAAGTCATCCACAACGAAGGAGTACCCCAGACAGGTAATACTGATCGCCAGAAAGAAAAACATCCCTACCGACAACGGCCGGGCATAGTTCATCAACAGGGTATTGCCGACAGATGCCCCTACCATCGGTACAACCGCCAGCAGTAAAGAGATACACAACGCCATAATCAGCGCATATTGACCCAACTCTGGAATCATAATTATTCAGCTCCTGCAGCGCGCATCTGTTCAGGCATTTTACCGGCCTTTTTAAGCGCCTCGGCAACTTCCGGAGGCATGTAGTTCTCGTCGTGCTTGGCCAGCACTTCAACCGCTTCAAACACCCCTTGGTTGTTCATCGCGCCCTGCGCAACAATTCCTTGCCCTTCGCGGAAAAGGTCAGGCAGGATACCGGTGAAGGTGACGGTTACCTTATTAGCAAAGTCGGTCATATCAAAGGTGACCTGCAGGCTCTCGGGATCTCGTTTCACGCTCCCCTCAACCACCATTCCTCCGGCCCGGATACGGGTGCCTTCCGGCGCTTTATGCTCAACAATATCGGTTGGCGAGTAAAACAGGTTAATATTCTGCTGCAGGGCATACATCACCAGCCCCACCGCAATCGCGGCACCAAAGACGATGAAAAGTACGATAATAAGTCGCTGTTTACGTTTCGGATTCATTAGCTCTGTTTCTCCCTGCGCAGGCGACGGGCCTGTTCTGTAAAGATGTGACGCTTGTGCATCAGCGGGTTGACAATATTTATTACAATCACAACCAGAGCGATCGCATAACTGAGCCAGACATAGAGGCCGTGCCCCCCCATATCGATAAATTCGGCAAATGATTCAAAACTCAAAATAATACCCTCAACCAGCTATCAGGTCGCGCACCCAACTGCTGCGACGCTCACGCTGAATAATTTCGTTACGCAGCCGCAGCATCATCGCTACAGCAAAGAAACAGTAAAAACCGATCACCATCACCAGCAACGGCACCCACATCTCTGCAGGCATCGCCGGGCGCTCGGTCAGTTTAAAGGTGGCAGGCTGGTGGAGCGTATTCCACCAGTCCACGGAGTATTTGATAATCGGGATATTCACCAATCCTACCAGCGCCAGTACCGCAGTTGACTGAGCCGCCGTGCGCTCACTCTCGATGGCGGAATTCAGGGCAATAATACCCAGATAGAGGAAGAACAGAATCAACATTGAGGTCAGTCGGGCATCCCAGACCCACCAGGAGCCCCAGGTAGGCTTACCCCAGATGGCACCAGTTGCCAGAGATAACACCGCAATCGATGCGCCAATCGGGGCACAACACTTGGCGACCATATCTGCAACTTTCATTTTCCAGATCAGACCGATCGCACCGGCAACCGCCATCAGCATATAGCATGACTGCGCCAGAATAGAGGACGGCACATGAATATAGATTATCCGGAAGCTATTGCCCTGCTGGTAGTCGGCAGGCGCAAACGCCAGTGCCCAGACAGTCCCCGTTACTAACAGCAGTATTGCTGCGATGACAAACAACGGTAACAGTTTGCCGGTAATTTCATAACACCAGCGGGGAGAAGCCAGTTGATAAAACCAACGAGGCATCCACTTCTTATCAGCCATATTTCAACCTTATCGGGGTATTACCCACTTACACTAATTCTTAATGCGGCACCAATTGCCAGCGGCGCCATCACCAACCCAAGCGAGAGCATCGCTCCCAGAATGGCCAAATACCCCCCCAAGGGTAACCCCGTCACTGCGCCCTGCACCGCAGCACTGCCGAAAATCAGCACCGGAATATAGAGCGGTAACACCAGCAGGGAGATTAACACGCCTCCCTTGCGTAACCCGACGGTCAGAGCAGCGCCGATGGCACCAATCAGACTCAGGGTTGGTGTGCCCAGCAGCAGACTCAGGACCAGCCCCCCCATACCTTCTGCAGGTAAAAACAGCATAACTCCCAATACCGGCGCCAGTAATGTTAACGGTAAACCAGTGAGCATCCAGTGCGCCAGTACTTTTGCCAGCACCACCAGGTAGAGTGGCTGTGGACTGAGTAAAATCTGTTCCAGCGTTCCATCCTCAAAATCAGAACGGAACATACTATCCATCGACAAAAGCGTCGCCAGTAACGCAGCAACCCACACCACACCGGGTGCCACATCAGCGAGGAAGGTTGGATCAGGGCTTACCCCCAGTGGAAACAGTGTTGCGACCATCAGGAAGAAAATAAGCGGGTTGACCAGATCACTTTTACGCCGATAGGAAAGTAACAGATCTCTCTTCAACGCCCCCCAGAAAGGGCCATCAACCTTGTATACATGGACCATCGACTCTTCTGTCGATTGGTTAGGCACACTATCGTTCATAAAGTTCCCGCTAATTGATCAAGATTAAGCCTGCGGATTTTATCCCCCATCGCCAGCTCATGATGGGTCGTCAGAATAACGGTCCCTCCCTCCTGAGCATGGGTAGTAATCAGCGCTTCTTTCTCCGCGACCCCGCGTTTGTCAATTGCAGTAAAGGGCTCATCCAGAATCCATAACGGCGCCCGGCTAAGATAGAGCCGTGCCAGGCTGACACGGCGATTCTGACCGGCAGAAAGCGTATGACAAGGTACATCTTCATAGCCCTTCAGGCCCACTTTAACCAGCGCATAATCCAGTTTAGTCAGATCCATCTCCGGGTGCAGAGACGCATACCACTGCAAGTTTTCTCGCGGCGTGAGCACCGCTTTGACACCCGGCTGATGCCCGAAATAGAGCAACGACTCGCGATACGCCTGAGCGCAGTTATCCAGGTGCTCGCCCTGCCAATAGATGTCACCTTCAAAATGACGCGACAAGCCGCTGAGAATACGCAACAGCGTGGTTTTACCACTGCCGTTTTGCCCTTCAATCTGGATCACCTCACCAGCATTGACCTCGAAACAGAGACCTTCAAACAGCACACGCTCATCCCGTTCGCAGAACAGATTGTCGATTTTCAGTCTTGGTGTAGACAACTGGACACCCTCAATAAAGCAAAACAGGCAAAGTCGCCTTTATAATTAGCAATACCCGCCGAAAGCAAGGCATTATATACAAAATAAACAGCCGAAGTGCATTACTCGGTCAAAAGAACTATATCCACTCTGAAACTGTGCAGGAAAACCGACAGTGCTGAATCCACTGAGCATACAGAATCTGCAGAACAGCGCCGGAAAACCGCTTTCGGCAGCAGAACTTGTGCGTGCCCTGCCCCTGAATACGCCGACTCCGATTACGATCCGTCAGGTCAGCGGGGATCCGACCCAGCCTAATCAGTTCAAGTTACAGGTGCAGCTTGGTAGTCAGCTGTATCAACTAAGGGGAAATCAACCACTACCTCCTGGCAGCTCGGCGACTTTAACCCGCACCGCAGCAGGACAACTACTGCTGAGCAATATTGCCGGCCAGCCCACGACGCAAACTCAGACACTTAATCAACCAGCCACCACTCAGTCCCAGCCGATACAACAGAGCGGTGCCATAACCCCGCCTGGTAACCATCAGACCATCGCCCCGGATCAACCCCCTGTGGTACAGATTAAAGGGCGCACGCAGCAAGGGCCACAGGAACCCCGCAGCCAACAACCGCAGCCGCCGGGGACGTCAACAGCTCAGACACCACAACCGCCGACAGCGACTGTCCCGGCCCGTTCATTACCGGGACTGAACCGCTTACTGCCACTGAATCAGCCGGTGCTGGCCAATCTTTCTGTAGCGATCAGAACCGGAAGCGGTGAGGGGAATCTGATTGCCAGTATTAATGGCCGGACACTGCCTCTCACCCTGCAACAACCGCCCCCCTTTGATGGCAAGGTACTCCTGATCAGAACCGCCTCTGATCAGGTGCAGATCCATCCGTTAACATCGCCGCTACAGAATCAGAATCTTAACCGCAGTATCACCGATGCATTACGCTATGTCTTACCGGCGCAACAGCCTGTGGCGGACAGCCTGATAAAGCTGCAGCAGCTAAACAATAGTGCCGGCGGTGAGAAAAGCCCGATAAACAGTATTATCAGCTCATTGATCAACCTGTTTGGGGTCAAGACGGAGTCTGCCGCTGCGGGGCAGTCCGGCATCCAGCAAAACCTGCTAAATGGCGGTCTGTTCACTGAGCGTAACCTCGCCGATCCCCGCAGTCAGATCCCAGCCGGAGAGATGAAGCATCAACTGAATCAGCTTTTACGTCAGGCAGACCGGCTACCGGAACAGGCGCGACAGCAGTTACATGAACTGGTGAAAGGACTGTTGAACCGGGTGACCGGTAACCAGCTGGAAAGTATTCAGAATACCCGCATCAACAGCGATGGTGGTCTGGAACGCTATTTTGCCCTTGACCTGCCAGTCAGAAATGGGGAGCGACTGGATAATGTTGAACTGAAAATATCGGAACACCGCAAACAACTTTCTGCAGATGAGTGGCAACGACTCTGGCGGGTCAGGCTTCACTTCGATCTCGAGGAGCAGGGCAGCGTTGATGCAGAACTGGTGCTGGAACAGGAACATCAGATCACAGCACATTTCTGGTGTAGCCTGGCAGCAACCGCCGAACAGCTGAGCGATAAATTACCGGACTTCAATCGCCAGTTACACCTGCAGGGATATAGTATTAACTCAATCCATTGCAGCGAGGGCACCGCCCCAAAACCGGTCAATCAGGTGGAACAACTCATCGATGTGGTCACCTGAAACGGAGTAGATGTGAACAAAAAAACAGAACAGTATCAGAAGGCGATCGCCCTGAATTATGATCATCAGGGTGCACCAAAGGTAACCGCCAAAGGACAGGGAGTTATCGCTGAACAGATTATCCGGCTGGCCCGGGAACATGACGTGCACATCCACGAAAGTCCGGAACTGGTGGAGGTTTTATTACGCCTGGAGCTGGGCGATGAGATACCGGAAAGTCTCTATCGCGCCATTGCAGAGATCATCGCCTTCACATACAAGCTAAAAAACGGCTAGCCCTCGGAGAGATACATTTGATCAGTTATGACGATCCGGAGCGGCAATCTCTTTGTGCAACAACGCCATCAGCTCAGCTTCAGGCCGCCCGATACCACAATTCTTAACCAGGTCATCTACATCGGCCCCCATCTCCATTAACCGGGCGGCCTGATTGTAAGCCAGTACTCCCGGATCACGATTGGCCAGCTCCTCTTGTTTTTCAGCGGTGATATTGAGCTTATTTTCCACATCCATCAGACGGTGTCCCATGCCGATAGAGCTACTGGTGAGGGCCTGAATCTCATTACGCAGCACATTGATCAGCGCTTCATACTGTCGCTGATGCTGTTGTAACTGACGGCGGGCGTGGACTGAGTAGCCAATCGATACACATGAAACGATGGCGACCACCGCCAGAGCTAACCAGATCATCCTATCTCCTTACGAGTTCAGGGCTGTATTCAGTCCGTGCAGCAACGCCGGAATATTGACTACAGCACACTGATACTTCATACAGGTACCCAGCAACCAGGGCCGGCTTTGAGGGTTTTTATTCCAGGTGATGAGATCCGGAGCGATCTCCTGAGCACCAATCATGGTATCGATTGTCACCGCCCAGCAAACATCCCTGAACTTAACCAGCTCGGTATAGGCCGCTTTATCCGGTTCATACCGTTCGGGGATAATCCACATGCCGGTATCCACAACCCGAACCAACTTACCCGATTCTTCATAATTACCCAGAATCCAGTCAGCGTCAGCACTCAACTCAAGATTCATAGAACTGAGATCATGCGCCCCCTGCAGATATTTAACCGGCAGGGCCAGTTTCACGCCATACATCTTGACCAGCAAGCACTGCAGTGGCTCAGAATCCACTTTAATCACGGGTTCTGGTGCAGGCTTTGGTTCTGGCGCAGGTTCCGGCACAGGCTCTGGTTCTGGTGCAGGTTCCGGCGTAGGTTGCGGTTCTGGCGCAGGCTCTGGTGCAGGTTCCGGTTCTGGCGCAGGTTCCGGTTCTGGCACAGGCTCTGGCACAGGCTCTGGCACAGGCTCTGGCACAGGCTCTGGCACAGGCTCTGGTTCTGGCGCAGGCTCCGGTTCTGGCGCAGGTTCTGGTTCTGACGCAGACTCGGGTTCTGGCGCAGACTCGGGTTCTGGCGCAAGCTCTGGTTCTGGCGCAGGCTCCGGTTCTGGTGCAGGTTCTGGTTCTGACGCAGGTTCCGGTTCTGGCACAGGTTCCGGTTCTGGCACAGGCTCCGGTTCTGGCGCAGGTTCTGGTTCTGACGCAGGCTCTGGCTCAGGTGCAGGTTCCGGTTCTGGTGCAGGCTCTGGCGCAGAAGGCTCTTCAATCGCTGCATATTCAGGCAGCACAGACTGATCCGACTCAACAACATCCTGAACAGTCTCTATCAGACTGTCTGCCACAGGATTAATTGCTGCCTCTGACAGGAGATCATCTGAATGCTCTGGGGCCTGTTTTACATTGGAAGTAGGATAGACAAGCTCGGGGGCCAGTTCCGCCGCAGTCTCTGTAGCAGGTTCAGTCTGTTGTTCAGTGGTCATTCCGGTATCAGCATCAGATACAGAGGAATAAACAGCTCCGGGGGCCAATTCAATTGCAGTTTGCGATGCTGCCCCTGATTCAGGCTCCGACTTCTCAGCTGCGATATGATCCGACTGAATATCCAGCGATATTTCCAGATCATCCAGATCAACCTCTTCCAGCTCCGGGCCCGCTTTTGGCAGCTCCGATGCAACCAACGGGGTTTCAATCAGATCGTCGGATTGTTCTTCTGACAACGCCAGCTCGGCTTCAATACTGAATGGAGACTGGTCATCCTTCAATAACGCATCAAGATACTCTTTTACCAACTGCTGTTGCCGGTTCAATTGCTCTTCACTCATCCTCTGCTCCGCTCCGCCAGACCGCGTAAAATGCGGATATATGCCTGCACACCCGGCATCGTCAGATCCATCTCTGATGGGGTTATGCCTTTAGCGCTGGCAGTAATAAACTTACTGTCCACAGGCACCACCGATGCTGCAATATTTTCAGCAAAACGCTGATGCAACTCCCGCAAACAGCTGACTGAGGCAGGAACTGTGCGATCATAGAACGTTGGAATCAGGGTATAGGTCAACTGACGTTTTCTTGCCCGGTTGATCATCGTAATGGTGCGCAACATTCGCTCCAGCCCTTTCAACGCCAGAAACTCTGTCTGTACCGGCACCAAAAGATGACCGCAAGCGGCCAGTGCGTTGATCATCAACACCCCCAGCACCGGCGGACTATCGATCACCACATAGTCATAGCGATCTTTTACTAACCGTAAAGCCTTAGCGACCTGCAGCCCCATCCCCTCCTGCCCTACTGACTTACGCTCCAGCGTAGCCAGTGCAGTGGTGGCCGGAATCAGATCGATACCTCTGTTTGAAGTCGGCATCAATAACGGTTCCAGCAGCTTCATGTCCACTTCGCTGCCCGGCTGGAACAGATCATAGACGCTGTTTTCCAGCTCATCCGGATCATACTTAAAATAGCTGGTCATCGAACCGTGGGGATCGAGATCCACCAGTAACACACGCTGTCCCGCATCAGCCAATAAACCGGCCAGTGAGACTGCGGTTGTGGTTTTGCCCACTCCACCTTTCTGATTGGCTACCGCCCATACCTGCATTACTGCGGTGACTCCTGTGTCTGCGGAGAGAAGCTCTCCGGTGACGTTAATGTTTCTGTATCCAGAGGCTGAGTTGCCTCCTTACGGCGAAAGGTTACCCGCCCCTGTTCATCTTTAACCGGCTCAATCGCCGACTCGGGCAGACCACTTTCAGTCAAAATACCTCTGATAGCATCTTCACTGACCTGCTCACTACCAAACGCTGACACGACCCGTTGCGTCTTACGATCCCGGGTAACCACAATCACAATTCGGCGGTTCACCCGCCGACCACTCTCTGTGTCGTTATCGGCAAGCGGCTGATACTCGCCAAAGCCGACGGCCGCCATACGCTGGGGTTTTACGCCATTCATCTCCAGAATACGCACAACACCCGCAGCCCGCGCCGCAGATAGTTCCCAGTTCGAGGGATACTGATCTGAAGAGATAAACTGATTATCGGTATACCCCTCTACATGGATCGGATTGTCATACTGTTTGAGTATTTTAGCCACCCGCTCAAAGACGGGATCTGTTGTGATTGCCGGTAGTGCACCGCCTTCAGGGTATACAAGGTTAGCCCCCAGTTCCAGTGCGACCCAGAGGTTATTACTCTGCACGGCGACATTGCCACTGCTGATCAGTTTTTTAAACTGCATCTGCATCTGCTCGCCAATCGCTTTCAATGCCGCACTGTTTTCCGGTTTTGGCGGGATGATTTTTACTGTCGGGTTTTCCTTGCTGGACTCCCCACCCTGAAAAATACCGATCCCCGCAGGATCGCTGTCAGACTTACCACCAATCGGAGGGTGCAAAGCCCCATCCTGACCGGAGAATATCCCGGCAAATGATTCGGTGACCTGCCGGTATTTCTCCTCATTGACCGAAGATATTGCATACAGGACAACAAAAAAAGCGAATAACAGGGTAATGAAGTCGGCATAGGAGATTACCCAGCGCTGCGAATGCAGATCCTGTTCTTCAACTCTGCGCCTGGACACTCTACGCCCCCTGCTCCAGATATCCCTGCAACCGAAGCTGGATAATCCGGGGGTTCTGGCCTTCAGCGATTGACAGCAATCCCTCCAGCATCATCTCCTGAAAATAAAACCGCTTCAGTACCATCGAGCGAATCTTATTTGCCAGTGGCAGGAACAGCAGGTTGGCGATCGCCACACCATAGATGGTCGCCACAAACGCCGTAGCGATGCCTGACCCCAGGTTTGCCGGATCCGCCAGATTTGACATCACATGAATCAGCCCTAATACGGCGCCGATAATCCCCATTGTGGGCGCGTAGCCCCCCATACTTTCAAGTACCTTTGCCGCCTGAAGATCCCGGTTTTCACGGCTAACCAGCTCTGTCTCCAGGGTAGAACGGATAACATCCGGGGTGCGTCCATCAACCAGCATCTGCAAGCCATTACGTACAAAACTGTCTTGCTGCTTGCTGATTTCATCCTCGAGTGCCAGCAGACCTTTGCGACGGGCAATGACACACCAGCTTACAATATGGTTTATACCCTCACGATAATTCTGATCATGATGGCCAAACACCGACCCCGACAGGGTGATCGCGCGCGACAGCTCGGTTGGCGACGACTGAACAAAGACAGCCGCAAACGTGCCCCCCACAACAATCAGCAGGGCGGGAATATTGAGCAGTTCATCGAAGGCGCCTCCGGCGAGATAATTCCCCCCAACGATTGCTATGATTGCCAGTAGTATTCCACTAATACTTACCAGATTCATCAATGTCCCCAATGCTTAAACAGCTGCCGGATGTTTTCAAGATTCAATACTGCATCTGCCAGTTCCGCCTCAATCACGGCTTTTGGCATACCAAAGATAGTACAACTGTCTTTGTCCTGCGCCCAGACAGTTGCCCCTGCTTTTTTCAATAACCGGGCGCCATCACAGCCATCCGCGCCCATTCCTGTGAGCACCAGCGCCACCGCTCTGCGGCCATAACCTTTTGCTACCGATGCGAACGTCAGATCGACACTCGGTTTATAGGTCATCCGCTCGTCACTTTCGCGGATAATAAGCTTGCCTGAATTGGACGGGTCAAGAATCATCTGTTGACCACCCGGCGCCAGATAGACATGTCCGGCAAATAACTTGTCACCATTCTCGGCTTCCTTAACCCTGACCGCGCACAGATCATCAAGTCGTTTAGCAAAGACCGAGGTGAATGCCTTCGGCATATGCTGAGTGATCAGTATCGGCACCGGAAAATCAGCGGGAATCTGAGTCAGGATAAATTGTAGTGCAGCGGGTCCGCCTGTCGATGAGCCAATAGTCACAATTCCACAGTCCGGAATTCTGACCTTCACATCCGATCTGCCCGACCGCCCCCCTGCAGTATCAGTTGCGGAAGCAGCGGGTTTTGGCCGCGCAGCGGCAGAGACCGGTGAGCGCAGGGCAGAAGCCGGTTGCGCTACCGCTTCGGAGCGGCTGTTCAGACCAGGACGAGGTTTACGCCCACCCAGCGCCAGAATTTTTGCTGCCAGCTCCTTTTCCACATCATCGCCACCGCTGCCCGCGAGCCATTGCCGGGCATCTTTTTCCATATAGTCGGCAGCCCCTAACGCTAAGGCTTCAAGGGTGACTGCTGCACTGCGGCGGGTCAATGAAGACAGCATCACCACCTGACAGGGACATTCAGCCATAATCTGCTTCAGCGCAGTGATACCGTCCATCTCCGGCATCTCTACATCCATCGTCACCACATCGGGGTGCAGTTGCTTTACCTTAGCGACCGCTTCTGTACCATTTTTGGCGGTATCAACAACCTCAATATCAGGGTGATGGGTCAGTATCTGCTTAATCCGGTTGCGAAAAAACACCGAATCATCAACGACTAAAACTCGAACTGCCATACAGTTATCCAGTATAGGCCTGCAGTAAAAACATTATGCTCAATTAGCATATGCCTTCAGCAGGCTTGGAATATCGACAATCAGAGCGATCCGACCATCCCCCGTAATAGTCGCTCCGGACAGTCCCGGCGTACCGTGCAAAATAGAGCCCAGCGGCTTGATAACAACCTCCTCCTGTCCAACCAACTGATCGACGACAAATGCAACCTGCATCGTACCAACATTGGTGATCACCACATGACCATTCTGTGGCAGAGGATCTTTCTCAAACCCTTTCATCAGCCAGCGTTTCAGATGAAACAGCGGCATCGCTTTATCACGAACAATAATAACCTGCTGACCATCGACCATATTAATCTGCGTCAGATCGAGATTGAAAATCTCATTCACATTCACCAGCGGCAGCGCGAATGCCTGACCTTCCAGAAGCACCATCAGCGTCGGCATAATCGCCAGTGTCAGCGGTACCTGAATTTCGATTCGCGAACCCATCCCCAGGGTTGAATCGACGTCGAGTTTACCATTGAGCTGGGAAATTTTGGTTTTTACCACATCCATTCCCACACCTCGACCCGAGACATCAGAGATCTGCTCTTTGGTGGAGAACCCGGCAGCAAATATCAGGTTATAACACTCATGATCACTCAGACGGGCGGCGGCCTCCTGATCCAGCATCCCTCTTTTGACAGCGAGAGCCCTGAGTTTATCCGGATCCATACCGGCACCGTCATCTTCAATAATCAGGAGGATGTGATCACCTTCCTGCTCAGCAGAGAGCAGCACGTGCCCCTCCCGGGGTTTATCATTTCTCTCACGAACCTCGGGCTCTTCTATACCATGATCGATCGCATTTCTGACCAGGTGAATCAGCGGATCAGCCAGCGCCTCAACGAGGTTCTTATCCAGATCAGTATCTTCACCCCGCAGCTCAAGATTAACCTCTTTATGCAGCTGACGGGAGAGATCCCGGACAAGACGCGGGAAACGACCAAAAACCTTCTTAACCGGCTGCATGCGGGTTTTCATCACCGACATCTGCAGATCGGCCGTCACCATATCGAGTGAACCCAGAGCTTTTGCCATATCCCCATCATCCAGTTCGGCTCCCAGACGAACCAGACGGTTACGCACCAGCACCAGCTCACCCACCATATTCATGATCTGATCCAGCAAACGGGTATCAACCCGGACATTACTTTCGGCAACGGGCTTATTTGCCTGAGGCTTCGCCGCCCCGGAAAGGTCGGACTGGGGAGTCTCGGAGGGGTGAGTAGCCGCGGGGGGGTGAGTAGCCGCGGGGGGCGGAACCGCCGCGAAAGCGCCTTCACCTTTGGACTGCAGATCATCCAGAAGATTCTCAAACTCATCATCAGTGATCAGATCAGCGGCAGGCGCGGCGGCCGGTGCCGAGTTTGTTGTCTCAGCAATGGCAGGGGAGCCCCCCCCCAGCAACTGATCAAACTCGGCATCGGCGCTGTTATCTGCCGAACTGAGGCCCGGCGCACCGTTGGGGCCATGCAGCGAATCCAGCAAACTATCAAACTCATCCTCTGTAATCAGATCAGACACTGGTGCTGCTGGAGCGACACCCGGAGCACCGTGGGGGCCATGCAGCTGATCCAGCAGGTCATCAAACTCATCCTCAGTGATCAGATCAGAGTCCCCCGCTGTTTTCGCTCCGGCAGTCGCATCGAGGCCGGAAATCAGTGATTCAAATTCAGCGCTGACCTCTGCATCACTATGAAGCGGAGCATCTGCCTCCGGAACCGCAGGAGGAGGTGTCGGCGCTGCAGTGGCCTGCCCCGACGCCATCGCATTCAAACCGGCCAGCAGTTGCGGATCAGCTGGCTGGGGAAACTCGCCCTGCTGAACACACTGAAACATTGAGTTAATTGAATCCAATGCCTGCAGCACCAGATCCATCAATTCTGAAGAAACTTTAAGTGCATCATTACGCAACTGATCAAACAGATTTTCAGCGCTATGACAGCAATCAACCATCGGGTCAAGCTGAAGAAAGCCAGCGCCGCCCTTAACTGTATGGAAACCCCGGAAGATTGCATTTAACAGCTCCCGGTCTTCGGGGTGCTGTTCAAGGTCAACCAGCTGTTCGGACAGCAGTTCCAGAATCTCCCCGGCCTCAACTAAAAAATCTTCCAGTATTTCCTGATCAACATTCAAAGACATCTGTTATACCCTTCAAAAGCCGAGGCTGGACAGGAGATCATCAACATCATCCTGACTGGATGCGACCTCCCCTTGATTGCGGCCCTTCATTTGCGGCCCTTCCGCTGTAACCTCTGACGCACCCTTCGTCTGCTCAGTTTCAGTCTCCGAAGAGTCATGCTGTGCGACCGGGAGCGCGCCAAGGTTATTCACCCGCGCAGCCACTTCCATCAATCCAACCAGTTTATCTTCGATATCGGCAACCAATTGGATAACACGTTTGATCAGTTGCCCGGTAATATCCTGATATTCCTGCGCCAGTAATATGCCGGTCAGGCGCTCTTTCAGCGAGGCCAGTGATGCAGAGTGATCATCAGCATAGCGGCAGGCTTTGTCATACAGAGCCTGTAGCGCTGGATGGTCATCTTTTAACGCCGCTAGTTCTTCGATCAGCTCCTGACGACGCAGGAACCCTTTTTCAATAAGACTGACCTGCTGTAACGCTTCATCAACCTCATCAATAGTCTTATGAGCGTTACTCTCGGTCAGCTCAATAACATAGGATAAGCGGTCACTGGCATCCGTGATAGAGGCGATATGTTGTTTAGAATCCTGTAACAGCTCAGTGGAGCTAACATCTTCAGTAAAACCAACAATCGCATTATGAACCGCCCGGGTAAGCGTCCCCACCTCATGATATAAAGCCTGATGACGCATCTCATTCAGCTGTTGAACCAGCTCCATCGCCTGGGGCAGTTCCCCCCGACTCAGCAGCTCAACCAGCTGTTCGGCGCGGGCCTGCAATTCGGCTTCAAAACGGTGCTGATCCCGGTATATATCAAAGTCAGACATAGACGCCTCCTAGCCCTGAAGGCGTTCAAATATCTTATCGATTTTCTCTTTCAGAACGGCAGCAGTGAAAGGCTTGATAATGTAACCGTTCACACCCGCTTGCGCCGCAGCAATAATCTGCTCCCGCTTAGCTTCAGCGGTCACCATCAGAATAGGGATATGGCGCAGTTCAGGGTCGGCGCGAACCGTTTTCAGAAGATCGATACCCGACATCTTTGGCATATTCCAGTCAGTCACCAGAAAATCGATGCCGCCCGCTTTAAGCACAGGCAGCGCTGTCGCACCATCATCAGCCTCAACAATATTGCTAAACCCCAGATCCCGCAGCAGATTCTTAATAATCCGGCGCATTGTTGAGAAATCATCTACTACCAGAATTTTCATGTCTTTATTCAAGACAATCCCTCCTAACACTCACTTTAACGGCGACAATGGCTTCAGCTATTCTCTGCTGCATTCACCGCCACTCTTTTAAACGACTACGCAACCGTAATGCCGCCTGACTATGTATCTGACTCACCCGAGACTCACTGACACCAAGCACTTTACCGATCTCTTTGAGATTCAGCTCTTCATCGTAATACAGTGACAACACAAGCTTTTCACGTTCAGGAAGCCCCTGTATCTCACGGGCGATCGCCTTTATAAAATCTTTTTGCTCATACTCTTCCGAAGGATCAGGTTCATTGCTGGCGATCCCCTCTCCCGGTCCTTCATCCTGAGGGCCGGTAAGCTTATCAAAGCTGAACAGGCGACTCTCGGCCGAGTCTTTCAATAATGCATGATATTCGGTCACACTGATATTAAGTTCCGCAGCAACCTCCCCATCTTGGGCATCTCTGCCAGTACGCGACTCAATCGCCTGTATCGCTTCGGATACCCGACGGCCATTACGGTGCACCGAGCGGGGCGTCCAGTCCCCCCGCCGAACCTCATCAATAATCGAACCACGAATACGAATACCGGCATAGGTTTCGAAGCTGGCGCCCTTGCTGGCATCATATTTTTTTGCTGCCTCAAGCAAGCCCACCATTCCAGCCTGAATCAGATCCTCCAGCACGACATTACTTGGTAACCGCGCCAACAGGTGATGAGCGATACGCTTAACCAGCGTGCTATGCTGCTCAATAATCTCCTGACTCGACTGAAACTGACGCGGGTTATACATAGAGATTCTTCACTTCTCTGCTAATTCATTCATGCACCGGTCACCAGGCGCTCAACAAAAAACTCAAGATGTCCCCGGGGGCTCGAGGACACCGGCCAGCTATCAACTTTAGTCGCCAGCTGCTTATACGCCAGGGCGGCCTTACTCTGCGGAAACGCTTTTAAAACAGCACGTTGCTGCTTCACCCCTTTTCGAACCGCTTCATCATAAGGGATTGACCCCAGGTATTGAAGGGTTACATCAAGAAAGCGGTCGGTCACTGTCAGCAACTTGTTATACATATTACGCCCCTCCTGCTCAGACCTGACCATATTTGCCAGTACCCGAAAGCGGGTCATTTTGTAATCCCGGTTCAACAACTTCATTAAAGCATAGGCATCCGTAATTGAGGTGGGCTCATCGCATACCACCACCACAACATCCTGAGCCGCTTTAACAAAACTGACCACCGCCTCAGAAATGCCTGCAGCAGTATCAATAACCAGAATATCAAGGTCATCAGCAATTTCACTGAATGCGTGAATCAGCTCTGAGTGTTCATGGACACTGAGCGAGGTCATCGCCTGCGTACCTGAAGCCGCCGGGACTATACGCACATTGGTATCCACTTCGATCAGCAGATCTTTCAGACCACACTCACCGGACAGCACGTCAGTGATATTGCGCTTCGCCTTTACGCCCAGCAAGACATCAACATTCGCCAGTCCCAGATCCGCATCCATCAACACCACCCGATGCCCCATCTCCCCCAGAGCCAGACTCATATTGACCGAGACATTGGTTTTGCCTACGCCACCCTTGCCTCCGGTAACAGCGATCACTTTAACCGGCCGAGTACTACCCATTGTGGCTTCCTGTATCTGCTAACAACTCAGCTCTCCCAATGTTCATCTTTGGCCAGCCGCTCCTGCTGGTGTTGGTGGAATACCCGACGACTGCGGGTCGCCTTTTGCGCAGTGATCACCGCACGACTGACAAGATCCTTCTTATGGGCCACATCGATATCGTCTGGCACCCGTTGCCCATCTGTTACATAACTGACTGACAACCCATTCTCCATCACCAGATCAAGCGCTTCACCCAGATTACCAGACTCATCCAGTTTACTCAGAACACAGCCACTCAGCCCCAGCGGTGCATAAGTCTCATAAGCACTTTCAATGACATGCCGCTGACTTGAACAGGAGAGCACCAACAGTTTTTTTAACCGCACAGAAACATCTTCCAGCATATTCAGCTGCGCCTGAGTGTGCGGTTCATGGGCATTCATACCTGCGGTGTCGATCAGCACCAGACGTTTACTGCGAAGTGACAGCAGCACCTCGTCCAGACTATTCTTCTCATCAACCACCCGCACCGGTACATCCAATATACGACCAAATGTCAGCAACTGCTCATGGGCTGCAATCCGGTATGAATCGGTGGTCACCAGGGCAACACTGGAGCTGCCATGTTTCAGCACATAGCGCGCGGCCAGTTTGCCAATTGTCGTGGTTTTACCCACCCCGGTCGGTCCGACAAAAGCGATCATCCCGCCTCGTTCTACAAAATCTTCATCCATTACCGGGATATTATTGCTAAAACGGGTCAGCGCTGAGCGCCAGGCATCATCCAGTTCATCATCGTCAGCCACCGTAGCTGATAACTGGCGGCAAATCTGTGGCCCTAAACCGATCCGTTCCAGACGGCGCTCTACCTTGATTACCGCCGAGTCGGCATATTCATGCCGGGGGCGCTGTGTACGCGGCGCAGCGGGTTCAGACAGATCAGACTCCGGCGGCACAGAGAAGGCCGGTAAATCATCCTCCTGCGGTTCGCGCTCACGGGGCCGGCTGAGGATACTTTTTAACGACTCGATCTCCTGTCGCAGAGAATCGATCGTCTCACGCGTCTCCCCCTCCCGCTGTGACGAATCTGCAGGCGACTGAAACGTCCGTTCCTGACGAGTAGGGTCCAGCCGGGGTTGAGCCATTTTTTCCGGCGCACTGTGTGTTTCCGGGGATCTATGCATTTCCGAAGCACTGTTGACCCTGGGGGGCGGTTGAACCCGCCCACGCTGACGACGCTTGAGGGTATCCAGAATCTCACTCAACTCGTCATCATCGCCATCCAACTGACGATTTTTCTGTCGTGGTTCCGGCACACCTTCCTGAGCGGTAGCGATCCGTGCCTGCACCTTGCGTAGCTCTTCTGCCAGATTGCTCTGCACACGCTGCTGCATCTGCGGGTTTTCACTGCGGGAGTTATCCACCGCCCGTTTGCGCTTAAACGCCTGCTGTGCGGCTTCATACTCATGTTCGTGGGCGGCAACGACTTCAACGCCGCCTGCCACACGGTGATTCGAGACAATAACAGCATCCGGGCCGATCTCGTCCCTGACTCTCTGCATAGCCTGTCTCATATCCGGAGCAAAAAAGCGTTTAACTTTCATAACCGTCTCTATTCATTACCTGATCAGGCACCGGACTGGTTCTGACCGCCCACCGTTGCAATAATCGTAACCCGTTTATTTTCAGGAATCTCCTGATAGGAAAGCACACTGATCTGATGCTCACCATAACGCACAAATTTCGCCAGCAACGGCCTGATAGGCGCCGCCACCAGCAGTATTGACGCCCTGCCTGCAATCTCCTGCTGTTGCGCCACTTCAGCCAGTGAGCTCTGCAACCGCTCCGCCATCATCGGCTCAATCACCAGCCCATCGCCACCCTCGCCCCGCTGCACCGACCCCAGCAGCAACTGCTCCAACTGCGGATCCAGCGTAATCACCGGCAATTCTGTTTCATTACCAACAATATTCTGTACGATCATCCGTGACAACGAAATTCGTACGGCGGCAGTCAAACCCTGCGGGTCCTGTGTTCGCGCAACCGCTTCGGCCAGCGCCTCGGTTATGGTTCTGAAATCTTTGACCGGAACCTGCTCCATCAGCAAGTTTTGCAATACTTTCAACAGTGTACTCACAGAAAGCTTGCCAGGTACCAACTCTTCTACCAGTTTTGGGGACGTTTTTGCCAGAAGGTCTAGCAATTTCTGTACCTCATCATGCCCCATCAACTCATGAGAGTGCGCCTGAAGAATCTGATTCAGGTGGGTTGCCACGACGGTGCCGGCATCCACCACGGTATACCCCAGAGTTTGCGCCTGCTCTTTCTGGCTCGACTCAATCCAGACCGCATCCAGACCGAATGCGGGATCTTTCACATCGATCCCTTTCAGTGTCCCAAACACCTGGCCCGGATTGATCGCCAGCTCCCGGTCAGGGTAGACCTCTGACTCTCCCACCGAAACTCCCATCAGAGTGATTCTGTATGCGCCGGGCATCAGATCCAGGTTATCCCGGATATGGACCGAAGGTACCAGAAACCCCAGATCCTGCGAGAGTTTCTTACGCACCCCTTTAATGCGACTCAGAAGCTGACCGCCCTGCAGCTTATCCACCATCGGAATCAGACGATAACCCACCTCCAGGCCGATCATATCCACCGGCATAACATCATCCCAATCCAGATCTTTAATATCCTGATCCGGCTCCGGTTGCTTCTCCTGTACGGCACTCTCTTGCGCTATACTCGCCTCAGCGGCCAGGTTTCGCTGTTGAATAAAATATGCTCCCACACCCGCAGCAATCGCCAGAGACAGAAATGCCACATGCGGCATCCCCGGAATGGCCCCCATGATAAACAGAATCGCCGCCGCCACTGCCAGCGCCTTTGGTGAGCCGAACAACTGACCGATGACCTGCTTACCCATATCCTGAGCGGAGTTAACCCGGGTTACCATGATTGCAGCCGCTGTTGACAGCAACAGCGACGGAATCTGCGCCACCAGACCATCACCTATCGTCAGCAACGAGTAGTAGCGGGCTGCCAGTTCGAATGACAACCCATGCTGCAGCATACCGATCCCAAGACCACCGAGAATATTGATCACCAGAATCAGAATACCGGCGACGGCATCACCCCGAACAAACTTACTGGCACCATCCATCGAACCATAAAAGTCAGCTTCCTGCGTGACCTCCTGACGACGTTTTTTGGCATCCTCCTGACTAATCAGCCCGGCGTTCAGATCGGCATCGATCGCCATCTGCTTACCCGGCATCGCATCCAGCGTGAAGCGGGCACTCACTTCGGATATCCGCCCGGCCCCTTTCGTCACCACAACGAAGTTGATGATCACCAGAATCAGAAACACCACCAGACCGACAACATAGTTGCCGCCGATCACCACCTCACCAAAGGCCTCAATCACCTTACCCGCAGCATCCCCGCCTTCGTGACCATAGAGCAGAACCACCCGGGTCGAGGCCACATTGAGCGCCAGACGCATCAGCGTGGTGATAAGCAGGATCGTGGGAAAAACAGCAAAATCCAGAGGTCGCATCGAATAGACACAGACCAGCAACACAACGATAGAGAGGGCAATATTAAAGGTAAAAAGCGTATCCAGCAGAAAAGGAGGCATCGGCAGGGTAACCATGCCAAGCACCAGCAACAGCAGAAATGGGATCCCCAGGTTGCCCTTTCCCACTCCACGAACATTATTGTAGATCGCTGCTCTGTCCACTTACGCCCCAAATGAGATCTCGCCGCCCGACAAAGCGTCAAAAAAACATCACATTACAAATAATTATTTTCAGATTGAAAAATAACATTAAACAGAGGCTAAAAACACCAATTTTTTGACGCTTTGCTCACCATAGGAGTAAGAAATGCAAGAATCCCGCCAGATAAGAAGCTCTCCCCCCTCTCATTCATCGCGGCGGAGCTCCTCCGGTATATCCAGATCGCTGGAAACATCTTTAGGCGCGGGGCCCTGCTGCTTTTTGTAGCGCTGTAACTGGAACACATAGGCCAGCACTTCTGCGACAGCTTTAAACAGACCTGAGGGAATCTCTTCATCAATCTCAGTGGAGTGGTAGATCGCTCGCGCCAGCGGTGGCGCAGAGAGTATGGGGATATCGTGTTTTTCGGCGATTTCGCGAATTTTCAGCGCGACAAAATCGCCTCCCTTCGCTACCAGATAGGGGGCCCCACCGCCTGACTGATCATATTTCAGCGCCACGGCATAGTGGGTCGGGTTGGTTATGACCACATCAGCTTCAGGTACCGCCGACATCATTTTCCGCTGCGAGATCTCCCGCTGCAACTGCCTGATCCGTCCCTTGACTTCAGGCTTACCCTCCGTGTTTTTCATCTCATCCTTGACCTCTTGCAGGGTCATTTTGAGCTTCTCAGTGTAATCGTATATCTGAAATGGCACATCGATCAGCGAGATAATGATCATCGTTGAACTCATCACCAGAAACGCCCATATCACCAGCTCTGTGGCATGTGACATCGCCGGAAACACATCCTGGGTCCCCAGGGAAAACAGCGCTTGCCGGGAGGAGTACAACACCAGAAAGGAGAGCGATCCAACCACCAGGAATTTTGCCAGCGCCTTAAACAGCTCAAGCAACGCTTTCAGCGAGAACATCCGTTTAATGCCCGCCAGAGGATCGATGCGGCTAAGTTTGGGCGCCATCGCCTTCATACTCAGGTTCCACCCCCCCAAAGCGATCGGCCCGACAATAGCCGCAACCAGCAGAACCAGAAAGAAGCCGATAAGTGCCTGCAGCGCTTCGGACAATGAGTAACCCAGATGGATAAACATCAAAGCGGGGTCCATCACCGCTTCCCGATCGAGGGCGAAGTTAAACTTCATCATCCCGGCCATTTTATCGGCCACCAGCCCGCCAAACATCATCGCTGCAGCCGCAGCGGTGAGTAAAAGAATAGTGGTCGCCAGCTCTTTCGAACGGGCAATATCGCCTTTCTCTTTGGCATCCCGCAGCCGTTTTGATGTGGGCTGTTCGGTTTTTTCCTGACCGCTGTCTTCAGCCATCGCTACAGCACCCCCACACCGATAACCTGATCAAGATAGTTAAATGCAACGGAGACAAATCGCTGATATTGACCCAGAAACCCTTCCAGGCTGACCCAGGTAATCACCAGCCCGACCATCATGGTAAATGGAAAGCCAATGGCGAATATATTCAGCTGCGGGGCCGCTTTCGCCATGACACCAAACGCAAAGTTGATCACCAGCAGCGCAGTCACCGCCGGCAAAGCCATCAACAGCGCACTCGCCAGCATCCAGCTACCCGATTTCGCCAGCGCCATATATCCGGATACGGGCATCGCCCCTTGCGATACAGGCAAAACAAAAAAGCTGCGCGCCAGCGCCTCAAACAGCACCAGATGACCATTAAAAGCCAGAAACAGCAACATCACCATCATCAGATATAACTGTGATAATACCACCACTGACACGCCGTTAGCCGGATCACTGACCGACGCAAAACCAAGACCCATCTGCGAGGAGATCAACTGCCCACCCAGGGCAAACACCTGAAACAATATCTGAACAACAAAGGCCATGGCGGTACCGATGATGATCTGCTCTGCAATCAGAATATAGGTTTGCAGCGTCATCCCGCTTAACAGCGGCATCTCAGGCAGGGTTGGCAGCAACACCACTGTCATCGCCAGCGCCAGACCAAGACGGATGCGCGCCGGAACCAGCTGAGTACCGATCATCGGCACCACCATAAAAAACGATGCGATACGAAAAAAGGGCAGCAGAAACTGAGCGACCCACTGTTCCAGCTGAAGCGAGGTTAGCTGCAGCACACTCTACCCCAGAAACAGCGGAATATTGGCAAAGATGTTATTAAAGTGATCCATCAGTTGCCCAAGTATCCAGGGACCGGCCCACATAATCGTCAACAGGGTAACCAGCAGACGCGGTAAGAAGCTCAGCGTTTGCTCGTTAATCTGGGTGGCCGCCTGAAAGGTAGACACCAGCAACCCCACCATCAGTGAAGGCACGACAATAACGGCCACCAGCAAAACCACCAGATACAGCGCTTCACCAAACAGGTCCAGAACCATTTCCGGCGTCATAACATCTCCTCCAGACTCATCAGGCCAGCCTTAAGATTATCCGTCATACGACAAAACTGCCAGCCAGAGTACCAATCACCATAGCCCAGCCGTCCACCAGCACAAACAGCATAATCTTAAACGGCAGCGAGATAATGACCGGCGACAACATCATCATACCCATAGCCATCAACACGCTGGCGACTACCAGATCGATCACCAAAAATGGGATAAACAGCATAAAACCAATCTGAAATGCGGTCTTCAGCTCGCTGGTCACAAATGAGGGCACCAGCACGGTAAAAGGGATATCTTCAGGCTTATCAACAGCAGGGGTTCTGGAGATCTCCATAAAAAGATTGAGATCGGTTTCCCGGGTCTGCGCCAGCATAAAGCTACGAAACGGGACACTGGCGGCCTGCAACGCTTGAATTGAGGTAATCTCTTCATTCAGATAAGGCTGCACCGCCTGCTCATTCACCTTATCCAGCACCGGAGACATAATAAACAGAGTCAAAAACAGCGACAACCCCACCAGTATTTGATTGGACGGAGTTTGCTGCAATCCCAGCGCCTGCCGCAAAATGGCAAAAACGATAATAATCCTGGCGAATGAGGTCATCATCATCAGGATCGCTGGCAGGAAAGTCAGCAGCGTCATCAACCCCAGAATCTGGAGCGTCACACTGTAATCTGCACTGCCGTCGGGATTGGGAGTCATGGTAACGGCGGGAATGCCGGAATCCGCCGCCAGGACTATCCCTGGCAGCAGCAAAAGGGGCAGCAATAGCACCAAGCCTCGTTTCACTCCGCCCCCTTACGACTCATCGCCTGCTGCAGGCGGGAGGCAAAATCACCCATCGCCGCACCCGGCTCAATCAGCGGCTGATCGTAACTTTTCAGCAGGTTCACCTGCCCCGGGGTAACTCCGAGAAGTAACTGCTGCTCTCCAGCCTGAACCAGAACCAGTCGTTCACGGGTTGATAATGGCAGCGTAGCCACCACACGCAGGGCCCGGTTTTGACCCGGCAGCCCCGAATACCGCTTCACCAGCCACCCCAGCAGCAGGATCAGCGCCACCACAAGAATCAACCCCGCCAGCAACTGCATCACGGAGCCTGCATTAACCGGGTCTGCAACTACCGGTCGGGACGGCGCCACTGCCGCCCCGGTCGACACTGCAGCAGACGCCAGGCCACTGAAACCCGTCGTCAGCAATATGACAGAGGCACGGTAATAATATGCGGGAACGCGCAATCGGGTTACCTCAGTTTATCTATGCGTTCCTGCGGACTGATAACATCAGTCAGCCGGATACCGTAACGATCATTCACCACCACCACTTCACCATGAGCCACCAGGGTACCGTTGACCAGGACATCGAGGGGCTCGCCCGCCACCCTGTCCAGTTCTACAACCGAGCCCTGATTAAGCTGCAACAGATTGCGGATCGAAATATCAGACCGGCCAACCTCCATCGATAACTTAACCGGAATATCGAGAATCACATCCAGACTGGGATTACTCAGCGCAGCCCCTTCATCTTTCAACTCATCAAGATCGATTGACTGCCCCTGGGAAGCCTCCGCCTGAGCCTGTTCAGCCATCGCAGCGCCCCAGTCATCCAGACCTTCATCCTGATCCTGGTTTTCAATATCATCATTACTCATGGGTAATATGCTCTGTTTAACGGTTTAATCATTTTTTATCCGGCTGACAATCTTGACCGCCAGATTCCCACGGGATGTCCCCAGTTTACAATTAAAAACCGGCACCCTGGCAGCCTTCAGCTGAAGCGTATCAGAAATATCGATCGGGATAATATCCCCGGCCTCCAGTTGCATCACATCCCTCAGCTTCATCTTCCGCTCGGCAACTATCAGATCCATATTTATCGGCGCTCCCAGCATGTCATGTTTGAGCGCAGTCAGCCATTGCTCATCCAGCTCCTCCTCAACCGGCTTGTAACCTGAGACCAGAATATCCCGGATCGGCTCAAGCATTGAGTAGGGCATAGTCACGTGGAACTCACCGGTACCCCCTTCCATATCAACCTGAAAGCTGCTGACAACGACCACCTCAGACGGATTAATGACATTCGCCATCGCCGGATTCACTTCGTGGCCAAGCACTTCAAACTTGAGCCGCATAACCGGCTCCCAGGAGCCCTCCAGATCGACAAAAAACTGACTAATCACCTTATTAATCAGACGGATCTCGGTCGGTGTAAATTCACGTCCCTCGATTTTGGCATGCCGGCCATCACCGCCAAAAAAGCCATCTACCAGCCTGAACACCAGTTTAGCGTCCATCACCAGCAGTGCGGTACCCCGCAGAGGGGTGACACGCAGAAGGTTGATACTGGTGGGCACATACAGGGTATGAATATAATCGGAATACTTCATAATCTGCACGCCACCCACGGAGACATCCGCGTTATTGCGTAACAGATTAAACAGGGAGATCCGGGTATGACGGGCAAAGCGCTCGTTAATCATCTCAAGCGTCGGCATCCGGCCACGAACAATCCGCTCATGACTGGCCAGATCATAGGCCTTTACAGCGCCATCATCCTCGACAACGCCCTCTTCAGTCTCAATATCGCCATCATCCACACCATGCAGCAGTGCGTCGATTTCATCCTGAGAGAGCAGGTCTTTAACTGTCATATATGCCTTTCCATCACTGCATTATAAATCCGGTAAACAGTATTTTTTCGACCCCGGGCTTGCCGATTTTCTCCTGCATAACCCCCTGAATTCCAACCAGGGCCGCTTGCTGAAGCATCACTTTACCCTCAGGAGTTCGCAGTTTGTCAAAAGACTGCCGGGAAAATAGCTGATTAAGCACAGATACGATCTTCGGCATATGTTTGGTCAGCGCCGTGGCGACTTCATCATCGCGACTTTTAGCTTCAACATAGAGCTGCATATAGTGAGTACGCCCATCGGCACTGGGAACAACAACGGTAAAGTAAGGACTTCCCTCGAGAGTTCGAATCTTGGTATAGATCGCCTGCGCTGGTTTTGCAGGCTTAGCATCCTCAGCAACAGGTTCAGTATCAGAGCCCCCCATCAAAAACATCGTGGCTCCGCCACCGATCAGAGCTGCCAGAATCACTCCGGCAACAATAATGAGAATCAGCTTAAGCTTCCCAGGCTTCTTCGTTACGCCTTCTTCATCAACCGCTTCAGTCGTTTCTTCAGCCATTACCTGCCCCACTATCAACCAGCCGAAATACCGGCCGGTGCATTAAATCACAACCCAGAGCGTAATATAACATACTGATTCAGCGGCGGAAGCAGACGCCGGCACATTCCTGCCAAGATTACCGGTCAGGCGTAATAATCGACCAGAGAGAGGCTCTCACTGACAACCGTTTCAACCCGGCTATCATCGGCAAAATCACTCTGATAACCGGTGAAAGATGAGCCTGAACCGGAGTCAGAGCCATCCCGCTGACCGCCATTACTGTGATCTTCCACTGAAGATTCTGACAGATTTAACCCCTGATCGGCGAACATCTCCCTCAGCCTTGGCATATTTTGTTCCAGAGCCTCCCGGACACTACCGTGGGGCGTATTAAACACCACAGTCACCTGTTCATTTTTAACCTGCAGCCGCACATGCAACGACCCGAGCTCCGGCGGATCAAGCTGAATATCCGCAAACTGACCATTTTTTGACGCCATAACCATCACCCGATCATTCACCGCCTGGCTCCATGCAGCTTCACCGGGGCGCACTCCATGAGGCATCACCAGCTGAACGGATTCCTGAGAAGGACGAACACCTCTGGATGCTGCTGCCAGAGAGTCGGCAAAACTGGTAAGCTGACTCTCCTGACGCCCCTCCACACGGCCGGAAGACTCAATACCGCCTGATGATCTATCGGCATCAGCTGCGATCGCTTTTAATTGTTCCCTGACACTATCTGCACTCAACTGCCCACCAGACATAGAGGCCGCAGTCGCCTGCATGCGAGTCTGAGTCTGAGTCTGAGTCTGAGTCTGAGTCTGAGTCTGAGTCTGAGCCTGAGCTTGAGCCTGAGAGGAAGATGAATCATGACGCGCAGCTGCCTGATTGTTTTGATCCTGACTCTGAATCAGATTCTGCGACTGCAAAGACAAACCTTCCGCTGCGCGACCCCGCCCCGTATCGGTTTGATTTCGCGCAAGGGCTTCACGGCTCCGGTCAGCGCTGGTGCTACTGACTGACGCCTGAGCGATTGCAGCAGACGTCACTGCAGGCTGACCAGCCATTGCTACCACCCCCTGCGGGCTCTTCTGTTCTGTGCTACCGGTTAATAGCGAAGCGGTAGAGTCTCCTGCCTGTTTATCTGCTGGTGACCTTCCACCCGCCTCATGCTCTGGCAAAGCCTGCGGCGACGAAATGAAGGGTTGAGCCATTGGCTGAGACAAGGCGCCTGTCGACTCAACCCCCGCAATCCGCTCTGGAGACTGCCCGGCAACCGGAGTGTTAGCTGACTGTTCAACAATCCGAGTGTTTACTGATTGCTCAACAATCGGAGCCACCGATGCAGAAGTGGTAACTGACTGCTCGATAGCCAGCGCTATCCCCGCCGCAGGAGGCTGCTCAGTCCGCACATCAACTGCCACTGCCTGACCGGCCACAACAGTCTCTCCGGACCTTACAACTCCGGGCGCCACTGTTAATAACGTTGCATCATTTCTGCCAGCCTCACCAGATTGTTTTTCGCCCGTTTCTGCAGCAGCTCCCGTTGCCCGGCCAGCTATAGCTTCACTGATGACGGTCGCTACAGGACTCTCCTGGTAAGCACTCTGATCCTGATAGGCTGACACATAGTCAGCCCGCGACACGACAGGGGGCACAGGGTCAGACGCAGAACTATCAGCTTTAGCAACCGGATTCTGCGCTCTAATGTCGATCCGCGCCTGCTGATTTGGCAACAAGCCCGGGCCAGTGCTCACTGGCGCAACCTGAATATTTTCGGCCACCGGCTTCACTTCGGACGAAGGTCGCGCCTGCGAGGCAGCAGGTACGCCATCAGCCTGCTGTGCGGGCATTGTCGCCACCGGCTGAGACGTCCTGAATTGTTCGACTGCACTTCGCTCAGTACGACTATCCGCTGTAGCCAGCTGCTTCAATGCAGAGTCCACCGCCACCGCCAGATCCGCGCGCCGATACTGATCAATCTGCTGCAGCGCATATTCACCCGCTTGCGGTACGACCTGAAGAGCGTCGCTGCTGTCTGCCGACTCAGAACGCATCTGTGAAACTTGTTTAAAGCGCTGATCTAATTGCTGCTCTAACTGTTTTTCCAGCTGCTGGCGCTGCTCCCGCTGCCCAACTGCCACAGTAGTTGCTACAGCCGCCTGAGTGACCGTACTACTATCATCCTGCCCCAAACTCGCGACCACATCAGCTGTCGCGGCGTTCCCTGCAGGCAATAACTGGCCACTCTCCGGCAACTTTTGTCCGCCGCTACCTTGTTGACCACCCAATAGTTCATCACCGCCCGGGATCCGTTGCGCCTGTCGCAACGATTCTCCAAATGACGGTAAATTGTTTGTCGCTGCGCCATCACCCGGCGCAATACCGGTGAATACGCCACTGCCTGGTACTGAACCGACATTCAATAGTGATCCGACTCCATTAGGAGCGGAAAGTGTTTGATCCATACTGCGTTCTCCGGCAGAGTTCTATCCACTGAGTTATTAGCATAATCAGTGCCAGATACTCCGGAGAAGCAGAAACATCAGATAAAAGGTGGGCGGATTAACTGCGAACGCTCATCCAGTTCTTTTTGAAGTTGTTTTTCAGCTTGTAGAGACTCTTCGCGCCTGAGCTTATCAACCAGCATCTCTACCGCTTTAAAATGCTGATAAGCACTCTGCCAATACTCCTTCACCTTCTCCAGCTGAGCACGATCCGTCTGCAGGGCTTTTTCCTGCTGCTGCACAGCACCACTTAACTTTTGCATGAAGGCCTGATGAGTCTCAATCTGCCCGGGTGAAATACCCGAAGCCCCCACCTGATAGAAACTATTGGCATAGTCAGCGTGATAGCTTCGAAGCTGCTCCAGCGTCGCCTCCCCCTGCTGCACACGGGACTGGGACTGACTTAACCACTGATCCGCCTGCTTACGCTTACGCTCGGCAAGATCGAGCACTACCTGCAACCGCTTTGACCGTTTTTTCACTGCGCCTGATTACCCATAGCAATATTCTGCCGCCCCTGCTGATCTGTGGTATTCGTATTGCCGGGATTAGGCGTCAACACCATCGCCAGGTCGGTAAGGCTCTTTTGAAACGCGTAGGCTTCATCCAGCCCCTGCTGCAGAAAAGCATTCATCAGCGGCATCCGCTCAACTGCAAAATCAGTCTCGGCATCGCTGCCCCTGACATAAGCACCGATAGAGATCAGATCGCTGTTTTGCTGAAATTTAGAGTAGAGCTGCTTAAACCCCATGGCCGCTTTAAGATGGTCTGAACTGACGATCTGCGGCATCGCACGACTGATTGATTGTTCAATATCAATAGCGGGATAGTGCCCCCGCTCCGCCAGTGTCCGGGATAACACTATATGACCATCCAGAATAGCCCGGGCGGAGTCCGCGATGGGATCCTGCTGATCATCCCCCTCGGTCAGGACAGTATAGAATGCGGTGATTGAGCCACCGCCCTTATCACCATTACCCGCGCGCTCCACCAGTTTAGGCAGTTTGGCAAACACCGAAGGCGGATACCCCTTGGTTGCCGGAGGCTCACCAACGGCGAGGGCGATCTCCCGCTGCGCCTGAGCATAACGGGTCAGCGAATCCATCAGCAGAAGAACATTTTTCCCCTGCTCCCGGTAATATTCTGCCAACCGGGTGGCCAACTGAGCAGCCCTGAGACGCATCAGCGGCGACTCGTCCGCAGGAGATGCCACCACGACGGCACGACGCATCCCCTCCTCACCAAGACTGTGGTCGATAAACTCCTTTACCTCCCGACCACGCTCTCCGATCAGCCCCACCACGACAATATCCGCTTCAGTAAAACGGGTCATCATCCCCAGCAGCACACTTTTACCCACACCACTGCCCGCAAACAGCCCCAGCCGCTGCCCCCGGCCAACACTCAACAGCGAGTTGATTGCGCGAATACCCACATCCAGCGTCTGCCTGATAGGCTGTCGACTCAGAGGATTAATATTGCGTCCCTGAAGCGGCACTGTGGTCTTACACCCCAACGGGCCAAGACTATCCAGCGGTTTGCCAACCCCGTTAATGACCCGGCCAAGCAGCTCAAAACCGACCTCGACATCGCCCCCGCCCTGCATCGGACTGACCCGCGCTCCCGGCGCCAACCCCTCCAGCAGATCAACAGGCATCAGATAGATCCGGTCACCGGAAAATCCAACAACCTCTGCCTCTACCGGTTCGCCATGCGGAGGATAGATAAGGCAGTACTCACCCATAGAAGCCTTGATTCCCACCGCTTCAAGAGTCAAACCGATCAAACGTGTTATCTGCCCGTGAGCCACAGGCGCAGGTATCTGATAGTCCAGTCCTCGCAAGCGGGACAGGCGTTTCAGCAATTGATCACTCATGAGATTCCGGCGTTTGAACGGAAGCGTCAGCCACTTCATCCAACTGATTCAGCGCGTTACGCAAACGGGATGCTGCAGCATCAAAGCGCCGCTCAACCGTATTGTCGAGCAAGCCATAACCATTGACGACTTTGCAGCCTCCCCGGGTGATCGAGGGCTCTTCCACCAGCGTCAAGTTTTCATTCAGCGCGAGCAAAGGCTCCAGCACCGGTACATCATCCGGGTTAAGAATAATTTTAATCTCAGCTCCGGTCTGGGGTAACTGCGCGATCGCATCCTCAACCGCCTTAATCACCGCTTCACCGCCCTGCTCTACCTGCGCCCCGATCACCGCTTCGCTTAACTCAGTAATCAGCTCGACCACCAGTTGCTCTATCTGAGCATTCACCTGCTGTAGCGGCTTATCCAACTGTTGCTGTAATGCTCTTAGCAGCTGCAGCTGGGCGTCGATCTCAGCCTGCGATGCCGCCAGCCCTTCCTTGTGACCTGCTGCGCGCCCCTCTTCAAGCCCCTGCTGCATGCCCTCTTCGCGCCCCTGTTGCAGGCCTTCCTGATAAGCATCCTCGCGAATCTTTTCAAGCTCAGAGAGCTTCAGGCGGCCATCGACCACCTCTTCAACCGCTTCCTCTTCAACCGGCTCAGGCTTGCGTTGCAGCCCCACCACATGTTGACTCTGCACCACTGGCAGCGTCCATAACGCCGCAGCTCTGGCATCCTCCGCACGAATTCTGATAACCGATTTGTCGATCGCCTTCATCCGCATTACATCATCTCTTCGCCGCCACTACCCAGCACGATTTCACCCTCATCAGCCAGTCGGCGAGCAACATTAAGAATCTCTTTCTGGGCATCTTCCACTTCACTGACGCGCACCGGACCTTTTGCTTCAAGATCATCTCGCAGCAGCTCGGCAGCACGTTTCGACATATTTTTGAAAATTTTGTCCTGCAACCCGGTTTCCGCGCCTTTCAGTGCAACCACCAGAGTATCGGTGTTGATCTCGCGCAGAATCACCTGAATACCACGATCCTCAACATCGATCAGATTGTCGAAGACAAACATCATCTCGGAGATCTGATCACCCAGCGCCTCATCCACCTCACGAATTTTCTCCATCAGCTCCTGCTCAATATTACTATCGAAGTAGTTCATAATATTGGCCGTGGTTTTCAGACCACCCAGACTGGCACTCTGACTGCTGGCGCCGGAGAACTGCGATTCAAGTATGTCATTCAGCTCCTGCAATGCCGATGGCTGAATCTGATCAAGCGAGGTAATCCTCATCATAATTTCCAGACGCACATTCTCATCAAACCGCTGCAATACATGCGCCGCCTGATCGGGGTCCAGATAGGCGATCACCACCGCCTGAATCTGCGGATGTTCATAACGGATAATCTCGGCAACCTGCCGCGAGTCCATCCACTTCAGACTTTCAAGACCTGAAGTATTGGTGGTCATCAGAATACGATCAACCAGCGTCTGAGCCCGATCACTCCCCAGCGCCTGGCTCAGCATCTCTTTGATATAGTGGTCATTATTAATACCGATACTGGTCTGATCGCTGATCGCTTCCATAAAGTCAGCCATCACCGCTTCGACCGTGGACTGAGGGATATTATCCAGATTACTCATGGTGAGCCCCAACTGCTGCACCTCTTTCTGTCCCAGATAGCGCAGCACCTCTGCGGCATCAGCCTCCCCCAGCGAAATAAGCAACACCGCCGCTTTCTGAACGTTCGTCAGCTCAACACCGGATTCTGTTACCTGATCATTCATTCTCAATCACCCACTGACGTATTGCCTGCGCCACTTTGGCTGGATCTTCGGCAATCATGCTGCGTATCGCATTCATCTGATATTCATAGGTTTCATTCGGAGTCGGCGCAAGCGCGTTATCAATACCACTGAACGTCACCTGATCAGCCGATATACCACTCATATCCAGAGATTCAAGCTCTGACGCCATATCAGCTTCAGTCTTAACCGCTGCTCCCTCCGCTGCCGCTTTATGGGCCGCACTGACGGCCAGATTTTTCATTATCGGGCGCAACACACCAAACACCAACAGCAGGACAAACAGACCACCCAGTATCTGCTTAGCAAGATCGAGCACCCACTCCTGCTTCCAGATAGGGATCTCCTCTTCCTGATACACCTCAGGCACGGCGAAAGGCGAGTTGATTACGCTCACACTGTCCCCCCGGACAGCGGAATAACCAACGGCATCCTTAACCAGTATAGTCAATCGATCCAGTTCATTCTGATCCCATGCGCTTCGGGTTGTTTCACCGCCATCAGGACTGGTTGTAGGAATATCATCAACCACTACCGCCACGGATAGCCGGTTAATCTGCCCCATCTGGTGCTTGGTATAGCTGATGGACCGATCAAGCTCATAGTTGCGGGTCGCCTGTGAGCGGGCATTTTTCGGCCCACTCGGCCGCGCCACAACGCCTTCATTCTGAATAGGCAGACCGTTAGCCCCCACCTCAGGCACTGAACTCGCTCCGGGGGGCTGATTTGACAATGCCCCTGGCACCCCACCTGCAGCAGCCTGTCCGGTTGTGCTTTCATCCAGTACCTGCTCACTGCGCAGCGCAGGAAGATCCGGGTTATAGATCTCATCGGTCTGCTCAACGGCGGTAAAGTCTATATCGGCAGAGACCTCGGCCCGGTAACGCCCCAACCCCACCACCGGCTGTAAAATACTGTTCACCCGGTTGACCAGGGTCTCCTCTATTCTACGGGTATATTCCAGCTGTTTAGCCGCCAGAACCACATCGGTATCCATATCCCGGGTATTCAGCAGACGTCCCTTCTGGTCAACGACAGTTACATCTTCACTGGAGAGTTCTGGAATACTGGAGGCAACCAGATTGGTAATCGCTTCCACCTGGATTGGCTCCAGCCGCTTACCGGCAACCAGATCGAGAAACACCGATGCCGTAGGCTTACGCTGATCACGCACAAACACTGACTGCTTCGGCAGCGCCAGATGCACCCGGGCGCTACGCACCGCGAGCATACTGGTCACCGTGCGAGCCAGCTCACCCTCGAGTCCGCGCCGGTAACGGGCATTTTCCATAAACTGACTGGTGCCCAACCCCTGCTCTTTATCCAGCAGCTCAAAACCCACCGTGTTATCGTTGGTGAACCCTTCAGCAGCGAGGCGTAGTCGCGCTTTGTGCAGATACTCATCCGCAACCAGAATATTGTGTCCGGTTGAGTCAAACTTATAGGGAATACCATTCAACTGCAGTTGCTCAACGATCTGATTGGCATCCGCATAGGAAACATTATTGTAGAGCACCCGATAATCCGGCTCCTGAGACCAGAGCACAACCGCAAAGCCGATCGCAATAGTGGCCGCAAGCCCCACCATCAGACCTAACTGACGCACCAGCCCCAAGCGGTTAAAGCCAAAGGCTACCGACCCACCTGTTCCTGCCTGCACTGTTGCGCTCTCCATCTAACCCGACACCCTGATGCTACTGCTTCATATTATTGTGTTTATCAAACTAATCAGATCGGCATTTTCATAACGTCTTCATAGGCGCTGACCATTTTATTACGCACCTGAGTCAGCGCCTGAAAAGAGACCGATGCTTTTTCCATACTGATCATCACCTGATGCAGATCGACCCCCGCAACACCCTGCTCATAAGCGGTCGCCAGTTTTTTGGCGTGTGCCTGGGAGTTGTTGACCCCGTCTATCGCCCCCTTAAACAGATCAGCAAAACTTTCTCCGCTTTGCTCTCCGGCAACAGGACGAATTGAATTTGGCTGCGGAATATTAGGCGAAACACCCTGCTGAACCTGCATCTTCACTTCTCGCATCTGCTGCAAAACGGCGTTGATGTCTGCACGCTCAACCATAGACCCCTCCAGAATGGCAATATATTGACATTATAAGATTGAATAGCTACTTAGCAAGCAGCAAAACAACCTATTCGCCAAAAATATGACACAAATCTGTGTCAATTTTTAATCTCATCTGAGTACAAAGCAAAAAACGAGCCATAGGCCCGTTTATTTTTTGACGTATTCCAGTTTTTATCCTGCTGCTGGCGGCTCACCATACTTTAACCGCACATACATCAACGCCACAGTAATCGCATCCCCCAGCGCCGTATGCCGCTCCAGCATCGGAATATCGAGACGCTTGGAAATGGTATCAAAACGCAGATCGATATCTCCGCCAACATAGCGCCACTTGATAATGTCGTGGTAGACATGGGATAACTCAATCGCTTTACCCGGCAGTCCAAAGCCATAACGGGGTCGCAGATATTTCTCCAGCATACGCACATCATAGTTAACGTAATACCCCAGAATCGGACGATTACCGACAAACTCCAGCAGCCGCTCCAATGCTTCATCCATATATACACCATCGGCCAGATCGGCAGCACGGATCTTATGGATCTTAATGGAGTCTCCGGTAAGACTTTTTGGCGGTTTAAGTTTTATATCCAGCCGGTCGCTGGTAATCACTTTCCGGCCCTTTATCTTTACTGCGCCAATCGACAGTATCTCACCCTCTTTCACATTCAGACTGGTGGTTTCACAATCCAGTGATACCACTTCATCCCCTTCATAGGGTTGAAACAGGTGCGCATATGGACCATTTTTATGATCCATCCGATCCTTCATTTTTCTTATAGTTCTGGGAATAATCATATTCCGTTTAACCTCCCAGGTGATACCTGAGTGTCAGATGCTTTTTGAAACCCTTAACGATATGCATACCGTCCCGCAGCAGATCTCGTTCCATTTTATCCAATGAAGACAACTCAAGGATATTAGGCGTTTGGTCTACCCCATCTTCAGATATATCGATACGTTTCACCTGCTGCTTCAAACGTGTCTGAATAAACAGCGCCAGCGCCTCCGATAACTCACGGCCATGCTCCTCTTTCATCTGCCCCATCTCCACCAACGCTTCTATACGCTTAAAGGTGTTGGTTTCCAGTATGCGGAACTGTAAAGCCATGGTACGAATACCATGCACGATCGGAAAAATACCCGCTTTCTTAACATCCAGCTCCCCTTTATCTTTGAGATTACCAAAGAAGGTCAGCGGCGTATCAAACTCAATCGCTGCCCGGGCGAAATGAGAAAAGAATACATCATTATTTTTCAGATGGCGCAAAAACCAGTTACGGGAGGTTTTAAACAATGCCGAATTACCCGCAACCGGATGAGCATCAACAGCTATTGCCAGGTTCATTTGCGCCTCACCCTCACACAGATAAGACCAGTCACTCAACTGTTGTGTCCACTCACCAATCGACTTAACCCAGGCGGGGTTTGATACCATTATATTGCCCGGACACTTGGGAAAACCGAAAGAGATAAGGGTTTCACTAAAGCGCTGCATGGTCTCCTGCATCTCAGGCCAGATAAGACCATCGCGATAGATCAGGGCATTATCCTGATCCGTCTTCATAATCTGCTCACCCCGCCCCTCACTACCCATCACTACCAGACAAACATGGGGCTGCATATCCCGGGGTATCACCAGACCAAACAGTTTGGCAATCACCCTTTCATTCATTGCCGCAATCAGCTCCATCACAAAGCGCGCCTTAACCCCCTGCGACACCAGCGCTTTAATCAGATCATTCAGACCATGCGCGGCTTCATACAGATCCTCGACGGTCTGAGCGCGCTCAATACGCAGACCGATAACATGGGAGTGACTGGAGAAATAACTCAGCACATCGGTCAGCTCAATCACCCCGGTCAGACTGCCATCATCCACCACCACTACCCGCTCGATGCGCTGCTGCGTCATGGTGATCAGTGCGTTAAAGAGATAATCATCGGAAGTGGTGGAGATCAGCCGATAACTGGCTATCTCTGCAACATCTGAATCAAGACCGAGTTTATTAATCACCACCGCATCAAGAATATCAGTTCCGGTGACCATACCGTAGCGATTGCCCCGCTTTACCAGCACACAGTCAGCATGTTTTTCACGCATCATCACGGTCGCTTCAGTGATAGTTGTGCCCTCAAGGACCACCAGAGGCTCACGGATCAGGCCATCTTTAATCTGCGCCAGCATAAACTCTGCCATATCCTGATCGCCACCCTCCTGGGCCTGAATCTCAGTTTTGGCAGACAGACTTTGCTGAAAATAGTCGGCAAACCGGCTATTACTAGCACACAGATCAAGTAACACCCGGGTGGGTAAAATATGGCAGATAGTTTCCTCAACGGCGATAAAGTTGTGAATTGCTTTACCCCTGATCGCCGACCAGCCGCCAAAATAGTCCTCATTGGTATAGTGAACATACAGATGCTGCTGAGCGCCATTCTCTTCAGGCAGATCGCTTTCAGCCACACGCCCCTTGAGAATGACATACACCCCCTCAGGCACACTGCCAGCGGCGATAATTGTCTCACCCGCCTGGTAATAACCAATATCCAGACTGGAACGCAGAGTGTCCTGCTCTTTTTCGCTGAGCAGACTGAACGGCATATTCTCGATTTTAAATGATGACGGCATAGACTAATCCCCCTACCCAAAACAACCTCACAGTGCCTGACTAAAGAGTCACATAACCCTTTAGTCAGACACTTTGCACTTAAACAGAACCGATAAAAAAGGCGCGCCAACCCTCGCTGGCGCGCCTTGCGTTTATTTAGATCTGTTCAGATCTTAGTGCGCGTGAGCAACACCAGCACCACGAGGCACACGGATGTTCTCAACAATCTCCTGAATTTCAGCAGGAGGTGGCGGAGTCATCATAGATACAACGTAGGCAACGATAAAGTTCAGAATCATACCAACGAAGCCGAAGCCACCGGTGGAGATACCCAGGAACAGATCGTCTTTTGAACCACCCATGAAGGTGAAGTAGATCATGTAAGCCATGGTAGAACCCAGACCAACGATCATACCCGCAATCGCACCCTCTTTGTTCATACGGCTGTTGAAGATACCCATCACGATAACCGGGAATACGGAGGAGGAAGCCAGACCAAAGGCCAGTGCCACCACCTGCGCCACAAATCCCGGCGGATTGATACCGAAGTAACCTGCAATACAGATCGCCACAATAGCCGCAATACGAGCGTACATCAGCTCCTGCTTCTCTGTTATATCAGGGTTAATACAGGTTTTCATCAGATCGTGAGCAATCGCAGTAGAGATTACCAGCAGCAGACCCGCTGCAGTCGACAGCGCTGCAGCTACCGCACCTGCGGCTACCAGGGCAATTACCCAGTTAGGCAACTGAGCAATCTCAGGGTTAGCCAACACCATGATATCACGGTCAACATACACTTCGTTCGCGAATGGCGCACCCGCAGCCGGAGCAGGATTAGTCAGCGCGTTGGTGACCGCACGCTCACCGTACGCACCACGGGCATCGCCATCAAACGCTGGCTTACCACCAGCAAACGCCGCACCGGCAGAGTATTGAACCTTGCCGTCGCCGTTATAATCGTGCCAACCCAGCAGACCAGCATTCTCCCAGTTCTTGAACCAGCCAGGCATCTTCGCATATTCAGTACCGACATTAGCCTCATCAGTACCGTTAATGGTCTGAATCAGGTTTACCCGGCCGAAACCAGCAACACCCGGAACCGTAGTGTAGAGAATAGCGATGAAGATCAGCGCCCAGCCCGCAGAGGTACGGGCATCTTTTACACGCGGCACGGTGAAGAAACGTACAATTACGTGAGGCAGACCCGCAGTACCCGCCATCAGCGCAGCGGTCAGACAGAAGATATCAATAGTTGATTTCTTACCGGCCGTGTATTCGGCGAAGCCGAGATCCACCGACAGTTTATCCAGCGTTGCCAGTACAGACATACCAGAATCCAGCGTCGCGCCCAGACCCAGCTGAGGCAGGAAGTGACCGGTAATCTGCATAGACATAAAGATTGCAGGCACCATGAATGCCAGAATCAGTACGCAGTACTGAGCAACCTGAGTATAGGTAATACCCTTCATGCCACCCAGAACGGCGTAGAAGAATACGATCGCCATACCTACGATAACACCGGTATTGATGTCAACGTGCAGGTAACGGGAGAATACGATACCTACACCACGCATCTGACCTGCCACATAGGTGAAGGAGATAACGATAGTACAGACAACCGCAACAATACGGGCGAAAGTAGAGTAGTAACGATCGCCGACGAAATCAGGCACGGTGAACTTACCAAACTTACGCAGATACGGTGCCAGCAGCATCGCCAGCAATACATAGCCGCCGGTCCAGCCCATCAGGTAAGCCGCACCATCACGACCGATGAAAGATACCAGACCTGCCAGAGAGATAAACGATGCTGCAGACATCCAGTCAGCCGCAGTCGCCATACCGTTTGCAATCGGAGGTACGCCACCGCCTGCAACGTAGAATTCCTTTGTAGACCCGGCACGGGCCCAGATAGCGATACCGATATAGAGTGCGAAAGAGCCCCCTATAAAGAGATAAGTAAGTAGATCAAGACTCATAGTAGTCATCCTCAGCGCAACTGTTATTGTTCTTATTCGTGAACGTCGTATTTTTCATCCAGCTTGTTCATGCTGTATGCGTACATCCAGATGAGAGCTACATATATGAAAATTGCACCCTGCTGATCGATCCAGAATCCCAGCGGGAAGCCGAAGAACGGAATAGCGTTCAACTGATCAACAAACAGAATCCCACCTACGAATGACACTACAAACCAGATAGACAGGTAAGTCATGATAATGCGCAGGTTTTCGGCCCAGTAGGCCGAAGCATTGTCTTGTGAAGAAGTAGACATTTGCACCATCCTTATTTTTGTTATTAAAAGGTTAAGTAAAAGTTGTGGACTGATAGAATTTAACAAAGTGCTCTGGCAAACAAATCCCCTACTTTGGTCTGATCAAACGGATCAGACCCGTAGCAAACGGGCCGTAACCCAAGCACGGCGCGACCTGAAGAGGTTTTAAAAAAACCTTTATAACTCAATATATTAGACAAAGGTATAAGAGCAATAGGGTTATTCGCCTGAGTTCGGTTACACTACCCACTCCAACACAGCAACAACGGACAGACCTGACTATGCTATCCGGCGGCTCAATTATTCTGATATCACTGGCCTATGTGGGTCTGCTCTTTGCTATCGCTTACTTTGGCGACCGCAGTGCTCAGGGACGCTCCTACGCCAGCAACCCGGTTATCTATTCTTTGTCTCTGGCAATCTACTGTTCCTCCTGGACCTTCTACGGCGCAGTCGGGCGCGCCTCCGTCAGTGGCTGGCAGTTTCTTGCCACCTACCTGGGACCGGCAATCGTGTTTATTTTTGGCTGGCGAATTATTGAGAAGATCATTCTGGTCAGCAAACAGCAGAACACCACGTCCATCGCCGACTTCCTCTCTTCCCGTTACGGTAAAAGCCAGGCACTGGCAGTTCTGGTTACCATTATCGCAGTGTGCGGCACCATCCCCTATATTGCGATGCAGCTTAAAGCAGTGGCCATCAGTTATGATGCAATCGCCCCCGGCGTGACCGAAGCACTGAGTAAAGGTAATGATACCGCGCTGTTTGTGGCACTGGTGATGGCGGTCTTTACCATTCTGTTTGGTACCCGGCATATCGACGCCACCGAGCATCATGAGGGGATGGTGCTGGCCGTGGCATTCGAATCGATCGTCAAACTAACCGCTTTTATCGCCGTTGGCCTGATGGTGACCTTTCAGATCTTTGATGGCGTGCCTGATCTGATTGCCAATATCCGTGACCAGCTGTATCACAACGAAAATTTCAGCAGCCCGCTGGAGGGTAATTTTCTCGGTAATAGCTTCCTCACCGAGATTCTGCTCGCCTGTGCCGCAATCCTCTGCCTGCCACGCCAGTTCCACGTCACCATTGTAGAAAACACCCGCCTCGACAACCTTAAAACCGCCCGCTGGCTGTTCCCACTCTATATGGTGCTACTAGCGCTGTTTGTGCTGCCAATCGCCACCGCCGGAATGACCCTGTTTGAAGGGCTGGATATCAACGCAGATACCTTCGTGCTGATGCTCCCCCTGCATGAAGGCTATAAGGATCTGGCGACATTCGCCTTTATCGGTGGTCTGTCGGCATCTACCAGTATGGTTATCGTCGCGTCAATCACCCTGTCGACCATGGTGTGTAATGATATTGTCATGCCGTTACTGCTGAGGGTTTCCTGGCTAAAGCTGTCAAAAAATAAAGACCTTGGCGCGATGCTCCTCAGAGTCAGGCGGATCACCATTATCTGCCTGATGATCATGGCTTATTTTTATTATCGCATTCTGGGTGATCAGGGCACTCTGGCCTCATTCGGCCTGCTGGCATTTGTCGCCGCCGCTCAGTTTCTGCCGGGGCTGATCGGTGGTGTCTATTGGAAAACCGGTTCCCGGCACGGCATTCTGACCGGCCTTTGCGCCGGCTTTCTGATCTGGCTCTACACCCTGGTATTTCCCACCATGGCTAACGCCGGACTGATGCCAACTTCTTTTCTACAGGAAGGTCTGTTTGGTTCTGAGCTGCTCAGGCCCACCCAGCTATTTGGACTGAGTGGCATGGACCCCCTTACTCATGGGGCTTTCTGGAGCATCTCCATCAATGCGCTGCTCTACGCAGTGATATCCCATTACAGTCCGCAACGACTGGTTGACCGGATCCAGGCAAGCGCCTTTGTCGACGTTTACAGCAAAGACCTGTCTGAACCTTCCCGGGTATTCAGTCACGCCACCGTCGGCGATCTGCAGATCCTGACCGAGCGTTTTCTCGGTATCAGCCGCACCCAGCATGCCTTTACCGGCTTTGCCCTTAAAGCGGGTGTCGAACCACCCTTATCTGGGGATAAAGCCAGTCCGGAACTAATCCAGTTTACCGAACGACTGCTGGCAGGTGTTATCGGCGCCTCCTCAGCCCGCATCGTGCTGGCTTCAACACTGCGCGGCAAAGATATGCAGATTGGCGATGTGGTCACCATTGTCGATGAAGCCTCCCAGGCCCTACGCTTTAACCGTTCACTGCTGCAGTCCACTATCGAAAATATCACCATGGGCATCAGCGTGGTCGATCAGCAGATGCGCCTGGTTGCCTGGAATCGTCGCTATATTGAGATGTTTGACTACCCGGACGGGCTGATCTGCGTAGGCCGCCCGATTGAAGAGATATTCCGCTATAACGCCTCTAAAGGTGAGTATGGAGCAGGAGAGATTGAGGAGCAGGTAAAAAGTCGCCTGAACATATTAAAAGAGGGCAAGGCGCACTCCTATGAGCGCCATAGGATGGATGGTTCAGTACTGGAGGTGCGCGGTAACCGAATGCCCAATGGCGGCTTTGTTAATACTTATATGGATATCACCGAACACAAACGGGTACAGGAGGCCCTGCGCGAAAGTGAGCAGAATGTCCGCACCTATACCGATAATGTGCCGGTACTGATCGCCTTTCTGGATACCGACCGCAACTTTCGCTTTGTCAATAAAGCCTATGCCCGCACCTTTGGCCTCGACCGTCATAATATCGCGGGAGTCAACAGCTCCTCAATACTGTCAAAAGAGGAACTTGAAATACGCCTCCCCTATGTGAATAAAGTCCTGCAGGGGGAGCGACAGCGTTTTGAAACAGAGCTGCCATCGACCGATGGCAAGTTCCGCTTCGCTGAGGTGACCTATATTCCACACACCAACGAAGCCGGCGATCTGCTCGGCTATTTCACCCTCTATCAGGATATCACTGAGCGCCGTAAGGCCGAGCAGTTGCTGCAGGAAACCAACGAGAACCTGGAACAGCGTGTCCGGGAAAGAACCCATACTCTGTCAGTGGTCAATAAAGAGCTGCGTAAAGAGAATACTGTGCGCGCCCTGATCGAGGATGAACTGCGACAGGCAAAGTTTGATGCCGATGCCGCCAACCTGGGCAAAACCCGTTTCCTTGCCGCTGCCAGCCATGACCTGCTTCAACCGCTGAACGCTGCCCGGCTGTTTATCTCAGCCCTGGCACAGCAAAAACATACCGAAGAGACGCATCAGTTGGTTGAGAATCTGGATGGTTCCCTGAAAGCCGCCGAGAGCCTGATAACCACCATCCTGGATATCTCTAAGCTGGATGCCGGCGCACTCGAGCCCAACTTCAGTCACTTCTCAATCAACAGCATGTTTGACAATCTGAGTGCCGAATTCACTGTACTGGCTGAGGAAAAACAGCTTCAGTTTGACTTCGTTAAGTGCTGTCAGGTGGTCCACTCCGACCAGCAACTGCTGCGCCGGATTCTGCAAAACTTCCTATCCAATGCGATCCGCTACACTCAGCAGGGAAAAATCATGCTGGGCTGTCGCCGTCAGGGGAAAACTCTGCGTATTGAGGTCTGGGATACCGGGGTCGGCATCCCTGAGGATAAACTAAACGAGGTGTTTGAGGAGTTCCGCAGAATAGACAATCCAAGACACTCCCAGGTCAACGGTCTGGGACTGGGACTGGCTATCACCGAACGTATCGCCCGTATGCTCAATCATCCTATCCAGGTACGTTCATGGCCGGGGAGAGGCACTGTATTCAGCGTCAGAGTACCACTGGGAGACAAAGCAAAAGCAGTAAAACCCCGGCCAGAAAAACGGGGCTGGATTCGCAGCAAAGGGCTTGAGGGGATTAAAGTGCTGGTGATTGATAATGAGCCGAAAATCCTTGAAGGAATGAGCGCCCTGCTGCAGGGGTGGTCCTGCTCAGTACTGACCGCCATCTCAGCGGCGGAGGCCAAATCGAAAGTCATTGAGCAACAGTTTGTGCCTGATATTATCCTGGCGGATTACCATCTGGATGAAACCCGTACGGGTGTTATGGCGCTTCAGGAACTTGGAGAACTCTGGCACCACCAGGTACCAGCCGTTGTGATTACCGCCGACCGAACCGATGCCGTTAAAGAAGAGATCGATGAGACCCAGGCGGAGATACTTCATAAGCCGATCAAACCTGCAGCGCTCAGAGCGATTATCAGCAAGCTGATCACCTCCACCAGGTCATAGCAACCGGATTAACAGCACCCCTGAGTGCCGCAGGCCATTACAATGATCAGGCATAAAACAAAAAACGCGCCCTAAGTGAGCGCGTTTCTCCTCTGTCATCGGCGACTGAATCGCCACCGGACAACTTAATTCATCTCAGTTTTAGGCGGATCAACGCAGAGCCGTTGTGCTGCAATAACGGCCTGAGTACGGCTGTGCACACCCAGCTTGCGCAGAATCGCGGTCACATGAGCTTTAATTGTCGCTTCGGAGACATTCAGGTCATAAGCGATCTGCTTATTCAGCAAACCTTCGGTCAGCATCGTCAACACCCGAAACTGCTGAGGCGTGAGAGACGCCAGATTATTGGCGAACTTCTGATCCTCTTCAGTAACATCAACAACACCTTCAGCCACCTCTTCAGGCAGCCACTCCTCGCCTTCAAGAACCGCGGTAATCGCTTCTGCGATCACTTCAAGGGGCGATGATTTGGGGATAAAACCGGACGCACCATAGTCCAGCGCCCGCTTCATCACTGAGGACTCTTCACTACCGGAAACAACCACAACAGGTATACCGGGGTTTTTTCCTCGCAGAAAAACCAGCCCGGTGAAACCGTTGGTGCCCGGCATATGCAGGTCAAGCAGTACCAGATCCGCATCTGCATGCTCTTCTACGGCGGCCTGAACGGCCTCCAGGGAATCGGCTTCGACGATTTCAACGCCAGGAACAGCCTGAGTCACGGCTTGTTTCAGTGCCGCCCGGAACAGCGGATGGTCATCCGCAATGATTATCTTCTGCGCCAATTGCATTCAGCTAATCTCCCTCCTTACCCGCTTTCAGCCAGTGAAAACGTGTAAATATATCCGCTTATAGAGTGCATAACCCATTGGCCGCACCTGACTATATTAACATCACTTTTATAGCAAAACTCCCCCCCGACCTAAAAAACCGGGAGGGAGTAAGGGAATTGTAGACCGAAATTAGTTCGGCAGCACAATTACTTACGGTTCATGCGATGTTCGATCAGATCATCAACCACTGACGGATCCGCCAGAGTGGAGGTATCACCCAGGGCACCAAAGTCATCCTCAGCGATCTTGCGCAGAATTCGACGCATGATTTTACCTGAACGGGTCTTAGGCATCCCCGGGGCAAACTGAATCAGGTCTGGAGAAGCAATCGGACCGATCTCAGAGCGCACATGCATGCGCAACTCTTTGAGCAGTTCATCAGACTGTTCAAAGCCAGCCTGAAGGGTAACGTAAACATAGATACCCTGCCCCTTCACTTCGTGGGGATAGCCCACAACCGCTGCTTCAGCAACCGCCGGATGTGCTACCAGTGCAGATTCAACCTCAGCGGTACCCATACGGTGACCGGAGACATTGATAACATCATCCACACGACCGGTAATCCAGTAATAACCATCTTCATCGCGACGGGCACCATCACCGGTGGTGTAGTAGCCCTTATAAGTGGTGAAATAAGTCTGAATAAAGCGCTCATGATCACCCCAGATAGAGCGGCTCTGACCCGGCCAGGAATCCTTGATAACCAGGTTGCCATCGGTGGCACCTTCCAGCTCATTGCCATCCGCATCCAGCAACGCAGGCTGAACGCCGAAGAACGGACGGGAAGCAGCCCCCGGCTTCGCTGCAGTAGCGCCCGGCAGTGGCAGAATCATCATGCCTCCGGTTTCAGTCTGCCACCAGGTATCCACAATAGGGCAACGGTTCTGACCGATAATACGGTAGTACCACTCCCATGCTTCCGGGTTGATCGGCTCGCCAACAGAACCAAGGATACGCAGACTGGACAGATCAGAATCGCCCAGAACATCTTCACCCTGCTGCATCAGCGCACGAATAGCGGTCGGCGCAGTGTAGAACTGGTTAACCTTATGCTTTTCAATAACACGACCAAAACGACTGTTATCGGGATAGCTTGGCACACCCTCAAACATCAGCGAGGTTGCGCCATTCGCCAGCGGACCGTAGACAATGTAGCTGTGACCCGTTACCCAGCCGACATCAGCAGTACACCAGTAGATATCGCCATCTTTATAGTCAAAGGCATACTCGTGAGTCATCGCGGCATACACCATATAGCCACCGGTGGTGTGCTTCAGGCCTTTCGGCGCACCGGTAGAACCTGAGGTGTACAGAATAAACATCGGCGCTTCCGCTTCCATCTCCTCTGCAGGACAGTCAGCAGAAGCATTAGCCACCAGATCCTCATACCAGACATCAACACTGTCATTCCAGGCAACATCCTGCTCGACACGTTTAACAACAATCACGCTATCGACACAGGCTTTCGCGGCTTCATGCTCCAGCGCTTTATCGACGTTCAGCTTCAGTGGCACCGACTTACCAGCACGCAGCGAGTAGTTTGAAGTGACAACAACCTTGGACTCAGCCCCTTCGATACGGGCCGCCAGCGCTTCAGGGGAGAAGCCACCAAATACGATTGAGTGCACCGCACCGATACGGGTACAGGCCAGCATCGCTACCGCCGCTTCCGGAATCATCGGCATGTACAGGGTAACCACATCCCCCTTCTCAACACCGCGCGATTTCAGCGCATTGGCAAACTTACATACACGCTCATGCAGGTCACGGTAGGTGATATTCTCAGACTCACTCGGGTCATCCCCCTCCCAGATAATAGCGACCTGGTCGCCCCGGGTTGCCAGATGACGATCCAGACAGTTATAGGAAGCGTTCAGCGTGCCATCCTCAAACCAGCGGATATCAACATTATGGGGATCAAAAGAGGTATTTTTGACTTTGGTGTATGGTTTAAACCAGTCCAGGCGCTTACCCTCTTCACCCCAGAAAGTATCTGGATCATTGATGGACTGCTCATACATCGCCAGATATTTTTCATTATTGATATGCGCAGTCGCAGCCAGCTCGTCGCTAACCGGATATATCTTTGAATCGCTCATGTGAGATGCCCTTAGCTTGTTATTTATTCTGTGCAGTAACAGTAGTTATCAATCACAAGTCATCAACTTCCGATAACTACGTCTCCCTATCCCTGCTCTACCCATATTTTTGTTATTGACGGTGAGATTTTCAGGTCATTAGTTCCCAGAGTATAAAACAGAGACTCTGAAACTATTATTTTTGTGGTTAATGTTATACCGAAGTGACCGATTCTTCCTGAATTAGACATTGGTCTATCCGGGGCTGGCCATTAGTCGTAGGAAGCCCTTTTTCTACGACCTTAGACGTACAATTTAACCCAAATGGAACGATTCAGCTTTTCAGTTCAGCATCAAGATCAATACCAGCCTCACGCATCCGGGCCAGCTTATAGCGTAATGTGCGGGGGCTTATACCCAGCTTTTCTGCCGCCTCTTTACGACTCCCGCCTGTTTCCCGAAGCGTCTCAATAATCAGCTGAAACTCATGCTGTTTCATATCATTTCCCAGCTGACTGCTGTCGTCAGGACTGACACTGCCAGAGCTAAAGCGACCCGCCATCTCAGAGGTCTGCATACTGCCCGGCTGAATATGCAGATCGGCAGGACCGATCAGAGCTCCCTGCTGCAGAATAAGCGCCCGCTGCACGATATTATCCAGCTCGCGTACATTCCCGGGCCAGTGATAGGCCTGCAGGGTACGCTGCGCCTCCTCACTAAGAGAGACCGCGGTGCGATTCATTTTACGGGAGTATTTTGCCAGTAAACGCTGCGCCAGCGGCACGATATCACCGACCCGCTCTCGTAGCGGCAACCATTGAAGCGGAAAGACATTGAGCCGGTAATACAGATCTTCGCGGAACTTATGCTCCGCAACATACTCTTCCAGCCTGCGGTTCGTGGTTGCCAGAATCCTGACATCCAGATTGATCACTTTGCGGCCACCCACTCTCTCTACCTGCTGTTCCTGCAACACCCGCAGCAGCTTGGCCTGCAAGCCGAGATCCATTTCTGAGATCTCATCCAGCAAAATGGTGCCACCATTAGCCTGCTCGAACTTACCGGGGTTGCTGGTGTAAGCGCCGGTAAACGCGCCTTTCTCGTGTCCAAACAGCGTTGCTTCCAGCATATTCTCAGGAATCGCGGCACAGTTAATCGCGACGAAGGGCTTGTCGGCCCGGGGGGAATGCATATGGATATACTGCGCCAGCACCTCTTTACCGGTACCACTCTCCCCGGTAATCAGTACGGTTGAGTCGGTCTCGGCAACACGCCGGGCCACCTGTAGCAACTGCTTACTGCTGGTCTCCTCTGCGATCGGCTGAATACTATCCTGCTCACTTAATTGCGTGCCGGTATAGCGTTTCACGACCTCGATCAACGCCTCTGGAGCAAAAGGCTTCATCAGATAATCCACCGCTCCGCTGCGGATCGCATCCACCGCTTTATTCACCTGACCATACGCAGTAATCAGCATCACCGGCAGACAGGGCTGGCTCTGCTGAATTTTCTCCAGTAGCTGATGACCATCCATCCCCCCCATGTTGACATCCGTCACCACCATGTCCACCGGATTTTCTGCAATCACCTCCAGTGCCTGCTCTCCCGAATCAGCTTCCAGATAATCAAAGCCTGCCAGCTCCAGCGTGTCGACCAGCGCCTCCCGCAGATCTGCATCGTCTTCAACCACTAATACCTGAATGCTCATAAACTATCCGATCCCGCTTTCATTATTATCACTGCTGTTATCACTCGCCAGGTGATTGGCCTGACCGCCCGTTTGATAGGGAATAAGAAATGCCGCCTGAGTGCCAACCCCCAACTGCGAGCGTAGCAGAAACTCGCCATGGTGCGCCTTGGCCACGACCTGCGCCACCGCTAACCCTAAACCGGTGCCATGGGATTTAGTTGAATAAAACGGCTCGAGCACCTTTTTACAAAGCTCCGCATCCATTCCCGGACCATTATCACGCACCTCGATACCCAGCTTATCTCCGACCAGTTGCGCTTCAATGACCAGTTCGGTGCCTTTACCGCCTGCCTGCAAGGCGTTGTTGACCAGGTTCATAATCGCCCCCAGCAACGAATCTTTATTGCACTGCAGCTGCAACTCCGGTACCCGGTTAAGACAATCGCAGTCAGCGTCCCAGCTATGCAGAGGCATATCCAGCGCATCTTCCAGTTCACGGAACAACTCTGCAACACTGATGCGATCCTCCAGTCGGGTTTCTCCCCGGGCGAAGATCAGCATATCGCGCACTTGCAGCTCAAGATTTTCCAGACGGGATTTTACTTTTCCGGCGAATTTAATCCGTTGCTCCGGCCGCAACTCCGGCTTCATCAGATGCCCGGCATAGAGTAGAGCCGCTGACAGCGGGGTACGCACCTGATGCGCCAGCGAGGCCATCATCCGTCCCATCTCAGACAACCGCTGATAATGGGCCAGACGCCCCTGTAATAACCGGGTGTCGGTCTGATCGGTCAGCATTAGCAGCTGGCCCGACTCATTTGCCAGAGTGCTGGTTGACAGGCTAACCCGGCGGCCACTTTTTAATGAAACCTCGTGACCATCATCGCTGCGGGGAGCGAAACTGCGCTGAATAACGGCAATCCATGGCTCATTCTTCAACGGCTGCCCCAGCAACTGCTCTGCCGCACTGTTGCACTCGGCAACCCGCCCCCGGTTATCGATCACCACTACACCGGCCGGCAACAGATCCAGCAGATCCTCCAGCCGGCCTGACAGGCGTTCATGCTCAACCTGTTTTTCTACACTGGTCTGGCGGATCTGATCCAGCTGCGCCCGCAGCTGGCTATTTTCCGCTTCCAGTTGAGCGATTCTGTTAGTTGCGTCAGTCATCATCTATTTTCGCTGAATTCCATATTTACGCATCTTCTCCACCAGTGTGGTCCGGCGAATCTGCAACAGGTCCGCCGCTCTGGCAACTACACCAGAGGTTTGATCCAGTGCCTGAGCAATCAATGCCTGCTCGATATTTTCGATATGAAGTTTGAGATCCAGTCCCTGCTCCGGCAATTCAGTCAGATGGTTGGGTTGCACTCCTTCATTGAGTGTTTCCTGCATGTCATCCCTGCGATAAAGATCGGGATCCGGTTCCTCAATATGCCGAAACTTTGGCGGCAGTTCGCTCACGCCCACCACGGCATCGGGGTACAGGATCGCCAGCCGTTCAATCAGGTTCGCCAGCTCGCGGATATTGCCCGCCCAATCGTGCTGCTGCAGTGAACGAATCGCCGCCGGATGGAAGCGTATACGGCCAAACCCCTCTTTTGCCAAACGCCGGGAAAACTCATCCACCAGCGGCGGAATATCCTCAATCCGGCCACGCAGAGGCGGCATATCGATAGGAAAAACATTGAGACGATAGTAAAGATCTTCGCGAAAACTCCCCGCAACAATCATCTGTTCCAGGTTTTTATGGGTGGCGGCTATAATTCGCACATCGCAGTCGATAGTGACACTGCCTCCCACCCGCTCGAAGCAACGTTCCTGCAAAACCCGCAGCAACTTCACCTGCATCGGCAGGGGCATATCGCCGATCTCATCAAGAAACAACGTGCCGCCGTTGGCCAGTTCAAACCGCCCGGCCCGGGAGTTAATCGCGCCGGTAAACGCGCCTTTCTCATGACCAAACAGCTCGCTTTCCAGCAGATCCGCCGGGATAGCACCGCAGTTAACCGGCACAAAGGGCCCGCTCGACCGTTTTGATGCCCGGTGCAGATTATTGGCCACAATCTCTTTACCGGTACCACTTTCACCGGTGATCAGTACATTGACATCACGCCCCGCCACCTGGCTGATCATCTTGCGTACCAGCGCCATCGCCTCACTCTGTCCCACCATCCCCTCAAACTGACTGGCGACCGATTTAGGCGAGAACAGGTCGGGCTGACCGGCATACTGTAGCTGCAACTGCCGATAGATCAGCGCCCGGTGCAGCATCACCGTCAGTTCATCCAGCGTGGCATCCGGATTCAAACGGCCAATAATTTTTTCCTGAAGTTGCTCCGGCAGCTGTTCCAGTTCGGGCCAGGGGGAGACTGCAATGACCGGCAGTTTGTCATCCAGCCGGTCAAACTGCTGCATCAGCTTTTCCAGCGAGATCGGCAGTGAACACTGCCCCAGCCAGACCACCGAACGGTCACCCGGTTCAGCAGTCTCTCCCTGCAGCCAGGACACATAGTCGGTGGTGGTGTGACTGATTTCGGCGAAGCCCAGCCGTTCTGACAGATGGGTCCGACTCTCCACATCATCATCAATATATATAATATGTAGCGGGCTACTCATAGGGTTCCCAGCATATCTCTCATCAGAGCTCTCTCCGGTGTGACATCAGGGTTAATATCATTACGTCAAATTTATGACATAGCAATTCAAAAGACAACCTATTGTATGATGTTTTTTTGACGCCACGTAAAAGATAGCGGTGATCGCGTCAATACGAAATCTTATTACACACGTACTTCAGCATGACGGATCCCTCTTTAACAAAAAATTACACAAAATGGGTAATACTCAGTTTAGCCTCCAGCCCCCGTAATACGAGGCCTTTAATAAAAATGTCCATTTATTGCGACTTTTTCACTCACACCCCCCTAAAGTTTCAAAACGGTGCGCCGTTAACCCATTCACGAAATGAAATTATAAGTGAGGCAGCATCGCTGTCTCGAATGCTCAAAGAACCAGCCGGGGGGACTCCATAACCGGTTCGGTTAAGGAGATGAGAAAATGGCAGTTATCAATACAAACATCGCTTCAATCAATGCTCAGAACAACCTGAGCAAATCCCAGAACAATCTGCAGACATCCCTGCAGCGTCTGTCTTCTGGTCTGCGTATCAACAGTGCAAAAGATGATGCGGCAGGTCTGGCGATCTCCGACCGTATGACCTCCCAGATCCGCGGTCTGAATCAGGCGGTTCGTAACGCTAACGACGGTATCTCTCTGGCGCAAACCGCTGAAGGCGCAATGTCAGAGTCTACAAACATTCTACAGCGTATGCGTGAGCTGGCCATCCAGTCTGCCAACGATACTAACAGTGCATCTGACCGGGCCAATCTTCAGAAAGAAGTTGTTCAGCTACAATCCGAGTTGAACCGTATTGCCGACACAACATCTTTTAACGGCAAGAATATTCTCGATGGTACATTTACCTCAGGTAAATTCCATGTTGGTGCCGAGGCTGATCAGGTTATCAACGTCTCCATTGGCAGCACCCGCGCTACCAGCATGGGTAACTACTCATTAACAACAGGCGGTACTGGTTCAACTGCAGTAGCAGCTGCGGCGACAGCCGGAGCAAGCACTACCTTAGGGACTGAAGATCTGACAATCAGCGGTCCATTAGGCTCAACCACCACGGCGGTTGATGTTGCTGCCGGCGACAGCGCCAAAACTGTAGCGGCAAAAGTCAATGCCGTACAAAGCGATACCGGTGTAACCGCGAAAGCAGTCAGCCAGGCGAAAATCACTTCTGTGTCTGCAGGTAACGTAGCCTTTACGCTGACTGGAGATACTACTGGGGGAGCACAGGCCATCACTGCTAACGGTGTTACATCTACCGATGTATCAGCACTGTCAGAAGCAATCAATGCGAAAACCGGTACAACCGGTATTACCGCAGAGCTTTCCAGCGATAAAACCTCTATTACGCTGATTAGCGCTAATGGTGATGACATCATTATTGAAGGTGCGACAAACGGTGCCGACGGTACTAACGTTATGACCGTACAAGGCCTGAATGCTGATTCAACAAACTCAGGTGCAGCAGCGACTCTGGTGGATGCATCAACCACAGCAACCAATGCAGATAGTACTCGTGTTGCGGGTGATGTAACTTTCTCAGCCAGCGGAACATTTACCGTTACTTCAGGTGCAGCAGGTGGATTATTTGGAGCGACTACCGCAAATACTTCAACTCTTTCTTCAGTTGCAGCCATTGATATCAGCTCACAAACCGGCTCAAACAATGCTTTAGATGTCATCGACCAGGCGCTGGCGTTTATGGCTGGACAACGTGCTGACCTGGGTGCGGTCCAGAACCGTCTTGAAAGTACTATTTCAAACCTGAGCAGTATCAGTGAGAACGTCACTGCTGCCCGTTCACGGATTCAGGATGCAGACTTTGCTGCAGAAACTGCCAACCTGACTAAGAACCAGATTCTTCAGCAGGCGGGTACTGCGATGCTGGCTCAGGCAAATACTTTGCCACAGGGCGTACTGTCTCTGCTACAGTAAGCATAGAGCATTAACGGAAAGGGCGGGCTTTGCCCGCCTTTTTTAGCTAACCACTTCAGATCTGAGCCAGGAGGTACGTCATGTCCAGTGAAATGCAGGTCTCTTCCACTCAGGCCACTGCAAAGCCCACTGTTGATCCGTCGGCTAACGCCACGCAAACACAGCAAGCCCAGCAACCACAGCAATCCACTGTTCAGAAGCCGGCAGGGCCTAGCCCGGCAGATTTTTCTCAACAGAGCGTTGAAGCCCTTCACGAAACCGTTGCTGCCATCAATGACTTTATGTCTCAATTCCAGCGGACACTGAACTTTTCAGTTGACCAGGAAGGCGGACAAACGATAATAAAAGTTATTGATAAATCAAATGATGAGTTGATCCGACAGATCCCCTCTGAGGACTTTATCGAGATCAGCAAACATATTGAGCAGATGAACAATCTGCTGTTCAGCGAGAAGGCCTGAAACGCCTTCTCTGCTTCTCTTTCAGAGAATAGCGAAGCGAGGTAGTTATGGCCATTTCATCACCAGGTATTGGCTCTGGCATCGATATAAAATCTCTGGTTCCCGACCTTGTAGATGCCAGTCGGGCCCCTACACTTAATCGACTTGCCAGGAAAGAAGCCACACTTCAGGCTGAACTCTCTGCAGTCGGCTTGCTGAAAAGTGCTCTGTCCGAATTTCAGACCAAACTAGACGGACTGAAAGATGCCACAACTTTCAGCAATAGAACCGCGGCTTCATCTGACAAAGCAATTGCCGCTTTCACTGCCGACAATAATGCGGCAGCAGGAAGTTATTCTCTTGAAATAACCAGTCTGGCATCAGCACAAAAGCTGGTAACCCAGCAGGATTATGTCATCAGTGAAGGAACACTTGAGTTTGCCGATGCCGGAGGCAGTTTCACCGTCACTCTGGATGGCACCAATAACGCGACTATTGAGTCTGTCCGCGATGCGATCAATAACGCTGAAGATAATATCGGCGTCACTGCCACAATTCTCGTAGTTAATGGCAGCAAGCGTCTGGTATTTAACGCAGATGAAACCGGAGCCGAAAACCAACTCACAATTACCGGCACAACCATAACAGGTGATCTTGACATCTACGATTACAATTCGGGTACCGCTACCCCTGATGTCAATGGTGATGTTGTCACCTTCTACGATCAGGTCGTTGCAGCAGCCGATGCCGTGTTCAGTGTTGATGGTCAACCGATGACCAGCGCCACTAATACCATCACCGATGTTATTCCAGACGCAACCATCACCTTAGCTGGCACCAATGTTGGCGAGCCCATCACACTGTCAATCAGCGAAAATAGCAGTGCAATTAAAAATCAGATCTCGACACTGGTTGATGGTTATAACGAGCTAATCGCGCTGATTAATGAACAAACCAGCTACAACCCTGATTCTGACACAGCCGGCCCACTATTTGGTGACTCCCTGATCGGTTCAATTGAGCGACAGATACGCAACACTCTGACCAGCCGGATCGATAACAACGACAGCAGCTACACTTCACTGGCATCAATCGGTATTACAACCACCAGTGATGGTTCACTTGAACTGGATTCGGGTAAACTGGATACCGCGCTGAAAGATGATTATACCGGTGTCACCACACTCTTTTCAGATGACACACAGGGAGTCGCCTTCAAAATTGACGCTATGCTGGAGAACTACCTTCAGATCAGCGGCACCATTGATGGTCGCACGGATTCGATTAACGCCAAGTTAGAAGGTATAAGCGACGAGAGAACCAAGCTCGATTATCGTAGTGCACAACTTGAAGCGCGACTTTATAAACAGTTCAATGCGATGGATCTGTTAGTTGCTCAACTCAATTCTACCGGATCCTGGTTGAGCTCCGCACTGGACAATCTACCCGGTGTTGTTCGTCAGACTAACAAGTAATTTTTTAGCCGTCCCATATGATGAGCTGGCGGCAAACCGTTTTTTTAAGGATCTATTATGAATCGTAACCTTGCTTCACAACAGTATCAAAAAATAGGCCTGAACTCAGCCCTGGCGCATGCAACCCCCCACCAGCAGGTTTTGATGCTGATGAATGGAGCCCTGGGCAGTATCGCTACGGCAAAAGGCGCTATAGAGCGTAAAAATACTGAATTAAAAGGCACAAGCCTGAGCAAAGCGATCTCGATTATCGGCGGCTTGCAGGCCTCTCTGGCGGATACAGAAAGCAATGAGATCGCCCAGAATCTGGATAACCTGTACATCTATATGTCCAGTACGCTGATGAAAGCCAATATCGAATCATCTGTTGAAAAGCTGGATGAAGTGACTCAGCTACTGCTGGAGATCAAGTCAGCCTGGGAAAAGATCCCAGCTGAACACCACAACACCCAGAGCCCGGTAGAAAAATAGCCATGCCTCAATTCAGCCCTGCAGCCCGGAAGTGGCTGCAGGGGTTCACAGAGATAGAACGCCTGCAGCAAGAGATCTTTACTGCGCTCAGTCACATGACAGCAGATGAAGATGAGACAACGCTCACTAATCTGGTGAAACAACAAGACCTCGCGATTCGTCAGTTACCCTTTACCCAACTCAATGCTGAAGACGTTGCTCAGCTAAATGATAAAATAGCCTTGCTACAGCAGAATCATCAGTCGCTGATTCATGCAATCAGCCATCAAAGGCAGGTTCTGCTTGACCAGTCCAGTCAACACAAGAAAGCCGGCCGCAGCATTAAAGCTTATCAGCGTGCGCAGGATCTGTAATCTTACCTTTTAGCCTGCCCCATTAAAAAGCCCGGATCTCCGGGCTTTTTAATGAACGATATATTACCCAACAGGATAACTGAATCAGTTTATATAATTAAACAGACTCAGGTTCTGTATCTTGGCAAAACTGGCATACGCTGCATTCAGTGTTGTTTGCTGCAGTGTAAACCGACTGATCGCATCATTATAATCCAGATCCTGAAGAGATGACTGAGCTTCATTGGTATACAGCATATACTCCTCATTGACCGATTCCTGAGCATCCAGCGTATTCATTCGCGCACCGATACTTCCACGAACCTGAATATTTTTGCTCTCGATACTGTCAATCTGCAATAACGCCCGGTTGACGGCCTCATTCAGGCGCTCAGTTCCCTGCGGATCACCAACCGTATTAATACTGGTCAGTGCGGCATTCAGTTGGTGTACCATATTCAGAACGTTGGTACGTTGTGTTTCGGTCTCGATCACCACAGCCCCATCCGCCGGACTATCGATTACCAGACTCAGGCCTTCAAACTCGATGGTATCGCCCTGCTGATAACTGATATCTGTAAGCTCGGCAGCTGGATTGCCACCAAAAACAGGATCACCCTGGGCATCGGTAACACTGTAGGTTCCGGCTACGGTGTCGAAGGTAACAGTTGCCGGCCCCCTGCTGTCAGTAAACTCTCCGAAAGTGCCAAAGTCGGTAATGATTCGTCCGGAAAACTCGTTACCCGTTGCAGGCACCAGCGCTAACTGGCTCGGTACATTCTCGAATATATTAAAACCGGAATCGGTAGAGACAATATTGGCATTAGGGCCCACCTGAATAGACCGACTCCCTTCATCACCATTAAAGACATAGCTATCGGTAGCGCCATCATAACGGTAGGCCGCATCAAACCCCTTATAGCCCGAAAACAGATATTCGCCCTGAGTATCCTGAGTATTCAGCAGACCAAACAGTTGCGATTCCAACTCTTTCAACTCACTGGCAATCAGGGTACGGTCATTATCATTAACGGCCCCACTGTTCGCCTGAATCGCCAGTTCCTTTATTCTCTGGGTCGCGTTATTGACTGCATCCAGCGTTGTCTCTTCGAGATTGAGACGACGGCGGGAAACCACAATATTATCCTGAAACTTCTCAGTTTTTGAGATCTCTTTATCCAGCTTAATAAGCTGAGCGGTAGCAACCGGATCATCTGAAGGTTGCAAGATACGCTTACCGGTAGATAGCTGCTGCTGAGTTTTAAACAGGCTGCTATTAGCATTATTGATATTATCGGTATTGCGACTAAATATCTGAGCAGTTGAAATACGCATAATTTACCCTCTCCTGCTACTTAAAGGCTTTGAAGCAGACTATCAAAAATGGTTTGTGATACCCGGATCAACTGAGCAGAGGCCTGATACGCCTGTTGAAACTGCACCAGCTTAGCAGCTTCTTCATCAAGGTTGACACCGGAAACACTGTCCTTAGCACTGGTGGTCGTATCCAGTACAGCCTTACCAGCCTGTTCAGAGATAACGGCGGTTGCCGTCCGGGTTCCAACCTTTTCTACCAGACTACCGTAGAGTTCCTGATAGGAGCCATGATCAAACAGGGCCGTTTGCTGCAGATTACTCAAAGCGAAAGCATTACGGTTATCCGATACACCATCAAGATTATAATCAAAACCAAAACGGTCGCCTGGCTGCGGCTGGTTAGCGATTGTCACCGTATATCCATCCAGCTGAATCTCACCACCGGAGGTAAACGGCTGATCGGAAAGCGGGCCGACAGCGGGATCTAACTCCAGCACCACAGGATTGTTCGGGTCACTCATATCATAGATGGTATAGGTCATCTCACCGGAGGGGGATGAAGCCGGATCATTAAACACGATCTCTATCGGTGGTGACAGTTCACCCGCGGAGGCAAAGGCATCAGCCTTGGCATCTGTCATTGTCACCGTTGCCAGTCCGGTGCCCTGATTATCAATATTGCTGCTTACTTTTATCGGCGATGCTAACGCCAGAAGCCGGCCATCATGCAGCGATAAAGACAGATCTTCCGCGCCACTGGTTACCGGCTGAATAAGAAACCGGTCCCCCTTAATCAGTTTAGTACTGGTATCGATGGTTACCTTCATACCATCTACAGCAAAGGATAAAACCTGCCCTGCAGGGTCACGATAAAATTCTCCCTGGCCGACTGCATCAATCCCCTGAGCAGTGGTCAGCGGCGACAGCGGATCATCGACACTGGTCAACTGATCGATACGCACCTGCTTGCCGTCACTGCTGCGATACAGCGTTAGTCTGTTACCATCCCCCACAACCAGCTCATACTCACTTGCCTGCAACAGATCTGTTTGTTGAATTTCGACCCTGGCGATGTTCACTTCAGACTGGTTATTACTGTTGGCGGTGATCCGTTTTTGCTGCAAGAAATCATCGTTCATATTGGTAAACAGATCTGCGCCAAACTCGTTATTCAAATTCAGACCCAGATGGTGTTGTTCATTCATGCTTTCAGCAAAACCAACAGCAATCAGCCCCAACTGACTACGTGCATCATTCAACGCCTCAGACCGGTATTTGATCAGGCCACCCACTTTGCCGCCAACAATCTCGTCATTGATGTTAACCGTTTCATTCTTATTGACCAACGCCAACTCTTTTTGCGCACTATCAGGGCCCAACACTGACACGACTTTCTCCGCAGTCGCACCGATCACAAGAGGCTGGCCATTGCCAATGAAAATACTGTACTGATCGGAACTCTGATCAACCACAGTAACCCCGACAATTTCAGCCAACTGATTGGTCAGCAGGTCCCGCTGATCGCGCATATCATTAGTGGAGCGATTGGTCGCCGCCGCAGTGCTTATTTTGGCATTCAGATCGGCAATACTGGTTGCCAGGCTGGTGATCTGGCTGGCATAGCCATCCATCTGCGCATTGATCGTTTCGGCCTGACTCTTAAGGTTTGCATCCAGATTATTAAAACGCTTTACCAGAGCATCCGCCTGGGCAACAAAGAGTTCCCTGTTAGCCGTAGAGGTAGGGTCATCAACCACGCTCTGCAACGCACCAAAGTAGTCATCCAGTGCCGTTGATACACTATGGGTATCTGCCGCCAGCAGATCATCCAGCCGGCTGGACATCGCCGCATAAGCGGATGCCTGATTGTATGATGAGGTATCGGTCCACACCTGCTGAGTCAGGAACTTGTCGGTGATCCGCTCAATATCCTTAACAAACACCCCCGACAACTCGGGCCGGGTCACCAGGTTAACCCGCTGACGGGTATAGCCTTCAGTGTTTACATTACTGATATTCTGACCAATTGTACTCAGTGCCGTCTGATTGGCCTGAGTTGCCTGAATACCTATATTTAATAAACTGGAACTGGACATAAAAAAACTCCCGGGAACACTCTATCGGCAAAGCAGGGAGCAGACAGGTTTCACCTAGATACTGCTCTCTGTAGCGGCCAGAAACTAACTTTCTTTAGTGCCTGAACCCTCTCTCAGATCAGAACTGAGTCCGGCCAGAACATCCCCATCAAAAATTCTGCCAATCTTGTCAGCATACTCAGGATCGGTAGCATAGCCCGCTTGCTGCAAGCCTCTCAGATACTGATAAGGATCGCCTGCCTGCTCCAGCGCTTGCTGGTAACGGGAACTGTTTTTCAAAAATGAAGCGTAATCGCGAAAACTCTCTTCGTAAGAATCGTAAACCCTGAATGCCGAGCGCTCTTTCTGCGCGACGCCATCACGAAACTCAACCGTACCGACAAGGGCTTTTTCACCTGACCAGCGGCTATCGGCCTTGATATTAAACAGGTTATGACTACTGCCCCCCTCCGGGCGCTGAATCAGATAACGCCCCCAACCGGTTTCCAGTGCGGACTGGGCTAACAATACTTTAGGGTCAACGCCCAGCTCAGCGGCAACACTCTCAGCCAGCGGCAGCAGAGTCTCAACAAACTGCTCCGGGGTATCAAAACGCGATGGCTGGCGGGGCATCGCTGGTGTCTGCCCGGCCTGAATATTCTGAGCAACAACCGGAGCATTAACATTATCAGTGCTGGCGGAAACAGCAGCGGTTTCAGAAACAGCGGTCGTCTGTTGCTGAGATTGAACCTGAGACGGCACCTGTGACGCTTCCTGAGCTTTTTCAAGCGCACGGGAATTGGCCTGTGCCCGTCCCAGAATCGCCGATGCCGCCATACTGGCCGCACTATCCACCGTCCGGTTTAATATCCGTTCCGACTCCGAAAGAGGCTTGAGTCGCTTCTCCTCTTTATCATCCCCCAACCGCGGATCGATATTGCCTCCCAGTTGCCGCACCAAAATCTCAGCCAGACCAAACCCTTTATTTTCGGCTATCTCTTTGGTCAGTTGGGTATCACCCATCTGCTGATAGAACTCAACCTGGGAACTGTTGAAATAGCTATCTTCCGCAAAACTGGCATTGGCTTCACGCATACTTTTAACCAGCATATTCAGAAACAGCTGTTCAAATTGTTCAGCAACCGCCTTAAGCGCAGCCGGATCTTTATCCTTAGCCTGCTGGCGAAGTTTGTCCATCTCCCCCAGTTCGGTATACAGCTGCGCATGTTGAGTCAGATCGGTTTTCATCATCTACCTCAGATCACGATCAGTTCGGCTTTAAGAGCACCGGCTTGACGCAGGGCTTCCAGAATGGCCATCAGATCCCCCGGCGCAGCCCCCACCTGGTTGACCGCTTCAACAATATCCTGCAACGAAGCACCGGGGGAAAACTCAAACATATGGCCACTGCCTGCATCCACTTCGATACCGGTCCGCGGGGTCACCACGGTGTCACCACCCGCCAGTGCATTGGGCTGATCCACATTCAGATCTTCAGTGATCGCCACTGTCATCCCCCCGTGGGTTATCGCCACGGGAGAGACCCTGACATTCTGACCAATAATGATGGTACCGGTACGGGAATTAATAATCACTTTCGCCACTTCCTGAGCAGGCTGAACCTCAAGGTTTTCCAGCACAGAGAGGAAGGACACCCGCTGATCGGGGTCGCGGGGAGCAGATACCCGAATCGATGTTGCATCCATCGCTTTCGCCATACCCGGTCCCAGCAGGCTATTAACCTGTTCGGCGACCCGCCGGGCGGTGGTAAAATCCGCATGGTTCAGATTCAGCACCAGGCTATCCCCCTGGGCAAACGCATTGGGTACGGTACGCTCCACCGATGCGCCACCCGGAATACGGCCAACACTGGGAACATTCAGCGATAACCGTGAACCATCCGACCCTTGCACACCAAAACCGGAGACCACCAGGTTACCCTGTGCGATGGCATACACCTGCCCGTCGGCACCTTTCAGCGGAGCCATAATCAGGCTGCCGCCCCGCAGGCTTTTTGCATCGCCAATCGTGGATACCGTTACGTCAATCGTCTGGCCGGGTTTGGCAAAGGGCGGCAGATCGGCATGGACTGCCACCGCTGCAATATTTTTTGACTTTGGATCGATATTTGGCGGAATCGCCACTCCAAAGTTATTCAGCATATTGCGGAACGTCGCAGAGGTGAATGAGGTTTTATCGCCGGTGCCATCCAGTCCCACCACCAGACCATACCCCACCAGTTGGTTGCTACGCACCCCGGCAACCGAGGTCAGATCTTTGATCCTTTCGGCAAATACTGCGTTACTGAACAGCACTGCTGTTAAAGCTAGTAACCAGAAACGTTTCATCATTTTTCTCCGCTTCATCTGCTCAGAACGGCCACAACGGGCCAATAAAGAACTTCGACAACCAACCCATAGAGTTAGAGTCGTTCAGGGCACCAGAACCACTGTAGGTGATCCGGGCATCGGCGAGCTGAGTTGAGTACACCGTATTGCTGGTAGAGATATCCTGAGGCCGGATCATACCGCTGACACGGATATACTCGTCGCCCTGATTCAGAGTCAGCCACTTCTCACCTTTAACCACCATCAACCCATTAGGCATTACTTCATGCACAGTCACCGTGATATTGCCGTCCAGGCTGTTACTCATATCGGATTTACCCTCACCATCGAACGCTGTGGAGGAATCACCGCTACTCACACTCAGAGGCTTACCGAACACCGTAGGCTGTATTCCCAAAACCGTCGGAGATCCCAGCGTCTGTGAATTTGACTTATCCACCGTGGTTTTATTGCTTTTCGAAGAGGAGGTACTCTCCTGCAGCACAACGGTGATAATATCGCCTACCCGATGCGCCCGGCCATCGCTATAAAGGCTGTTACTGGTTGCTGCATTAAAGATTGAACCGGTCACCTCTCTCGGGGCCTGCATTGCGGGGGGGCGGACCGGGGCAAAATGCGGATTGTCCGGTTTTGGTGGAGCGCTGACGCAACCTCCCAACATCAGAGTAGTGGCAAATATCAATGGCAGCTGTTTCATCGGTTACCTCCTCAACTCAGACTTACAGATTCTGCGTCACGTAGGACAGCATCTGATCTGCGGTTGAGATCACTTTAGAATTCATCTCATAAGCACGCTGGGTGGTTATCATATTCACCAGCTCTTCCACAGCGTTAACATTAGAGCCTTCCAGCATCCCCTGTCGCAGCTGCCCGGTGCCTCCCTCTCCGGGGTTAGACAACACTGCGTTGCCACTGGCGGCGGTCTCCAGATAAAGGTTCTGACCATAGGCTTGCAGCCCCTGAGGGTTAGCAAAATCGGCCAACTGAAGCTGACCAATCTGCTGCGGGTTAACATTACCCTGAACAACCACACTAACGATGCCATCGACGCTCACCGTCATCGACTGCACCCCAGTGGGTAGCGTTAAACCCGGATCAAGCAGATAGCCTTCTGAGTTGACAATCTCATTGTCAGCATTCAACTGAAACTGCCCGTGACGGGTATAACCGGTATCACCATTCGGCAGGGTAACCTGCCAGAAGCCCCGTCCCTCTATGGAGATATCAAACGATTCGCCAGTGGTCTGTAGCTCCCCCTCCTGAAACAGTTTCTGCGTTCCGGCAACCCGTACCCCAGAGCCCAGTTGCAAACCCGAAGGCAGTTGCGATGCTTCCGCAGTCTGCGCTCCGGGCTGACGCTGAATCTGATACATCAGATCTTCAAAGATCGCACGATCCTTTTTAAATCCAACGGTACTGACGTTTGCCAGGTTGTTGGAAATGACCTTCAGCGAGGTGTCCTGCGCACTCAGACCCGTTTTAGCAACAAATAGGGCACCATGCATACTTATTCTCCACCTGTGTTATTCATCATAATTCTATTACTGCAGTGACAAGATACGAGCCGCTGCAGAGGAGTTCTCTTCTGCGGTCTTCATCATCTTCACATGCATCTCAAACTGACGGGCCAGATCGATCACCGATGTCAGCTCGGAAATTGAATTCACATTGCTCGATTCAAGGAAACCGGAACGCACTTTGACATCATTGGCCGGCAACAGCGGCTGATTGTTGCCGCTATGCATCATGCCATCGACTCCCTTAAACAGCTGTCCCGGCTCCGCTTTAACCAGCTTAATACGATCCAGAATAGCCAGCTCGGTCGCCGCTTCGCCAGCGGGCTTGATGGTAATGGTGCCATCACCACCAATATCGAGCTTCTCAAACGGCGGCAGGGTGATGGGAATTCCGCCATTACCCATCACCCGGTCACCTGAGCGGGTCACCAGTTGATTAAACTGGTTGACCTGCAGCTCGCCCTGCCGGGTGTATGCTTCATTACCATTGGCATCGATAACTGCCATCCAGCCTTCACCATCAATGGCAACATCCATCGAGCGGCCCGTCTGCATCATGGTGCCACTGGACATATCGGTTCCGGGGCGTTCAGCCATGGCATACACCCGTGAGGCAAAACCATCCCCCTCAACCTGCATCGCCCGGGCCTGGGCAAAGTCAGCTTTAAAACCGGTTGTGGTCGCATTCGCAAGGTTGTTCGCATGGGCCTGTTGTGAACGCATATTCTCCCGCGCCCCACTCATAGCCAGATACAACACTTTATCCATTGGATTCCCCGTTTGCCGTTCGCACCCTGAACCGGTCAGACATTGCCGCTTTAGGGTTAAAAATTCACTACCCTGTAAAATGCAATGGCTGTGCCAACCTTTATCAAAGACACAAAAAAGGCGACCGAAGTCGCCTTTTAAAATAATGTATCAAACCAAAATCAGATCTGCAGAATTGCCTGAGTCACCGTATTCAGGGTTTCCAGTGTTTTCGAGTTTGCCTGGAAGTTACGCTGCGCCTCGATCAACCTTACCAATTCTGTCGACAGATCAACGTTGGATTGTTCCAGCGCGGCAGAACGCAGGCTACCGTTCAAACCGGTTCCCGGTGGGTTAAGCACCGCATTACCCGAAGTCAGTGTTGCACCCCATTCGGTATCACCCGCTGGCTGCAGGCCTGACTGGTTTTCAAAGGTTGCGAACGCTACTACACCGAGGTTCTGCTTCTGGCCATTGGAGAAAGCAGCAACCATCTCACCCGTTTCAGCAAAGCTCACCCCGATCAGGTCACCTTTGGTGTAGCCATCCTGAGAAGAGGCTTTAACAATTGATGCGGACGCAAACTGTGTACTATTGGACAGATCCAGATTGATCAGAGTCTCCGTATTCGCCGGATCAGCACCCTTAATGGTTAACTGAGGCGCGGTGGCGCCGCGGGAAAAGGTCGTTCCGTTGACACTGTTCAGGAAACCGGTAGTGGGATCGAAGCCCAGCATCACAGAACCCACTTCACTCAGGGTATCCTGCGGTTTAATTGCAAAACCTGACTCACCCGGATCGACACTTTTACCGATATCCAGCAGTTCAGTACCATTAAGGTAGGCGAACATCTGATACTGCCCACGATAACTGTTATCGCCTTCATAGGTACGCTCTGGAATCGCGGTCAAAACAGTTCCACCGGTCTCTGACACACTGAATTCTGAGCCGATGTTGCCGTAGTCCGCTTTAAAACGGATATCCAGCCTGAACGACCCCGCTTCATCCACAACCGTCACTGACTCAACATTGGGGTTTCGGTCTTTAATATCGGTCTCTCTTGCACGGATCTGATCAGCTATATCATTTAGTGTTGGCACCGTCGGACTGGTAGCAATTTCAATCGGAACACCACCAATTGTCAGAGTTGTATCAGCCGCAGGCACCGCTAAGGTATAGGCGTAGTTCTCGTTTGCGTCACGCTCAGTCGGCTCAGGTGTAATATCAGCACCGCCAGCGTCATTGATCAGCATATCACCATAGCTGCTGTATTTAGCATAGGTCTCAAAACTGATAGTTCCATCTGCAGCATTATAAGCAAGGGTAGTTGTATCTATACGCTTATCCGTACTTTTCAGGGTATCCAGAGCAACCGGATCAGGAGTACCGGCAGCATCAAAACTAACGTTAACTCCGCTGATCGTTAAGTTAGTAGGCACAGTTGCAGAAACCGTGTAAACATCACGAACCGGACGCTGCTCAACAATATTGTATTTAACCGTGTTTTCATTACCCAGGCTGTCAAAGGTTCGCACTGTCGTACTGTAGGTGAACGAAGAAGGCACATCCTTATCATAAGGCGTACTTAACAGCGTTGGGTCCGCTGCATCATTGATGTTAAACGACAAACCAATATTGTTAGTTGCCTGGGGAGGACTTTCCTTCTGGTCAACCGCCAGGTTTCCGATAGGCAGACGGTTACCCTGTGAATCCAGACCGTAGCCCTGCAGATATTTACCCGACTTAGAGACAACAAAACCATCTTTATTCAGCTCAAATGCGCCAGCACGTGTGTAGGTCACACCGCCCTGCCCATCATCCAGCTGGAAGAAACCGGAGCCATTAATCGCCAGATCCAGGTTATTGTTGGTAAACTCAGTGGTACCCGCCTGAAAGTTTTGTGCAATATCCGTTACGGTAACACCGGAACCGGCGACATTACTGGAACCGGCGCCAACAACCGCGGTTGCATAAATATCACCAAACTCTGTACGCGAGGCTTTAAAACCAATGGTACTGGAGTTCGCGATGTTATTACCGGTTACATCCAGATTCGTTGTTGCCGCCTTAAGCCCTGTTATCGCAGTATTAAAACCCGCCATGATTCTTCTCCGATTTACCCAATTCGTTTGACATCACTGAAGTCGACCGAGCCAGCATCGGTATTTACCTTCATACCGATACCATTTTGCCCCAGCGTGACGCTATTGACGTTATAAGCAATAAAGCTGCTAGCCGTTTTATAATTACCATCAACCTGCGCTTCAGCGACAACCCGATACTCCCCTGGAGGACGATCACCGGCATTCCACACAAAATAGTGGTCTCCACTCCCCTGACTGCCCATCTCAACTTCATCAATAAGATTATTAGCGCTGTCATAGATAGAAACCCGCAGGTTCTCGGTGCTCACAGGCAGTTCAACCACCCCTCTGATCTCACCTGATTCACCTACCTGTGCCACATCGGTCTTGGCATATACATCCTGACCAATCAGTGAAGACGCCTGCAGAGCAGCCTGACTTGAGAGCAGTGAAGCCGACATGTTTTCCATGGTCGTATTCAGCTTGGCAATATTCTCCACCGTACTCATACTGGCGATCTGCTGCATAAACTCGCTGGTTTCAGCAGGGCTGGTAGGGTCCTGATTTTGCAACTGTGCAATCATCAGCTTCATAAACATCTCACTGTCAGCGTTGCCACTGCCTTGTGCCGATGTGGAATTACTCTGATTCTGCGCATTGATCTTGTCGTAGATCGATTGCGTTCCCGAAACGTCGTTAACACTCATAACATATACCTCACATCAGGCTTTCATCACATCGCCGGGGCTTACTGGCCCAGCGTCAGAGCCTTCTGCATCATCTGTTTTGCCGTATTCATGATCTCAGCATTTATCTGAAAAGAGCGTGACGCCGAGATCATATCCGCCATCTCTTCTACAACATTCACATTCGGGTAGTAGACATAACCATTCTCATCCGCCATCGGGTGATCCGGGTTATACTCCTGACGCAGCGGGGCATCACTTTCAACGATCCCTGAGATTGAAACCCCCTGACCCGCCTGCGTTCCCATGGGTATTCCGCCCGGCTGCAGATTATCGGTTTGTTTCAGCTCAAACACCGGCTTACGGGCGCGATAGGTTTCACCGGCACTGCTGCTGACACTCTCAGCATTAGCCATATTACTGGCGGTGGTATTGAGCCGCACCGTCTGTGCACTCATAGCAGATCCAGCAATATCAAAAACATTACCCAGAGACATGGTTATTCACCCCTAATCGCATTACTAAGACCTTTGAACTTTTTATTCAGAAACTGAAATGAAGCCTGATAATCAACCGCATTTTTGCTATAGCGAGCCATCTCTTCCTGAACATCCACCGTATTACCATCGATACTCGGCTGACTGGGAATCCGGTACATCAACTCCGCAGCAAAGTCAGAGTCGATTAATCCCTGGTTGTGTCCGGCATGGGTACGGGCCATTGGCAATGGCTGCTGCCCCTCCTGAACACCCTGCAGAATACTTTTAAAATCGATATCCCGGGCTTTGTAATTTGGCGTATCGCCGTTAGCGATATTATTTGCCAGAATTTCAGCACGCTGAATTCGCAGGCCCACCGCCTGTTCATGAATTCCCAGCGCTTTGTCAAAGCTGATTGCCATCGATTTTCCTCAAAGTGTCCGGTTTCAGATCTTCATACCCAACAATGCAAGAGCGATACCAACACCAACAAACCCTTTTAAAACATAACCTTAATGTTTTTCATATAGCGATGCGGCAACACTTATCCGGGAAATAGCGGCAAAGCGGCAAAGTAAAACGGAGAGCGGCAATGAAGGGGCATGGCTAAAAATGGAATTTCCATCCAGGTCTGATGGACACAGACACGACAGCGTGCTTACAGAGTGTTGTCTGTTTTAACGATCTTTCCAACAGTTGCAAAGAAGGTTTTTGCGAGGAACGAGTAAGACACGCGCTTTGTGACGCTCTAACGACGAGTGCCAGATAACTAAAAAACGCGCTCAAGGCGCGTTATTTAGCTTTATAGATGATACCCGGGCGACAATGAACCATTTCAAACAGATTATTCAGCTCACCAATAGACTCGGATGCACCCAGAAGCAGATAACCACCAGGTTTGAGTGTTTTATGGATTTTCGTCAGAATTTCGCGCTTACGCTCAGACGAAAAATAGATCAGGACATTACGGCAAAAAACAATATCGCAGGGACCAATACCTGTATAGGCGCCAAGCAGGTTCATCTCTCTGAAAGTCACCCGTTTTTTAATCTTCGGTAACAGAGACCAGCCATCATGTTTTCCCGGTACGAAGAACTTTTTCAGTCGATCCTGCGACAGCCCCCTTCCCAGCGCCAGCATCTCATATTCAGCCAGGCGTGCCTGCTCCAATACCCGGGTGCTGATATCAGTAGCAATAATCTCCTCACCCAGTCTGAACGCTGCAGGGTTCTGATCCTTAAACTCATCAATAATCATACTGATGGAGTAGGGTTCCTGTCCGGTAGAACAGGCGGCTGACCAGACCTTAAGCCGCTGAGTGCCCGCCTGCTTTTCGGCCAGCTCAGGTAGCAGCTTATCTTTTAATATTTCATAGGGATGAATATCGCGAAACCAGAGCGTCTCATTGGTCGTCATCGCATTGATGACCTGCTCTTTCAGAAGACTGTTCCCTGGACGCTCCAGAGTCAACACAAGCTGACCCAGTGAATCAAACTGTCCATCAATAAGAATTTTACTTAAGCGACTCTCCACCAGGTATTGCTTGTGTTTTGCCAGTAGTATGCCGCATGCCTGTTCAAGAAACTGGCAAAACTGATCAAACTCCTGTTGAGTAATCCTTATTTTCTGGCCGTTCAGAACACCATCCTCTTACGTATTGTATTAATCACCCCTCTACTGACTCTATTCGCTGAATCACCGCCTCAGCCAACTCATCCGGATTAAACTTGCCAATAAAGGCATCAGCCCCGACACGCTTCACCATCGCCAGATTGAAGCGACCACTCAGTGAACTGTGTAACATCACGTATAAAGGCTTCAGACGAACATCCTCACGAATTTTCTTCACCAGAGTATAGCCATCCATCTGAGGCATTTCGATATCGGAAATCACCATCAGAAACATATCGGTCATCCGCTGATCTTTGTCCGCCATCTCTGTCAGCATATCAAGGGCCGCTTTACCATCGTTCGCCGTGGTCACCTTTATATTCAGGTTTTCCAGCGCTTTCTTTACCTGAGTCCGGGCAACACTGGAATCATCGACAACCAGAATATGGTATTGCGCAGCATTCTTCTTGAAGTTCTCAGTGACTTTAGTTGTCTTTACATCAGTACTCACCGGAATAAGATCAGCCAGCACCTGTTCGACATCAAGAATCTCTATCAGCCCCCCTTCATGCTGGACAACGGCGGTCAGATAGTTCTTCTCATTGGTTTCAATAGGTGGAGGACTGACCTGATCCCATTTAGCGGGCAGAATACGATCAACATTGCGCACCAAAAACGCCAGAACCCGGCGGTTATACTCTGATACGATCAGAAAACAGTTCAACCGATCCTCTGCGGGGATGGGCCCGCCGCCAATTGCCTGGGAAAGATCAATCACCGGAATCGTTTCCCCACGGATATGGGCCAGGCCTTTAAGAGCAGTGGTCTGCTTTGGAATACCTGTCAATTCAGGACAGGTCAGAACTTCCCGGACTTTGAAGACATTGATACCATATTCCTGGTCATCATTAAGCCCAAACAAAAGCAGTTCCAGGCGGTTCTGTCCCGCCATATTGGTACGTTGGTTTACAGTACTGTTTATACCTGACATGATGCTCTCTGTACTATGCGTTACCTGAACATTGCCAACATTATTGATGAGTAGCAATGCGAACTTCCGGATCAAGCGTGAAAAAAAACATATTCTCCACAATAATCACACTTATAGCTATGTTAGCCGTGCCAGTAAAGAGCACTCTGGCCGCTGAAACAGACTCGATTAGCCAGAAAGCACAGCAATTCCTGGAGCAACAGTACCAGAAAACAGCCCCCATGGCGCGCACCGTCGTCAGAGTATCTCCCCTGGCACCCACCCTGGATAAACGCCGTTGCAATGGCCCGATATCCTTTATTCATGCACCTGGCAGGGCAACCCGAATCACGGCCAAAGCGATCTGTAATCAACCTGTGTGGACTATTTTTATCTCTGCCACCATTGAACAGTGGCAACCTGTTGTGGTCTCCAGCCGGGCACTGAGTAAAGGCACCATTTTGGGTGATTCTGATATCTATCTGAAAGAGTATGATACCAAAAGTCTGTCGTCAGCCTACTTTACTAACCCCGGAGAGCTGATCGGCAGAGAGGTCAAGCGGTCGCTTGCCTCTAACCAGATCATCTCACCGACGCTGGTTGAAAAAAGATTACTGATCCGAAAAGGAGATCTTGTCTATATCGAAGCCCGAAAAGGGGCTATGACCGTCCGCATGACCGGTACCGCCGAACAGGATGGTTCTCTGGGAGAGCAGATCAGTGTAATCAACAGCCGTTCAGGCAAACAGGTCTACGGATATGTAAAGAGTCAGGGGGTCGTTTCAGTCAATGGTCAATAGCAACCCTCGCAGGCCGATATTTGAGCTGCTATACTGGGCTCATTAATTTACAAATAGCATTAAAGTTTTCCACCAGCACGCCGATAGCTGTATTCAGAACAGCATGAGGACCAGAAAATGGTTATTGATATCACGGGTTTAACGTCTTCTTCACAGGCGGCTAACTCTCGTGCCAAGGTAAATGATCAGCCTGCAGCCGAGAGTAAATCTCAGCAGACTACTGCTACAGAGACACCAGTCTCAGCAGGAGTCAGCCTGAGCGATGCGGCACAGGCAGTACAGAAAAGTGCCGGACAGGTCGTTGAAGAGGGCATTTCTGTCAATGAGCAGAAAGTTGCCGAGCTGAAAGCTGCAATAGATGACGGCAGTTATCAGATCAACTATGAAAGTACCGCTCGCGGTTTGTTCCAGATCGAAAGCATGCTGGATTGATACCGTTGAGCGCACAGCCACCACTCGATCAAATTAATGCCCTGACAACTCAGGGCATTACTTTTCTTACAGCACTGTGTGAATTGCTTGATGCAGAGTACCAGGCGCTTCAGCAGCGCAACATCGAGCAGCTACAGGAACTGGTAGAAAAGAAAACCGATATTCTTCAACAACTGGAAGAAAACAACCAGACCCGCAATCAACTCTTTGTCGCTGCCGGTATAACCCCGGACAAAGAGGGTCTGCAAAGCTATCAGGCACAGCTAAACAGTACTGAATCAACGTCATTCCGCTCATGCTGGACAGAACTGGAGCAGGCACTGCATCAGGTCAATGATAAGAATAAGCGCAATGAGATTATCATCAGCCGCAACAGCCGCAACCTGGAACAACTGATGAGCATCATCAGAGGCCAGAACCAGAAAAATACCCTTTACAATCAAAGCGGCGGAAAAGGTAACTACGCTGCCCAGAACAGTCTGGGAAAAGCCTGATTTTTTTTGATTTACCCGTGACCTCAGGCGCCAGAACAAGTAGAATCCCTGCCACTGCCTCCCCGTAGTTCAACCGGATAGAATAGGGCCCTCCTAAGGCTTAGATAGGGGTTCGAGTCCCTTCGGGGAGGCCATTCCTGACATTGCCACAACGGCAATCATCTACCGCCTGCTAAGACCTCTTCCAATCAAAGCGCTTTTCTAATGCTTTATTGTCATGCTTTTCGTCTGATAAGCATCATCAGCAGTGGTATCGTCATACTCATGATCAGCATTCTGAACATCTGATGGGAGGCAACAAACAGCGCATCAACATCCTGATTCATTGCAATAGCGATCATCACTTCCATTCCGCCGGGCGCATAGGCTAGCATCGCCTGGGTCCAGGGAACGGCAGCAACGTAGTGTAAAACTGTTGCGAAAACGCCTGATATAATCAGGGTAATCATCAAACCGCCGGCCGCCGCCCTGATCTCTGCAATTGACTCCTGAATATCGATATTGTTAAAGCGTGAACCGATGGCGCAACCAAGAAACACCAATAGGGCAACCAGAATCATATCGGGAAAGCGCCAGTTCCAATCCAGCCCCTGCTTCAACAGCAGGGTGGCCAGAATCCCACCCACCAGCATCGGTGCAGGGAGTTTAACGCGCTTCAGAATCCAGCCAATAACGGCTGCCAAAGCGATGGTAACGAACATTCGTTCAGGGTGTTCAATATGAAATCCCTGTAACGAGACTCTGCGTTCGGCGACAGGCAAAAAAAGGGGTATGCAGAACACCAGAAATAATAAGCGTACACTGTGTATCAGCGAAATACGACGCACATTAGCATTCACTTCTGCGGCCATACTCAGCATAATCGCCAGATTGCCCGGTACTGAGCAGAATAACGCCTCGTCCCTGTTCCAGCCCCCCCTGGACAGGTAGTACCGATATAATACCCATAACAGCGAAGCCAGCATCAGGCACATCAGTACAATCGAACCAGCCCAGTGCAGCAACTGGTCTACCAGCCCAGTTTCGATATTGAGCGCCACCGAGATACCCAGAAACAGCGTGATCAGCGAGGATGTTGCGGCAGGCATCGCCACCTGAATGCCACTCACGCCTGCCAGCACCACCGCCAGCAATGCGCCAATTAGCCAGGCCGACGGCAAACCGAGCCAATAGGCGAGCAACCCGCCCAGAGTCCCGAAGATCATCGTTCGAACAACTAGCAACATGTTGATTATGTCCAAAAAAAGGGGGGGCAAAAGCCTCCCCCGAAAGTGACAACAATACCTAAGAACCACCTGCTACACCGGGGTCAGAATCAATCCTCAACCTCATTCGCTTTTGCCAGCAGTTTACGCATCTTGATTGAACGCATCAGGCTGGGGGCGATCACTGCAACAACGGTGGCTGCGGCCATCACATAGGTTATCGGACCATCGAGCAGGATTGACCAGTCACCACCCGAGATAGACAGCGCTCGCCTCAGATTAACCTCCAGAACTTCGCCTAATACCAGCCCCAGAATAACCGGAGCAAGCGAGAAATGGAGCTTACGCAGCAGAAAGCCAACCACTCCCAGCAGCACCATAAAGAACAGGTCAAAACTGTCCCCATGAATCGAATAGATACCGACAAAGGTCAGCATCGCGATCACAGGCACCAGATATGCCTGGCGGATTGACAGTAAACGAACAAATATTCCGATCATCGGCAGGTTCATCACCAACAGCGCGATATTCCCGACAAACATTGAGGCGATCAGCCCCCAGGCAATATCAGGGCGCTGTTCAAACAACAGAGGTCCCGGGGTGATGTTAAACATCATCAGGGCACCGAGTAAAATCGCGGTGGTACCACTCCCCGGAATACCCAGTGTCAGCATAGGCACCATCGCTCCCACCGCAGATGCATTGTTGGCGGCTTCCGGCGCGGCCAGGCCGCGAATATCACCTTCCCCAAAGTGCTCGTTTTCATCTTCAGCAAAACGTTTCTCTGTACCATAGGCTACCGCACTGGCAATCGACGCCCCCGTACCCGGCAACACACCGATCAGGAATCCCATGATAGTGGAACGGAACACCACCCACTTTACCGCCAGCAGATCGGCCACGGTGACGAAACTTTTACCCAGCGGACTGACACCCAGATCATTACGCGCCCAGGATTCAAGCAGCACAAAAATCTCACTGATGGCAAACATCCCGATCACAACAACCAGAAAGTCGACACCATCAAAGAAGTTCGGGATGCCCATCGTGAAACGTAACACACCGCTGCCGGAGTCGACCCCAACGGTTGCCAACACCAGGCCGATCAACACACCCACCAGCGTTTTAACCGGACGGGAGCCGACCATGGTGGCCAGACAGGTAAAGGCAAATATCATCAGCCAGACATATTCCGATGGCCCGAATTTAACCGCAAACTGACTCAGTACCGGAGCACAAACCACCATCAGTAACAGCGCCCCCATACTGCCGGTAAAAGAGCTGATAGCTGACAGCGCCAGTGCGCGTCCCCCTTCCCCTTTGCGCGACAGGGGGTAACCGTCAAGGGTTGTCATGATCGCCCCGGCGTCACCGGGAACATTAAGCAGAATACTGGAGATACGGCCACCATATTCCGCGCCATAATAAACGCCTGCCAGCAGAATCAACGCAGACTCAGGCGGCAAACCCAGGGCATACGCCAGCGGTAACAGAATGGCCACCCCATTAATCGGTCCGATTCCCGGCAGGGAACCAATCAGCGTACCAATAAAACATCCCAGCAAAACCAACAAAAGATTCAGCGGGAGAAAAGCAACCCCAAACCCGGTTGCCAGATGATTGAAAACATCCATAGGTCTACCCCTAGAAAACGCCGGCCCACCAGGTACCAGAAGGAACATTAAGCTGTAACAGCGAGGTCAGCAGAAAATAGCTGATCACACTCATCACCAGAGCAAATAGAGCGGCACGTTTGGGTGTCTCACCAAACAGCCAGCTAAAAGCGCCACCCACAATAAAGGTGGCAAGAATGAACCCGGCCCCTTTAAATAGCGCAGCATAAACAACCATCAGCACCAGACCGGCGAACAACTTTTTCATAATGTCGGCGGTCGGGTGCCAGTTGTTGGCATCAGGCTTAATGATTAACCAGACGGAAACAATTGAGAGCAGAATACTCAGAATAATCGGAAAGGCTTTTGGCCCCAGAGGTTCATACTGAAAGGGTACGTCAAACTGAAGTGCTGACCAGACGATCAGTCCGGACAGCACCAGCAATATACCCGCAAGAATACGGTCATACATTGCCAATCTCACTTAATTAAGCCAGCTTCTTTCGCCAGATCACGCATATAGCCCACCCGGCTCTTAACGTATGAATCGAACTTTTCACCTGACATTTTGAAAGGGATCAGCCCTTTCTCATTCACAGTGCTCAGGAAAGCGTCATTGGCATACGCCTTATCAAACTGCCCCGCCCAGTAGTTGTAGGCTTCATCAGAGACATCCGGCCCCAGATAATAGCCGCGCAGAATTGTCCACTCGGCATCAAAGCCCTGCTCTTTAGCCGTCGGAATATCAGCAAACTCACCTTCCAGACGTTCAGGCGCCATCACCGCTAACATTTTCAGCTTACCGGCTTCCAGTTGCCCCACCATCTCGCCGACATCACCCGGATAGATCTGAATATGGTCGCCCATCAGCGCAGCAATCGCTTCACCGCCACCTTCATAAGGAACATAGCGCATCGTTTTTGGATCAACACCGGATGACTTCATCAGAATCGCAGCTTTCATCCAGTCCTGGCTACCGACACCACCACCAGCGCCCAGAACATACTTAGTCGGGTCAGCTTTGACGGCAGCGACCAGCTCAGCCAGAGTATTCCAGGGAGCATCCGCACTGACAATAACGGCACCGTAATCGACACCAGCCGCACCCACCCAGCGAGCATCGTTTTCATCCAGGTCTTTACCAAACTTACCCTGAGCGATGTTCAACAACGAGCCAGAGCTGAATGCCACCAACGCATTACCATCATCACGACGATTCGCATTGATATAGTTATACGCCACGGCACCAACACCGCCTGGCATAAAGGTCACTGCCATCGGAGTGCTCAGCAGATCGGCATTTTTAAAGCCATTGGAAACGATACGACAGGTTAAATCAAAACCACCACCGGGCTTTGCCGGTGCGATACATTCAGGTTTAGAAGGTTCATATGCAGCAGCGTGCATTGCAGTTGCCAAACCAGCAGCCAGTGCTAGTATACGAAGCTTGGACTTCATGGGACTCTCCAGTGTTTTTTTGTTGTTTGTTTTTAACAGCGCACTTTAACGCCTTTAAAATATAGTCTTGTTAACTGACAACAGTCTGACACGGGCTGAAAAAGCGACAAAAGAGGTTCCCTGATGCTTAATTCCCGACGGAGAATCTCAGCGTAATGCGCATACTCCTTATAGAAGATAATGAAGCGCTGGCCGATGCAACTCAGGAATATTTCCGCCAGATAGGTCACCCACTGGACTGGACCGTTTCGGTCGAGATGGCGGAACGCACCCTCTCATGGGATGACTTTGATATGCTGATACTGGATATCAACCTGCCCGGCCGCAGTGGCTATCAGCTATTACAGTCGTTGCGGCAAAAGGGTAAAACAATTCCAGTCCTGATTCTCACGGCCCGCGCTGAGATTGATGACCGGGTCAGTGCCCTTGATCTGGGGGCCGATGACTATCTGGTCAAGCCGGTCGATTTCCGTGAGCTGGCAGCACGCTGCCGGGCATTGCTACGGCGCGAACGGGGAGCTGCCAGCAACACCATGGTTTGCGGCAACCTGGTTTTTGATATGGCCAGGCAGGAGATCACCGTTAATGATCAGCCCATTGAACTGCGCCTCAGGGAGCTACAACTGCTCGAACTGTTTTTGAAAAATCTTGATCGCGTATTAACCAAAGAGGACATTGCCAATAAGTTGTATACCTTTGATGAAGCCAATACGCCCAACGCAATCGAGCAAACACTGACCCGCCTGAGAAAGAAACTCTCTGACTCTTCACTGCACATCAAAACCATCCGCGGCCTTGGATACCTGGGTCACATCGATGACTAAGACAGTTTACTCCCTGCAGCAGCAGCTCATTACCCGCACCGGGCTATTGATGCTGATTGTATTTCTGATTCTGAGCGCAGGGGTATGGGATTACGCCAGACGGGCGGCGGACCTTTCCTACAACCGACTCCTTAACAGCGCCAGTTTATCCATTATTGAACGGATCTCTGTTCAGGACTCTCAGATCGATCTTGATCTGCCGTATGCCGCGCTATCGATGCTGGAATTAGCACCCGATGACAAAGTCTACTACGAAGTGATTGACCACCGGGGGCAGCATCTGACCGGCTACACTAAGACCCCCTCCCCGACAAATTATCATCCCAACAGTGAGCCCATTTTTTATACCGCAACATACAAAGGCGAAGCCGTTAGCTGGGTGATCCAGAGCAAACGGTTGATCGCACCAACCGCCAATGGCTGGGTGGTGATTAAACTGGGACAAACAAAAAATGCCCGGCACGAACTGTCTGATGAGATTTTTTTCAGCTCCCTTGCAACGCTGTCCGGCATTTTGTTGTTAACCTTATTGATGGTATGGCTGGGCGTCAGGCGTGCTTTACAGCCGTTGAGCATCATCTCTGAAAACCTGAAAAGCCGTTCTCCGAACGACCGCCGTCCGTTAAAAACGCCGGCAATCAGAGAGGTAACTCCACTGATTGATGCGATCAATAACTATCAGCAACAGCTGCTGAACAATCTGCAAACGATGAAAGTATTTATTGCCGATGCCTCTCACCAGATACGCAGCAGTTTAGGCGGCATACAGGGACAACTGGATGTTACTCTGCAGGCTTCGGATATTGACGACATCCGCAGCAGACTGGTCAACATTCGCCAACAACATAAAAAACTGACACGCCTGACCAATCAACTACTGGCACATGCACTGGTAACGCACAGGAGTGACAGCATGGAGCCTCAGTCGATTGCGGTAAACCCGCTGGTCGAAGAGTTGTTAACGGAGATTGTCAGAGACCATGCGCATACGCAAATCGATTTTTCTTACACCGCCGAGGCCGATAACATCCGCATTCCGGGTGATAAAGTCAGCCTCAAAGAAGCACTAAAAAACCTGCTCGAAAATGCGGTGCGCTATGGTCCGGAGAACAATCAGATTGATATTATCCTGCGCCCTGGCGACGCCAATATGCTTGAGATAATTATTGATGACAGCGGCCCTGGCATCCCCGCCCATCAGCGCCGCCAGGCAGTGCAACGTTTTTCTCGCCTGAGCGCTGATGCCTCCGGCTCAGGTCTTGGCCTGGCAATTGTCGAAACCGTTATTCAGGCACACCAGGGCAGCCTTAAACTTGATCGCAGTCCATCCGGTGGGCTGCGGGTTGTGATCCGCATACCCGGTGCTCGCCTATGAAATTTTTATTGCAACAGCTTACCCTGATTATCGCCCTGAGCACCTTTACCATGATGGCTAACGCTGCACAAACCACGGATCCGTCATCCTCACTGATTATTTTCAGTGCCACTGATACCAACGCGATGCAGCCGATCATTGATGCCTTCAAAAAAGCCTCGCCGGAGCTCAATATCCACTATCAGGAGTTTCAAACCAACGAGCTGTTCCATGCAATACAACGGTTACCCGAAGATCAGTTACCGGATCTGGTGATCAGCTCAGCCATGGATCTGCAAATCAAACTGGTGAACGATGGCTATGCACAGCCATTTACTGACCCGGTAACAGAAGCTCTCCCGGGCTGGGCGAACTGGCGAAATGAAGCTTTTGGTTTCACCTATGAGCCGGTGGTAATGGTCTATAACAAACCGGCTTTTCAAGGTAAACCTCTGCCGAATACCCATGAAAAACTGGCACTGGCAATTCGTAATAGCAACGATTTTTTCATGAACCGTATCGGCACCTATGACATTAGGGTGTCTGGTGTTGGCTATCTGTTTGCCTCGCAGGATGAAATAAACTCCAGTATCAGCAGCCGCTTGAAAGAAAACTTAGGTCGCGTGGTCGCTAACTTACATTGTTGCAGCAGCAACATAATCGAAGAGGTCGAATCGGGGAAACTGGTGTTTGGCTATAACGTGTTGGGATCGTACGCAATAAAGTATGCCCGGACAGCCCCGACCATCGGTATTATTTTTCCAGAGGACTATACCCTGGTCATGAGCCGTGTCGCTTTTATAACCCGTCAGGCGCGCCATGCGCAAAACGCTCAATCATTTCTCCGCTATCTGTTATCGGTGCAGGGGCAGCAAGTCATTGCGGATAAGAGTGGCCTGATCGCGCTGCACCCGGGTGTTGACGGGCCGTTTACCTACAGCCGTCTGCAACGGGACTACCCCTTGCGCTTTAAGCCCATTCCCTTAGGCCCGGCACTGATGGTTTATCTGGATCAACTGAAACAACGCCGCTTTATCAATGAGTGGAGTAACGCGATTTTATATGATGTCTTTGTGCCCTGATAACGGCCGCAACCAGCAACAGATATTGCGGGTTAAAAACAGGTGCGATTACGGCCCCCGCCCTTGGCCCGATAGAGCGCCTTATCCGCTTTGGCAACCAGAGACTCTTTGCTATCACTCGCTTGCGCCTGCACCAGTCCTGCACTCAGGCTGACATTAATAACCTGTCCTGAACCAGTTCTGAAATCCACCTCTGAAAGTTCTAATCGAAGCCGCTCCACTGCGGTGAATGCTTCATAAATCTCCACTTGCGGCATGATGATAGCGAACTCCTCACCACCATAGCGATACGCGCTATCGATGCAACGCAGATGTGACTGAATTAAAAAACCTAATTTTCGCAGTACCTGATCGCCAAACGGGTGCCCGAAGCGATCATTGACTCCCTTAAAAAAATCCAGATCAAGCATGCACAGCGACAGAGGTTGCTTATAGCGGCAAGACCGCTCAAGTTCATGCTCAAGCTCATGATAGAAATGTCTGGCGTTGTACAGCTGAGTCAAATCATCAACCTGGCTCAGTTCACGATAGCGTTGCTCGCGTTCGGTTAACTCAAATTCAGCTTTCTTACGATCCGTGATAACCACCAGCGTTTCGATAGCGCCGATAATAATGCCATTTTCATCTTTGATAGGCGAGGCTGTAAAGGATAACCACTCCCCCTCTTTACCGATATCAGGAAAGAAATCCTCTGCCATAAAGGCGCCCTGAAGAACGTCTGATGGGTGATATTTAGCTGCGTAGAACTGATCCAGCTCGGGTATATTCACCCCGGCGACAATCAGGTCTGCCATGGTAGGTCTCTTACTCTTGTAAAAGGGTCGCCACTGGTCCCGAGTACCAACCACATCACGACTACTCAGTCCTGAAGCAATTTCCAGCGAGACATTCCAATGGGTAATCACATGTTGAGTATTGATAATGAAGGCAGGAATCGGAATGTTATCCAGCAGATTTCCAATACCGATTCCATCTAGCTTCTTTTTTGACACAGATAGACCGCTCTCATTCAAATTACCACGTTGAATACAGCATCGAGCATTCAAGAACAGGGGTTATTAGCCTGCCTTTGATTTAATCTCCAATTGTAACCAAGGAATGAAAAACGGCCTATAGCACCTTAGATTGAGCTCTTAAATAAGGCAGGATGATCTTTTGAGATATGCTCTCTGATAGACAGCAGAGTATAAAGCGGGAATAAGTTGAGAGAATCCCCCGAACAAGGGACCTGAAGGCCGATACGCCACACTGAATAATAACCAGCAGACGTTGATAACCATATGTCGCCATCGCAAACGATGAGCCCTTGTTACTCATTACTCATCAGTAACTCATGCCCCACCACTTCATCGATCACCGCATAGGGGATGCGGTACTCCTTCTCCTCATATTTAACCAGCGCGTAGTCATAACACATTTTCAGGATAATGCAGTTGGCCACCTGGCCATCCTTCACCACACGAATAATATTGCGATTATGCAGCAGCATCTCTAAAGCCTTTTAAATAATAAGTAGAGTCATTCTACCACCATAGATATTGCAGACATATCCGCTACAGACGAAAGAGTGGCGTAGTGGCTATTGGCAGATGCTGTGAATAAGTACCGGTATCAGCATAACCCGGTTAGAAAAAGACCGTCCGTGGCCAAAGGAGTGCTAAACCACAACAGCATGGAGGGGTCATACTGATGATAAGCGGGGTATCTCCGATACCCCGCTTATGCGACACGACGTTGTCGTGACAGTTACTTACCGGAGGCCCGCAGATTTTGCACCGTCATCTTGCTTTCCGGTGTCAGCTCAGGATCGATAATCCCTTTAAACTGCCCCGTGGTACAGTGCTGCGCCTGCATGTCGATCATGGTAAAGGAGTCATCTATTGATACACCGCTGCCCTTGTTCTGGGCCAGGTGGTGATCAGGATGCGCCTGGCCAATACTGAAGCTCTTCCAGATTGCACCATTCCTGTCGTATGTTACCGTCCGCGGAATGGTGAATGTCTGTGCATCAATGAAATGCTGACGTTTACTGATCGGATGGTTCGGATCCAACGGCTCACCTTCAAGCAGATACACCTTACGCAGCTGATAGGTAACGTTCGGGAAACAGTTACCCTTACCACCATATGAGATCATCTGATAACCGTCGTCATCCTTAGGAATCTCAGTATCCAGTGGCATATCATTGTGGTTATACATCGGCAGCAACATATTGCGGGTGCCTTTATAGCTCCACTTAGCATCGGAGATACGACCGTTATAACCCTCAAAGTCTTCGATCATAATATCAGAGCCCAGGAAAGCATCGGTTACCTGCCCGGTTGAAAGACGACGTACACGACGCTGGAAGCCCAGATAGAGATAGGCGTTATCCCGCTTAAGATCATCTTCAAACCGCTGAATCAGCAGCTGGGTGTTCTTCACATCAAACGGTTCAAGCACCTCAAGATAGGTGGCGCGAAACAGATTAGAAGGGTTAGGTGTAATCGCCGGCACCGGGGCCTGCTGAGTACGGTGGGTGAAGTTCAAGAAGTTAAAGTTGAACTTCAGTGTCCGCTCAGCCTTGCCGCTGTTCATATCCTTGAAGGTCCAGTAAAACGGCCAGATCGCAGCAGAATCACCCCAGTTGTAACCATATTTGAAGTTCCACGCCAGCTTTTCACCCGCCCGCGGATCATCCATGGAGGGCTCCTGAGGGAAGGGACGACCCGCGACCGAACCACTGATCTCACCAACCGTATCGCCCAGTTTGACATCGTTCATATACTTGCGGGTGGCGTCGACATAGCTTTTATTAAGATCGAATGAGGTGGTTTCTCCCACTTTGATCTCGGTATCACCGGCTTTAATAAAGTCATACATCGCCGGATCAATAATCTCTTTAAACTGATCAACATTTGCCTGGTTGATGGTCATCCCGGCACTTAAACCCTGATAGGTTGGGACACCATTTTTATACGGATAAAATGCATTCTGTACATCCTGCTCCGTCGCAGCCATTGCTGACGCAGATACAGTCGTCGTCAGCGCCAGAGAGATAAAGGTTTTCTTAAACATAATGGTTTACCTTCTTATCGTTATATTTGTTTAGAAGCTGTAACGCACGGACAGCTGGAATTCGTCTTCCTGATTGGCTACACCGATCGGGCCATTGAGGAAACGCGCTAAAGGTTCTGTCTGACCGCCTGCAGGTGCACCGCCCGCGACAGACCATGGGAAGGTTTTCTTGCCGCCCTCTTTAATATTGAAGGCCGCATTAACCTTCCAGTGGTCATTGATCAGATAGTCAATACTGGGAGCGACTGCGGTGGCTTCTGCTGCAAAATCATGGGCAATAATGATCTGTGGACTGAGGCGGTTATTCATATAAAAACCTTTGAATAACAGCGTGGCGATCCAGTTATCCTTCTTGTTGGGCATATCTCTTTCGTGATCAAGAATATGTTCACCAAACAGCTGAGTGGATAGCAGGAAGGCACTACTGGTACCAAGCTCAGGAATAATGATGTTTTTGTCAAAGCCGATCACATAACGCAGCATGTCGGTCTTCTTATAACCATCGGTATCACGGGCTAACTCTTCACCCTCGGTATAGGCCGCTTCCAGACGCCAGACAGCATCCTGATCCATCGAGTAGTAATCGATTGAGCCGCCCAGAAGATTGACCTCTGGGAAATGGATATCGAACAATCCAAAATTACTACCCGGTCCGCCCAGGGCATGGATAGAAGGCAGCTGTTGACGATAGTGCAGTGCATTCAGTGAGAAGGTGGTATCACCATAAACGCCTTCCCACTTGGCACCAAACTGGGTATTTCTCAGTGACCACTCATAATCAACCACATCATTAATGACGTAGGGGCCACCACCGTTAATGCGTGAGGCAAAGAAACAGCCGCCATCGAGAATGGCATAGGGCTGACCACAGGTACCGAGATTACTGGGACGGAACTTATCGATATTCCATACCAGAGAGAAGTTGGAATCGTCGAACACCTTGTTTGGGCCCATGCGCCACTCTGCTGTGAGCATCCACTGAGGTATACGGATATCTTCCAGCTCGTCGTAGATATTATGCCGGGAGTAATCCACCGGGTTGATTACATCCAGCACGCGGAACAGGTCGGTTTTACCCCAGACGACCTGCTGCTTACCAAAGCTGAGATTCAGAACAGTACCGCTGTCCAGCTGTTTATCGGCGCTGATATAGAGTTCGCGGATAAAGTCCAGCTGATCATTAAAGTCGGGATAACGGACATCATTTTCAGACTGATCCATATAACCATCAAGGTTGTTACACAGCTGAGGATCATTCTCACATGGCAATGGTGTTCCGGGCGCCAGAATCGCGGTTGAGGTGTCCTGACCATGCCAGTTTTCACCCAGATAGTTCGCCTGAGCATCTTTGCCGAATTCATCACTGTTGAGATCGTAAACACCATCGTAAGTAGCGCGCAAAGTACCGTTGATCGAAACGTTATCCCAGCCATCAGACTCCAGTTGTTTAGAAAATTCGGCCTGTGCCGTATTGCGGAATTTTGATACGCCAACGCCATCACGCACATAGGTCGCATTCTCCACAAAACCGGCCCACTCAGTATCAGCAGCAACCGCGGTGGTGCTGAGACCCAGCGACATGGCAGTGACTCCCATAGCCACACCGGCAGCCACCTTATTCATCGTCATTATTATTGTTTTCGACATTTTTAACCCCTTTCAGGTTTTTGGTTTTTTAACAAACGGGTGTTGTAGCGCTCTTGTGTGAAGGGCCATCACCCAGCGCATCTGCGTGGATCACACCGTCTTCATCTTCATAGGCGGCACAGATAAATTTCGGTTTGAACACCAGCACCCAGGCAGGTACCAGCAACATCGCCGCAGCACCATTGAGAATCACCATCACACTCAGTAGCAGCGCAGCATCGGACTGGAAGCGCAGATCAGAGAGCACCACCCACATGACAATACCGGCGATCAGCGTGATCGCGGTGAAACTCACCGCCAGACCCGTGGTCCGGATCGCGGTGCGAACCGCAGCGCTGAGGTTATGCTGCAACACCATCTCCGAGCGGATGCGGTCCATCATGTAGATGGAATAGTCGATCCCGACCCCGACCCCGACCGCGATGATCGGCACGGTGTTGATATTGATCCCCATCCCGGTGATGCCCATGTAGGCGTAGGTGAGAGTGGTGGCAAACATCATCGCCATAAACATCATCATGCCGGCCTGCAGCGAGGTGTAGAAAAACATCACCATGGCGAAGATCAGCAGGAACACCAGCGGCAGCACCCAGAGATTGGTCTCATAGGCAGCTTCATTCATCGCTGCAGTGACACCAATAGTGCCCCCGGCCAGGCGAATCTTCAGTCCATCCACCTTGCCCTCGTTAGCATCGATCCACTGCTTGGCGGTGTGAATCGCCCGGCGAATGGTCTCGCCCTGGTGATCTTTGTAATAGAACACCAGATTGGCGATCCGCTCATCGGTATCGACAAACTCATTCAGAGCACCGGGGATCGGGCTGGACATCATGTAGGTAAACATCAGTCCCCCCACATACTGAGCATCATCGGGGATCTGCATCCAGCGCGGATCATCATTGTGCAGCAGGCGGTTCACCTGCTTCACCAGATCGGGAATCCCTTTGGCACCACCGACACCGGGATCCATCAGCATATGGCGCTCAAGGTCCGCCAGCGCTTTCAACACTTCCGGACGTTTGATACCTCCTTTCTCACGGGTTTCAGCGACGATATAGAGCTCTTCCGAGCCCGGGAAACTGTCGTTAATCGCACCGGAAGAGACGTTATAGTCGTGATCCTGGTAAAGAATCGGTGAGCCTGGCTCCGATTCACCAATCACCACTTTCGATGAGGCATACCAGCCGCCTACCAGTAGCAGCGCACCGATCAGCAGTGCATTCTTAGCCGCCTTGCGGGTACTGATCAGGTCCGCACAGAGATAACCCACGTTACGAAACACGTTGTGTTTTACGGCATAGTTTTTGGGTTTCGGCAACACCGACAGCAACATCGGCACCGCCAGCAATACAGTAATGATGATCGACAGCGCCCACAGCGAGGCATAGTGCGCCAGCTTTGTGTTCAGCGGGATGGAACCAATGGCGATCAGCAACAGACCGATCGCATCAGACACCACCCCGAGACTGCCGGGACGGAACAGGCTTTCGAAGGTCTGTTGCGCGGCTTTGTGATGGTCCGCATGGTCGTTCAGCTCCAGATAGTAACGTTCAACAATCTGAATACCGTGAGACATCGCCCGGGCGGAAATAAGGAAAGGGATCACCAGCCCCAGCGGATCGAGGTTGTAGCCAAACAGGGAGATAATCCCCAGCCCCCAGATAGTGGATACCACCACTGCGGCCAGCGGGATCAACACGCCATAGGCTTTACGGAAATAGAACACCAGCAGCGCAATCATGATCAGCGCGGTAAACATAAAGATCTGGATGATCTGCCCCAGATACTGATAGGCCCAGCCCACCAGCATTGGTTGTCCGGTCACATGGATCTTATACCCCCCGGCACCTTCATCGGCACGCATCTGCTGAATCGCATCAAAGGTTTTAACGTAATCCAGCTGCCCCTCGTTAAGCTGCGCTTTCACCAGCGCCATCTTCATATCCGGGCTCACCAGAGGGCCATAGACACGGGGGTTAGCGACAATATCCTGACGCAACGCTTCCAGCCCGGCCGCACTCAACTCTCCACCCTGCGGATCATAATAAGACTCAGAGTTCACGTTGCCCTCAGGCGTCATCCACACTTTGCGGGAGTTGCGATGGGTGATACTGGCCACCAGGTTGTGATTGACCCCCGGCAGGTTATCCACCGCCTGAGTGATGCGGTGAATCCGTGCCAACGCTTCATTACTGAAGATATCGCCGTTTTCAACCTCAACCCCCACGATCACCACATTGGCACCGCCAAAGGATTCCTTAATCTCGTTATGCAACACAATATAGGGGTGTTCCTGAGGCAGCAGATCGGCAAAATCAGAATACATTTTGACGCCGGGAATCTGGCTGGCAAAGAACAGTGTGATCACCAGAATCAGCCCCAGCACAATTTTAGGGCTGTTGAAAATCCGCTCATCCAGGTTGTGTAGCAGATGAGTGATCTTATGGGATTGTGCAGATGCTTTATCAGACATATCCGTAGTTCCAGAAATTATTATTATTTAAATCCGCCTGCAGAAAGGCTCAGATATCGACCGTAAAGAGGGCGCCCCAGCCGCCGGATACCAGCAGGCGTTTGTCATCCAGTAACTTGCCGTCCCGCAGGTAGACCGGAATATTGGGGCTATCCAGTTTGCGCCAGCGGTCATCCTGCTGTTCCAATACCGTGCCGTGATCACCAAAAGCGAACAACCGGCCATCCCGGGCGAAGAGGTTATAGATCGGGGAATCAGTCGGGGTATCCTGGGTCTGCCAGTTCTGACCCGCATCATCGGTATACAAAATGGTCCCCCCCAGCCCTGCCACCCAGCCGGTTGAGGGATCGCTGAAGTAGCTGGTCATAGGGAAAAATTCATTAGGGATCGGATCGAGCATGGACCAGTTTTCACCACCATCCTCAGAACGGGCCAGCAAGCCAAATTCACCGGTGGCAATCAGATTCTGACTATCAAAGAACTGCACTGTGGTGATGGCGGCATCTTCGTTGAGGCTCTGCTCATTCCAGCTGATACCTTTATCATGACTACTGACCAGGGTACTGAAACTACCGGCTGCCCAGTAACTGTTGTCCGGCCCACAGGCCACTGAGGTCAGGCTTTCCTGAGTGGGAATATCGCTGCTGTGCCAATGCTGTCCCTGGTCTTCACTGATCCACAGCTGATGTTCCATACTCAGGGCGATCAGTGACTGGTCGGGGCAGAGTTTTATATCGACAAAGTTGGGATTGTTACTCAGTTGCTGCCGCTGCCATTTAAGCTCGCTGACCGGGCTGGTCAGCACCACGCCGTCAGCGCCGACAACAACAACCCGGTCCTGGGTTACCGCCACGCCCAGCAACTGATCGGTGCGGTGCACCGCTTTACTCATCTCTTGTTCAACCCCTTCGAGATTCAGGGGGGCCTCGCATCCGGCAAGAAAAGTTGTCAGAGCAAACATTAATGTTGTTCTGAGATGCCTGTTATTTTTTATTTTTATAAACATGACTTACGCCTGCACTGTTTACTAATATTTGGAGAATTCTCACTCCTGACAGACAAAATAACGCAGGCAACTCATTACCATCCAATACTATTGATATTCCATCTCAATACTTTTAAGGTATTAATAAATTCAAACCTAAACAGGTGGGCGAATAATGGATCTGCGTAAACTCAGGTATTTCAAGGTGGTGGCGGATGAAAAACACATCGGCAGAGCTGCCAAAGTACTGCATATTTCCCAACCACCTCTGACACGACAGATACAGCAGTTGGAGGAGGAGTTAGGCGTCACCCTTTTCAGTCGCAACCCGAAAGGGATGGAGCTCACCGATGCCGGGGTACTGCTCAGAGAGGAGGTGCGCAATATTTTCAGTCTCATAGAGCAGGCGACTGAGCGTACCCAGAAAGCGGGCCAGGGGCGCCTTGGCAGGATGGATATTGCCATTTTTGGTTCCGGTATCATGGGGGATATTCCCAAGATGCTGCTGTTCTTCAAAGAGCGCTACCCGGAAGTTAATATAGTTCTGCATACCATGGGTAAGGGTGAGCAGATTAAGGCACTGAGACAGAAGCGCATCAGCGTCGGTTTTAACCGCTTACTGGCACCACTGGCGGATATCAGCTCAGAGCTGGTCTCAATGGAAAAGCTCAGACTGGCAATCAGTACCAAACACCCGATGGCATCGCAGGACCATATACCCTTTGAAAAAATCAGAGAGTTTCCTCTGGTGATGTATCCGACAGCGGGACGCCCTAACTTTATCGACAAGACGATCAGACTCTGCCAACTGGCCGGATTCACCCCCGACATCTCCCAGGAGGTGGGTGATGCAGTCACCGGTGTGGCACTGGTTGCCAGTGGTTTTGGCGCCTGTCTGGTGCCCGAATCCGCCACCGTACTGAGCATCCCCGGCGTGGTCTACAAACCGTTATCCGATGAGCCGGATGAAGCGGAGGTCGATCTGAGCTGTATTTATAGAAACGATGATGAGTCACCGCTGCTAAAGGCGTTTCTCGAAACCCTGAAGGAGTTTCGTACTATCAAGGATAACCGCAGCCTGGATGAACTGTGCTAAGCGCAGCAGCATAAGAGTGTATCAGAGCCCCTCAAGGCTCTGATAAGCGAAAAGGTGCTCTGATAAGCCGAAACAGAGCTGAATACTATTCGGATGGCTCCCGTCTGGCGAGGATATTTTTTGACATCTTACCGATCACCGCAATCTCAAGATCACTTTCAGGAAAGGTGCGACAGGCCAGCACACAGCCCGCGTCCAGTTCAGCTTCACTCACATGACAGCGGCTCATCACCTGACGGCGATACTCGCCGGACAAAACCCTGACTTTACATACCCCACAACCGCCACCCCGGCAGCCCAGTGGAATCCCTTTTTTACCCAGCCGCGCCATGCCATGGAGAACCGATTCATTCTCCCGGCAATCATAGGCTTCATCCTGTTCCGCAAGGGTTACCCGAAAACTAGCCATTGCCCTGCCCCTGTCTGCGGGCATCCACTTCCGCTTTTCTCACGGCACTGGCGGGGTTTCCGGCAATATACCAGTCCTCCGGCGCGACTAAGCTGCAATAGCCTCTGATCAGTGAGCGGTCAATACCCAGGGTATGACATAGCAGCTGTGTAAACTGTTCGCCGATGGCCGTTCGCTGTTCCAGAGAACGCCCCTCCAGCACAATGAACTCAAAGAACGCCATCATCTTTTCAGAATCGCTACAAACCTCACCGCCAACCGCGACATAGTCCGGGTTATAGCTGCTTATAAACACCCGCGTCCGTTCAATCGGGCTGTCCAGCACCTCCGCATAGATAGCACTGGCCTGTTGTAATATCTGCCTGGCGGACTCCTGAGTTATAAGGTCTTCAGACAGATGGAATTTTGCGACTGGCATCGTTTAGCGTCCTGTTATTGTTATAGCTGCTTATGCGCCGGTTGTGTTAATAATAGAAGAACCTGGTGAAAACAAAGTGCTTCGTACTGTTTCCTATGGCAATCCCCGGCGACGCCCCGAATCCAGCATCAAGGTTGATCCGGTCATAGCGGTGGCTTCCGGATCAATCAGCATATCCACCGCCCAGGCCACCTGCCCCGGCGTGGTAAAGGCACTGATAGAGGACTCCGCTTTCATCTCATCCAGCACATCATCAACCGTGCAGCCATGCATCTCTGCCCGGGCCACGGCCACCTTCCGTAGTCGCTCGGTATCCGCAGGGCCTGGCGCAATCACATGGGCTGTTATACCCCGCTCGCCATAGGCCAGACTCAGTTGCCGGGAAACATTAAACAGCGCGGCATTGGCAACACCGGCCGACGCGGCGTAGGCGGTGGGTTCAAGACCATAGTGGCCACCAATTGAGATCAGCCGGCTGCCCTCGGTCAGAAAACTGTCGGCAGCCCGGCTCAGGCGCAACAAGCCACCCACCTTGATATTCACCGCATCAACCATCGTGGCTGTTGGCGCTTCCAGAATTCCGCCTGCCACCCCGACACCCGGGCCGTGCACCACCGCTCTGACAGTGCTATTAAGAACCGCACGAATCGCTTCAATGGCGCTGTCATTGCTGATATCAGCCACACAGGGAATCACACCCGCATGGGTTTCTGACAAGGCCTGCACACTGGTGGCTGAACGCGCCACAGCAACCACCTTCAGTCCGCGATTCAGTAATCGCTCGACAATCGCCTGGCCAAAGGCACCGGTTGCGCCGACGACAATCGCCGTTTCACCCTTAAAATCTGTTGTCATCTCAATCGCCTTTCAATCGATCCGTTAAAAGCTCTGTTTCAATAAACCACGCTGTTTCGCCATGGTCATCGCAGTATCCTGAATCATATCTTCCTGACCGCCGATCATCTTTTTACGTCCCAGTTCCACCAGAATATCCCGGGCCGGAACACCAAACCGTTCCGCCGCACGCTTGGCATGCAGCAGGAAGGTCGAGTAAACCCCTGCATAGCCAAGGGTCAGCGAATCTTTATCCACCCGGACAATGTGATCCATCATCGGGAAGATAATCTCATCGGCAATATCCATGGTCTTAAACAGATCAACACCGGTTTCGATGCCCATCCGTTCGCAGACCGCGATAAATACCTCCAGTGGCGTATTACCCGCCCCGGCCCCGAGACCGGCCACTGAGCCATCAATACGCGAGGCTCCGGCGGCAATAGCGGCAATCGAGTTCGAGATCCCCAGCCCCATATTATGGTGGCCATGGAAACCGATCTCGGTTTCGGGCTTCAGGATATCCCGAAGCGCAGTGATACGTTGAGTAACATCTTCCGGCAACATGAAACCAGCAGAATCAGTGATATAGACAGTATTGGCACCGTAAGACTCCATTTTTTTGGCTTCCTGTGCCAGCGAAGCGGCATCAGAGAGGTGAGACATCATCAGAAAACCGGTGGTATCCATCCCCAGTTCGCGGGCACAGGCGATATGCTGTGGCGAGGTATCCGCTTCGGTACAGTGGGTTGCCACATGTACGCTGCGGGCTCCGGAATCATAGGCGGACCTCAGCTCTTTCATCGTTCCCAGCCCCGGCAACAGCAGAACAGAGACCACCGCCTGTTTCATCCGCGACGCAACCGCTTCGATATACTCCTCATTGCTGGCCAGGGCAAAACCGTGCTGCAAAGAGTTGCCCCCCAGACCCGCACCATGGGTCACCTGAATATAGGGCATACCGGCATCATCGAGGGCGGTCGCGACTTTAACCATCTGCTCTACCGGGATCTGCTCCCGCTTGGCATGCATACCGTCCCGCAGACACATATCATGCAGAATGACTTTACGTCCGCTCAGATCACTCATGACGCCACCTCCACTGGGTTAAGTTGAATTTTTCCGGCGAGTATCTCCTCGGCAAACATCTCCGCTGTGCGGGTTGCCGCCGCCGTCATAATGTCGAGGTTACCGGCATACTTCGGCAGATAATCCCCCAACCCCTCAACTTCCATAAACACCGCGACCTTATTACCTTCAAAACTCGGGCCGTTGACCAGTTTGTAACCCGGTACATATTTCTGCACCTCTTTGATCATCGCCAGCACCGATGCTGTGATCTTCTCCTCATCGGGCTCGCCTTCGGTGAGACAGTAGATGGTGTTACGCATGATCATTGGTGGCTCAGCGGGGTTGATAATCGCCAGCGCCTTACCCTTTTTCGCACCGCCCACTACTTCGATGGCGTTTGAGGTGGTATAGGTAAACTCATCCAGGTTAGCCCGGGTGCCCGGGCCGATCGATTTAGAGGAGAGGCTGGCGATAATTTCGGCATACTCAACCCCCTGTATCCGGGACACAGCACTGACAATCGGAATCGTCGCCTGCCCCGCACAGGAGATCATATTGACGTTCATCTCCACTTTTTCAGCATGCTGTTTCAGATTCACCGGCGGCACACACAGAGGGCCTATTGCTGCGGGTGTCAGATCGATCATCATCACCCCAAGTTCATTCAGCTTACGGCTGTTCTCAGCATGTACATAGGCACTGGTGGCATCAAAAGCGATCTGAATGCCATCCTCCAGTACATGGGGGAGCAAGCCGTCAATCCCTTCATGGGTGGTTTTCAGCCCCATCGCAGCAGCCCGGGTCAGGCCTTCAGATTCAGGATCGATCCCCACCATCCAAACCGGCTCCAGGAATTCACTGCGTTGAATTTTATAGATCAGATCGGTGCCAATATTGCCTGATCCGATCAATGCACATCTGATCTTTTTCATAACTTATCCTCTTCCATGAGGGGGGCTAACCTGGCCTGATCGGATGCCCGCCCTGCTCGCCCTCCCACATAGAACTCATCTTTCTTATGTTCAGTGACCAAAATACGTACAGTATCGATGCTGACGCCAAAACCTTCCGCCGCAGCCTTAGAGATGGCTGCCGCTGCGCGGGCCTTAATCTCTGAGCTGCGCCCTTCCAAAATATGAACTTCAATAATCGGCATAATTATTCCTCACTCCCCAAACCGGACAGAGATCGAACCCAGCTCCTGGAACCGGGCAATAACGTGGTCTCCAGGGGACACGGCAACGGCAGCAGTGATCCCACCACTCATGACAAAACTACCAGCAGGCAGCTCCTCCCCCATCTCGGCGAGGATATTCACCAACATGGCAACCGCCGCTGCCGGATGGTCCATCACCGCTGCTGCGGCCCCCATCTCGACAATCTCACCATTTTTTTCCAGTACTGCGCCGATGGTCGGCAGATCCAGCTCATCCACGTAACGGGGGCGACCACCGCCGACAAAACGCGCCGATGAACCGTTATCCGCTACCACACTTTCCAGATCAAATTTGAAACCAGAGAAACGTGAATCGATTACCTCAATAGCGGGCAGCACATAATCAGTTGCCTGCAGCACATCCTCTGCGGTGCATCCAGGCCCCACCAGACGCTCGCGGGTGACAAACGCAATTTCACACTCGACCCGTGGATGTACCAGATCAGATGTTGAGATCACCGAGTTTTCCGGACGTGACATCTTGTCGGTCAAAAAGCCGATTGAAGGCTGATCCACCCCCATCTGCTTCATCTTCGCCCGGGAGGTCAGCCCCGCTTTCCAGCCCACCAGTTTGTGCCCCTGCTCAATAAAGCGTTTGCGCAGCTCCGTCTGAATCGCATAACCATCAGCCATGGTCATCGACGGGTACTCATCGGTTAGTTTGGGGATGGCATAGGCGCGGGTCTGAGCACCTTCCACACGTTCACACAAGCGGATTATCGCCTCTCTGTTCAACGTTGTTTTCATACTGCGCTTCTCCCGGAAAATTTAACCTTGCAGCGGCCAAGCCCTCCTACATTGCACTCCAGCTCGTCACCGTGCTGCACCGCCACCAGTTCCGACTGAGATCCCGACAGAATCACCTCACCGGCTTTAAAGGGGATGCCCAGCTCACCCAGAGTATTGGCCAGCCAGGCAACCGCATTCGCCGGCGACCCCTGTACCGCGGCCCCAACACTGGTGGAGTAGAGTTCGCCATTTTTGTACAGCACCATCCCCGCCAGGGTCAGATCCAGTTTGCGCGGATCACCTTTAACATCACCAAGGACATAAACACCACAGGACGCGTTGTCGGCCACGGTATCTTCAATCCTGATCTTCCAGTCGGTAATGCGGGAATCAACAATCTCGAAACAGGGCACCACATAGTCGGTCGCCCGGATGACATCCATCGCGGTAATTCCCGGGCCATTCAGATCTTCTTTCAGAACGAACGCCAGCTCGGCCTCCGCTTTTGGCTGAATCAAACCATCCAGATCGATCACGTTATCGCCAGCGATCTGCATGCCAGAGGTGAGAATGCCGAAGTCGGGCTGATATACCCCCAGAAACTGCTGTACCGGTTTACTGGTGACACCGATCTTTTTACCAACCACGGTTTCCCCTGCCTCCAGCCGACAGGCGATAAAGCGCTGCTGTATCTTGTAGGCCTGCTCCAGCGTGATATCCAGACCCCGCCCGGTCAAAGGGGTAATGGTGCTGCGTGTCAGAAATGCGCTATACAGCTCATCACCCAACGAGTTAATTAGATCCTGATCCATAACCACCTCACAGTTTGACGCAGACATTGCGCATCTCGGTATAAAACTCGAGGGAGTGCACGCCACCCTCACGACCGATACCGGACTGTTTGGCCCCCCCAAATGCCGTTCTCAGATCCCGCAGGAACCAGCTGTTAATCCAGGTAATGCCGACATCAATCGCTGCCGCCATGCGGTGAGCACGGGCCAGATCATTGGTCCAGATGGTAGTGGAGAGTCCATAATCATTGGCATTGGCGTTGCCAATAACCTCCTGTTCACTATCAAAGGGGCAGATATGACAGCAGGGGCCAAAGATCTCTTCGCGGATTACGCTGGCAGTTTCCGGCAGACCGGTCCAGATAGTGGGTTGTACCCAGTTACCTTCAGCCAGCTCAGCGGGCATCTCCGGAATACCGCCACCGGTGACCACCGTGGCCCCCTCTTCCACCGCCTTGCGATAGTAAGAGAGCACTTTATCCTGATGTTCCCGACTGATCAGCGGACCATAGTTGGACCCGTGGTTTTCAGGACGGCCATATTTCACCGCTTCCGCTTTCTGTTTCAGTGCACTGACGAATCGTTCAAAAAGCGGCCGTTCGACATAGACCTTCTCGGTGCCCAGACAGACCTGACCGGTATTCAGAAAAGCGGAGCGGAAGATACCGTCAACCGCCGCATCAAAATCAGCATCGGCAAATACAATACCGGCATTCTTACCGCCCATCTCAAAAGACACATCACGACACCCTTCAGCCGCCGCTTTCATAATGGCGGTGCCGGTTCGGGTTTCTCCGGTAAAGGTGATCGCATCTACGGAGCGGTTCTGCGTCAGAAACTCACCGGCCGAATCGGGGCCAAAACCGTGCACTACGTTAAACACACCTTCAGGGATGCCCACGCTGTTCATCACTTCACCCAGCAGGGTGGTGGTCAGCGGTGTTTCTTCTGAAGGTTTGACCACCACGGTATTGCCGCAGGCCAGCGCCGGACCGACTTTCCAGGTCATCAACAGGAAGGGCGCATTCCAGGGGGAGATAACGCCGATAACCCCTTTAGGCACCCGCAGGCCATAGTTGAGGGCGCCACGGCCATCGGGTGTCGCCATCTGATAGCTTTCCGTGGGTACATTCTTAATAATGTCGGCAAACACTTTGAAGTTGGCCGCCCCCCGGGGGATAAACGCATGGGTCATCACATGGTGCGGCTGACCGGTATCGGCCATCTCTGCGGCGACAAAATCATCAAAGCGACGGGTAATCTCATCGGCAACGCCGTGCAGCAAATCAACCCGCTGATCGACGGTTAACTGCCCCCACTCTCCGGTCAGAGCCGCTTTTGCCGCCGCCACGGCGCGGTCAACATCGGCACGGCCCGCTTCAGCAACAGAGGCAATGACGCTGTTATCTACAGGTGAGCGCTTGTCAAACCGGCGCCCCGATTCAGCCTCAACAAACTCACCATTTATAAAATTATTAACTTGATGCATTGCTGCTCACCTTTATTTGATTACTGCTGGCTTTTTGTTTAAACCAGTTTATGCAGTCAACAAGATACCGTCTAATACTGTTTTCATCCTTTATTAATACCTAATAGGTATTATTATTGATATCAAAAACCTTTGGATAGCGGCATCCAAAACCAGCAAAAATTTAAAAATCAGATTCGCGAGATACAACTGCATGCCGGTACACGGCACGCAGTTCAGCCCGGCATCAGGTGACGATAGTCAAGAAAGACTCATGTAGCTTACGCTGAGGGTAATCCAGCCCCTGAGGGAAGTGATCCCAGTCCCAGGTGATGGTTTCATAATCAGGATAGGGCTGATACCCCCCCATAAAGGTTTCAAAGCGGTTACCGGAGGGATCCCAGGCATAGATAGTACAGCCACGGGTAATGCCATGACGGGTTGGGCCAATATCCACCGAGACCTCATTCATCGACATAATATCGCCAGCACGCAGCACCTTCTCCCAACTTTCCATCAGGAAAGAGCAGTGGTGCAGTTTTCCGGGTTCCGGATGTTCAACAAAGGCGATATCGTGGACTTTATGAGAGCAGGACAGCCACAGGGCGGCTTCAAACTCACCATCTTCAGCCAGAACCCGTTCCACCAGAAAGAACCCGAGTACATCTTCAAAGATTTTCTTATTGGCGGCGACATTCGGCCCGTACAACAACATGTGATCCAGTCTGACCGGCGCAATACCATGCTCACTGGCCTTATTCCACGGCCCCGGATTAGCACTGCTCAGTCCGTTTCCAACTGCACTCTTTTCAGCATACAGCTCCATCAGATGGCCGGTAGGTAGGGTAAAGCGCACCCGTTCACCGGTTTCCAGCATCTCCCCGGCAGGCATACGGGTGGTTTCGATACCATATTCATTCAGATCCGCTTCCAGCTTATCCAGCGTTGCGACATTGAGCACTTTAAAACCGAAGAAATCTATTCCTGCTTCTTCAGCCTGACGGATGATGTAACTGTTATGATCACGTTCATCCCAACACTTGAAATAAACCCGTCCCTGATCATCACGACCCGTTTCAACCAGGCCCATTACATCACGATAGAAGCGCGCACTCTCTTCCAGATCAAACACCCGGATCTGGACATGTCCAGGTCTCAATACACCGGTCATTGCCATAACAAAAGCTCCGTTTTTTATCTTATTTTTATAAACATGACGCACCATTGCATCACCCTGTTAAATACTACCGGGTAGTATTTTTTTGTACTTCAAGTGTAAGTGGGCCATAGAATACCGTCTAATACCGTTTAATACCCTATAGAATACCTTTTAGGTATTACAAGCCATACAGCAGATCCACATCTGCTCCAACATAAAAACCATAACTATTTCAATCAGATACGTTTAATCAGATCCTTTTAAATAAGGCCGAGCGGTTCTGCTCCTCTGCACCATCGGCAGCGGTGACAAAGCGTTCCATATGGATATCCCGCTCAAACAGCCTCCCCTGCATCAGGGTTGTGATCGCCGCATCGATCATCGGCGGCGGGCCACAGAGATACGCTTTATTGCCATCGAAACGGCCGTTAAAGTGTGCCTGGGCCGCTTCATGCACAAAACCGGTGAAGCCCTGCCAGTCATCCCCCTCTTCAGGCGCATTCAATGCCGGAACATAGGTGAAGTTGGCAAACTCCCGGTCGAGGTTTTCAAACAGCGTCCGGTTATACAGTTCGGCAACATTGCGCGCCCCCTGCAACAGGGTGATCGGACGGCTGTCGCCCTCCTCCAGCAGATCCAGAATCATCGATTGCGGGCTGGATAGTCCCGAACCACCGGCGATAAAGATCACTCCCTGGTCATCCGATTTACGCACAAAGAACTGCCCGTATGGCCCGCTCACATCCAGGGTATCACCCACCTCTAACTGCTGATGCAGGTAGGTAGTGCCCGCACCGCCCGGCACTAAACGCACATGCAGTTCCAGTGTGGTGGCATCGGAGGGTTTGTTGGCGATAGAGAACGCCCGGCTACCCTCCACGCCCGGCAGCTTCAGGTTGATATACTGACCGGCCTGAAATGCCATCGGCTTGTCCAGTTCAAACAATATCCCCTTTATCGTCGGTGACAGATCGCTGATTTCGGTAACCGTGCCGATAAAATCTTCCACCGGATAGCCGGCAAAGTCATCATCCACATCGATATCCGCCTCGATCACCATATCCGATTCCGGGGTACAGCAGCAGGCCAGCACTTTGCCCTCCTCCCGCTCCATATCCATCAGCGCGAAGGGGGAGGCGTTACCCAGATCACCTTCACCCTCCAGCACCTGCACTTTACAGGTGGCGCAGGTGCCGTGGCCACAGGCAAACGGCAACCAGACCCCCTGACGCAGGGCAGCATCCAGAATGGTCTGCCCCTCTTCAACCTCGATTACATCACCGGTTGGTTCAACTGTTACTTCATAACTCATACTTTCACCCTGCAACAGACCGGTCTCTCACTCAGATGATCTGCCAGAGACCGGTCCGTCTCTCTCAGCTAAAGCTCTGTGACATTAAACGCCAGCCCCCTGATACCCCGTTAACTCCGGGGTTTTAAAGCGGATCAGCGATTTATGCCCCACCCCCTGATCGGCAAGAGCAACCTCCAACTGAGGCCGGAACGGTTCACCATCCAGCAGCCACTCCGCGGTGTCCCAGTTGATCTGACTGAACTCCGGGTGCTGACCAAAGGCTTCCGGCATAATGTTGTCAATCAGCGCCGCAAAGGGCATGGAAGGTGGCAGCGGGAACGCTTTGGCAGCGCAGAACATGCGGTGCTCATCCCAACCGAGATAGACAATCTGATTACCGTGGAAATTTTCCACCCGGTCCATCCGCTCGCCCTGATAGTCAGGACTTAGTGCAAATACAGGCATTTTTATATCCTCTTGTTATTCTT
>NZ_JAFFZO010000198.1 GCF_016924145.1 Amphritea pacifica | reverse complement strand
ACCTTTTTTGCCAAATCAACGCCAGCAATGCTAATGTTCATATCACGGACTCCAGTTGGTTGTGTGAGAACTGTCAGCGTACCTCGCATCCTGTTCAGGGTCGAGGGGAGTCCAATTATCTAGAACGGAGCCTTCGGCTCCTGCTAGTGGCTAGACGGAAACTTCGTTTCCTTGCTAGAAAAAGCGAAGAAAAGGGCATAAAAAGCCGTGGTTTGAATACGGCTGCGCGGCTTGCTTGTGGGGATACCGCAGGGTTTGATTTGTTAAATTCTTTAGCAGACAGACGT
>NZ_JAFFZO010000197.1 GCF_016924145.1 Amphritea pacifica | reverse complement strand
CTCTAAACGAATCAGGGCGTTATTACTGCCCCGGCCTGAATCGCTAAAGCGGCCCGGATGATCATAGATTTCCAGCGGCACGTCCTGTTCACCGGATTTAGCCGATTCCAGCTTCAGGTTGGGCTTTCTGAAATCAAAATCCCGCAGGGTGACTTTACCGGGGACAATCGATTCGCTGTAACTGAAGCTGAAGATATGCTGTTCACGTACCGCCCCCTGACTGTCGTGAAAACAGTCCAGTAGCGGATCACCACTGATGGCCGGATTGGAACCGGAGGTATCACTGA
>NZ_JAFFZO010000196.1 GCF_016924145.1 Amphritea pacifica | reverse complement strand
CGATCTCCGGGCCCATACTAGGCATAAAACGTTGCTCTGCACGTAGTTGAGCGATCGCTTCTTCAAACTCGTCATCATCCATTGAGAACCAGTAATCGGGTTGTCGATTGGTTTTAGCATCGTAGGCGGCGGTGGTGGGATCGCGGGGCCGGGCCGGTTCCAGCTCCTCCGGTTGCTGGCTGGTGCTGAAACCGTGCAGGGGGATGCTGTCGAAGTATCGATGATAGCGGTGTACCAGATGCAGCTGATAGCTGAGAATCCCCTGATGGCTGGGGCTGCTGACCAGAT
>NZ_JAFFZO010000195.1 GCF_016924145.1 Amphritea pacifica | reverse complement strand
TTTACATCACTATGTTTGCGAAAGGCTTTTGCGTCTTCCTCGGCCCACTTTTCCCATTCATTTCCATATATCTATATTTTGATGATCCTGAAGATCTAAATGGACTATTCGACTTTATATATATATATAGCGTTTACGTGTTTCTCCCTTCAGGCCTGATCTGGGGTTATGCGGAAGCCTCTGAGCATGGCTACCTCCCCATGCCCTGGTTTATGAAAGCGGTCAAACATTTTACGTTCAGCCGTGCCACTGGCATGGTCACCCGCTATAAAAACAATAAAGAGCTCT
>NZ_JAFFZO010000194.1 GCF_016924145.1 Amphritea pacifica | reverse complement strand
CCTTGTGTTAACAGTATTCATAACCACTGCTAGTGCTGAACGCTCTTTATCTACACTTCACAGAATTCAAAGTTACTGTAGGAACTCCCTAAGTACAAGGACTCTCAAATCTATCAATACTGTCTATAGAAATAAGCTGCAAAGTTACTGCAAGTGATGAAGAATTCTAGTGGCATATCACTGAAAAATTCAACAGGTAGGAATGAAGCATTGAATTAGCACGCAAGTGTAGCAAAGTGACAAGTCAAAGTACTAATTTTCACAAAAAAAATTTTTCATGTGGAACAGCC
>NZ_JAFFZO010000193.1 GCF_016924145.1 Amphritea pacifica | reverse complement strand
AAACCTTCGCAGCCTCCGTCTCGCTAAAATCATCAGGGTCGGTAACATCCAGCAGAGCAGAACTTCGGACCACACATAGAACAGAAGTGAGCCACTTTAGCAGACTCCTTCGGCAGGGTTTCATCGTGGAATGCCCGGGCGGTGTCCGGGTCCAGGCCGATATTAAACTGATCTTCCCAGCGGAACTCGAAACGCGCCTTAGACATCGCGTTATCACGAATCTGCGCCCCTGGGTGACCTTTGGCCAGATCCGCCGCTGGTTTCAGTGATAATTCCAGTTTTTAATGGGG
>NZ_JAFFZO010000192.1 GCF_016924145.1 Amphritea pacifica | reverse complement strand
ACCGCACTCGTCACCGCGATAGGTCCAGGTGCAGGTGTTGGCCAGCATGATACGTCCCGGAAAAACAGCGCCATCCGTTTCCGTCGGCGTGGACAGTACAAAGGAGGCACTCACCGCGCTCAGTTCGCTGCACTGCTCAATGCGCCAGCGGCTGATCACCTCCTGCTCCGGATCGGCGTAACTGTTTCCGTTGACGAAGTTCACCGCATCCAGAAAACGGGCGTAAACCTTACGCCGGACCACCGTTCCGCCGACCAGACTCTGCATATCTTCCGCCATCCCGGTGACCAT
>NZ_JAFFZO010000191.1 GCF_016924145.1 Amphritea pacifica | reverse complement strand
TGCTTGGCCATCAGGTAGGTTGCTTCAGCGTTACCGAAACCGGCATCGATATCGGCGATGATAGGCACTACGTGAGTGATATGGTTATCGATTTTTTCCTGAGCGGCCGCTTCAGCAGCGCTGTCGCCGGCCTTACGGGCAGCATCGACTTCACGGAACAGGCCCCCCAGTTCGCGGGCATCAGCCTGACGCAGGAAGGTGTACAGCTCTTCAATCAGGGATGCTACGGAGGTTTTCTCGTGCATAGACTGGTCAGGCAGGGGACCAAACTCAGAGCGCAGTGCAGCAACCA
>NZ_JAFFZO010000190.1 GCF_016924145.1 Amphritea pacifica | reverse complement strand
CATGGACACGAAGCTAAGCTCATTTCTGCCAAGCTCGTTTCGAATATCCGCCAAACGCAGAAGACTGATGCCAATGATGCACTGGCAATCGTTCAGGCCAGTCAGCTCGTGGATGTTCAATTTATCAACGGCAAGTCCGTTGCTCAACAAGAGCTTCAATCTCTATTGAGAATGCGTGAATTAGCCGTTAAACAGAAAATTGCTCTACAGAATCAGGTTCGCGCACTCCTCGCTGAATTTAATATTCACGGATCGTCTGTCAAAGGTAGAGGCGGCTTGAGCGGTGCCGTTCA
>NZ_JAFFZO010000189.1 GCF_016924145.1 Amphritea pacifica | reverse complement strand
ACTGGTTCATGGTGTTGTCTTCACCCGCCGCTTTCAGTGCCGCTTCACCGGCGAAGTATTCTTTGTGATCATCGCCCATATCGGAACCGGCCATGTTCTGGTGCTTAACGCAGGCGATACCCTGACGGATCTCTTTGCGCTGTACGCCAGCGACGTAGCCCAGCATGCCCTGCTCACCGAAGTACTCTTTCGCCAGGTTGTCAGTCGACAGCGCAGCGGTGTGGTAAGTCGGCAGGGTGATCAGGTGGTGGAAGATACCCGCTTCGCGAGCGGCATCCGCCTGGAAGCTCTGGA
>NZ_JAFFZO010000019.1 GCF_016924145.1 Amphritea pacifica | reverse complement strand
CTCAGCCTTTTCTTCTTCAGTAAGCACAATAGGGGTGGCAATTCGCATGCGATAAGTCCGATTCTCTCAGGGTATTTGAGCTGAGGATACATTAAGAATCATCAAGAGTGAAACACTACACTAGCTAACATTATGCGATCTCCAGTATTCGATTTTCTAAGCTGCCTGTTCGGCAGTGAACCGATGCCTTGTTGTTGTAGCCTTCCGGTAGACTTTCTAAGCTGCCTGTTCGGCAGTGAACTCCCAGGTGCAGGCCGCCTATCGCAATGCTCATTTCTAAGCTGCCTGTTCGGCAGTGAACCGGGTGTTTTTACTTTGCCGAGAGGGTTCGCCTTTTCTAAGCTGCCTGTTCGGCAGTGAACGATCCTGCCCGTCGGTGATGCTCATGCAACCATTTCTAAGCTGCCTGTTCGGCAGTGAACGTTGCAACACACCCCGTTCAGACAGGGCACAAATTTCTAAGCTGCCTGTTCGGCAGTGAACCATACGGAGCTGTCGTGTTGCTGAGAAGCGTTTTTCTAAGCTGCCTGTTCGGCAGTGAACCTTCGCTTAACGCAGAGCAACGCCCCCATACTTTTCTAAGCTGCCTGTTCGGCAGTGAACGTTCGAAGGCCTTATCAAGCAGCCCTATACCCTTTCTAAGCTGCCTGTTCGGCAGTGAACCCGACTCGGTTGCTTATCTTGCTCATGAATCTTTTCTAAGCTGCCTGTTCGGCAGTGAACGTGATGCTATATGATCCAAACTTAGACCATAATTTCTAAGCTGCCTGTTCGGCAGTGAACTTTCCCCGGACTCCATACGTTTGCGCTGCTCTGTTTCTAAGCTGCCTGTTCGGCAGTGAACAATGTTTATTTCTACTGCGAACACTGCGGAGATTTCTAAGCTGTCTGTTCGGCAGTGAACTACAAGAAGAGCAATGCTGCCGCTCTGGCGATTTTCTAAGCTGCCTGTTCGGCAGTGAACCCCCCGTTCCAAACGGGTTTTGGTGGGGCTTTTTTCTAAGCTGCCTGTTCGGCAGTGAACTCCGAAACAATTGGCGATCCTGCCGATGGGATTTTCTAAGCTGCCTGTTCGGCAGTGAACCAAATCGGTAACTGTTTTTCGATCAACCCCACTTTCTAAGCTGCCTGTTCGGCAGTGAACGAGGCGTGGGCCAAACGGGTAGAACGGGTCTGTTTCTAAGCTGCCTGTTCGGCAGTGAACCGTAAGCTGTGGCATGACACAAAGCTGATTGCCTTTCTAAGCTGCCTGTTCGGCAGTGAACGCAATCAATAAGCGTTACGGTCGTTACACTGATTTCTAAGCTGCCTGTTCGGCAGTGAACGAATACATGAATTGCGCCGATTCTGTCTCGCCTTTCTAAGCTGCCTGTTCGGCAGTGAACGGTTCTGTTCGGTGGCCTGGGCAGTAGCTGACTTTCTAAGCTGCCTGTTCGGCAGTGAACACGATAAAGCATTAGCCCCAGCAATTTCATCTTTTCTAAGCTGCCTGTTCGGCAGTGAACAATGGGTGCCATGCCTAGCCTTGCCATTACGTTTTCTAAGCTGCCTGTTCGGCAGTGAACACGCCAGCAGGCTGCAGACGAGCAAGCCAGCTTTTCTAAGCTGCCTGTTCGGCAGTGAACCACTAGCAACTAGCGCCCCCGCCCCTTAACTGGTTTCTAAGCTGCCTGTTCGGCAGTGAACTTATCTCAGCAAGCAGATCGGTTACGCCAACATTTCTAAGCTGCCTGTTCGGCAGTGAACATACTCATGACTATTTTTCTGCACTGTACGGATTTCTAAGCTGCCTGTTCGGCAGTGAACGGTGTTAGCAGCCAGGCACCACAGCCGGGGATTTTCTAAGCTGCCTGTTCGGCAGTGAACTTTACCTGTATGGGTTTAGTGTTTGAGAGTGATTTCTAAGCTGCCTGTTCGGCAGTGAACTGAAGTATAACGCAGAAAAAAATAGCTGCATCAAACACTTGCCCCGATATTGGAAAAAATACCAATGGTTTTAGCGCTTTCTGCAACTATCTGTTTTTTAAAAAGTTTTTAAAGAGCATAAAATAAAGGGTTAAAACCAGGGTACTGTGCTGCCTTTAGACAGGCCGTATGCATTAAACTCCCCTTCAACCGCTTTACCCTGCATCTCCTGTTCTATAAACAACATGAACTTTGCCTGCCTCGTGGTATAGCTCTTAAGCGTAACGTGGGGGCAGTTCCGAGGTTGTCGATACTTTGCAAATATCGCTTCCTCTAATTCTGCGGTCCATGTTCCCCGTGCTTTATGCCTTTTAACCAATCGCCTGATATCGCTTTCTCCCTTTACGTGCCTGCGTCGATACAAGGCATAGCCCTTCACCTTTTCGGGAACCATTAAGACATCGGTGATCAGGGCGTAGTTCGACAGCACAGAATCATCATGTGCCTGGTCAAGCAACCTTTGCATATCCTCAGATGTGCCATGCAGGCGTAAGATTCCACCTAATGCCCTCGCCTGACCATAGGCCGGGAAACTAATGCCTACACGCCCTTCATAGGCTGGCAGTAACCCATGTAACGCCTGCATTAGCTGTGCGACGATAGCGGATTGCAGCAACTCGGGATCGGGGATCGCTTTTATTTCAAAATAGCTATCCATAATCATTATTCCTTGCCGCTGGCACCGAATACACCACCACGAATAAGTACAGACATAACATAATGCTGTTGCTCAACACTCGGTTTGGCGTCATTAAGTACCCAGCCATCAAACAAGCTGTAGAAATCCTGCTTTTGCTTAGGCTGACGAAAAGCTGTACCTAAGGTGGTCACCGCAGCATACGGTTCTGCAGCGACAGGGAATTGAGCATCGGGATACCATGTGTCAACCGTGCGGATAGCATTGCTGATTTTTTGTGAGTGCATACCGGCAATATCATGCTTTTTATAAAGCTCTTTGCTTTTGGTTTTACCGGTATCAAGCACTAGTTCCTGAGATGGATAGACCTCTTGACCGTAGCCTACTTTCACTTCGGCTTTGACATAAAGAATGACAAAGGCTTCACCTTTTAAACCCTTTTCGATGAAGGCTGATATTTTGGCAACATCCGCATTAACATCATCAAAATTCGTCAGTGACAGTTTTTTTGCATCAGCTATTTCCGCAACAGAGTCGTCACCATTAGCTGATAAAGATACCGTTACTTTAATTGTTTCTGCACCTAAACGGTTGCGCCACAACCAACGCGCATTGGCGATGTTTGCAGCATAGCGACGAGAGAGTTCAGCAACACCCTGTTCCGTTAAATAACTATTTACGACTTCGAGTAATTTAGTTTGATAATCCTGGTCATTACAGACGCTTGGCTTGCCGCTAAAAGGTAATACCTTACAACTCCATTTTACTAATAGCGTGTCGCAATCGTGATCTAATGCGGCGACATCTACCGTTTGTAGATTAGCCTTTTCGATCTCTGCATCCAGTTTTGCCGGATCATTAGCAATTGCTGCTTTCTGTCTATTACTGATAGTGCCTCGTACCGATTTAGTTTGAATACCTACCGGTTTTAATTCCGTGGTTTTTGAGTGACTATCAAATTGCCAGAAAAAAGCGTCTGAAATATCTAAGTTGCGCTCAAAAGCTAATACGCTAGCGGTTTTTAATGTCATGGTTACTCTCCTTGAAGACCATTACTGGTTTGGGTCATAAGATAAAGGTTGTCGCTTTGACTGTAGCGCCAAAAGCAGCTTGATAGATCATTGGGTAAACGATTTGGGAACAGCCATTTGCCTAAGCTATAAAGTGCTTCAACATAATGGCTTGGGTAATCGACAGTGCGACAATTCTGTAACTGCCCTGGATCGAACTTCGGACTTAATGCCTGATAACCAACCGGCATAGGCACTAACCAGCCCCTGCCTGTTTTGGGGCTTTGCGTTTGCCAACCACTCTTGCTGACTTTTGTTTCAACCGGAACATGGTGCAGCGTTGCCACTTCAATTAAGGCATCCAGGCTATTGGCCTCAGGGTTAGATTCTTGCAAAGTACGGGTAATATCGACCAAATCTTTCTTTGCATCCATTAATACAAATGCGGGTAATAACGACCGTTTGATCTGCTCACCATCACTCGTATTGAAAAAACGAACCTGCTTAATCGATCTTACGCTGCCCCCTGCCATCCGCTGCTGAAAGATGATTTGCCGACAGCGCTCTTCAATATGGTCGATATCATCATCTATATCTCTGGCTTCTTTTCGACTGGCAGACACCTCAACAACCAAACTGACTGTCAGGTGCACTTTCCCCTCTTCAATAATAGAAGCGGTCTTGCCATCTTTTTTGATCGGGTTACGCGACTGGTTGAAACTGTAATCAGTGTAGGCATGCGGACGATAACGCTGCACCTGAATATCATGACAAGCTATCAATACGCCCGACAAATCAAGCGTAATGCCTGCTTCAACTAATTTTCGATTGAGTGCATGCACCGCGCCAAGAAAGCCGGAGATGGCCGGAAATCCATACGTGAGAGGACTTGATATCGCATTCGCGCTTTCAATTTCAATGCGGTCTAACAATAGGTAATGACTTGGGTTACTCATGCAAATATCTCCTTCCCTGAGCGTAAGCTACTTTTAATGGCATCCTCAATTTCACGTTGCCATTCAATGTATTCCGCATCACCAAAATCCTTAGCAATATTTTTAAATCGCTTCTGCAAGCGAGCATTGACCCATAACGAAAACTGATCAATGATGGTGTCTTGCCAATCGATTGATAGTCTATCTTCAGCAAAGGTCTCTTCACCTTCTAAGTCTGCTCTATATGGGTCTAACCAATATTTTTCATGCATACTAAGTTGATAGTCTTTACTCCATCCCGGTGTATACGTTTGCTGAATCTGCTCCACCAGCGCAAGAATACTCGCTAGAATTAAATCCAGTGCTTCTTTCCGGCTATCGCGCACGTTAACGTTATTTTTGAAATCTGAAATTACTTGGTATAGCTGACCAAACCCAAGACCACAACATTGCACTAATCGCGCATTAAATAATGATGTCTGTGATTTTGTAATACGGTATTGCGACTTAGTGTCATAGTTGGGCGGCATTGAAGAGAGTAGATAGCTACGCCCGCTCTGCTTACTGGTTAACTGGCTTATATTCTGGGGCTTAGTACCACCGAGACGAATAATGGCAATATCCGGTATCGACCGATAAGGTTGTTGCTCTACGCTCTTCTTTTTTCTATTTTCTCGCGCCAGTTTATTTTCTTCACTAAACCGTGAATGGTTTATTTTCTGAAACACCTGACTCGTTAACGCAGACGGATACAACGGCACCACGGCAACATAAGCATCATCGGTAATCGCATTATTCAATGGCCACAGTAATTGCTTATTACGCTCGTAAGTTATCGGTTCGTCTATCACATTATCTAATGCCGCTTTGAAGCTGCTGGCATATTGAGCAGATAACTCAGCATTCAAACTAAATGCACCTTCCACCGCAGGATGTTGTGACTGAATCAATGTTCGCAGCTTTACGCCATTGCTCTCAGCTACTTCTTCTTCAAAAAAAGTCGCGAGAGGCAAGGCGGCAGCATTGCCATTAGCATCTATCGGCAACTCACTCAACGTTTGCGAACCAACAATACCGTCTGGCAGAGGGGGCGACGTATCAAAGTTTAAGTTGTCACCCTTAGAATCTGGATGAACACCCTTTGAAATGTGTGTACCAAAATATAGCTGCTTCGCCATTCTATTGGCGGCATCCGGCATCCAGTTTTCTAATTCGTACCTGGCTTGAGCAGCGGTGATCTTAGTCTGCAATGAGGCGATTTTTTCCGCATCATTGACAGCATCTAACTTCTCTATAGCTTTTAACTCTGGCTCGAGTTTTTTATCACACTGCGTTTTTAAAAAACGCAGAACCGTGGCTTTCACTTGCCCTTCCGTTATGGTTTCCATAAGCACTCCTTGTGTACTCATTTTCCAAAAATGTATTTTTCAAGATCAGTGGATAACTCACTGCCAGAATCCTAACCACGGGTGATACCACCAGACACGGTCTTCACGATTTTCCAGAGAGACCGTGGCAAACTGCCGGGCAATGCGGGATACATTAGACTCATCCCGTTTATCTGCCAACTCTTGCAGCACCTCATCTAACTCAGTTGTCAGCCACGGTGATACCCTGTCGTTTTCGGGGTTAAATTCAGCAAAGCGGATCTTCTTGCTCTGAAATGTGCAGTGATTAAGGTCTTCCCATGCGTCTTCTGCGTATGTGAACTTGTAACCGCTTGGATCATCTGCCACCGGCAAACATACAAAATCATCCCGAGGACCATCACTGGCACGAAACGGACTGATTTTTTGCAAGTGTGCCGACGCGCGATTACCGTTATTTTCGCGCCAAAAGGCGCTGACGAAGTTATCGCGATTATTAAGTAATTTTTGCATCACAGCATGCTCTAAATCGGCCAGACTCTCTGTTGGTTGCAACTCGTTAGAACGCACGATTCTTGGTACTGAATCCACATTGGCCAGTTGGTCTGCGCTAATTAAGTCTTTACAAAAATGACTGCTTAAAACGAAATCGGCATTCTCAAAACCTGGCCGGACAAACGCCACTGCACTCCCTTTCAGAGCAAGAATATTTCTATCCAAAATCAGCATGTTGGGTTTGTCAGCTACTTTATCGGGGCGATGACGCCAAACCCTGCCTGCCAGTTGAATAAGAGATCGCATCGACGACGGTTCGACAATCGCCCAGTCATAATCATGATCTCGCCCAACCTCCGCCACCGGACTGGCCACGACAATAAAGAGGTGATGCTTGGCGGGATTAGTGCATATCGCTGTTTGTATCTCTTTATGAGAAAAAATGGCGTTAGGCTCTACACGGGTCAGAATTCGGTCGAGTCTCCGCTCCAGGGCATCCCTCAACATCAATAACTGTTTCGCATGATAGCAACAAAGATGAATCTGCGTATCTGTATCAAAATCAGCTTGCTGATAAAGACCGCGAACTAACCCAATAATAGGTTTCACATTCGCCATGCGCACCAAACCGATACTGACTTGTTTGCCGGTCTTAGGGCAGATTTCTGAATTATTCCGGTGTAGTTGAATAGCGCCGTTGACTACCTCAGCAGCCAGCGCTGACATATCAACTTTTTCATTCTCTGGCGGTGGCGGCAGATCAAGGGGAAGTATTTCTGCATGACGCCTTGGCCGTTGCTTACCAAGTTCTTTCGCTCGTTTTTGTGCAAACTCCAGGTGGGCTGTTGTGTATTGATCGACGTTCGCACACGTTACCTGTTGTTGTTTATATTCATCGAACCAGGCGCAACAGATGGGTAAATTCGGATGAATCCCCATATGGCTATTCCATATTTTTCGACCCGCTGCATAGGCTTGATATAAGCCCGCAATCAGATCAGGCGTCAGGGTAGCTGAGGATAACAACACCTTACTACCATATAGGCCAGCCATGTGAACTAAGCGCGATAGCGCAGGCAGATCCGACTGATCAAAATCATCGGGTTCGTCTAACACTAAATCACTGGTCAGCAGACGAAGAGTTGGCGCGATGTATCTTCCGCCTCTGACGCATTCCGATGCCTGCATAATGTGATCAACCGTACAGCTTACGACTGGTGCATAGAGCAACTGCCGAGTTTTAGGGTCGGATACCAGCGTACCGAATTCATCCGGTAGGATATCGCCATCTACCCATTCGCTTTTATCAAGCAGTTCTTCTAACGACTCGCTGCCCTGCTCTTCGAACGTAATCCTCTTTCGCTCTATCTCAGTTTGCGCCATATCAAAAAGCGCACGATTAGCTGAACCACCCACGAGTACCGCCAGATCATCCTCATCCAGTGTGAGTCGCTGGCGCAATGCTTGCCCTGTTTGCAATGTCAGCACTCGCAACCCTAAAGCGATGGTAAAACGCGCACCGGTTTCCGGGTTAGCTAAGGCATACATAATTCTGGCATTAGCTAATGTTTTTCCGCGCCCCGTTGAGGCCATGTTTACCCCAAAGAACCCTTGATCCTGGGCTAAAGGTTGTAACTTTTGTGCCAGCGCAAATGCGCCGTTTTGCCATGAGTAAACAGGATGCCTGGTTTGCTCAGTAAATGCTTTAAGCTTATCCGACAGGCTTGGTAACGTTTGCACTAGCATCGGGATTTCGAGTGCAACTCTTTTGGCAAATTCGCCAACGCCTATAAGGTGTTCATCGAGTGCTTGTTTTACTTGACGGTTTTTATCAGTGTTGGCGGCCAGTTTAGCTAAAAAGTCGACATCCCCTTTTACTCGTCTTCGGTCTTCACCATTGGGCAGACTGGAGTAATTATGATCGGCCAACATCAAACACAGCCGCGATAGATTCATAAATAACGGGTCGGATATTGTTTGCGTTGCCAGCGCCCGCAACGGCACACAATCTTTTGCTTTTCTGGCCCAGCGACGGACTCCTTTTTGCCAGTTCTTGCTCGCCATTATGACGTCTTTTAAACACCAAAAATCTTGATTATCCGGCACTTTTCCATTTTTCACCCACTTATCGAAAGGCTCAATATTGGCGAAAAACTCATCTACATCTATTTCTTCCCCCCACTCACGAGGGTTCCGCTGTTCAAGCTGGCGATTTCTTGCTTCGTACTGCGATGGCAAGTAGGTTGGCATACGGTGGTGAGTAACAATCAGCCAGGCAACCAGCTTTGCTAAAGGGGGAAGTTTGTCCAGCCTGTTTGCTTTCAATTCACCTTTCTTGTTGGTTAATGCATCATTCGGTAAGCGCTCTAACCAAGCAGGATTCGTCCGCATAAAATCGTCAAAATCCATTAATCGGGTTAACCACTCATCATCGCTTTTACAACCATGAATCATTGCCTGAAACAGCCTTAGGGAAAGCCATTCGTGACGATAGGGATCACCCATATTCTTGCCACTGTTATTCAGTAATTTATTCTGAAAACCAATCGTGGCTTTGCCAATATCGTGCAGAAGGCCAGATAGAACAGCGATAATCTGAATGCTGTGAGCGTGAACCCACTTTGTTTCATCATGGTTAATGGAAAAAGCTTTATGTGTGCTATTAACTGGCACCTGGCCAAGCTCATTGAACTTTCTTTTATTGCCTACTACCCAAACCAGATCAGACCGGGAGCGGCTGCGTATCCAATGGCAACTTACCGCTGTGCTTTTACTCGCGGTTTTACGTAGCAGTTTTTTAACGGCAAGCAGACCTTCCTGAGTAATGATGGTTTGCCAGGTGTTATCGCCTATGCGATCTGCAAACGCGTCCAGCACTCGACGGGTACGCGCCAACGCTTTCTTTTCGCATTGAGAAACAAAGGTGACCATCATGATTACATCGGCTCCCAATCTTGTTTCAAGGCAATGGCTTTAACCTGATCAAACATAAACTCTAAAGCTTTATGGTCGGTAAAGGCTTGCAGGCATTGCTGACGATATTCCTGTTCTGTCGCTTTTTCTTTGGCGCAGATAAACGCCCAGGGCAAAACGATGGCATCCTTGATTAAATCGGCTATATCGAAAACAAGCGCGCCGCGCCTTGTTTTCCCATGCATAACCGCAAATCCATGGGGTATACCTAACACCCAGAGTGTGGTGGCTGCCAGCCCATAGGCCAGGTAGTTGCCGTGATTCAGGAAGGCGTTTGCGGTGTCTATTGCTTCACGTTCGCGGGTGAAATCACCGTAGTTAGTAGAGCGAGCGGCATATTTATAAAGTTGTTTAGTGAGCTCAGCTTCAGCTTGTAGCAGGCGCGTTACCTGATTAGCGGCGGTTATTTTAGCGAGGCAGTTATCCAGTGCGGGTTGGATGTCGGCGCTATTAAAGCCTTCCGCCTTAAGATCACGATTTTTACTCCACAGCGTTTGCAGGTAACTGATTCGAGCCTGTTGAAATTGCTTGGCGGCGATGAGGCGCTTATTGTCATCAAACCAGAACTGCATCCAGCCCTGAAGATATTCTGTCGGTCGATATTCGCTTTGTGGAGTTAACCACTCTATTTCAGTCGCCATCAGCAATGGTGTGCCACCGCCACCACAAAAGCCTACCAATACACCTGCGGAAGCCAGCATGCGCATCGCCGCCTGAGTGATTGAGGTTCCAGTGCCTAACAGCAGGCAGGTGGTGTTAGCTATCGGAATATTCCAGTACTGGTTTTCGTTTTTGGCTTCGGTGAGATAGAGTACGCGGCCATCTTTTTGCATTACCCGGCATTTTTCCAGGTAATAAATATTGGCGCGCTTAGAGTGCAGTATTGCTTTAAGATCGCTGAGTTGTTCCATCGTCCCTGAAATCCTATATCTATATGTGTTTAGCTAACCTGAAAATTCCACAACGTGCGACTCAACACTGCTGGAGAAGACAGAAGTGCTGTACCGTTATCATCCCCACTGGGCATACGGACAGCTCCGGGATACGGTCTTTCCGGGTGGCCAGTTTTCAGTCTTCGCCGTCTAAAAACAAACCCCCACTGACTGGGTTGAAGCTTTATAAAACCGTGACAACGCCGCACCTTATTCACCGAAAGGCCGGGCTGGGAAAGACAATCGTCTTCTAATAAATCATTGGAACGTGAGACAAAACGATTCTCGCCGGAGGCCATCCGGCTGAACGTCTGTTTTTTGAGGACAGGAATAATTTCAACCATAAATCCTTCTACACATTATGCCTGTTTATGCCTGTCGCATTTAACAGGCCCTGCTATACATCCGTGGCATTCTGAAATTATCTATAACATGTACTCTATCTCATAGTCTATCAGCAGCGTTGAATTATCCGGCAGGAGAGGTAGGAGAAACTCGTTGGCAGCATCGTTATCTAAGTCACGTTATCAATCCACTCTGCAAACCTGAAAGGCGATATCCGGTTAAAACCGTCCCTGGATTTCTGCCAACTCTTGACCCTCGATAAAATTTACAAATACTCAGAATGTAAACCCGAATCACTGGAGCGGTTGATCGGGTTCAGTCGTTCAAAAGCCGTCACTCGTCAGCGTCTGTTTCAATGGTTAGTCTTCAATCTACTGGTTGGCAATACCGATGATCACCTCAAAAACCTGTCATTTTTCGCAGCAAACCAGGAGTTCAATCTAACCCCTCATTATGATCTGATTAGCACGGCTATCTATGCAGCGGACAACCAGTGGGCGAAGAAAAGCTGGTATGGCCCATAGGCAAAGCACGGAAGCTTAAAGAGGTAACCCTCACTGATATCCAGTCCGTCGCAGCATCTCTCAAACTATCGCCCGTTATGTGGAACGAACGCTCAAAACGATGACCGAAAATATAACAAGACAGGCGGAGTCACTGATCGAAGAGCTGTCACAGCAGAATATCGAAGGTCCTGACCGACAAGGCAAACTTCACCTGTTGAGGCAGATACGTTTCGGCATCATTGAAGATATGATTCAGCAACTTAAAGCCATTTAAAAAATGGCAGCTTATCTTCAATATAAAAGCACTTTAGCCCGTTCAGAAATTTCAGGCACAAAAAAACCAGCAAAGTGCTGGTCTGATGGTTCTTCTCTTCTTGAAGAGATAAGTGAAGAGGAAGGAATTGGTGGAGCCTAGCGGGATCGAACCGCTGACCTGTTCGCTGCCAGCGAACCGCTCTCCCAGCTGAGCTAAGGCCCCAAAACCAAGTGGCGGCTATATTAATGGCGACCCCGTTGTCTGTCAAGCAATGAAGTTGACTATTTTTGTCGTCAAACAGTGTTGATTTTTAAACGGTTATTTTAGCGGTTCTTTCTCAGTCAATTAGCAACTCGCGGGCCCTGATGAAGTCGATAATACGACAGGGGGGCGAGGTCTGGGGGCCGAAAGAGCACAGTCCGGCATCCTCTTTTGTAGGAGCCCCTTTAGCATGCCCTCTCCCACAGAGCTTTATCACATTTTATCTTTCTCTGTGTCCTCTGTTGCCTCTGTGGTGTAAATATTTAATCGCCCCGGGACGGGGCTCCTACACTCATCGAATCTTTCTCTGTGCCCTCGGTGGTCTCTGAGGTGTAAATATTTAATCGCCCCGGGACGGGGCTCCTACACTCATCGAATCTTTCTCCGTGCCCGCGGTGGTCTCTGAGGTGTAAATATTTAATCGCCCCGGAACGGGGCTCCTACACTCATCGAATCTTTCTCTGTGCCCTCGGTGGTCTCTGTGGTGTAAATATTTAATCGCCCCGGGACGGGGCTCCTACACTCATCGAATCTTTCTCTGTGTCCTCGGTGTTCTCTGTGGTGTAAATATTTAATCGCCCCGGGACGGGGCTCCTACACTCGTCGAATCTTTCTCTGTGTCCTCGGTGTTCTCTGTGGTGTAAATATTTAATCGGCCCGGGACGGGGCTCCTACATTCATCAGATCTTTCTCTGTGCCCTCGGTGTTCTCTGTGGTGTAAATATTTAATCGCCCCGGGACGGGGCTCCTACACTCATCGAATCTTTCTCTGTGTCCTCGGTGGTCTCTGTGGTGTAAATATTTAATCGCCCCGGGACGGGGCTCCTACACTCATCGAATCTTTCTCTGTGCCCTCGGTGGTCTCTGTGGTGTAAATATTTAATCGCCCCGGGACGGGGCTCCTACATTCATCGAATCTTTCTCTGTGCCCTCGGTGTTCTCTGAGGTGTAAATATTTAATCGCCCCGGGACGGGGTTCCTACACTCATCAGATCTTTCTCTGTGCCCTCGGTGGTCTCTGTGGTGTAAATATTTAATCGCCCCGGGACTGGGATCCTACACTCATCAGATCTTTCTCTGTGCCCTCGGTGATCTCTGAGGTAAATATTTAATCGCCCTGGGACGGGGCTCATACACACATCTGATCTTTCTCTGTGCCCTCGGTGTTCTCTGTGGTGTAAATATTTAATCGCCCCGGGACGGGGCTCCTACACTCATCGAATCTTTCTCTGTGCCCTCGGTGTTCTCTGTGCTGTAAATATTTAATCGCCCCGGGACGGGGCTCCTACATTCGGCTGAGTCATTGAACGACAAAAGCCCTGCAGTGCAGGGCTTTTAATATTTATCAGAAAGCGGTCAGGCCAGGGTTTCAGCCAGTGCGCGATACTCTTTTTCCCAGGTTTTGGTCTCTTTCTTCGACGGGCCACCGACGATGTCCAGGGCATGACGCACCCGGGCGCGGCTCATGTCCGGGCCAAGGATCTGCATGGAATCCACTACCGAGACACTGGCACTGGTGCCAGCGATAGCAACAAACAGCGGGAACAGGAAGTCACGCACTTTATAGCCCATCGCATCACCCAGCGCTTTGCACTGGGCAAACAGGTGATCTTTATTCCAGTTCTGTTCGCTGTCCAGCATCCAGGAGGCGAACTGCAGAATGCGGCGGATATCATCTTTCTGCAGGCTCTTGTGGGTGAAGCTCTCTTCAGTGATCGGCAACATTCCGGACAGCAGGAAGCCCGCCACCGGTGCCACATCGGAAAACTTCTCCACCCGCTGCTTGATCAGTGGAATAATCTGCATCAGGTATTCAGGATTCAGCGCCCACTGCTGGAACGCCGCGGCGAACTGCTCATCGGTCAGCTCTTCGCGGATCCACAGACCGTTCAGCCAGCTGAGTTTTTCCTGATCGAAGATCGGGCCACCCAGGGAGACACGGTTAATATCGAAGTTTTCAATCATCTCTTCAATTGAGAACTTCTCACGCTCGTCCGGCATCGACCAGCCCATGCGCGCCAGATAGTTGATCAGCGCTTCCGCCATGTAGCCCATGCGCTGATAGTAGATGATGCTGGTCGGGTTTTTACGCTTGGATAGTTTGGACTTATCCGGGTTACGCAGCAGTGGCATATGACACAGTTTTGGCATCTCCCAGCCGAAGTAGCTATAAAGCAACTGATGCTTAGGAGCAGAGTTGATCCACTCTTCACCACGCAGTACGTGGGTAATCTCCATCAGGTGATCATCCACTACGTTCGCCAGGTGGTAAGTCGGCATACCGTCGGATTTCATCAGAATCTGACAGTCAACCTGCGCCCAGTCCACTTCGATAGATCCGCGCAGCATATCATCAAAAACGCAGACGCCCTCTTCAGGCACCTTCATACGTACCACATAGGGTTCGCCCGCCGCTTCACGCTTTGCCACTTCCTCTGCAGGCAGTGCCAGATCGCTCTCTTTCAGGGCGCTTTGCAGGCCCTGTTCGCGACGCTGATTGCGCAACTGATCCAGCTCTTCTGCGGTGCGATAGCATTTAAACGCACTGCCGTTATCCAGCAGGATCTGGGTGTATTTAGCATAGATCTCGCCCCGCTCACTCTGCCGGTAAGGGCCATGAGGACCCGGCTTATCCGGGCCTTCCGCCCACTCCAGCCCCAGCCAGCGCAATGAATCCAGAATCATCTGTTCTGATTCTGCGGTGCTGCGGGTCTGATCGGTATCTTCAATACGCAGAATAAATTCGCCACCATGCTGACGGGCGAAAGCCATATTGAACAGGGCGATGTAGGCGGTGCCTACGTGCGGATCACCGGTTGGAGACGGTGCGATACGGGTACGTACGGTCATCAGAAAATATGCATCCAGACTGATTAAAAGGAAGTTACAACGGAATTGCTGCGCATTATACCTGCTCGACAGTTATGCGCCTACCGTATTCACCCGGGAGTGTGAGTGTTTCAAAGCGCCAACAATGCCGTGCATATGTTTTGCTCAATCTGAGCGCAGAACGGCCATCAGAAACAAAAAACAGCACAATTAAAGTGCGCTTTATCAATACTCAACTCTCTGCATCCAAGCATAAAACATATAACTATTTGTTTAATAAGAACTATTAACATTCTGGCATGCGGTCTGCTTTGTAAGGGGTAACAAGTACAATATTTCAGAAATCGGGTATCCCCTGATTTCACACCTGACAACGACGTCTGCTCCTACCGATAGTTTTATCGGTGGGGCAGGCGTTTTTTTTTGCTTTTTTTGCACATTCAGGAGCCACACAACATGACTCACACTCTGCTTTCTAAAATGACAGGCCGCCGAACGCTACTGAAAAACGCGGTAAAAACCTTCGGCGCGGTTGCCGTCAGCAGCCTGCTGACACTGAACGCGGCTCAGGCCAGCGTGGGCGAACCGGAAAAAGAGGAGCTGAAGTTCGGCTTTATCAAGCTGACCGATATGGCACCGCTCGCGGTGGCCTATGAAAAAGGCTACTTCGAAGATGAAGGTCTCTACGTACAACTGGAAGCCCAGGCAAACTGGAAGGTGCTGCTGGACCGGGTAATTGATGGTCAGTTGGATGGCGCGCACATGCTGGCGGGTCAGCCACTGGGGGCAACCATCGGTTTTGGTACACAGGCGCACATCATTACCGCCTTCAGTATGGACCTGAACGGCAACGCGATCACCGTTTCCAACGATATCTGGGAACAGATGAAGCCCTATGTGGAAAAAGGGGCCGACGGCAAACCGCTGCACCCGATTAAAGCCGATGCACTGAAGCCTGTTGTTGATGCCTACAAAGCCGAGGGTAAGCCCTTTAAGATGGGCATGGTGTTTCCTGTTTCGACACACAACTATGAACTGCGCTACTGGCTGGCCGCCGGAGGCATCCACCCTGGCTATTACGCCCCTCAGAAAGGCGACACTGCCGGACAGATCGATGCGGATGCCCTGCTCTCCGTCACACCACCGCCACAGATGCCATCCACCATGGAAGCCGGCACTATCTATGGCTACTGTGTTGGCGAGCCCTGGAATCAGCAAGCGGTATTTAAGGGTATCGGTGTTCCGGTCGTGACCGATTATGAGATCTGGAAAGACAACCCCGAGAAAGTGTTTGGCGTGTCCAAAGCCTGGGCGGATCAGTACCCCAACACCCATATCCGGGTCGTTAAAGCGATGATCCGCGCAGCAAAATGGCTGGATGACAATAACAACGGCAACCGCCCGGAAGCGGTGGATATTCTCTCCCGTCCGGAATATGTGGGGGCCGATTACGATGTGATTGCCAACTCGATGACCGGCACCTTTGAATATGAGAAGGGTGATAAACGCGAGGTACCCGATTTTAACGTCTTCTTCCGTCACAATGCGACCTACCCTTACTACTCCGATGCGATCTGGTACCTGACACAGATGCGTCGCTGGGGTCAGATTGCTGAGCCTAAATCCGATGAGTGGTTTATGGAAACCGCGAAGAAGGTGTACCGCCCCGATATCTATGCCATTGCAGCAAAAGAGCTGATTGCAGAGGGTAAGCTGAATGCCAGTGAGTTCCCGGATTTTGCCACTGAAACCGGCTTTAAGGCCCCTCAGACTCAGTTTATTGATGGCATCACCTATGACGGCCATAAGCCTAACGAGTATCTGACGAAGTTTAAGATCGGCCTGAAACCCGACAGCAAAATTTAACTGATTAAAGCGCTTGTGAATAAGCCTTCAGGAAACCCCCGGAAAGAAAACCAAAGGGTCGCCCCGGGCGACCCGATGGAGACTGATTATGAGTAGCATGGCACTGAAACTGTTAAAGCCGTTCGGCTTAGTGGAAAAGCTCAACCTGGCAGCGCTGATTAAAGCACTGGTGGTACCGATGACCGGTATTCTGATCTTCCTGTTTATCTGGAATATCGGCGCCCGCAATATCCACACCTCACTGGGGGAGTTTCCTGGCCCCGCGCAGGTGTACGAGCAGAGTAAAAACCTGCTCGCTGAACATAACCGGGAGCGCCAGAAAGAAGCCGCTTTTTATCAGCGCCAGGATGACCGCAATGCTAAGAAACTGGCGAAAAATCCCGACGCTGAGATCAAGTTCCGCGCCTATACCGGCAAAGCGACCTTTATCGATCAGATCGGCACCAGCCTGGTCACCGTACTGGCCGGTTTTTTTGCCGCATCGCTGATCGCCATCCCGGCAGGCATCGTGATTGGCCTGAATAAAACCCTCTACAGCGCCTTCAACCCTGTGATTCAGCTGTTTAAACCGGTCTCTCCGCTGGCCTGGCTACCGCTGGTCACTATGGTGGTCAGCGCATTGTATGTCAGCGATGATCCGATGTTTGCGAAGTCTTTTGTCACCTCACTGATCACCGTGTCGCTCTGCTGCCTGTGGCCCACCCTGCTGAATACGGCGGTGGGAGTCTCCTCCATCAGTGCCGATCTCAACAATGTCAGCAAGGTGCTGCGGCTGTCCTGGCTGACTCACGTCATCAAGATTGTTATCCCCTCAGCGATTCCGATGATTTTCACCGGTTTACGGCTGTCACTGGGGATCGCCTGGATGGTGCTGATTGCCGCCGAGATGCTGGCGCAAAACCCCGGGCTGGGTAAGTTTGTCTGGGATGAGTTTCAGAACGGCAGTTCCAATTCACTGGGACGGATTATGGTGGCGGTGATTGTGATCGGCCTGATCGGTTTTATGCTCGACCGGATCATGCTGATGCTACAGAAGAAGGTTTCCTGGGATAAGACTCAGGAACTGCGTTAACCGGTAAGGAGAAAGATCATGACTGCAAAAACACATCTGGAGCTTACCGGCGTCGATATCGATTTTCCGACGCCCAGCGGCCCCTTCAAAGCCCTGAGTAATGTCAATCTGAAGATCGAGCGGGGCGAATTTGTCTCGCTGATCGGTCACTCTGGTTGCGGTAAGTCCACCGTGCTGAATATCGTGGCCGGCCTCTATCAGGCCACTAAAGGCGGCGTACTACTGGATGGCAAAGAGGTTAACGAACCCGGCCCGGAACGGGCGGTGGTGTTTCAGAACCACTCGCTGCTGCCCTGGCTGACCGCCTATGAGAATGTCGAGCTGGCGGTAAAGCAGGTCTTTAAAAACAGCAAATCTAAAGCCGAGATGAAGGAGTGGATCGAACACAACCTGCAGCTGGTGCATATGGATCATGCGATGCATAAGCGCCCGGATGAGATCTCTGGCGGCATGAAGCAGCGGGTTGGCATCGCCCGGGCACTGGCGATGGAACCCACGGTGATGCTGATGGATGAACCCTTTGGCGCACTGGACGCACTCACCCGTGCGCACCTGCAGGACTCACTGATGGAGATTCAGGCGGATCTGAATAACACCGTGATTATGATCACTCACGATGTTGACGAGGCGGTGCTGCTCTCTGATCGCATCGTAATGATGACCAATGGCCCGGCGGCCACGGTGGGAGAGATACTTGAGGTCAATCTCGAGCGCCCCCGCCATCGACTGGAGCTGGCGGATGATGCGCAATATAACCACTATCGTGCCGCAGTTTTGAGCTTCCTCTATGAAAAGCAGCGCCAACCCGGTGAAGAGGTAAAGGTCTCCGCGTTATCTGAAAAAAAGACTGAAAGCGATAAACAGGCACAAAACCTGCATGATACTGAACAATCAAGCGCAGAACAGAACAGCGAGGAAGCCGCCTGACAATCTGGCGTAACAAGAATAGTTACATAGAAACAGACAGTTAGCGCGCAATCTATCTTTTAGCGGGAAGCACCAGAGATTAACAGGGTTAATTAAGTGCACCGAAAAGAGGCAATTAATCTGTTCGGCGCACTTATTTGAGCAATGGCGCTCGGAAACTCCATCAATGTATGGAAGGTTTCCGGGCGTTTTTTTTTGTTCCGGATTATTAACAATAAGCAAAGGCACTACGCATGAATGAAGCCACCAAATTTAATCTTTTCTCGCTTAGCGGGAAGATGAAGATCCTGCATTTCAGCTGGATCGCATTCTTCATCACTTTTTTTGTCTGGTTCAACCATGCCCCCTTGTTGGGTGCGATTGCTGAATCGCTGGGCCTGAGCAAAGCTGAGATCAAAACACTACTGATTCTTAACGTCGCCCTGACCATTCCGGCCCGCATTATTATCGGTATGCTGACCGATAAATACGGCCCACGACTCACCTACGCCGCACTGCTGCTGATCTCCAGCATCCCCTGCTTTATGTTTGCCCTGGCGGATAATTTCGCCGAAGCGGCTATCTCCCGTTTTCTGCTGGGGTTTGTCGGGGCTGGTTTTGTCATCGGTATCCGCATGGTCAGTGAGTGGTTTCCAGCCAATGAACTGGGCACCGCCGAGGGTATTTATGGCGGCTGGGGTAATTTTGGTTCAGCCGCCGCGGCCATGAGCCTGCCAACCCTCGCCCTGCTGTTTGGCGGTGACGATGGCTGGCGCTATGCGGTCGGTCTGACCGGTCTCATCAGTCTGGTATTCAGCTTCATCTGGTACGCCAACGTCAGCGATACACCGAAAGGCTCAACCTATTTCAAACCGAAAAAAATTGGCGGGCTGGAGGTCACCAGCAAAGGGGATTTCCTGTTTCTGCTGATTATGAAGATTCCGATGTATGCCGCGCTGGCGCTGCTGACCTGGAAGCTGTCCCCGGCGGGTGTCAGTGTTATCAGTGCAACCGCCGCACTGATTATCAACCTGTCGCTGATCGCTATATTCATCTATGACTGCTACAGCGCCTACAACGTTAACCGGGAAGTGTTTATAAAACCGGTGCCAGAGATTGAACAATACAAGTTTAAGCAGGTAGCGGTACTGAACATCCTCTACTTCGCCACCTTTGGTTCAGAACTGGCGGTAGTGTCGATGCTGCCACTGCTCTTTGCAGATGTGTTTGAACTGAATATGGTGGTTGCGGGGCTACTGGCCTCGGCTTACGCCTTTATGAACCTGATGTCCCGCCCCGGAGGCGGCTGGATCAGTGATCGTTTCGGCCGCAAAAAGACCCTGCTGATTCTTACTGCGGGTCTGGCGGTGGGTTATGCACTGATGGCGATGATCGATAACAGCTGGCCTCTGATCATCGCAGTGATCACAGCGATGGCGTGCTCCTTCTTCGTGCAGGCGGGTGAAGGCGCCGTTTTTGCCGTCGTCCCTCTGATTAAGCGTCGTCTGACCGGCCAGGTGGCAGGCATGACCGGCGCCTATGGCAATGTCGGCGCGGTGTTCTATCTGACAGTCTTGTCTATGGTAAGCTACCAGACATTCTTTACAGTCATCGCCGCCACCGCCGTGCTGGGCTTTGTCACGCTGCTGTTCCTGGAAGAGCCTAAAGGCCATATGGCAGAAGTTAATGATGATGGAACCGTAGAACTGATTAGTGTGACCTGAAGAAGCACCGCTGTCCGGGTATTGTTTTCGAACAGTATCGGGACAGCACCCCTATTACAGGTGAAAGTATGACCGCACAGCAACGCCCGCAGAAAGCCTCTGCTGACCTTAAAGTTAGCTTTGGCGGCTATTCAACCGCAGGACAAAAACCGGTCAATCAGGATGCCTTCGCCGCTCACCAGCCGCCGGACAACAACAGCCGCCGCTTTAAAGGGGCAGCCGCCGCCATTGCCGATGGTGTCAGCAGCTGTCAGGATTCGCATATCGCCAGTCAGACCTCTGTGACCAGTTTTATTGAGGATTATTTCAGCACCCCGCACAGCTGGAGTGTTAAACAGTCGGTTTCACGGGTGGTGACCGGGCTAAACAGCTGGCTGCATCAGCAGAACAACGTCCTCCCGGCACACCGCGACAGTATGCTGACAACTTTTTCGGCACTGATCATTAAGTCCAGTACGCTGTACACCTTTCATGTCGGGGACTCCCGCATCTATCAGTGGCGCAATCAGCAGCTGGAACAGCTCACCAACGATCACAGCCGCACGGAACGGGGGCGTAACTATCTGTCCCGGGCACTGGGCGCTGACCGGCATCTTGAAGTTGATTTTTCGCAGCAGGATCTGATCAACGGCGATCTGTTGCTGTTGAGTACCGATGGCGTTCATGAATATCTCAGTGTGAACCAGTTGAAGGCGCTGCTAAGCCATATTCAGCAAGACAGCCTTGAAACGGTAGCAAAGCGCATCGTTGAGCAGGCCCTGGCAAACGGCAGCGATGACAATCTCACCGTGCTGCTGGTACGGGTGGATCAGTTGCCAGCTGAGACGCTGGATGAAAGTCACCGAAGACTGACCCGCTTACCGATCCCGCCGGTCATGAAGGTGGGTAACAGAATCGACGACTATGAGGTACTGGATATTATTTTCAGTGGTACCCGCAGCCATATGTACAAAGTCCGGGAACTCAGCAGTGGCCAGATTTACACCCTCAAAGCCCCCTCCGTCAACTTTGACGATGACCCGCTCTATCTCGACGGCTTCGTGCGTGAGGAGTGGGTTGGCCAACAGCTAAACCACCCTAATGTGATGAAAACCTTCAGTCCAGCGGGGGAAAAACGCTTCCTCTATTATTTAGGAGAGTATATAGAGGGGGTAAATCTGCGGCAGTGGATGGATGATCATCCACACCCCTCTCCCGATCTGGTGCCCCCGATTATTCAACAGGCGATCAAAGGACTGCGCGCCTTCCAGCGGCAGGATATGGTGCATCAGGATCTGAAGCCTGAAAACATCATGCTCAACCGGGATGGCCAGGTTAAAATTCTGGATTTCGGAACGGTGCTGATCGCCGGCATCAACGAACTGGGCTCACCACTGGATAAGTCGGTGCCCCAGGGGTCGGTCAACTATATCGCCCCTGAATACCTGATGGGACAAAAAGGCAGCTTCCGCTCGGACCTTTTCTCTCTGGCGGTCATCAGCTACGAAATGCTCACGGGCACACTGCCGTTTAAGGAGCACTCGGTTAAGCAGGTCAGCATCGCCAACTATACCGAACTCAGTTACCGGCCCGCGATCCACCAGCGCAGAGACCTGCCACTGTGGATGGAAGGCTGCCTGCAGAAAGCCCTGCAACCCAACCCGGTGCATCGCTATCAGGCGCTGTCGGAATTTATTCAGGACTTTACCACCCCCAATCAGAAGCTGGCGGCGGATATCAGCAAGCAGCCGCTGATCAGGAAAAACCCACTGCTGGTATGGCAGATATTCTGTCTGCTGTTGCTGATGTCTGATCTGGTGCTGCTGTATCTGTACACCCGCTAAATCGTGGCACCACAAAGGTGCGGTATTCGACCAGATTAGCATTATTGGTGCACGAAAAAGACCTTCTGGATGACTAAATAATCACCAGAACAACTGTAACTAATTATTTTTAAAAGACTAAAAAATAAATGGCATAGCATCTGCATTATCTGATATGCCTATCTTAGGCTTCTCATATTTTTTTGGACAATGGTGTTCATCCTCCAGTACTTCGCACTCGTACTGGTTGGTGAATGCCATTTTTTTTTGGATTTTTTTTATGGCTAAAGCTCATCTCATCATTATTGGCAACGGCATGGCATGCGGCCGATTGCTGGACGAGATTCTGAAACGGGATCCGGATCTCTACCGGATCACCGTATTCGGCGCTGAGGGTTATGCCAATTACAACCGCATAATGCTCTCGCCCGTACTCGCCGGAGAGATCAGAGCAGATGAGATTATCACCCATTCAGAGCAGTGGTATCAGGAAAACAGTATCACCCTTCACAGTGGCGACCCGGTTATCGCAATCGATACGGCAACCCAGACCCTGACCTGTCAAAGCGGCAGCCTCTTTAGCTATGACAAACTGGTGCTGGCCACCGGGTCTGAACCGGTAATCCCTCCCGCAGCCCGGAACTGTGATCTGGATGGCATCCTGAGCTTCCGCAATCTCGATGACATTGACCGCATCATGAGCAAAGTCAGCAATACCCGGCATGCTACGGTGATCGGCGGTGGATTACTGGGACTTGAAGCCGCCTGGGGCTTGCGTCAACAGGGGCTGGAGGTCACCGTTATCCATCGCGGTGGCTGGCTGCTGAACCGACAGCTGGATCCCGCAGCAGGCAAAATGTTGCAACAGTCGCTGGAAGCACGCGGCATCACCTTCCGGCTGAATGCTGAAATCAGCCAGTTCTCCGGTCAGGTATCTTCTGATGAGAACTCTGCCTACCTCTCTGGAGGTTCAAAAAGCGAAGTGCACCCACGCCCGGAAACACTTCAGCAGGTAACCCTGAGTGATGATTCGGTGATACACACCGGACTGGCCGTTATCGCCATCGGTATCACGCCCAATCACAAGCTGGCTAAGGTCAGCGGAATCGATTGCGACAAAGGGGTGCTGGTCAATGACCGGCTGCAGAGCTCTCATCCGAATGTATATGCCCTGGGAGAATGCACCCAGTTCGGCAGCCACACCTTCGGCCTGGTTGCCCCCCTGTGGGATCAGGCAACCGTTTTGGCAGACCAGTTGTGCCGCACCTCAGACAGCCTTTTCCGGGTGCAGCCCTGTGCCACCAAACTGAAGGTTTCAGGCATTGACCTGTTTTCCGCCGGTGAGTTTCTCGACAGCCCGGAAAGCGAGTCGGTGATCTGTCAGGACCTCACCAGCGGCACCTATCGAAAACTGATTTTCCGTGACCAGAGACTCACCGGCGCCGTGCTCTATGGCGCTGTGAATGATGGTAACTGGTACTTCGAACTGATTCAGACCCAGCAACAGGTTGAGCACCTGACGCCGGACCTGATTTTTGGCCGGCGCTACTGCGAAGCTGAATCGATCCCCCAATTAACCCCTGTCGGTGTAGAAGAGATCCGGACTTCAGCACCTGAATTATGTCTGGCAACAGGAGCAACCTCATGAGTAAAACAAAACTGGTAATCGCCGGCAACGGTATGGTTGGCCACCAATTTCTGCAGAGCCTGGCCGATAGTGGTCAGTTGGATAATTTTGAAGTCACCGTGTTCTGTGAAGAAAGCCGACTGGCCTATGACCGGGTGCATCTGAGCGCTTACTTCTCCGGGGCGACCGCTGAAGACCTGGCGATGGGGAATACGGATCTCTACCGCAGCTGGGGACTGAATGTACTCACCGGTGAAACCGTTACCGGGATCGACAGAGGGTATAAATCGGTGACCACCGACAAAGGCCGCGAACTGAGCTACGACAAGCTGGTGCTGGCGACCGGTTCCTATCCGTTCGTGCCTCCGGTACCCGGCCACGACCGTCAACAGTGTCTGGTGTACCGTACCATTGACGATCTCGATGCGATTGCCGAAGCGGCCAGAAAATCCCGCGTGGGCACCGTTGTCGGTGGCGGCCTGCTGGGGCTGGAAGCGGCTAAAGCGCTCACCGACCTTGGCCTGGAAACCCATGTAGTGGAGTTTGCCCCACGACTGATGGCGGTGCAGCTGGATAATGGCGGCGGTGCCATGTTGCGGCAGAAGATCGAAGCTTTGGGCGTGAGCGTGCATACGCAAAAGAATACTCAACTGATCGATGACGGCGAACAGTGTTTCCACAAAATGAACTTTGCCGATGGCGAGGTGCTGGAGACCGATCTGATCCTGTTCTCTGCCGGCATCCGTCCCCGGGATGAACTGGCCCGTCAATCTGATCTGGAGGTAGGCGAGCGCGGCGGTATCGTGATCAATAACAACTGCCAGACCTCCGACCCCTCGATCTATGCCATCGGTGAGTGCGCCCTGTGGAACGGACAGATATTCGGCCTGGTGGCACCCGGCAACCAGATGGCCAAAGTCGCGGTGTCTCACCTGACCGGTGGAAGCGACAGTTTCACCGGTGCCGATATGAGCACCAAGCTGAAACTGATGGGGGTCGATGTTGCCAGTATTGGCGATGCCCACGGCCAGACGCCTGGAGCTCGGGTGTACAGCTTTGTCGATGAGCGTGCCGAAGTGTACAAAAAACTGGTGGTGTCAGAGGACGGTAAGCTACTGCTGGGCGCTATTCTGGTGGGTGATGCTGAACAGTACGGCACGCTGCTGCAGTATATGCTCAACGGTATCCACCTGCCGGAATACCCGGACACGCTGATTTTGCCCAACCGCGGCGACGACAAACAAACCGGCCTGGGGGTTGCGGCGCTGCCGGAAACCGCCCAGATCTGCTCCTGTCACGATGTCAGCAAAGCCGATGTCCGCATGGCGCTGGATGGCGGCTGTTGCACCCTGGCCGATGTCAAAGGAACCACCAAAGCGGCTACCGGCTGTGGCGGCTGTTCGGCCCTGCTGACCGATCTGGTAAACCATGAACTGGAGGAGATGGGGGTCGAAGTTAATCGTGATCTGTGCGAGCACTTCCCTTATACCCGTCAGGATCTGTACAACATCATCCGCATTGAAGAGATCCGCAGTTTCGATGAGCTGCTGGAGCAACATGGCCGCGGCCATGGTTGTGAAATCTGCCGCCCTGCGGTGGGCAGTATTCTGGCGTCCTGCTGGAACGATTACATCCTGACGGAGCAAAACGTCAGCCTGCAGGATACCAATGACACCTTTATGGCGAACATGCAGAAAGATGGCACCTATTCGGTGGTGCCCCGGGTCGCCGGTGGTGAAATTACCGCCGACAAGCTGATTGTACTGGGTCAGGTAGCGAAGAAATATAACCTCTACAGTAAGATCACCGGCGGTCAGCGGGTTGACCTGTTCGGTGCCAGGCTGGAGCAACTGCCGGATATCTGGCAGGAGCTGATCGAGGCAGGCTTTGAAACCGGCCACGCTTACGGCAAATCCCTGCGAACCGTTAAATCCTGTGTTGGCAGCACCTGGTGCCGTTTCGGGGTGGATGACAGTGTCGGTCTGGCGATCGATCTGGAAAACCGTTACAAGGGGCTGCGTGCGCCGCACAAGATCAAGTTTGCCGTGTCCGGCTGCACCCGCGAGTGCGCTGAAGCGCAGAGCAAGGATATCGGCGTGATCGCCACCGAAAAAGGCTGGAACCTGTATGTCTGCGGCAACGGTGGCATGAAACCCCGCCACGGCGACCTGTTTGCCACCGACCTCGACCGTGACACCCTGATCCGCTACATCGACCGCATCCTGATGTTTTACATCAAGACCGCGGACCGCCTGCAGCGCACCTCCGTCTGGATGGAAAATATGGAGGGCGGGCTGGACTACCTGCGTCAGGTGATTATCAACGACAGCCTGAGCCTGGGCGAGGAGCTGGAACAACAGATGGCCCATGTTGTATCCACCTATCAGTGCGAGTGGAAAACCACCCTGGAAAGCCCGCAAGCGCTGAAGCGGTTCCGCCATTTCGTTAACTCAGAAGCCCCAGACAGCAACGTCGTATTTGTCGAGGAGCGCCAGCAAATTCGCCCGGCAACTCCGCAGGAAAAGGCTGAGGTTGAGGCCGAACCGATCAAACTGGTGAGCTGATACAGAGGAAAGAATGATGACTACTACCAAACACTGGACTGCCGTATGCAGCCAAAATGATCTGATCGCTGACTCTGGCATCTGCGCCCTGGTGGCAGACACTCAGGTGGCACTGTTTTATGTCAAAAAGCAGCAAGCGGTATTTGCCATTGCTAACCACGACCCATTCAGCCAGGCCAATGTCCTGTCACGGGGACTGATCGGTTCAAAAGGGGATGATCTGTTTGTCGCCTCGCCCGTTTATAAACAGCATTTCTGCCTGAAAACCGGTCGCTGCCTGGATGATGAAAACACCCGCATTCAGGCGTGGCCTGCCCGGATTGAGCAGGGTCAGGTCGAGGTGCTTATATAAGCTCTTATATCGGCTCTTATATCGGCTCTTATATCGGCTCTTATATCGGCTCTGATGTCAGCGCTGATTTAACCGCTGAGTGAACCCCCTAACAGAGAAACAGATACACAGGAAACCCTGATAGATGACGAACACCTCAGACACATGCCAGGTTAAAACCACCTGCCCCTACTGTGGCGTCGGTTGTGGTGTCAACGCCGAGGTCAGCGACAACCAGCTGATCGCGGTCAGCGGCGACCGGGATCATCCGGCCAATCAGGGGCGTCTCTGTGTAAAAGGGTCTGCCCTGCATGAAACAACCGGCCTGGAAGGCCGCTTGCTGGAACCCCGGATTGATGGCGCCAGCGTCAGTTGGGAGCAGGCCATCGATCATGTTGCCCAGGGGTTTCGTAAAACCATCGAGGCGCACGGCCCCGACTCTGTCGCACTGTACCTCTCCGGTCAGATTCTGACCGAAGACTATTACGTCGCCAATAAGCTGATGAAAGGCTTTATCGGCTCGGCCAATGTCGATACCAACTCCCGCCTCTGTATGTCCTCTGCAGTGGCGGCCCACAAACGGGCCTTTGGTGCCGACCTGGTGCCCGGCTGCTATGAAGATCTGGAACTGGCCGAACTGCTGATTCTCACCGGTTCGAACACCGCCTGGGCACATCCGGTTATTTATCAGCGGATTGTGGCTGCCAAAAAAGCCCGCCCCGAGATGAAGATCGTGGTTATCGACCCCCGGCAAACCGCTACCTGCGATATTGCCGATCTGCATCTGCCACTCAAACCCGGTAGCGATGGCTATCTGTTTACCGGCCTGCTGAGTTATCTGGCGGACAATGACGCCCTGGATTCCACCTTTATCGACAACCATACCGAGGGCTTTGACAGCGCCCTGCTAGCGGCGAAGCAACTGACCGGCAGTGTGGCAGAATCCGCCCGACGCTGTGGTCTGCCTGAAACCGGTCTGGGTCTGTTGTATGACTGGTTCAGCCGCACGGAGAAAGTCGTCACCCTGTTCTCTCAGGGGATCAATCAGTCCTCATCCGGGGTCGATAAGGGCAATGCGATCATCAACTGCCACCTTGCTACCGGAAAGATCGGCAAACCGGGGTCTGCGCCCTTCTCCATTACCGGCCAGCCCAACGCCATGGGTGGACGGGAGGTCGGCGGACTGGCCAATCAGTTGGCGGCGCATATGGATTTCAGTGATCCGGCTAATATCGAACTGGTTGAGACCTTCTGGCAGGCACCGAACATGGTCCACCAGGAGGGATTGAAAGCGGTGGATATGTTCCAGGCGGTGCATGATGGCCGCATCAAAGCGATCTGGATCATGGGCACCAACCCTGTCGCCAGTTTGCCTGACGCCGATCTTGTCCGCGAGGCACTGCAACGCTGCGAGTTAGTGGTGGTGTCTGACTGCATTGAAAAAACCGACACCACCGCCTGCGCCAACGTACTGCTGCCCGCCACCGGCTGGGCAGAAAAAGACGGCACCGTCACCAACTCCGAACGGGTTATATCGCGGCAGCGGGGGTTTCTCAAACCCGCTGGCAAGAGCCGCCATGACTGGCAGATTATCTGCTCCGTGGCCCGGGCCATGGGGTTTGACGCGGGCTTTGAATTCACTTCACCGGGGCAGATATTTACCGAGCATGCAGCCCTTTCCGGATACAGGAATAACGGCCGGCGTTACTTCGATATCAGCGCCCTGGAATCCCTCACTGAAGAACAGTATAACCAGTTGCAGCCGGTCCGCTGGCCAGCAGCTAAGCAAGCAAACTTAAACCCAAAGAGGCTGTTTCAGAGTGGTCAGTTCAACACTCCGTCTGGCCGGGCACGGATGGTTGCTGTCACGCCGACAGCGCCGGTTAACCGAACCTCAGAACAGTTCCCTCTGGTGCTCAACACCGGCCGTATCCGCGATCAGTGGCACACCATGACCCGCACCGGCAAAGCCAGCCGCCTGCTCAATCATATTGATCAGCCGTTTGTGGAGATCTCACCTGAAGATGCCGCACAGAAACAGATCGCTGATAATGATCTGGTGGAAGTCAGCAACGCCCTCGGCCGTTGTGTGGTGCGTGCCAACGTCACCGACAGGCAGCCTGCCGGTTCACTGTTTATGCCGATCCACTGGAGCGCGCAGTTTACCTCACAGGCCCGGGTGGACAGCCTGATAGCCCCGATCTGTGATCCGATTGCCGGGCAACCCGAGTCCAAGTATTGTCCGGTCACTATCCGCACACTGAACAGCCTCTGGCGGGGTATTCTGATCAGCGATAAAGAGCTCGCCGACCTGCCCTGCGAATACTGGTGTAAGGTTCCCCTGACAAAAGGATTCCGCTATGAGCTGGCAGGCCTGCAACAACCCGATAGCTGGCAGCAGTGGCTGGCCAGTATCACCACTATCAGCCCAGACCGGATCGAACTGAATTCAACATCCGCCTATCGTCTGGCAAGCTTTAACGGCAACCAGCCTGAACTGCTGTTTTTCGCCGCCAGCCGGGCTCATCCAAAAGAAGCTCATCTGAAAAAAGCTCATCTGAAAGAGGCTCTGCCCAACAGCGCCTGGCTGAGTAAGCAGTTTGCCCAACCGATCAGTACTGCGGCACAACGGATGGCTCTGCTGGCCGGTAAACCGGTGGATAACAGCACCGACTGCGGTGCGATTATCTGCAGCTGTTTTGAGGTGGGGGAAAAGCAGATCCAGCAGGCGATCAGTCAGGGCGCGGCGAGCACCGACGAACTGGCGGCCAAACTGAAGTGCGGCAGTAACTGCGGCTCCTGCCTGCCGGAGATCAGAGCATTGCTGAACTAATCTTTTTAAAACAGCGCTTTGACAAAATCCAGATAGCCGTTGTCCCAGGCAACACCAGCCCATACCACCCAGGTCATATTGAGCATCATAAAGACGGCGGCGGAGCCCATATCTTTGGCCCGCCCGGCCAGCTCATGATATTCCGGCCCCCAACGATCCACTACCGCCTCAATCGCCGAGTTAACAATCTCAAACGCCAGCACCAGAAAACAGCAAGCCAGCAACAGTGCCAGCTGAATGCCTGACTGGGCCAGCCAGAAGGCCGCGGGTAGCATAACCACGGTTGCACAGACCTCATAGCGAAAAGCAGGCTCCTCCTGCCAGGCGGCTTTAATTCCCTGCATTGAATATTTAGTGGCAAAATAGAAACGTTTAACGCCGGTACGCTTGATCTGATGCATCTGAATAGCAACTTTTAGTTTGCGAAGCGGGCATTAAAACATGAAAATAATCGCCATACTATGGTCAGCGGGACACTGTAACAAAGATGCAAAAAACCACCGAATATCTGCGCCATCATCATGGTGGTGATGGTCAGAAAGCGGCCGAAAAAACCGTTCAGAGCTACGCAAAAAATCATGACGCAGATTTTCAGGCGTTCTGGCAGCATCATTGCGCTGCACTGCTGTCAGATCAGGCTTCAGTTATCGACCTGGGCTGCGGCACCGGTCTGTGGCTGAACCAACTGGCACAACAGTATCCTCAGGCGACTCTGACAGGGTTTGAGCTGGCGCCCTATATGCTGGAGCGGATGGACGATCTGGCAGCTAATGTGAGCATTATCTGTGATGATCTCAACAACCCCGCAACCGAACTGCCGCAACACTCAGTGGATATCGCCCTGGCCAATCTGCTGATTCATGAACTGCACCAGCCGGTAACGCTGTTCAGTAAACTGCGCCACTGGCTGAAACCCGGTGGTGTGCTTATTCTCTGCGATATGGTGCGCCAGCCTTTGGCGGATTATCTGCAGCATCAATATGGTGAGATCGATCTGGCAAGCCAGACGCCGGACTACGATGCCCTGGTGGATGCGTTTCAGCATTTTCAGGAACATAACCGCTATCACCCTGAGGATATTACGGCGCTGCTGCGACAGTGTGGTTTTGAGATTTCAGCCGTTGAAACCTTTAAAAATGGCCGGGCAGTGAGAATAGCTGCAATATCAGTTTAAAAACAAACGGTTTGAGTGCTATAGTTAGCCTCCCGCACAACCCGCTCAGAGATAATTTAACGTTGCTTAACCAGGCAGACGGCAAAAACCGCCTCTGGCTCGCTGTTGCGCGGTCTACCATGGATGTATGAGTGATCTGCAACCACTGCAGGAACGTAAGGATTAGATCGTCTCTCAGGAAAATTTACATATCCGATGTTTAGTAATGAAGTAGATGAACAGCTGAGTCATCTCAGTCTGGAACAGTTAAATAATCTGCTGGAAAAAGTTAAACAAAAAACCGCAGAGAAAAAGCAGGCCATTAAAGCCGCTAGCAAAGTGCCTCCCCGTACCCAGAACGATATTCAGAAACTTGCAGAACTTCAGGGGCTTGATCTGAGTGGTCTGATGCGGGAAATATCCAAACGGCAATAACCTGAATCGAAACAGGATCGCTGATAAAAACACTGCGCCACAAAAAATAAGTCTTCAGCATAGTCTTGATGACAGACAAGCATAGTCACCCCACAGCTCCCTGATTTATTTTCACGGATTAAATCAGGGAGCAAAATGCTGCACTTCAAAAAACAACTGGCTGTCAGGCCAGGGCTCACCCCTACCCGAAAATAAGCGATAAATACCCTGGTTGAATACCCTCAGTTGAATACCTTAGCCGGCTTACCGCTTCCGATCAGCATGTTTATAGCCATCCCTCAATTGTCCCCATTTTCAGGTGACAGGCTCTGCGAACATATCCACATAAACTACACACTATCGATCAAACTACACACTATCGATCAATGTTGAATGCCAACTCTCGACAGACAATAACAATACCCGCCAGCGACTACGTCAGGCTAAGAGGATTATGTGATGCAGTATCATCTCAACGGCTTTAAACCCGGTAACTATCAGATTCCAGATTCAGCCCGGGAACCCGCTAGTCCACCACCGATGGCGGACCTGCCAACCGAGGTGGACGTTTTAATTGTCGGCTGTGGCCCTGCAGGGCTGGCGCTGGCAAGACAGCTGTCGGAGTTCGCCGATATTAAAACCTGTATTGTTGAACAGAAATCCGGGCCACTGTTATTTGGTCAGGCGGATGGCATATCCTGTCGCACGATGGAGATTATGGAAGGGTTTAACAGCAGTGAGTTGCTTGTGAAAGAAACCTACCAACTGCACCAGAATGCATTCTGGGAGCCGGATGCCCAACATCCGGAGAACATTAAGCGAACCCACAAAGTGCCCGATGCACGACTGGGTCTCTCCGAATTTACCCATGGGGTAGTCAATCAGGCACGGCTACACGATATCTTACTCGAAGGCATGGAAAACTCAGTCACGCACCTGATTCCACATTATAACCGTCGGCTGCTTGAGCTGGAGGTTGATAAGGGTCTCACCCAGAACTTGAGTGCGCACCCCATCACGGCCACCTTTGAACGCAACGATGCAACGCAATCGTCCAAGGTCGAGACCGTTAAAGCGCGCTATGTGGTCGGTTGTGATGGTGCACGCAGTGCGGTGCGTAAAAACCTGGGAATTGAGCTACAGGGTGACTCGGCTAACAAAGCCTGGGGCGTGATGGATGTTCTGCTGGTCACCGACTTTCCGGATATCCGGGTGAAAAGCTTTATCCAGTCGAAAGACAACGGCGCGGTAATGATCGTCCCCCGCGAGGGTGGCTACCTGGTCCGCCTCTATGTCGAGCTCGATCTGCTGGCCAGGGGGCATAGAGCGTCCGGGCTTAATCTGACTGTCGACGATATTATTGCCAAGGCGAAACTGATCCTGAAGCCATACCAACTGGATGTTAAAGAGGTCGCCTGGTGGTCAATCTACGAGGTGGGTCAGCGTGTTGCTGAGAGCTTTGACGACACCCCGGCGGGTAATCCGCAAGGCCTGATTCCGCGCGCGTTTGTGGCCGGTGATGCCTGCCATACACACAGCCCCAAAGGGGGTTGGGGGTTGAATACTTCGTTGCCTGATACCTTTAACCTGGGCTGGAAACTGGCCGCTGTGTTGCAGGGCAGGTCTGATCCCCGATTGCTGCAAACCTATGAGACAGAGCGTCGCAAAGTCGCCTTTATGCTGATCAATGCTGACCGTGAAATGTCAGCCCTGGTCGCCACTCGCCCAACGGCAAACAGAAATTCACAGCCGGTCAAAAAAAGTACGGCAGATATCGAGCAATTCGTTGCCCGCCAGAATGGATTTATTGCCGGTACATCTATTGGCTACGATGAATCCTATCTCTGTACCGGTCACGAAAACCAGCGCCTGGCAACCGGCTTCCATATCGGAGAACGCTTCCATTCGGCCAAAGCGGTTCGCCTGGCGGATGGCTGCCCCGTACACCTGGGCCACCTGAATAAAGCCGATGGCCGCTGGCGGCTCTTTATCTTTGGCAGTCAGCAATCCCCTCTGGATGCAACCTCCGACTCAGGCAAACTGGTCGACTTCCTGGCAAACGCTGAAACTTCACCGGTGCGGAAATATACGCCTGCCGGTGCAGACGTCGACTCGGTGATTGATCTCTATGCAGTATTCCAGCAGCAAGATCTGTCAATCGAAGCGATGCCTGAACTCCTCTGGCCTGCCAAAGGTAAGTACGGCTTGAGGGATTACGAAAAGATATTCCGTGCTGACCCTGGTAAGGATGTTTTTGAGCAGCGGGGTATTGATCGCAGCAGCGGTTGTATGGTCGTGGTGCGACCCGATCAGCATATTGCCACTATCCTCCCCCTCAATGGATATGATCAGCTGAGTGCTTTCTTTGATGGTTTTATGCTTTCATAAACAGGTTTAAAGCGCCCCGGAAGTAACCTTTCCGGAGGCGCTAACCCGCTCACGAAGAAACACTGTACTCAGAAGGTTGATCAAGCCCTGCTGCGTGAGTTAACTCAGCTGTAGCACTATACTTGGCGTTATTTCTGCTATCAGAGGTCGATATGCACAGCTCACGAGATATTTGGCCAGATATAGCTGAGCAGGTTGCAGGCTGCATTGACCGGCTCGGCAGTGGTGAGTTTTATCCCCGCTTCTTTCAGATGATGAAAGCCCTCGCCCAGATCGATCAGTATATGGTGTTCGAGTTCTCGCCCAATGGCGAGTACGCGACTTGCCGCCTGGCGCATAATGTCGAGCATCCTGACCTGGGACTCGAATTGGCTTCACTCTATCTGGATGGCGCCTATCTGGATGACCCGATGTTGCAGGAACTCAAGGCGTCCGTGCTCTGCCAAACGGACGTGGCGCCCTACCGCCTGCTGGAAAAAAGGCAACTCCCTCCCGTTTATCGCCGGCGCTTTTTTAACGTCCCCCATTTCGATACCAAGTTTTCATTTATCGTGCTGGACCGAAAAAGCCAACATCTCTTTTATGTGAACTTTTACAGCAAAAAGGAGGATGGCTTTGCTGACGGACAGCTTGACTCACTGAAACAGGTATCGTCACTGATCGGATCTTTGCTGCTTAAACATTTTCGCGATGAACGCAAACAGCGCGGGGTGATTAAATCCCTGTTGGTATCAGGCCTCTCAGAACGCGAAGCGCAGATCTGCGATATGATTCTGCAGGGCCATACCGCCAAATCGACTGGTAATGAACTTGGATTATCGGAATCGACTATCATCACCTACAAAAAAAGAGCATTCAAAAAACTAAAGATCTGTCGCAAATCCGAACTGGTCCGGTTTGTGTGATTAGCAACTGACGTTATCAGGCTTTCGGAATGGCAATACTCTACTTCCGCCATATGAAAGAATGGCTCGGCGTTGTGCAGAAAATAGTTCATAGAGGCGCTAAGGCCGACTAATATCCTTGCATATCAGAAAAATTTTTATGCAAATAAACTATTGATTTATAAAATATAAATAACCATTTTTGTTTTTTAACACTAAACGCCTAACTAATAAGTCAGAATAATCTGAAGATATATACTGGATGAGAAGGTAGAGTTTGACGTAACACAAAATATAAATGTACAATTACCTGTACAACTATTAATGCATAGATCATAAACACGTAGCTCGTAAACCGAGTTAAAGAAACATACCCAGGCTGCAAAATAGTATCCTGGTTAGAGCAAACAAGGGGTTTGACATGAACATCGTTAACTACAGCGATGCTCGCGCCAGTCTAAAGAGTGTAATGGATGCGACTTGTGATTCTCACGAAGCAACTGTTATCACCCGAAAAAACGGCGGTGATGTTGTAATGCTATCTAAAGAGGATTACGACAGCATCAACGAAACATTATATCTACTCAGAAGCCCTCGAAACGCCGAGCGCTTACTAAACGCAGTAGCAGATATAAAGGCTGGTAGAGTGGTCGTACACGACCTACAGGATATCGAAAATGGCGAGGAAATTGAGCTGGGCAAATGAAGCCTGGGACGATTATCTATACTGGCAGAAAAACGATCCGAAAATTTTAGCTCGAATAAATGAGCTAATAAAAGCTTCAATGCGCACTCCATTTACAGGGATAGGCAAACCGGAAAGACTCAAAGGAGATCTATCCGGATTTGTATCTCGCAGAATAAACCAAGAGCATCGGCTGATTTATACCGTAGACAACGACACGATTCTTATTGCCCAGTGCCGTTATCACTACTAAATCAGACTTTTTCTATAGCCATAGAAAAATCTTTAAGTTACAAAAAGCGTCTACCAATCACCCCATCACTTTCTGAACTCCATTTCAGACCGGGACGGTTTTATCTCCTGTTGTTTCGCCCACAACTTCGCGGCTTTATGCTGATCGAATGTTTTTCTTTCCTGATATATAATCGCGCCTTTCCGCTGATTACAGATGAGGGCGTGATACGCAACAGATTCGGCCGCAGCGGTATGGGGTGTAAACAGTCAGCACTCAGTGCTCTATCAATCAGTGTGCCTCGACAAAATGGAGCATTCTTTGTAGCACTGCTTCCCCAAAAACACCCTAAAACAACCTAATTTAACCAAAAACAAACCATTGAAAACATCAGCAAAAAACAGCCACACCCCAGCAACCCCGCGGAATACGCCGGACAGACGCTTTTCAGTCGCACCCATGATGGAGTGGACCGACCGACACTGCCGTTATTTCCACCGGATTATCAGTCAGAACGCTGTGCTCTATACCGAGATGGTCACCACCGGCGCGCTGATTCATGGCGACCGGGAACGGTTTCTGCAGTACAACCAGCAGGAACACCCTCTGGCGCTGCAACTGGGCGGCAGTAATCCCGATGACCTGACCACCTGCACCCGGATGGCCGAAGAGTCTGGCTATGATGAGGTTAACCTCAATGTGGGTTGCCCCAGCGACCGGGTGCAGAACAATATGATCGGTGCCTGCCTGATGGCCCATCCGGATCTGGTCGCTGAGTGCCTGGAAAAGATGCAGTCCGCTGTGAGCATTCCGGTGACGGTGAAACACCGGCTGGGCATTGATGATATGGACAGCTATGAAGAACTTCATCAATTCGTCTCGATTGTCCGGGAATCCGGCTGTAAGACCTTTATAATCCATGCCAGAAAAGCGATACTTCAGGGGTTAAGTCCGAAAGAAAACCGGGATATACCACCGTTGAACTATGACTGGGTCTACCAGATAAAACAGGCGTTTCCCGATCTGGAAGTGCTGATAAACGGTGGTATCAAAACACTGGATGAAAGCAAAGCACATCTGCAACATGTTGATGGTGTCATGATCGGCCGGGAAGCCTACCACAACCCCTATATGATGGCGGAGGTAGACAAGCTCTATAACCCGGACGCGGCAGTGAAAACCCGCATAGAGATTATCGAGCAGATGTACCCCTACATTGAAGAACAACTCAGTCAGGGTTGCTATCTGGGCCATATCACCCGCCATCTGCTGGGCCTGTTTCACGGCCAGCCGGGCGGACGCCAGTTCCGCCGCTATCTGAGCGAAAATGCTCACAAGGCCGGCGCTGATGTCGACGTTTTGAAACACGCGGTTGCTAAAGTAGCTGCGTTCTAAAAGATTATGGAAAAGGAATATAACAATGGAAAGCCAGCTGGATCAGCTTAAAAAGATGACCACCATTGTTGCCGATACCGGCGACATTAATGCGATCCGCGATCTGAAACCGGTGGATGCAACCACCAACCCCTCCCTGCTGCTGAAAGCCAGTCAGGACCCGGCTTACCGCCCCTATCTGGAACAGGCCAGAGCCTGGGCGCTGAGTCAGGGTGGCAGCGAAGCGGAACAACTGGCCAACATGACCGATAAGCTGGCGGTGCTGGCTGGCTGCGAAATCCTTTCGCTGATCCCCGGGCGTATCTCCACCGAGGTGGATGCTCGCCTGTCGTTTGATACCCAGGCAACCATCGCCAAAGCGAAGAAACTGATCGGCCTGTATAACGAAGCGGGCATCGGTAATGAGCGGGTGCTGATCAAAATCGCATCGACCTGGGAAGGGATCGAAGCGGCCCGTCAGTTGGAAAAAGAGGGCATTAACTGCAACCTGACGCTGCTGTTTGGCTTCGCCCAGGCGGTGGCCTGTGCCGATGCCGGGGTGTTCCTGATCTCGCCGTTTGTCGGTCGGATTCTTGACTGGTATAAAGCCAACAGCCCTGAAGGCACAGAACTGAGTGGCCCTAAAGATCCCGGCGTACTTTCGGTCAGCCGGATCTACAACTACTACAAACAGTACGGTTATAACACGGTGGTCATGGGAGCCAGCTTCCGCAACAGCGAAGAGATCCGCCAACTGGCAGGCTGTGACCGTCTGACGATCAGCCCGGGACTAATTGAAGAACTGGCGGGAACCAGAATACCGCTGGACCAGAAACTTTTTGCTGATGCTCCGATGAGTGATGAGCCAAAGCTTGAAAACAGTGAACAGGCGTTCCGCTGGGCAATGAATGAGGATGCCATGGCCACAGAAAAACTGGCAGAGGGTATCCGCAACTTCGCCGCGGATCAGGTGAAACTGGAGCAGCTGCTCAGCCAGCTATAACCCGGCTGAAATTAATCAACGCTAGGGCATGCTAAGATCACAGAGGACACGGAGAAGTACTATTAACCGGCTGTTCTCTGTGCTCTCTGTGTCCTCTGTGGTGAACCTATTTTAGATTCTAAAGGCCCTGCTCCGGTACTATCTACCACGATGGAAGGCTTTTCCGGCAAACCAGAACCAACAGGCAAAAATCTGAACGCTTGACGCTTAAAAGCGTTTTACCACAGTACCCAAAGGGCATGCTAAGATCACAGAGGATACGGAGAAGTACTATTTACCGGCTGTTCTCTGTGCTCTCTGTGTCCTCTGTGTCCTCTGTGTCCTCTGTGGTGAGTCTGTTTTAGATTCTAAAGGCCCCTGCTCCGGTACTATCTACCACGATGGAAGGCTTCTCCGGCAAACCAGAACCAACAGGCAAAAATCTGAACGCCTGACGCTTAAAAGCGTTTTACCACAGTACCCAAAGGGCATGCTAAGATCACAGAGGACACGGAGAAGTACTATTAACCGGCTGTTCTCTGTGCTCTCTGTGTCCTCTGTGGTGAGTCAGTGGTGAGTCTGTTTTAGATTCTAAAGGCCCCTGCTCCGGTACTATCTACCACGATGGAAGGCTTTTCCGGCAAACCAGAACCAACAGGCAAAAATCTGAACGCCTGACGCTTAAAAGCGTTTTACCACAGTACCCAAAGGGCATGCTAAGATCACAGAGGACAGAGAAGTACTATTAACCGGCTGTTCTCTGTGCTCTCTGTGTCCTCTGTGGTGAACCTATTTTAGATTCTAAAGGCCCCTGCTCCGGTACCCTCTTCCAGTACTCTCTGGCGTGAAGAACCTTTTTAACCGGTCAGTGCTGTTACAGCCCGCCCACCAGGGTGTATTTGATCTCCAGGTAGTCCTCCATACCGTACTTAGAACCTTCCCGGCCGGTACCCGACTCTTTAACACCACCAAACGGAGCCACCTCGGTTGACAGAATGCCATCGTTAACCGCGACCATGCCGTATTCCAGCGCTTCAGACACGCGGAAGACGCGGGCATAATCTCGGGTAAAGAAGTACGCCGCCAGACCAAACTCAGTGTCGTTGGCGATCTGCACCGCTTCCTCTTCAGTGTCAAAACGGAACAGCGGCGCCACCGGGCCAAAAATCTCCTCATGGGCCAGACGCATATCGTTAGTGATATCAGCAACAATGGTCGGTTCGTAGAAATTCCCGCCCAGAGCATGGGGTTTGCCTCCGGAAATAATCCGCGCCCCTTTGGCCACCGCATCATCAACCATCGAGGTCACTTTATCCAGCGCGGCCTTATTGATCAGCGGCCCCTGTTGAAACTCACCTTCAGAACAGTTACCCACCTGCAGTTTGGCAACCTCGGCGGCATAGCGCTGAGCAAACTCTTCATAGATACCACTCTGAATCAGCAGACGGTTAGCACAGACACAGGTCTGACCGGAGTTGCGATATTTAGAGGCGATCGCGGCTGGCACCGCTTTATCGAGATCCGCATCATCAAAGATAATCAGCGGGGCATTCCCCCCCAGCTCCATCGAAGTTTTCTTCACTGTGTCGGCACACTGACGCATCAGCTGTTTACCCACCGGCGTAGAACCGGTAAAGGAGAGCTTACGCACCACCGGGCTATCGGTGAGGGTTTTGCCCACTTCGATTGGACGCTTAGTGGTGACAACGTTGACAACACCTGCCGGAATACCAGCACGGTCTGCCAGCTCCATCAATGCCAGCGCCGATAGCGGCGTATCTTCAGCGGGCTTGATAATCATCGTACAGCCCACTGCCAGGGCCGGGGCACATTTACGGGTGATCATCGCATTGGGGAAGTTCCAGGGGGTAATCGCTGCGGTTACGCCGATCGGCTCTTTAGTCACGATAATGCGCTTATCCGCTGCGTGGGACGGGATAACATCACCGTAGGCCCGTTTACCCTCTTCCGCATACCATTCGATAAATGACGCGCCATACAACACTTCACCGGCTGATTCTGCAATGGGCTTGCCCTGTTCTGCGGTCATCAGAATAGCCAGATCATCCTTGTTGGCAACGATCAGTTCAAACCATTTACGCAGCAGTACAGAACGCTCTTTAGCCGTCTTCTTTTTCCAGCTTTTAAAAGCCACGTCAGCGGCGGCGATGGCCGCTTCGGTTTCTTCTGCCCCCAGATCCGGCACGGTGGCGATCTGCTCACCGGTGGCCGGATTCAGTACCGCATTGGTTTCACCATTCAGGGCGTCAATCCACTGACCATTGACGTAGGCGTGTTGCTTTAACAGCGACGGATCTTTCAGGGTAATCATGTGTAACTCCAAAAACAGCAATAACACCCCGATACCGATATCGGGGCGTGTATCAACAGACAGAACTTTTAATTACAGCGCTTATATATCCAGCACTCTTATATTCAGAACGTTATACAGACCTTATAAAGGTAGTAAACCAGATCTCAGGCAACAACGTTCAGCTCTTTTAATTGTGTAATTTCCGCTTCGCTCAGTCCCAGAGAGGCCAGTACCTCATCGGTATGCTGCCCCAGCATCGGTGGCGCAGCGTTGTACTCTATCGGGGTGTGGGAAAATTTCACCGGACTGGCAACGCCAGGCACGCTGCCACACGCAGGATGTGGCAGATCTACCTGCATCCGCCGGTGTTTCACCTGCGGATCAGCAAACACTTTATCCAGCGTATTGATCGGCCCGCACGGCACCCCTTGCAACTCAAGGTTCTCCAGCCACCAGTCACTGCTGTGACTACGCATCAGCCCGGCCACCAGCGGTGTCAGTTGTGCGCGGTTTTCAACCCGTAATGAGTTAGTGACAAAAGCGGGATTATCCGCCAGTTCCGGGGCGCCCGCCAGGGCACAGAAGCGGGCAAACTGAGCATCATTGCCCACCGCCAGAATAATGTGACCATCGGCGGTCGGGAACGCCTCATAAGGGACGATATTCGGATGGGCATTCCCCAGTCGTACCGGTGGCTTGCCCCCCACCAGGTAGTTCATCGCCTGATTCGCCAGCGTTGCTACCTGTACATCCAGCAGGGCCATATCGATATGTTGCCCCACACCGGTTTCATTACGGTGCAACAGCGCCGCCTGAATACCATTACAGGCATACAGACCGGTCATCACATCCGCCAGTGCAACGCCCACCTTCATTGGCTGACCATCGGCATCACCTGTAACACTCATCAAGCCGCCCATCGCCTGAATCATAAAGTCATAACCGGCCCGTTGCGCATAGGGTCCGTCCTGACCAAAACCGGTGACAGAGCAGTAGATCAACCCGGGATTGACCGTTTTCAGGCTGTCATAGTCGAGACCATATTTTTTCAGGCCACCCACTTTATAGTTCTCGATAACAACATCGACCTCTGCTGCCAAACGCTTAATCAGCGCCTGCCCCTCAGGGGTGGTCATATCAATTGCAATTGAGTGTTTACCCCGGTTCGCCGCATGAAAATAGGCGGCGTCTGTCGGGTTGCCATCCGGGTCCTTAACAAACGGAGGCCCCCAGCCACGGGTATCATCACCACAGCCAGGACGCTCCACCTTAATCACTTCAGCACCAAAATCTGCCAGCATCTGGCCGGCCCAGGGGCCTGCCAGAATACGGCTGAGATCAAGTACTTTGATATGACTCAGCGCGCCAGCCATCAGAAGAACGCCTGAATGCCTGTCATCGCACGCCCCAGAATCAGAGCATGAATGTCGTGGGTGCCTTCGTAGGTATTGACTGCTTCCAGGTTCATTACATGACGAATCACACCAAACTCATCGGAGATACCGTTACCTCCGTGCATATCACGGGCAACCCGGGCGATATCCAGAGACTTACCACAGTTGTTGCGCTTCATCAGCGAGATCAGTTCAACCGGGCAACGATTGTCATCCATCAGACGACCCATCTGCAGACAGCCCTGCAGACCCAGAGAGATCTCAGTTTGCATATCGGCCAGTTTTTTCTGCACCAGTTGGTTTGCGGCCAGCGGACGCTGGAACTGAATCCGGTCCAGGGTGTACTGACGGGCAGCGGTCCAGCAGAACTCAGCCGCCCCCAGTGAACCCCAGGCGATACCGTAGCGGGCTTTATTCAGACAGCCAAACGGACCGGCCAGCCCTTCAACACCGGGCAGCAGATTTTCGTCAGGGACAAACACATCTTCCATGACGATCTCACCGGTCACCGAGGCGCGCAGAGAGAACTTACCCTCAATCTTAGGCGCACTCAGTCCCGGCATCCCTTTCTCCAGTACAAAACCGCGGACCACACCGTCCAGCTTCGCCCAGACCACGAACACATCGGCAACCGGCGAGTTGGTGATCCACATCTTCGCGCCTTTAAGGATGTAACCACCCTCCACTTTAGTGGCGCGGGTTTTCATGTTATTTGGATCTGAGCCTACATCAGGCTCAGTCAGGCCAAAACAACCGATCCACTCACCGGTAACCAGTTTGGGCAGATACTTCATCCGCTGTTCTTCGCTGCCGTAAGCATAGATCGGGTGCATCACCAGCGAGGACTGCACCGACATCGCAGAACGGTAACCACTGTCGACCCGTTCAACTTCACGCGCAACCAGTCCGTAACACACATAGTTAACTTCTGAACCACCGTACTGCTCTGGCAGGGTGGAACCCAATAAACCGAGTTCACCCAGCTCCTGCATAATTTCGGTGTGGAAAATTTCGTTACGGTTGGCTTCTGTAACCCGCGGTAACAGCTGACCCTGACAGTAATCACGGGCGGCATCGCGTACCATCCGCTCCTCTTCGGTCAGTTGAGTTTCAAGGGAAAACGGATCTTCCCAGTTAAATGCAGGCTTTGTAGAAGATTTGCTCATGGAACACGCCTCTTGCTTCTCGTTATGTGCAGCCACCGCTTCTGAGAGCGGTTTCCACCGGTTCTGTTAGGAATGATAGCAGCATATTGTTCATTATTTTTTACAAAATCAAGCCTATGTAACAACGATGGCGATATCGATTTTGTCCTGATAGCGATACTACCGCTGCCCCCGCTTTCAGGTATATGCCCCATCCGGGGGAGGTAGAAGAATGCATAACATTACAGTCTATCTGCCGCACTAACGGACCTGTAATGGTGCTGATGTCTGCAGGGAGACGCCTCCGGGACACTGTTTAAAATACTGACCAAAACCGCCGGGTCTCTGCTGCAGCTTTCCATCGCGATACGATAATTGAAGATCTGAGGTCATCAGCCTGCTAGGATGAATCAAGACAATTCATTGAGGACACACTGTGCGACAAACACTGATCCGGACACTTTTCCTGCTGAGCGGTTTTTTTTTCGTACTGTTAGGGATTATCGGACTGTTACTGCCACTGGTCCCGACCACCCCTTTCCTGCTGGTTGCAGCATTCTGCTTTTCCCGCAGTTCGGAGCGTCTGCACCAGTATCTGCTCAACCATCGCTGGTTTGGTCACTATATCCGTGACTGGGAAGAGCACGGGGTGATCCCACTGAAGGCAAAGCTATTCGCCAGCGGCATGATGCTGATAATGATCAGCTATCCGTTGCTATTTCTGAGTTTCCATCCTGGTCTGAAAGCGGTCGCTGCCGCTACGGTTATATTGGCGCTCTGGTATGTCTGGCGAAAACCCTCAAAACGTCCGCTATCTGCTGACACGACATCAGAGCAATCCCTGAAATAGCCCCATCTATTTTTGATCATGGGATAGGGAAAAACGACATTATTAATTTAATTCAATAATTTGTGATTTTATATCAATTTACCTCATATTAAATCATCACCATAATCATCTCCTCTTTCGGGACAAACCGCTGTCTCAAAGAACGACTCTAAAGAACTATCAACAGGAGAAGATGGTGAAAACACATATTCCGGGCTTTCCCCGTATTGGTGCTCAGCGCGAACTGAAGTTCGCCCTTGAGAACTACTGGCATGGAAAATCCAGCCGCAATGAGCTGGCTGATGTGGCAAAGACTTTGCGAATGCAAAACTGGAATATTCAGGCTGAAAGTGGCATGGATCTGGTCACTGTCAATGATTTCTCTCTGTATGACCAGGTGCTGGATCACTCGGTACTGCTGGGTGTGGTTCCTCAGCGTTTCAGCGATGGCAGCTGTGATAGCTTTGATAATTATTTCCGCATGGCCCGGGGACGGGCACCATCAGGCAAGGCAACCCGTGCCTGCGAGATGACTAAATGGTTTGATACCAACTATCACTACCTGGTACCAGAGCTGACTGCTACACAACAGTTCATTCTCAATCCGGAAAAACTGCTGGCGGAGATAGCCGAAGCACAGCAAGCCGGCCATCAGGTAAAGCCTGTAATTATCGGCCCGGTGACCTACCTGTGGCTGGCTAAATGTGCTTCACAGGCGTTCGATAAACTAACGCTGTTACCTGCTCTGCTTGACAGTTATAAAGGTCTGCTGAATCTACTTTCACGCAAAAATATCGATTGGCTGCAGATCGATGAACCGGCGCTGGTACTGGAGCTGTCACCTAAATGGCAGGAAGCCTATCGCGAGGCTTATCAGACCCTGAGCAGTTGTGGCACCGGACTGAAGCTGATGCTGACCACCTACTTTGATGCGCTGGACCATAACTTTGATCTCACTGCCTACCTGCCAGTGGATGGTTTTCATCTGGATGCAGTGCGTGGCGGTGATGAGTTTATCCGTTTCAGCGAACAGCTCAGAACAGACCAGGTGCTCTCAGTGGGGGCCATCGATGGTCGCAATATCTGGAAAACCGATATTACAGCCGTGGCTGAGCGTCTCACACCGGTTGCTGAGCGACGGGGAGATAACCTCTGGCTCTCCAGCAGCTGTTCATTGCTGCATGTGCCAGTAGATCTGGAGCAGGAAACCGGCTTTGATCCCGAGTTATACAGCTGGCTGGCATTTGCGCGACAAAAACTGGCAGAGATCAGCCTGCTGAAACAGGCGATCGAGGGTAAACACAGCGCTCAGCTGGCAGCAAACCTGCAACATGTAACCGCCCGGACACAGTCCCAGCGGGTACACCGTATTGAGGTGAAGCGCCGCGTCAACGGACTGATGCCAAAAGATGGGGAGCGGGGCCTGCCCTACACTGAACGTGCGATAAAGCAGCAGCAAAAGCTACAGCTTCCTGCGTTCCCGACCACAACTATCGGCTCCTTCCCGCAAACCACCGATATCCGTTCTGCGCGGGCCCGTTACCGCCGTGGAGAGCTGGATGAGATCGCCTATACCGCAATCATGCAGGCAGAGATTAAAGACTGTATCGAACGCCAGGAGCGCTATGGTCTGGATATGCTGGTGCATGGCGAACCGGAACGCAACGATATGGTGGAATACTTTGGCGAACAGCTGGAAGGCTATACCACCAGTCAGTTGGGCTGGGTGCAGTCCTATGGTTCCCGTTGCGTTAAGCCGCCGATTATCTATGGTGACATCCTGCGCAAAGAAGCGATGACCGTCGGCTGGAGCCGTTATGCCCAGTCACTGAGCAACAAACCGGTAAAAGGGATGCTGACGGGGCCTGTGACTATGCTGCAGTGGGCGTTTGTGCGGGACGATCAGCCCCGTTCAGAAACCTGTCTGCAGATCGCCCTGGCTCTGCGGGACGAGGTGGTCGATCTGGAACAGGCCGGCATCGCTGCGATCCAGATCGATGAACCGGCAATTCGTGAAGGGCTGCCGCTGAAACAGTCGGAGTGGGATTTCTATCTGCAATGGGCGGTCTATGCCTTCCGCGTGTCCGCCAGTGGCGTACAACCGGAAACTCAGATCCACACCCATATGTGTTATGCCGAATTCAATGACATTATTCAGGCGATTGCCGATATGGATGCCGATGTGATCACCATTGAAACCAGCCGTTCCAATATGGAGCTGCTGGAAGTGTTCACCGAGTTTAACTATCCCAATGAAATTGGCCCCGGTGTTTATGATATCCACAGCCCGAACACGCCAACGGTGGAGCAGATCCAGACACTGATTGAAAAAGCCGCCAGCCTGATTCCGGCAGAGCGTCTCTGGATCAATCCGGACTGCGGTCTGAAAACCCGTGGCTGGGATGAGGTTGCCCCCAGCCTGATCAATATGGTTGCAGCGGCTAAAATCCTGCGGGAGCAACGGCTGGCAGCATAACGCTGCCCTGAATATAGAAACCAACAAAAGGCTGGGAAGCAATTCCTGGCCTTTTCTGTTTCACATTGGCGCAATCATCTGATATTAATCGGGTAGAGGGTGATACAGCAAAACAAAGGGAACACGACATGGGTCAGCAATTTACAGAACTGTCCACTCAACACATTGAGTTTATCGGTGAACAGAAGATCTACTTTGTGGCAACAGCCGCGGCAACCGGCCATGTTAACCTGTCCCCCAAAGGTGGTGATTCCCTCAGAGTGATCAGCCCGACCAGAATAGCCTGGTTAAACCTGACCGGTAGTGGCAATGAATCTGCCGCCCATGTGCTGCAGAACCCGAGAATGACACTGATGTTCTGTGATTTTCAGGCTGCGCCACTGATTCTCAGAGCGTATGGCGATGCCCGGGTGCTGCATCGGCAGGACCCCGACTGGTGCGAGTATCGCTCACTTTTTCCTGCCAGCGAAGCCGCCCGGCAGATCTTTATTCTGGATATTAATCTGGTTCAGTCATCCTGCGGCATGTCAGTGCCCCTGTTTGATTATAAAGGCGACCGTGATGCGTTAACTAACTGGGCAGAGAAAAAAGGCAAACAGGGTATTGAGGCCTACTGGTACGACAGAAACCAGCAAAGTCTCGATGGTTTTGACACCGAGATCGTTGAACGCACTGGAATCAGTGCCCCTGAAAAGCACAACCAATAAGCGCACTGTAAGAGAACAGCTGAAAGATGGCCGCTAAATGCCAATGTCGCAGCAGCCCCTGTCTCTTCAGCTCTGTAACTGAAGCACCTGGTCAAAAACGTTTTTGTGGCAACGTTGTTAATGGAGAGTGTTGTGACTGAAATAGGTGAAAACATCTGGATTTTTGAAGGGCCTGCCGTACCCTTTTTTACCCTGCCCTACACGACGCGTATGACGATCATCAGGTTACCCGGTGATGAATTATGGGTTCACAGCCCCATCGCCCTGACAACGGAACTGATCCGTCAGATTGACCAGTTGGGCAGGGTAAAATACCTGATCTCCCCCAACCATCTGCACCACCTGTTTATTAAGGCCTGGCAGGATCATTATCCGGATGCCCTGAGCTTTGGCACCAAAGAGGTACAGCTCAAACGTCCGGATATCGTTTTTGAGGGTATGTTCACCCCGTTTTTCAATGCCCCCTGGTCAGAGCATATCGAACAACTGCTTTTTACCGGTTCGCCGGCCATGGAAGAGTGTGTATTTTTCCATAAACCCTCGGCAACGCTGATTGTCACCGATCTGATTGAGAACTTTGCCCCGGAATCGTTTACACCAGTGAAACGCTTCGTGGCCGCTGCTGCGGGCATTTTAGCGCCCAATGGCAAGATGCCCCTGGACTGGCGACTGAGCTTTATGTTCAGTAAAAAGAGGGCGCAACAACATCTGCAAAATATCTTACACTGGCATCCGGAAAAGATCGTTATGGCTCACGGACAGATAATCAACAGCGAAGCGGAACGCTTTTTAAAGCGATCGTTTAACTGGCTGGATATTGACTGATCCAGGTTAGTTATCCCGGCCCACCACCTTAATGTTATCAGGAGTACCAACCTTTGCCCCACTGTATTATTGAGTTCTCAGACACGCTCGCTCCCCGGCTAAGCCCTGCAAAGCTGGTACAAACCGTCTATGAAGGTGCCTTGAAATCCGGCTTGTTCCAAGCCGAAGATATTAAAACCCGCGCCTTAGCCTACGATCATTTTCTCACAGGGGCAGCCCCTGCTGATTTTATCCACGTAACCATAAGAATATTAAGTGGCAGAACCGATGAGCAAAAACAGCTTTTATCTTCTACAGTGTTGAAGGGGTTAACAGATTGTAATCTGGCTGGAATATCCTTAACAGTGGAGGTTGTGGATATCCATAGTTGCAGTTATGCCAAATTTATTGCCTGACGCTGGCCGCCTCGGGCTCTGTTTACTCTGAGAGGTCATTATGCTGGCAGGTCATATTGGTGTTGCACTGGCTCTGTGCCGATTGGACCGGCGCGTGAATCCGGGGGCATTAGTGGCTGCAGCCCTGTTTCTCGATCTGCTGCTCTGGAGCTTTGTACTGCTGGGCTGGGAGTCGGTCACCATTCCTGACAATTATAACGATAAGCATCAACTGAAATTTAACTTTTCCTACTCTCACAGTCTTTCTGCGGCACTTATCTGGTCTGTCATGTCCGGTGCGGCAGCGTTTCTCTGGTATTCAGAATTCAGGGGGGTGGGCCAGCGAGCCGTATTTATGGTTTCGGTGGCAGTGTTCTCCAACTGGTTACTGGACTTTACGGTGCATAACCTCGATCTCTGTCTGCTGGGCGATGCCTCGCTGAAGATGGGCCTGAAATTTTGGGATAATATGCCCGTTATCTTGCTAATTGAGGCAGGTATTGTGCTGGCCGGACTGTTACTGTTTCTCTATGGTGCCAGAATCTCTAGCGCCAGAGTGGTGGGCATGACCCTGCTCTGTGTGCTCGCACTGGCCATCACAGTAATAACCATGACCATTGCACCGCCCCCCTCTTCTGAGGTGTTGTTAGCCCAGGGTTCACTGGTGATGATTCTGTCAATCTGCCTGCTGAGCGGCTGGCTGGGGAGGCAGCAACTAGGAACTGCATAAGTTGTTCGACGCAGCCTGTCCCACAGTAATCCCGCCTGTTCTTTTTACCCGATGCGCCGCTTCACGTCACTCAACCGCTTCGGTGTCCCCCGTCAGCGCTGGCTGGTTGTTTAACTCATCTGCATAAAAAGACAGCGATCGGCTGCTCTTTTTAGCGGCATACATCGCACTGTCAGCAGCGCCAATCAGTTCAACCCGGTTGACGCCATCGCGAGGATAAAAGGCCGCACCAATACTGATTGAAATCTTAAGTTCCATTGTCGATAACGTTATCGGCTCTGAGAGACAGTCGGTAAGTTTGTTGGCGATCACGCGAACTTCGTCAATACCCGGACTGCCAGGTAGCAGCAGGGTAAACTCATCACCGCCCATCCGCGCCAGGGTATCGCTATCCCGCAAGACACGACTCAGACGACGACTGACCTCAATCAATAACTGATCTCCGACATCGTGCCCCAGAGAGTCATTGACCACTTTAAACCCATTCAGATCCATATACAGCAGTGCCGCTGAGCTGTTATTTCGCTGGCACAGCGCAAGTGTATGCTCCACCCGGTCAATAAACAGCCGCCGGTTAGGCAACCCGGTCAGCGCATCATAAAAAGCAAAATGTTCCAGCTCTGCATTCGCTTGTTTCAATTCATCGGTCCGCAAGCTGACCAGCCGGGTCAGTCTTTCGTGATAACCAAACGCTGACAGCACAATAAACACCGCCAGGGCACCAAACAGTACTTCAGCTATCAGAAAGTTCAGGCTGTCACCGATCTGCAGAGCAGTGACCTCTTTGTTACCGACATGCAGATTAAACACCCATCTATGATTCGCGAACCCCATTTCAAACAGATGACTCAATCCCACCCCCGCGGCGATATCGTCCATAATATCCTTACGCCCGAACACCCTGTCTGCCGGGTTGTCATTTTCGTACACATAGAGATCGATATAACCCAGCCGTTCAGCAATCTGCGGGGTATTCAGTATTTCAGACACCAGAAAAACCCCGACGACGAACCCTTTAAGCGATTCAACCGCCGCTACCGAGTTATCCTGTGGATCTAGCTGCTGAAAAACCGGCGAAAAAATAAGAAACCCCTGTTTATCTTTGTCAGACTGCACCAGCTCTATGATATTGGTTGCGGTATCCTTACGGGTCGCTTTGGCCAGCAACATACTCTGCTTACGCTCTTCGTTGGAAAAAACGTTATAGCCCAGTGCCGGATTATTATTTTTCAACGGCTGAATATACTCAACCACCACTAATGGATCAGTGGGTAGCAGGGGGTGTCCCTTGATCTTAAAAGCAGGGTCTACCTCCATCCGCGCATGCTGCTCAAATTCGGCAACTTCATCCTGTCCGATCAGAATATCCCAGGAGATCGCAGTGATGCCGGGCAGGTTAGCGAGATAGGGACGGCTAGCGTCATTAAACACCTGATAATTGACCTCTTCCATCTGTGCCAGGGTAGTGCCAAGATGGTTCAGCGCATCAAGATAATTGCTCATATGTTGTTTCAGGGTATTTTCAAGCGCCTCAGATCGCAGCGTAAAATCCTGTTCTGTCTTCGCCACAACGGCATCTTCGATATATTGCTGCGCCACCTGAAACGTGGTGATCAGGACAAACAGAGGGATCGATAACGACTTCAGCAAACGCAACCAGGTGGCTTTATCCGCCTGACGAATGAACACTCCCAACAGCAGAGGCGTAACCAGAATGACGCCTAAAAAGTCCCCTATCCACCAGATCAGCATATTGTTAAGGTAAATTTTCGCGCTGGCATCCCCGCTTTGGGCCAGGCTCAGCGCACTATTCCCCACTACGGCACTGATCAGACAACAGAGAAAAGCAATACCGATAAACCCGACTACATGGGAGTATGAGGGGGCATCAAGGATGTTGATTCGCCACCGCCGTAAAATACGGTAATTAGCCCATGCCTGAATCACCGACCCCAGAGCGATAACTCCGGAGGTCAGGATAACGCTGAGCGCCAGCTCACCCTGTTGGAAAAAATAGTTTCCCGTATTAAACAGCAACGACCCCAGCAGAATGGCTGGCAGGAAACGTTGACCAAAGATCAGGCACCCGGCCAGCGCAACACCTGCTGAGGGCCATAATGAAACGATCTGCGCCTGGGGACTGAAACTGGAAAAAAAGAACGCTAATCCAACATAGAGCAGAAAGAAAACAGCATAAGCCAGTCGGCCTGCCAGGGTCAGTTGAACATTCAAAGTACTGTCGATGCTCCATATAGCGGGGGAAACGAGCCGTTTTATTGTGACCACTATAGTACGTGTATGACTTCACAATAGCCCTAGTACTATTGGTTAGATGAAACCAAAATGAGTAATGAGGACTGAAAATGTGATGCGGAGCAATAGATCTGAATAACTCCCGGTTGTTGCCCCCCCCCCCCCCTTTTAGTCAGCCTGTTTAAACATCATCCAGTAACCCCTGTTGACGGATGCGGGCTTTGAACCGTTTCATCACTGGCCGGGAGATCATCGTTTCTGCCAGCAGCCGCTGTTCGTACACCAGTAGTTTAACAGCCTCATCCGCGCTGTCCCGGGCGGTGGCGATCAGCGTATGGACTTCGGGTTGCAGCAGTGAGTGATTCAATGATTTAACTGCGTCATACAGTGCAGCCATAACGACTTTTTCCTGTTGCGCCATCTTGCATTTACCATCAATAATTTTCAGCATCACCGTAGTCGCGCAATCAACTTCAACCGGACTAAGAAGATGTTCAGACAGCCACCGTTCAATATCGGTCATCGTCAGCTCCAGTCGGACTTTTGTACATAGTGCAGCAGCGACTCTTCTATCCCCTCATATCCATAATCGCTGACAGAGATGACGCCAATCCGCTTCAACCTCTCTTGCGGCCCGTCACCGATTTTAACCACGAACACGGCATGACAGTCTTTGATAGTCTCCAGAATCAGTTCCATGGCAGACCTGTCACCAGTATGCCCCTGGCAGTAGAGGTCTACAGCACGGCGCTCGACAAACTCACAATGATCCCCGGATACGCGATAGATTAGAAATGCCCTGGTATGTCCAAAGTGCAGATTGATCGACACAGCATCTTTGCTGGCGACGGCCATAAGTACGGGGGGCAATTTCAACAACGGCTTAAACCTCAGTGACTGGGTTGCTTTTTTTACGGTGCTAAAACTCATATAAGAAAGCACATGCGGTTAAGAGCGATTGCAAAAGCTATACCAGCCATCTCTTTATTGGCGTGCAAATTGCTGGAAACTTAACACCAGACAGATCAGACAACAGACGAAGTCAGACTTATAGGTTTACTCATGCAACATTTAAATCATGCAGAAATTGACCGTGATCATCAGCGCTTTGCTGACATCACTAGCCGGCTGAAAACCTCAGATACCGACCAGTTCAGAATACTTTTCAGTGAGCTTCTTAGCCATACAGAAACCCACTTCAAACGGGAAGAGCAGTTTATAGCGCAGTACAACTACCCCGGAAAAAGCGAGCACTGTGGTGAACACAATCGCCTGCTGACCGAGTTACGACAGTTTAACCAACGGGTGCAGCAGGGCCGCCAGACCATGGCCCGGGCCTATATCAATGGCCGTGTTGATGAGTGGTTGCATCAACATATTACCAATATGGATGCCGCGCTGGTGAAACATATCGAGAGTCACTCATGAATACCGGGCTGAATACAGAACTGAACCGCATTATTCAGCTGGAAGAGGGGCTGATCGCATTAGCATCGCTTTACCACAACCCCATGACTGGCGACCGGATTCTTAAACTGGAGCTGAACTACCATACCCGGATCATCGGAACCAAGAGCTTCACCCTGCAGGGATTCAGCTGCGAAGAAGCGGAAACTCTGGTCAGAAACCTGCCGGATAATCAGTACATTATGCGGGAGATCGATGAGTTTCTGGCGGGTGATATGGATTAAAGATTGTCGTGAACACGACAAAGGTCGAAACAAATAACTGCAGTGAAAACAACAATATGTGCAGTTTTTATCGACAGTTATAAAGAAAAACCAAGCTGATTATTTTTTTTATATAAAAATGAACAGGTTAAAGATAAATCCGCCATAGGTATGCTAATTGCAATTCAGAGAAAAATGCTGGAATTCGGTTTTATATACTCTGGAGTAAAGAAACATGTTACTTGATCAATATAAGCAAAAAGGGCTGTTTTTTAACGTCAACTTTCTCGAATCAACGGACACACAGATGCAAGCCTATCGGGGAGAATTGATTCTGATCGAAGGTGAGATTGGCGATGACAAAGGCCACTCAAAACCACCTGTTGATGTCATGCGGGGCGTTTTTATACTGGCAGACGACAAGATCAGAATGCTCGGTGGTGTTGTTGATTCCATGGACTCTCTTCCCGCCCTGATGGACAAATACAGTGCAGATTTTGCCAGCGACATCAGTGCCCTGATCTATGTGGTCAACCTGGAGAAAGCGGTTGTCACCGAAATTTCCGGCTTCAGTTTCATCCTGATTCCGCTGGTTCAGGGTGTGCCCTGGAATGAAACCATGGAGGAGCTGGCGATTGAAAAAAGCGATCTCAAAGGTCAGTCTGCAGGCAACAAACTGGTCACCGTCTACGAAGAGCTGAAAGCCTACAAGCCTAAATACGCCAGCGTTGCATTTGAAGCTGCGATGGCGATGGTCACCGATGCCAAACGTGAAGGCTGGGGGGCGGTTTAATACCGCGTATCCGTTTAAGTTCTGATCAGATCAGCCTGCGTCGCACCGCGCAGGTCCTGATCAGAACTCTCTGCAACTGATGCACTATCGCCGCAGTCAGCGCTGTACCACCGATCCTCAGTCATCCTCTTTCACCTCTTCAATTTTCAGCCAATGAACTAATCTGACATTGGTATTAGCCCGAAGCGATCACCGATTCACCCGGGGACCAGGCCAGGCGCATCCAGATGACCGGCCGGTAATAAAACTGCCCGGTTAAACTGATCTGAAAACGGTTATTAACCGTATCACTGTTTTGCTGCCCCAGAGGAATATCGATCAATGTATCAGACACAGAGTTTCAGATCACCCTCCTGTACTATGACCAGTAAGGGGGCCGAAAGGAAGGTAGGCTTCGAGCTGGAGTTTTCCGGTTTGACACTACAACAGACCACTGAGATAGTCAGAAAAACCCTGAATGGCACTCTGGAACATCAAACCGCGGCGCAAACGGTTATCCATTGTGCAGATCTGGGGGCGTTCAATATTGAACTTGACTGGAACTATCTGAAAGAAAAGGCAGCCAGCGATAAGGATCAGCCCTGGCTGGAACTGCTCAGCGATGCCGCCAGCTTACTGGTACCGGTTGAGGTGGTCTGTCCGCCCATTGTACTCTCACAGTTAGACCGGCTGGATCAGTTAGTGGTTCAACTGCGACACGCGGGCGCTATCGGCACAGAGGAGTCGATGATTGCCGCGTATGGGGTTCATATTAATAGCGAAATTCCCTCGTTAGATGCCGCCACGCTATTTGACTACCTGAGGGCTTTTTCCCTGTTGCAGTGGTGGCTGGTAGAGGCCCACGCGGTTAATACAACCCGTAAGATCAGCCCCTATATCGATCTTTATCCGGAAAAATATATTAAACAACTGCTATCCCGTGACCACCCGGATATGGAGATGATCTTCAGCGATTATCTTGAACACAACGCCTCCCGCAACCGGGCACTCGATCTGTTACCACTATTGGCAGAGATTGATGAGGACAGGGTCCGCCGTTGTATCGACGACCCCAAAATTAAAGCCCGGCCCACCTTCCATTACCGTATGCCCAATTGCAACATTGAACATGAAAACTGGTCTTTAGCGCTTTCATGGAACACCTGGTGGGTAGTGGAACAGCTGGCCAGCCAACCGGATTACCTGAACGAGTTGAGTGCCGCTTTTCTGGCAGCAGAGCAGCCGCTGATGGGGGTCAGCCGTAAACTGTGGACAGAGTATATCGATCAATGGCTAAAAAACCACGCATTGGCGTAACCGGAACGGCGAAGGTCTGGTCTCCCGGCTGGTGGTGCGCCGCACTGGCCCTGCGACTGGCCGGGTCGATTCCCGAGAGGATCAGCGTGCGCCACCCGGCCAGTGGTCAACCGCTGGATGGTCTGCTGATTGGCGGGGGCGATGATATCAGCCCGGAGCATTACCAGGGTGACATTGATAAGCCGGTCAAAAACGATCCCGCGCGGGATGAACTGGAGATCCGCTGGATTAAGACGGCGCTGGATAACGATATCCCGCTGATGGGAATCTGCCGGGGAGCACAACTGATTAATGTGGTCTTAGGCGGAACCCTGCACACGGACATACGCTCACTCAGGCAACACACTTATAACCGACCGGGACTGCTACCCACCAAACAGGTGAAAATAACGGCTGAATCAAAACTGGCAGGCGTCTTCAACAAGATTCACCTGAGGGTAAACAGCCTGCATCACCAGGCGATAAAATCCACCGGTAAAGGGCTGCGGATTGTTGGCCGGGATCTGGATGAGATCACCCAGGCGGTCGAGTCTGAACAGCACAAGATCATTGCGGTGCAGTGGCACCCGGAATATCTTATCTATCTCCCCTCTCAGTTTTCTCTGTTTCGCTGGCTGGTAAAAAATGCGCGCTGAGCATAGAACGGCCGTAACGACAGCCTCGCAACTCCATCTGTTGCTTGATTAGCTGAAGCAGGAGCTGAAGCGATCTTTTCAGTGGTATAAGGGGGTTACTGGTATGCAGGCGGGGCTGGAAAAACCTTGTTCTAAAAAATCGGCACAGCAAAGATCAAACTGGTGGATCTTCGATGGCGGAAATATCCCATAAAAGCCGGCTAAGTATGTCTGGCATCACTCTTCATCCCAGTCTTCCTCTGCCATCTCAGCAAAATTGCCAGCACTCGATTTCGTTTTCTGATTGATAATATTCTGTAACCAGAACGCTTTCTCTCCCGCCAGCTGAGCCTGTATCGATTCCAGTAACTCATCCACATCGGGCCCGCCTTTAACCTGCACCGGCGTGATTCCCAGTGAGATCAGCTGTTTTGTCGCAGAGCCGCCAATGGAGCCGCAGTACACCAGATCGGCACCCACCAGCCATCTGAGTTTGGGTTTTAACTTGTCTTCATTGCCATCCTGAGCGGCCGCAGCAAAGCTCTGGCTCGTCAGGAGTTGAGCAGAATGACTGTTAACAGAGTAAACATAAAACCCCTGAGCAGAACCAAAATGCTGATCCACCATATCCCCCTCCATCGAGGCAAACGCCACGATCAGATCATCGAAGTTAGGGCTAGCCTCAGCAATACTCGGATAAGACAGACACTCAGTCATGATTACCTCCAGCTAAACGCAACGCAAAGCTTAGTGAATAAAAAGCTTAGTCAATAAAGTGACACAGGGAGGGTTCGAATCCCTCCCTTCGCCAAGTGATCAGGCATAGACAGGTGCAAACGCCTGCTCCGGATTTTCTGCCGGACCATTACCATCCCAGTAAGGAGACAGCTTACGCAGTTTGGCCACGATCTCAGGTACTTCAGCAATAACCCGTTCCACCTCTTCCATGGTGTTATAACGGGAGAAAGAGAAACGTACCGTGCCGTGGGCGGCGGTATAGGGAATACCCATCGCCCGCATCACGTGGGATGGTTCGAGTGAACCTGATGTACAGGCCGAACCACTGGATGCTGCAATACCGACCTTGTTCATCAGCAACAGAATCGCCTCGCCCTCAATATATTCGAAAGCGATACTGGCGGTATTGGGCAGGCGATTATCCGTATCACCGGTCGGAAAACTATAAGGTACAGCCGCCAGAATGCCCTGCTCCAGGCGATCACGCATCGCTTTCACCGCGGTGTTCTCATATTCCATATGCTGCATCGCCAGTTCGCAGGCTTTGCCCAGCCCGACAATCGCCGCCGCATTCTCAGTACCGGCCCGGCGACCGCGCTCCTGATGACCACCCCGCAGTAGCGGACGGAAACGGGTGCCCCGTTTCAGGTAGAGCACACCGATCCCTTTCGGGGCGTGCAGCTTGTGGCCCGACAAAGACAGCATGTGGATGTTGCTCTCTTTCAGATTGACTGGCAGCTTACCCACCGCTTGCACCGCATCGGTATGAAACATCACCCCGGCGGCATCGGCCATATCGGCCATCTGTTCAACCGGGAAGATCGTGCCACTCTCATTGTTGGCCCACATCACACTGACCACCGCTACCTGATCGCTCAGCAGACTGGCGTACTGATCCAGATCGAGACGTCCTTTACTGTCCACTTCCAGCTTATGGACGGTATAGCCCTCTGTCTCCAGATATTCACACAGGGTTAGTACCGCCGGATGCTCAACCACCGTTGTAATAATCTCTTTCCGTTCCGGCTGGGCCTTCAGAGCGGACAGAATCGCCGTTGAATCGGACTCTGTACCGCAGGAAGTAAAGATGATTTCAGAGTCATGCTCTGCGCCCAGCAGCGCCTGTACCTGCTGGCGGGCTTTCTTCAGGGCAAAACCGACTTTATTACCAAAGCTGTGCAGCGAAGAGGGGTTACCAAACTGCTCGCTGAAAAACGGTAGCATCGCTTCCAGTACTTCAGGAGACACCATCGTAGTGGCATTATTATCCAGATAGATATCGTTCATGGTTAACCCCCTATTCCAACCAGTTGATCGGCCTTCTTTTCAACCTGCACCAGACGGACAAACTCCCCCAGCTCCTCAATCAGTTGTTGCTGAATGCCACCCAGCGTCATCGAGGCCATCTGGCAACCCATGCAGGCACCGGTCAGATTGACGTAGATGGTATTACCGTCAATATCCATCAGTTCACAATCACCACCATCGGCCTGCAAACGTGGACGCACCGCTTCAAGCACCCGCATAATGGTGCTGATGCGCTTAATGTCGGTTTTGGGTGCAGCTTCAACCGGTGCTTCTGGCGCCTTAGCGGGCACGGCACTGCCTACGCCACCCGCAACAAACTCTTTACCGCTCTCCGCCATTACACGGCTGAGAATATTTTCGATCCCTTCGTGACAGGCAGAGCAACCGCCACCCGCTTTGGTGTAGTTAGTCACCTCTTCGACAGTGGTCAGACTGTTGGCACGGATCGTGTCTTCAATCATTACCTCATCGATGGCAAAACACTTACACACCAGTGCGCCCTCTTCATGATCATCGCTCCAGACCTCACCGCGATAATCGGCAACCGCTGCCTGCAGGGCTTCACGTCCCATCACGGAACAGTGCATCTTCTCCGGTGGCAGACCATCGAGAAAATCAGCAATGTCCTGGTTAGATACTTGCAGCGCCTGATCCAGCGTCATCCCTTTGATGATCTCAGTCAGAGCGGAGGAGGATGCTATCGCAGAACCACAGCCAAAGGTCTGGAAGCCGGCATCGAGGATAATCTCGGTGTCCGGGTCCACTTTAAGGGTCAGTCGCAGTGCATCACCACAGCTTAATGATCCAACTTCACCGGTCGCATTAGCATTTTCAGCTGCCCCGGCATTCTTGGGGTTATAAAAATGTTCTTTAACTTTTTCAGAATAATCCCACATATCGAATTCCTCTATCTATCTGTTACCGGTCAGTGGTTAACCTGCGAAGGATTTACCGCAGTTGCAGCTCTCTGTTGCGTTCGGGTTTTCAAACTTAAAACCGGAACCCTCAAGGCCATCCAGAAAATCGACTGTTACGCCGCTAAGCAGTGGTGCGCTATCGCCATCAACAAGTATTTTCACCCCACTACACTCAATAATCTGATCCTCTTCAGCGCTCGCCTCTTCGAGTTTCATACCGTATTTGAAGCCGGAACAGCCGCCCCCATCGACCCGGATACGCAGCCCAAAAACATCTTTGTCTGCCTGATCTATAAACCGGGAAATAGCACTGACTGCGCTCTCTGTTAGCTGAATCATGATCTCGTCCTCATCAATCCGAGTGTTCAGTTATTAGCAGTGCAAGCCGGGTGCCATTGAAGATAAAAATTAAAAAACCTTAATATTCAGATAGTTGACATAAATCAATGGAGAGAGTGTTCGGGGATAGTATGACAATTGAAGGGGCATTGTAGGAATTACGACAAAGCGGAAACGGGTTTAATCACCCAACAGACACTCATAGGCTTTTCTGAATACCAGACGTTCAACGACGGGCACTTTAAGTAGCTCCAGCAGAGAGATAAAGCCTCCCTCCGCCGCGATCTCGGGCAGATCGGTGGTCATGATCCGCACCAGAGCAACAGCGACCGGACCATCGGGGGTTTCCACCCAGGCGATCGCGGGACTGACAACTTCCAGCAACGCGCTATCGATGCCGAGACCGTTAGCGACCGCATTCAGATAGGGTGCCGGATGTGGGATGATGGCCGCAGAGGTATCTCCCTCGATAATCGACGCCAGGGCGGGCAGACCATCCGGCAGACAGCCAAATGCCTGCGGCGCTGACCGGTCGATCCAGAAGGATAACCGGGCGCTGATCGGGTTAAGGTGAACCAGCAGTATTTTTAAATCACTCATATAATTCCTGCTATAGGTAGGTTATCCGCTAGCTCAGAGCATCGCCATCGGTGTGACTTCCCCGACCAGCAATTGAGCTTCACGTCCCCAGACCGACACCGACTCTGCCCAGACCTGATCTTTACCCGGCCAGGGACAGATCAGATCGATCTCCAGCATCATCGAACCATCGCAGTTAACCACCAGCCAGCCTCGCCGCTGGCTGTGGTTATCAGCCCAGCGTCCATTGAGACTGTCCTCACCGTTGAGAGGCTCCTGTTTAGTTTCAAAACTAAACTGCTCCAGAGGGGGCAGCGTGGTACTATCAAACCCCGCTCTCTCCAGTGTCTCTGCTGCTGTTTTCAGAGAGGCGTCCAGTAGCAGACGGTACTGATCTCTCAGTCTTGTCATAGCGCTATTACCCATCAGCTCACCTAAACGCCGCTGTTGAAAACGAGCTACCAGAGCTCAGCCGGCGCCAGCAGTTCCTGCACCGGCTCGCCACCCATAATATGCTGCTCAACGATCCGGTTGACATCTTCAGGTTTCACTCTGATATACAGGTATGAGCCTGGATAAACCAGAACATTGGGGCCACAGTCACAGGGGCCAAGACAACCGGTAACCGTCACAGCAACCTGAGTAAACAGATTACGTTTAGCCACCTCTTCCGAGAACATCTGGGTAATCTGACCAGCCCCCGAAGCACCACAGCTTCCCCGAGGATGTCCATCCGGGCGTGTCTGGTTACAGATAAAAACATGTATTTCTGGTTTTGGCATGACACCTCTCCTGTTATCGGTGAACGTCACCATCACTTGGGGTTAAGATCCCCATCGTATCAGGCGGCAGCCGCCTCATGGCTATGACATTTCTTTGGACAGACCCGCAGACATGACATACAACCGATGCAATCATCGGCGTCAGCCACTGACATCACCTTCATCTCGTCATCATCATCCCAGTCGTCATCATCGTCATCAGCCAGCGCCTCAGAGCGTTCAACCAGTTCAAATACATCCCGGGGACAAACCTTATAACAACGACCACAGCCGATGCAGGTCTCCTGATTGATCCCGGTAATAAAATTGGGGGTCCATTCGCTCCCGCCACGGGTGCGCCCCTTAATCAGTTCCGCAGACATCCCTACTCTCCTCTAACAAAGGTTAATCATTTACTGAGCGGCATCCAGCTTGTCCTGCGCCTCTTTCCAGGCAAGGCAGGCAGCCAGGGTTTTCTCCGCCAGTTCAGGCAGACGCTCATAATCGGTCCACAGCTGATCCTCTACCAGATCATGCATCTGCGATGCCCACTCCGTAGCGATACGTTTCGCTTTGCGCGCATCTTTTTGCAGATTTTTCAGCGCTTCATCTGTCATGCCTTTTCCTCCCAGGCTTCTATCGGTTTGACCTATGCTTTTGCCGCGTCTTTAAAGGTTTCGATGGTGGCCAGCGCCTTATCGATTATCCTGGTGGCTTCCTCATTGAGTTTCTCCAGTGATTCGAAGCCGAAGCGATGCACATCACGCAACACTTTATCCGCCACAATCAGCTTGCCCACCATGATCAGTGCCCGGCCAAAGCCCTCATGACTGAGGTTGATCATCGGTGCCGCCATCATGCCGCACTCCTGTTCGATACGCACAGAGAGGGCGTTGTAATACGCCTTCACACGGGCAACGACAATCTCATCCGGATCACCCACCACCGGGATCTCCCGACGCCGGGCTTTCGTCAGAATCAACGGATCGAGTACCTTTTCGTTGCTCCAGTCATCATAGGTGCCATAGCTATCGATAGCCCGCAGCTGAACCACCATCTGCTTGACGAAGGGGCTGTCCATCAGCTCATTACCCGGTTCAATACACAGCGCTTCATTCATAATCTTCTCCGAAAAATTTAAGTGTTCGTTACCCACTGGTGATACAGTTATAAAATCGGCTCTTAGCCCGCTATCCGGACAGCTTTACTCTTCCCAGCTATCCACTTCCGAATACCCGGCAGGTTGTTTCAACAGCAGATGTTGCCGGGCGATAGCCTTAGCCAGCCAACTGCCGGGCCCGCGCTCAATCTCCCGTTGCAGCGCCGCCAGCAGCTCACTGATCTGGGCCTCTTCAGACACCCGGATCGGCTGAATCCCCTTCGCTATCAGTCTGCGAATAGCGGACGCGCCACAGGCGTAGCTGTAGACCGCGGCACAGCCTGAAATAAACGCAATACGATCCTGCAAGCGATCATCTTCGCTGGCATCAAGTGAAAACTCTGCCACCGACAACAGATCACACCGCGCCGTCGTGACCCCATAGATGGAGAAGGCGCGGGCAGAGCCGAAATGTTCGTTAACCGTGGCCCCATCGTTTGTCGCAAACGCGACACGGATCATATAGGGCGTTTCTTCCTCCCGGATCACATTCAGATGGCGGGATACCGGAACCATGTCAGACTCCCTGATGCTGCTGTCTTGTATAGTTTTCTTCATCACGTTTTTGCGATAAAGGCGAATGATAGGTGGGGATCTCTTCATGCTGACTCAGCCGCATATTGGCGATATCAAACAGCGCTTGCTGAATCCCCCGATAGCCGATCCATACCCGGTTAAAGCCCCCCAGATAGTCGTACTGAGGAAAGCCAATCCGTAGATGGGGCAGATGCAACCGTTCGGCACACTCATGCAGATGGCTGTTGCCAATCACAAACTCCGCCTGCTGCGACCGCGCCTGACGTTCCAGATCTTCAAGATCCCCCTTCTTCACGGTTTCCAGTGCCAGCTGCTCCAGTGCCGGACCTTTATCAGGGGTCACCGCCGCGACCACTTCGCCCCCCATCGACACAACCAGGTCATGCATCGCCAGTAACAGATCCGGATCTGCGGCAATCCCTACCCGCAGCTGTCCCAGCATAAAGTGGGTATCCAGCATCGCATCCTGCAGTTGACGCCGCTGCCGGCGCCAGCGATTGGGCACCGGCAGTCCAGACAGCTCAGACAGTGCCATAAACCAGTTATCAACCTGCTTCATGGTGTGCAGATGGGGGAAAACCTGGCTCTTAACCCCGGTTTTCTCCTCAAGCTTTTGCCCCGCCGGTGTCAGGGATGAGCCGATCACCAGGGTGGCACAGCTCTCCCCGGCCAGCGCCAGCTCATCCATTGTCAGCCCACCGGTGGTCAGAGCGCTGTACTCCTCCTCCGGCAGATGCCCATCCAGAGAGCGGGACAGATCGGGGATCAGCAGGGGGCGCAGACCAAAGCTCTCGATGGTATCGATAACAAACTCAAGGTCTCCCGGTGTCAGGTGGCTACCGCACAGCACATTCACCTGACGCGCCCGGGTGCCAGCCCGTTCAGACGGCTCGATCAACTGATCAATAACCGCGGTCACCGCCGCCCCATAGCCGGTCTCGAAACAGCCACTGAAGTCCGGTGTACTCACCTTAACAACCGCCACTTTTGCATGTTGCGGATAGCGTGAGCGGAACTCGTGGATCGCCAGCCCCATATCACAGCCCTGGGTTTCCGCCAGCCCCGTTGAACAGACACCGATAATCGCGGGCGACTGTTTTTCGGCGATCGTTTTCAGCGCTTCAATAACATTTTCATCGGCACCCATCACCGAACTGACCTGATCCATTGCGGTGGTTTGCAGCGGGATCGGCTCACGAAAATGTCGCACAAAAAATACCTTGGCAAACGCAGTGCATCCCTGACTGCCATGCATCAGCGGCATCGACCGGCTGAAGCCGAGAAACGCCAGGGTGGCCCCCATGGTCTGACTGGCTTTCAGCGGATTGACCGACATCGCTTTTTTGCGTTTTTCCAGAATAGCCATGATCTACACCCCCTCGGCGTTTAACAGTTCAGCCTCACTGGGCATCTCATCCCAGGGGGCCGGATCGCGTACCGCTGACCAGATCGGGCTTTCAATAGTGATCGCCAGCTGTTTAACCAGCTCCAGCATGCCGTCATAGCCGGCATAGCCAAACTCACGCTCCTGATTAATATCCAGAAACGGTATCCGGGCTTTCAGTGCGGTATAGAGGTTACGGCCTCCGGCGATCAGAATGTCAGCCTTGTATTCATGGACGATGCTGATCAGCTCTTTCGCGCCACCCTCTTCGATCATTTTGGTGTCTTCACCCATCAGTTCACGAATCCGGGCTTTATCCTCTTCGGTAGATTTCTTCGTCCCGGTGGCCACCACCACCATACCGAGATCCTGCAGCGCAGAGACGACTGACCAGGATTTAACTCCACCGGTATAGAGCAGTACCCGTTTACCCTGTAAGCGTTCACGCCAGGGTTCCAGGGCGGCTCTGACTTTCTTCTCTTCCCGTTCAATCAGCGCTTCGGTGCGTTGAGTCAGATCGGGGTCATCAATAAAACGGGCAAAATCACGCAGCGCCTGAGAGGTATCGGATATGCCGTAGAAACTCCCCTCAAACCAGGGCGTACCATATTTATCCTGCAGCTTGCGGGCGACATTCACCATCGCCTTGGAACACACCATCATGTTGACTTCAGCACGGTGCATCGACTGTACTTCATGGAAACGCGCATCCCCGGACAGGGTACAGAGCACCCGGATACCCAGCTCATCCAGCAGCGGCAGCACATGCCAGAACTCACCGGCGATGTTGTATTCACCCACCAGATTAACGCTGTGGATTTTAGTGCCGGGAATCAGTGGCTCTGGGGCCGGTTCCGGCTCACGGGTGCCGATCACATGTTTCACCATCGCCTCGCCGGCAATCCGGTTGCCGAGATTCTTGGTGCCATAGAAACCAGCGCCATCCACCGGCACCACCGGCGTTCCCCACTGCTCTGTCGCCGCGCGACAAACCGCATCAACATCATCCCCCACCAGCGCAGGCACGCAGGTGTTATAGACAAAAACGGCAGCGGGATTATGCTGTTCAACCGCCTGCTTAATTGAGTGGAACAGGCGTTTCTCGCCCCGTCCCATGATGACATCCTGTTCGGTCAGATCGGTTGTCATACCGATGCGATACAGCTGTGGTCCACTGGAGCGGGTGCCCCGGTTGTCCCAGGAACTGCCCGCACAGGCGATCGGCCCATGGACGATATGGGCAACATCGGCAATCGGCAGTAAAGCGATCTGGGCGCCATCAAAAGCGCAACCGCCAGCGGATGCGCCCGGCATCGGTTTGGCACAACCCGACTTCTCTTTTTTGTTGTGCTCACAGGCCGGTTCATCAAGTAGTTCGGCGATATCTTTTGCTTTCATTTAAACCTCCGGATCTGTACGGCACACGGCTGGATATTTTCAAACCAGCTTCTACACGCTTTTACACAAGAGACTGCAACAGACGTACCACAGATAACTTATTGATTTTAAAAGACCGTAAAAAACAATTGTTATAAACACGACAAAACACCCACAATCGGGATTCCGGCGTTTTATCATCCGTCACCCGGCAAATAACCGCTCTGTTGTGCTCCGGCCAAACGCTCTTTTACCAGGCTGCTGACTTCCGGGTCCGGATCATCTGTCAGCCCTGCCAACATCTCGACCGGAGCCCGCATCGCGGCGGTCAGGCGTACCGTCCAGTCGGAATCATCCAGCATCAGTTCCATCTCATCAGGTGCCAGCCGTTCAGCCACAATGCGTCTGACTTCCGCTTCGGGATCTCTGACCATCAGCCCCAGGCTGACCGGAGGCAGCCGTCTGGCAACAATCTTTCTGACCTGTCGGTCCGGATCGCGGATCATCCTGAACAACCGTCCCACGGGCACCCGCTGGGCAACATAGGCACGCACCAGATAGTCTTTGTCATCAGCCATCTGTTCCAGCTGCTCCGGCCGGATACGGTCCGCCACGGTGATACGCACTTCACGATCTTCATCATCAATCAGACGATAGAGCTGATCCCGGGGCAGGCGATACGCCACCGCGCGCCGTACAGCTTCATCAGGATCGCAGATCATTTTCTCCAGATAGGGCAACGGCGAGTAGCGTACTGCGATCGCCCTGCGCTCCCAGAAACTATCCTGCAGAAAGGTCACTGCCAGTTCCGGATTGACCCGCAGAAAACGGTCAATCTGACGACCACTGTGTGCAACCACACAGGTGTCCCCCGGAATACAGCGCCCACTCAGCAGTAAACTGGCTTTAAAGCGGCAACGACGACAATCCGCAAGGGGTGTCTGATCTCCGCTTTCATTCATCATCAATCACCTCGGCGATCACCACTCCGCTGGAACTGTCCGGGTCATTGCTCAGACAGGAACAATGGCTTTCAGAGTTCACCAGATAGAGATTAAACCCTTCACTTTCCCGGTAAGGCGTTGCTGTAGCGCCAATGTCATCCTCAAAACACCAGCTGAAATGGAGATCAGGATGCTGTTTTTTCAGTGCAGTTATCAGCTCTTCGCTGATAGCTGATTGAGCGACAAAATCATGGATTTGATCCAACTGCTGCTGACTGATCATTATTCGCCCTCCTCACCCTGAGCGAAGCGAACCCGCTCTTCAGGCGCAACCCCCATCACTTTTGCCAGCCAGGGAGGTGGATTTCCGGCAATAACAGAGACCAGATTTGTCATCATCTCGACACAATCGCCGCCGTCCGGCATTTTGATGGGAAGAACACCGGTGCGGATCACTTTGGCTGCGGCAGGGCCACCCACCGACACCGTATACAGCAGCTGACAATCGTCGATCAGGCCGGCACGGACAACGTTTTTATCCTCGGCATCTTTGGGAATATTCGCTTCACGGATATCGATCAGCCGGTATTCCTGACCGGAAACCTGATAAATCAGATAACGGGAGCAGGAACCAAAATGACCATCCATCGCGGTGGCGTTATTCGATGCACAGGCCACCCGAATTGATCCGGGCATATCGCCATCGCTGTAGGGAGTTGTTTCAGGCAGGGGTTCTGCGGCAACGGCAACACCGATCCCCTTCAGCAGATTAAGCGCCTTTTTCAGGAAACTGAGCTCGATATCTTCCAGTTCGCCTTCGGCGGCAAGACGCAGTTTATTGACTTTCAGGCGGGCAAGTTTGGTTTCAGTGATCGGCAAACCGACAGCATCAACCAGCACCGTCATCAGACGCCGGGCATCGGTATCAGGTAGCGAACGTGCAGCCAGACCTATTCGCAGCGCCACTTCATTCGAGATTTGAGCTGACATATTAACACCCTCCTCAGCCTCTGCGAGCACGCAAGGTGATCGGAAGTTTCGGCATAGCATCGAGAGGTTCTATGAAATATTTCGTGCCATCGGTCATCTCAATCAATCCGCCCCACTTATCGGCAGATTCAAATTCGATGGATGAGATCTCATCTTCCTGATCTTTTTTAGCAACATAGAGGGTCATCTTTCCCTCGTTATCCTTCCTTATCATCACACTAGGCATCGTTACTCTCCAATATCAGAAGTTCAGACATTCCGGGGCAGCCCCCTGCCCCGGTGAGGATGGACTGATTGAATATGAGATCGTCACACACCCTGGGGAAATACCGACCGGATAACCCGGATTGCGCAAAGCAATCCGGGTTACGTCAATCCGGTAAGTAAAAGCCGTGTCGATATCAGGCTCGCACAGGCCATCGACTTTCAACCGGACCGGAGCTTAACGCACCAGGTCGTAGTTGAAGTCTGTGGTCTGCATACCACGGGTTTCGTCATCAAGGCGATCCAGAACAGCGTTAACGATAGTGGTTAACATCTGCATGGCACCCTCGTAACCCAGTGTGGTTTGACGATGCAGGTGATGACGGTCGAAGATCGGGAAGCCCAGACGGATCAGAGGCACCTCGAACTCTTTACCCTTATACAGCGTATCCCGGGAGATATCCTTGCCATAAGAGTTACCGATCAGGAAGTCAGGCTTCTTGGTGAAACACAGGGAACGCATGTGCCACAAGTCCTTACCGATATGAACTTCACAGTCAGCACCGAACGGCGAGCTGGCCAGAATCTCTTCAACCGCTTTCTTCCAGCGCTTGTTCGCATGGTTACACAGAATATGTGTTGGCTCTGCCCCCAGTTCCAGCAGGAACTTGGTCAGACCCATCACAAAGTCAGCATCGCCATACAACGCAAACTTCTTACCGTGCAGCCAGGTGTGGGAGTCGGTCATCGCATCAACCAGACGGCCACGTTCGATCTCCAGAGTCTTGCTGATTGGCTTACCGGTAGCCTTAGACACAGCCATCAGGAACTCATCCGTCCAGTCCAGACCCATTGGAATATTCAGTTTAGGAACGTCATGCTTCCAGGTCAGGTTTGCCAGCTTCTTAGTCTTGGTCAGTTGCCATGGCTGCAGCAGGATAGTATCAATGGCGTTTGGTGCATCCTTGATCTCATCCTGAGTGGTACCACCGGAATACATACGGAATTCACCGTCTGCAGGGGTATCCAGCACTTCAGTCGGATCAGATAGCAGAGTGCAATCAACATCCATATCAGCCATCATGCGCTTCATTACCCGGAAGTTGCCCAGATAGGTCTCAAAGCCCGGCACCAGGTTGATCTTACCGTTACTACCGACAACTTTGTCTTCCATGTAGTTCAGGGTGAAGTAACGTGCGATCCCTTCAAACATGTTGTCCCAGCCAGTGGTGTGGCTACCGACAAAACTCGGGGTATGCGCGAATGGAACCGGATAGTCTTCCGCAACATGACCCTCTTTACGGGCGTTACCGATAAAGGCGTTCAGGTCATCACCGATAACCTCGGCCATGCAGGTGGTTGAAACCGCAATCATATCTGGCTTGTACAATGCCTGAGCATTTTCCAGACCGTCATACATATTCTTCTGACCACCAAATACAGCGGCATCCTCAGTCATAGAGTCAGATACACAGGATACCGGCTCTTTAAAGTGACGGTTGAAATAGCTGCGGAAGTAAGCAACGCACCCCTGAGATCCGTGAACATAGGGCAGGGTCTTTTCAAAACCCAGCGCACACAGAACCGCACCCAGTGGCTGACACGCTTTAGCAGGGTTAACGGTCAGCGCTTCACGCTGAAAGTTAAGTTCCTGATACTCCTCAGTGGTGGTCCACTGAAACACTTCATCGATCTTGTCCTGAGGGTGTTTTTCCTCGAAGTTATCACGCTTCTTAGCCAGCATGTCCTGGTAATCATCTTCCAGGAACAGCGGATAACTTGGTTTGATATTATCAACTGATTGACTCATTTGAATCTCTCCTCCCGCGCCACTAATCTGTGAACATACGGGTTAAAATGGGGTAGATGGCTCACGGCGCTGAGTATAAAGATGGATCGTTATATACTGTCGCCACCGCGAACCACTGATATCAACTTAAGCGCTTGCAGCCACGGCTTCTTCAGCAGTGTCTTCTACCTGCCAGGGCGCCTGAAGCTTCTTCCAGCACGGATTATTCAGAGTCATATCCATATCGCGGGCAAAGATAGCGAAGCCATCATAACCGTGGTAAGGACCGGAATAATCCCAGCTGTGCATCTGACGGAAAGGAACACCCATCTTCTGGAAGATATACTTCTCTTTGATACCTGAACCGATCAGGTCTGGCTTAACTTTCTTCACAAACTCTTCGAATTCGTAACCGGTTACGTCATCGTAAAGCAGTGTCGCGTTGCCCATCTCTTTGATAGTGCGGTCGTAGTCATCGTTGTGAGCGAACTCATAACCGGTACCAACCACTTCCATACCCAGATCTTCGTACGCCCCGATAACGTGACGTGGACGCAGACCACCGATGTAAAGCATGACGCGCTTACCTTCCAGACGTGGACGGTATTTTTCAATAACGCTCTGGTATTCCAGCTTGTACTTCGCAATAACCTCTTCAGCTTTCTGCTGAATAGACTCATCAAAGAACGCAGCGATCTTACGCAGGGATTCATCAGTTTTAGTCGGACCGAAGAAGTTGTACTCCATCCATGGGATGCCGTACTTCTCTTCCATATGACGAGAGATGTAGTTCATTGAGCGGTAGCAGTGAACCAGGTTCAGCTTAACCTTAGGGGTCAGCTCCATCTCAGCAATAGTACCGTCACCAGACCACTGGGCAACAACGCGCAGACCCATCTCTTCCAGCAGGATACGGGAAGACCAGGCATCACCACCGATGTTGTAGTCACCGATAATGGCAACATCATACTGGGTGGTTTCAAAGCTATCGTCGTCATCACGCTTATCCAGCGCCCAGTCACGCACCGCATCGTTCGCAATGTGGTGACCCAGAGACTGAGATACACCGCGGAAACCTTCACAACGGACAGGAACAACGGTTTTACCGGTGCTCGCTGTCGCCTTCTTGGCAACCGCTTCGATGTCATCACCGATCAGACCGATAGGACACTCTGACTGAATAGACACACCCTTGTTCAGCGGGAACAGGGTTTCCACCTCTTCCAGAAGCTTAGCCAGCTTCTTATCACCACCGAATACGATATCTTTCTCCTGGAAATCAGAAGTAAAGTTCATAGTAACGAAGGCGTTGATACCGGTGGTACCGATATAGTAGTTACGACGGCCGTTACGGGAGTACTGACCACAACCAACAGGGCCGTGGGAGATATGGATCATATCCTTGATAGGGCCCCAGACCACCCCTTTAGAACCCGCATAAGCACAACCACGAACGGTCATGACACCTGGCAGGGACTTCTTGTTAGAGGTGATACATTTTTTTGACTGCTCAACCGTCTGATCATTAACAGCAAGATGCTTTTCACGATCTTTCTTAGCTTTAGCAGGATAGACTTCCAGCACTTCCTGAATAAGCGCTTCGGTCTCGTCGCGTGACATGGTAGACATAGCTGTCTCCTTACATTTTAGTTTGCGGGTAGAAGCTAATCCGCTCCATACCCGTCAATAGCAAAACCACGACTCAGAAGAGTGAATTACTCTTCTGTAGCAGTTTTACCGATAATGCTTTCGTCTTCTTCATCCATCAGACCGAAGTCCATCAACAGATCTTCCAGCGCATCCATAGTGATTGGCGTAGGAATGACGAACATAGTGTTGTCGATGATCTTCTGTGCCAGTGCACGATACTCATCAGCCTGCTTAGCTTTTGGATCGTATTCGATAACAGTCATACGACGAATCTCAGCACGCTGTACGACGTTGTCACGGGGAACGAAGTGAATCATCTGAGTGCCCAACTGACGTGCCAGCTCCATAATCAGCTCATCTTCACGAGCAGTGTTACGGCTGTTACAGATCAGGCCAGCAAGACGCACGCTACCGGAGTTAGCGTATTTCACGATACCTTTTGAGATGTTGTTAGCAGCGTACATCGCCATCATCTCACCGGAACATACGATGTAGATTTCCTGAGCTTTGTTTTCGCGGATTGGCATCGCGAAACCACCACATACCACGTCACCCAGTACGTCGTAGAATACGAAGTCCAGATCTTCTTCGTATGCACCTTCCTCTTCCAGGAAGTTGATGGCGGTGATTACACCACGACCCGCACAACCAACACCTGGCTCAGGACCACCGGACTCAACACACTTAATGTCGCCGTAACCGGCTTTAAGCACATCTTCCAGTTCCAGATCTTCTACAGTACCTGCCTCAGCAGCCATCTCCATGATGGTATTCTGCGCTTTAGAATGCAGAATCAATCGAGTAGAATCCGCTTTAGGGTCGCATCCTACGATCATTACTTTTTTACCCGCTTCAGCCAGAGCTGCTACCAGGTTCTGGGTAGTAGTCGACTTACCGATGCCGCCTTTTCCGTAGATTGCACATTGACGCATAGCCATAATCTTGCTCCTCAGCGTTTAGAACTTAGATTGCCTGAGCCAGATGCAACAGCATCTGACTCGAAAACTCACATCCACTGTTGCGAAACTTGTACCAATCGACCGAAAAACATTTAACATATTGATTTATATATATTTTATAAAACTACATCCGCCACATTGTTTGTCTGTTTACTGTTTAGGTAACAACAATTGGCGGGGTTACTGTTGTAATGCCAACAATAAAAATAGGGTTTTGTCAGACTCTGTTATGTCAGATTTAAAACATTCACCAACGACAAACACACAGACAAAAGCAACAACCCCGGCTGAAACTCACTGAAACACCCGGTTTTCTACCCACAGAGTAGAAACATCACTCCAGCACCCCGGCAGATCCCCGCTGAAAGCCCCCTGCCTCCCTGCTGGCCTGACTATTGCAGTAGCTCTGTTAACTCAATCTCTTAATAAGGTTCTGTAACTGCTGCATATAGAGAAGCAGAGCCAACAGATTCAATTAATCAGCCATGGGTGAATGTTATGTACAGTGAATTAATAGACGGACTTAAATCGGGAAAGATTGTCCCCTACCTGGGTGCGGGAGCGCTTGCAGATGTAACCAATGTCGATGACCAATCACCGATGCCCGCCGACAGTGACAGCCTTATCCTGGCGATGAACGGCGGCCAGCCGATGGCCCCACGACTGATGTATGAGTTCCCCCGCGCGGCGATGAACCTGGAAAATAAGAAGGGGCGCAGCTTTATTACCCGTTTTTTTAATGACACCTACCTGAATAAAAAATGGACCACCGCCAAACTGCATCAGTGGCTGGCGGACATCAATCCTGGCTGGGTGGTGGATATCAACCGCGACACACAGTTGATCGACCTCTATCAAAACCGTCCCCACATACTGATACAGGGCCTCTCCCGCGTAGCAGGCACAGACTACCGCTATAAGATATTTAACTATGATGGCGAGGACTACACCCAGATCGATCAGAGCAAAGTGATGGCCGGCCTGCCGATTCTCTTTAAACCGCTGGGCTGTCCGGTGCCCGAAGCCAACTTCATCGCCTCCGATGCCGACTTTGTCGACTACATTACCGAACTGATGGGGGGCTTCGCCGTACCAGAATTCATTAAGCTCTACCGGCAGAACAAACAGTACCTGTTTCTTGGCATGCGCTTCACCCGGGATACCGAACGGATGGTAATGGGCGACATCATCTACGCCGCCGATAGTGAACAGGCGGGCTGGGTATTCATCGAAGAACCGACCGACAAAGAGCGCCGCTTTTGTAAACTGAAAAAGATTCAGATTATCGAACAGCCCTGGGAAAGCTTTCTGGAAGCGGCCATGAGCGAAACTGAACTGGCCTGACAGATAGTAAATAAGCGGTATAACCGACTCAGTGTCCTCTGTGCAAATCTGCTTCGTGCATATAAACGCTCACCACAGAGAACACGGAGGGCACAGAGAAAGATTCGATGGGTGTAGGAGCCCCGTCCCGGGGCGATTAAATATTTACACCACAGAGGCCACCGAGGACACAGAGAAAGATCTGATGAGTGTAGGAGCCCCGTACCGGGGCGATTAAATATTTACACCTCAGAGACCACCGAGGGCACAGAGAAAGATTCGATGAGTGTAGGAGCCCCGTCCCGGGGCGATTAAATATTTACACCACAGAGAACACCGAGGACACAGAGAAAGATCTGATGAGTGTAGGAGCCCCGTCCCGGGGCGATTAAATATTTACACCACCGAGGGCACCGAGGGCACAGAGAAAGATCTGATGTGTGTAGGAGCCCCGTCCCGGGGCGATTAAATATTTACACCACAGAGGACACTGAGGGCACAGAGAAAGATTCGATGAGTGTAGGAGCCCCGTCCCGGGACGATTAAATATTTACACCACCGAGGGCACCGAGGGCACAGAGAAAGATTCGATGAGTGTAGGAGCCCCGTCCCGGGGCGATTAAATATTTACACCACAGAGACCACCGAGGGCACAGAGAAAGATCTGATGAGTGTAGGAGCCCCGTCCCGGGGCGATTAAATATTTACACCACAGAGGCCACCGAGGGCACAGAGAAAGATTCGATGAGTGTAGGAGCCCCGTCCCGGGGCGATTAAATATTTACACCACCGAGGGCACAGAGATAAAGTCTGAATTAGTACATGAGGAGCTTATTCACAAATTCCCTAGTAATGGGTTAATTATTTGGAACATCCTATTTATAGCCATTTACTTCCAAAAGCGCTTTAGCTGCACATTCAGCATTATAAGAAAATTTTTTGCAAACGCGATCAACTATAATTTCAAACTTTTCGTCAGCCCCAGAAGAATTGTTACACGCCTCATACATTTCAAAAATATCAGAATTTGAAGGGCTACCAACATCTTCCTCCGCTTCAGTTTCCTGCCAAGCTAAAGTTAAAAACTCCTTAAGATTAATTTCTTTTTCCTTATACCGAAGAAACATATAACCAAGAATGATAGATTTGTGATTTATATCGTCTTCGTAGTGAATCTCAGCCAGACTTTCTCGTAAAATTGAAATAGCTTCCCCTGAGTTTTTTACTGTACTTAACTCAATTACCCAATAAGGAGGCTCATCGAACTTCAATATTACAGCGTCCGCCCATTCTTTCCACTGCACACTTTTCCAGTATCCACTATCAATCAAATCCAAAACTTTTATTCGAACCGAATTATTCATATATTTACCTGTCATCGATTAAAAGTTGTAGAACCCGTTTCAGGATTCTTAATTTTCTTATTGACATAAAGTCCATTATCATAAACTTCATCATAGTAATGGTCATGGGGATTAGTGTGGCCATCACTCATACTATGATCTGTGTAATCGGTAACTTTGCGTCGCCGTCCAAATTCATCGTAATAAGTGGTTCGCTCATAGACCTCACCCGCTCGGCTACTAGGTACTGTTTCAGTATGAGAAACCCTTATACCCGGACTCACTTGAGCAGCAGTGTCGCCGCCAGTATTCCAATATTCTTGATATCTCTTAGCTTCTGCCGGCTCCATACTATCGATAAGTGTACTTCCTTTACTGTCTGGAACAACACAGCTAGATCACTACAAACTCACCATTTGAATCGATTCGTTTAATTAGTTCATTTACTAAAAAAATATAGACAGATGATGATTCTGTATCAGAGGGTACGAACTGTATCTCTGATACAAAATATTCTTTCCCCAATTCTTGATTGACTACATCTAAACCGTTCAGGACTTGAGCCAAGACTTTTTCCTTATCTAACCTTTCAACACCACCTTGCTTTATCGGCAGAGGTATTACTTGGGGAACGCATTTTTTTTTAGACAAACGTATAGCTAAGAAATTGTGGGTGGGGCCAGTAATTCTGGCTACCTTGTAAAGGTCATTATCTTTAATAAACTGCATTAGTTTTCCCCCCAAGGATTACCGGTCCATTTTCTTTCAGCTGCATTGTGAGCGTCAGTATAACCTGAGTTATGTTTTATCTCGTACCACCTTTCTGTAGTTTCATGCTTCAGCCAAGTTATATCCGCATCAGTATAAGTTCCATTCTCTAACCTTTGCCAAGCTTGTGCTTGATTTAGATCGCTATCAAATCTTGCTCTTTCGGCAGGAATTCCATAATCAACATACTTATCTAGTAGATGCTCATTGTAGAAAACATGATCTTTTACTTTTTGAATATTCTGAGGTTTGATACCTGTATTAGCCGCAATCGTACTCACATCGGTATCACTTGCTCGAATAGCATCATACAGTTCATCGGCTGGATCAATAAATCCACCGCCGCCAGTTTGGCGCAAAGTATTGTTGTTTGTAACAACACCCTCACCCCGCATCGTACCATCATTTCGATTCCCATCAACCCGCTTAGGCTCTGACAATTTCTGGGCTTCGGGACGCCGAATTTCAAATCTCTCAGGCTTGTTACTCAGCTTGCTGACGATGCGTTTTGAAAGTTCAGACTTTTTCAACGCCTTACCAAGACTAACTAATAATCTGCCCAGTTTTTTGAAGAGCGTCTGTCCCGCCCTGGCAACGATAACTGTTCCTCCAACACCTGTTACCGCTGTCAGTACGACGGTCAGAATCGTATCTGCTACTGTCGGTGCCAGCGACTCGGCAAGTTCGATGCTATCTTGGGCAAGAACATAGTTTTTTGAAAACTCCGTCAGTGCGGCTCGTGTAGGACCATCTTCATACACGAAGTTGGCTATTCACCACAGAGGGCACTGAGGGCATAGAGATAAAGGGATAGAAAGGAACACGCTGTTCGTTTATTTACGCTCACCTTAGCTTACAGATTCATCTGCTTTGAGATACTTCAGCAACTCACTTTCATCAATAGTGCCAGTGATTTTCTCCTCAAGAATGGATTACTGCTGCGTTTGGATCAATGACTCTGACCCTTTGATTGTTTACACCACAGAGGCCACCGAGGGCACAGAGAAAGATTCGATGAGTGTAGGAGCCCCGTCCCGGGGCGATTAAATATTTACACCACAGAGGCCACCGAGGGCACAGAGATAAAGTCTGAATTAGTACGTGAGGAACTTATTCACAATTTCAAGGGCGGCATCATCTGCCTTAATACCCACTCCCGGTGCTCTTTTGAATAACGTGCCACACAGTTCTCACTTCCGCCCACTGAACAAAACTAGTCAGATCAATTCACACGACAACTATCCTTACACGGCGGGTGGCTCAAATTCACAGTTAAATGCTTTGTTAAAAGTCATCACTCAATTCGAGACCGTTAAGACCTCTATGTGCATAGAGAGATTCGTATTGAAATGACAACACAAATTCAAATGAAGTTTGTTCTTCCAAATTCCGAATAATCTTCTTCACATCATCAAATGGATTAGGCAAAGTGGGATCAACGTCAAAATATGCTCTCAACCCTACCGACCAGCCACCACCCTCCAAGTCTTCGGTTAATACATTAGAATCTTCAAGGTTCGTTTTAACCGACATCAACACATGTGTATTGGGTAATACGACAGAAAACCCATCTTCCACCTCAGACAAGTTAGAAAACTCAACACCAGCTAAAGAATCTTTTATATCTTCAAGCCTAACGCCCTGAGCAACTTCTAAATTAAGAGTCATTGTCATTTTAAAACTTCCTCAACAAAACGTTCTCACCATCAATCAGATATAGGTTTTGTAAACTGCTCACCGGCTTTTGATCTAAAAACCTCAACATGTCTTCTACAGACAAAGGAGAATCAGTAATATTCAAAACTATGTCAGGTGCTTGGTGCTCAACCTTATGAATCATATTATCCCTAATAGTATTCGGGTTTTTAGACTTCGGAGAATACGCATCTGCTGCCCTCCCATTGATATCTAAATCAGGGTTACCTCCTTTCCGTCCCGTATTCGGTAAATGCGTTACATCAAATCCTCGATTCGACAAAATTTCTGCTGACTCATTTTGCCTATTAAGAGAACGAACCATATCAGCATTCGCGTTTGGATGAGGCAATTCAGGCTCACCTCTTAAGGTACCCGGTTTTACCCTCAGTAGCTCAGTGCCTGGAACAACACCTTAACTAAGTTTGTCTCCCAATGACTTCAACATCATATTTGCTACAGTACTCTCAGAGTTGATATTCTTTATGGCAATTTTAATTCTATCTTTATTTCCACCTGCACTTACACCACTACTCAACAATGCATTCATTGAATCTAATGCCGCAATTTGAACTTCTTCGCTTTGGGAATTTAAAAGATTCAATAAGGTATCTAGGGATGAATTATTTTCAACGTCTCCTAAGGACTCAGCGCACCGAACCAGCCAATTTTCACTTTGTTTTGGGAAAGAGCTGATTAACTCCTCCCAATCTTTTTCCGTAAACTCAGAGACTATCTCAGCTGCATGAGATATCCCCTCATCAGACCAATAATCTATTGAAAAAGATGTTCCCAAATATTTATCAAAATTACTAAACACATTAGCCTCCAAAAGCACTTGGATCTGTACAGCCTCTACCACATGGATAAGCAGCAGTTACATTATCACCTACTTTAATCACTTCAACTTTTACACCATTTACAGTTGATTGATAAAGAGAAGCTCCATCTGAAGCTCGTATAGCTAAAGGAGTGGTTGAACCTGTATGGTTAACTGCGGACATAACATCTGCATCACTCCAGCTTTCAGGAAATAAAGTGCTTGATTTAATCCTCGATACATTGCCATCTTCAAATTGAGTAATCAACTTAACATTTCTTGTTCCATCTGCGTTAACAGATAATGTTTCTAACGCAAATCGTTCGTTCGCATTGCTAATTTGTCCACTGTGTGCGCCTATCAGTCTGTTAGAAGGATTTCCCTGTCCATTTAATGCTCTTTGGCCGTAGAGAATTTTTTCTTCCATTTCTGAAGAAACAATGGTTTTCGTGTCTGGAACAACACTCCCACCCCGCATCGTACCATCATTTCGATTCCCATCAACCCGCTTAGGCTCTGCCACTTTCTGTGCTTTCGGGCGCCGAATTTCCAGCTTCTCCAGCTTATTACTCATCTTGCTGAATATGCGTTCTGAAAGTTTAGCTTTTTTCAGCGCTTTACCCAGATCAATCAGAAGTTTTCCCAGATCGGCAAACTCTTTAGCCACTCTCCCTGCTACAACGGCCCCGCCTGCCCCCAGTGTCGTCGCCGTTAAGATCGCACCCAGAATAGTTACAATTACCGTTGGTGCCACGGATTCTGCAAACTCTACACTGTCTTGAGCGGCGATGTATTCTCTTCCGAACTTAGTCAGCATTTTTTGAGTAGGCGGATCCTCATACACAAAGTTGGCAAATTCATAGGCTTCTGCCAGTTGAGCCATGGTGATCTTTGAAGGATCAAAGCCCAGCGCTTCTACCCACTCCCTGTGCTGAAGATCGTTATAAGTTTCTCTGAAGGTTTCCGACCAGTCTGATTCAGGCCCTGCCTGACGTGCCACATAAGCAGCTTGTAATGCATTGTTATAAGCAACCACTGGATTAATAACGTCAGACCACTCTTTAACAGCAACCACTGAATCTTTAGCCAGGTTCCAGATACCCCACATCACAGCACCGGTATGCACCCGAACATTATCAACAACACCCATCTGATCTTGCAGGGACTGATGTATTGCCGCCTGGGCTTTTTCTTTCTCAATGATCGCGGTGAGGGTTTTCTGAATCGAGGTACGAAGTGCTGATAACTCGGTGTTATCCAAATCTGGTTTTAGCTGAGCTTTATAGAAGAGGGAGGAAACCCCTGTGACCTGCAGATGACCATTGGCGGGTAGCATGTATCGCTGCACTACACCATTATCAAAGGTCAGTTGTATGGGAATTTCACCCACTGACTGGCCATTATCCCAGACACACTGAAGGTCAACCACATACTCTTTATCTTTTGCTTTTTTGCCTTCGCTCAGCAGGTATTTGTTGTTGACTGCGATACTATCGGCAAAACTCATTGGTGCTGTTTTCGGCTGATCCGCAGGGTTGATACGACCACTGCTGAAGTTACTGCGATTCAGCGCCCGTTCGATGGTGGTGCGAAACAACAGTGATTCCCGTTCTAACCCGGATGTCTGCAGCTCACCATTTCGTTGACTGACAACCGGTGCCGTGATCATGCGGGCATCATCCAGCATGAGTATTAGCCGACCAGTACGGATAGCGTTTTCCAACGATGAGGGAAAGGGTAAGCGTTGTGTATATCGGGTATGCCGGGGCATTGGGTCAAAGCGGATCAGCTTCGAGCGCTCGAAGTCATTGGACCACATCCGCTGAGCGACACTGAGGGCATTCTGTGGACGTAAAACATAGGGGAGTTTTTCGGCAGTCAGATCGCTGCCACTACATAACCGCGCTCTGTCCATAGGATGTAACATACTCACTGTCCTTGTGAGGGTGATTTTTGAGGAGTGAAGAAGATAACCGATTTGAGGTTAAAGTAAAATCATTCTGCCACAGTTTATAACAATTTTGCCGGTGAGATCTCCATTTACAAAGTCCAGACCCAATCCATAAATGGCTCATAATTGTAGATTCTGGATCATTGACTCTGTCCCTTTGATCGGTGGATCCCAGTAAAGCATTCTGTGCAACCGCCTCCTTTCTCCCGCAGCCTTTAGCATCACCTTTGAGTACAGCGGTAAAAAGCGCGTCCTCTGCTACCTGATTCTGAAAATTCACCACAGAGAACACCGAGGGCACAGAGATAAAGTGCTCAAGGATGGTTGGCTAAGAACTAATGGATTTAAAGCTCTTTCAACTGGTTCCAAAACCTACTGCCCCCACGCAAGTAGAGACCCCATCAGTCCTGACACCTTGCTTAATGGGTGACCCTATCGATCGTATCGCGACGAGGGCGTCGCTCCCACACAAAGCGAAAGCGCCATTGAAACCATCTTACAAGCTCGTTTTCACCCGGTTAATAAAGAAGGCTTTTTCTAACCCCTGGCAAGCGAAGCGTCTAACCACTAGCGACTCTTCCCCCCCCCCTGCCCCATAAAAAAATCGGAAGAATGCCTCCTTCCGATCTTATCAGAATCCAACAAACGCTGGGTTAAGCGCCGCCCGGCTCGCCGGTAAACTCTACCAACAGATCCTCATCAGTAACGATGGTCTGGCAGGCCAGTCGGTAGGTTGGTGGCAGGTCTTTCACCTCGGCACGTTCCTGTTCTGACTTTGGCAGTTTGCCGATCGATTTCAGCACGTTCTTCTCTTTATCAGTCAGCATCATCCCCTTAACGCGAAAACCATCCAGGTGGGTGACTTTCACCAGGCAGGAACCGCACTGGCCATCTTCACACTCGCGTGGGATTTTGACATTGTGTTCCTTTGCGAGCCCCAGCAGGGTGTTACGCTTACCGGCAACCGCTTCTATCTTCATGTTTTTCGACATAATCGGTGACGAGAAATAAACATTGGCCATAGGATAGCCCCTCATATCTGTATTAATGGAGACTGGTGTACAGCAAGAAACGAACCATAGATTAATCTGTTGATTTAAAATGGATAAAAAATGAGCAACACTAAAATTGGCGGGTTTATGACATGACTTTTTGTAGCAGAGAGAACTTCAGCGCCAACCTCTGGCTGACGCTGAATGTAGGACTTGTGACAACTCAGCCGTTAGAGCTGGCCTGATCGTCATTCGTCTTGCCCATATATTCGTCAAAGTTAGCAACATATTCCTGCAGATTGCCATCATAAAGCTGACGGAACCGGCTGGTGAAATACTCGACCGCTTTTTCGCGCTTAGATTCCAGCTCTTCAGCACTGGTTACACTGCTGGCGGCAATGTAACCGTTGTAACGGGCTGCCGCATAGATAAAGGCCACACTGGCTTTATGCTCGCCATATTTTTCGCCCATCTCATTGGCGATCTCAATCAGTTTGTTGGTGACATCCAGAAACTGCTCATCAAACAAGTTTTCATCATTCATCGTGAATCCCCTCTTAATCATTATCCAGCTGAACCAGGAACTGATTCTGCAGATCAATGAACTGCTGCATGGTGTAGGCTTTAACTGTCAGCGCGTGTAATTCGCCGGTTTTCAGTTGCTGTTGAAACAGATTTAACACCCGTTTTTGCCGCTCCAGTGGTTTCATGTCGGCAAATGACTCACTGATAACCCGCACGGTAAAGTTGCAATCCTCACCACTGATATCCAGTTCGGCATCGGGAATCGCAGCAACGATAATCTGAGTGATCTGCTCGGTATTCATCATTAAGCCGCCCCACCCGCCTGATCGAGCATAGGTTTCAATGAGCCATCTTCTGCCATCTCACAGACAACATCAGATCCGCCCACCAGTTCTCCATTGATAAACAGCTGAGGAAACGTTGGCCAGTCCGAAACAGCGGGGAGCTTTTCACGGATAAACGGCGCTTCCAGAACATTCACATAACTATAGGCTGCCCCCAATCCACTCAGGACATTCACCGCATTACGGGAAAAGCCACACTTTGGGTCCTCAGGTGTACCCTTCATGTAGAGCAGAACCGGATTATCCGCTAACTGTTTACGAATCTTCTCTTCTGTATTCATGGGCTTCACCTTCCTGTTAATCATCAGTTCTGTTATTTCGTAACATCTTCATAATCTTTAGATTCGCTGCCAGATCCAGCGCCGTGAAATCATCCAGCGTGGTGAGCGAGGTATCGGCCCCCGCCTCCAGCAGCAACTTCACAATCTCGGTTTTGCCTGCAGACGCGCTATAGATCAGCGCGGTCGCTCCATTGACGTTCTGGTTATCAATATCTGCGCCGTTTTCAAGCAGCAGTTTCACCGCCTCTTTGCTGTCACTGAAGCAGGCAAACCAGAGTGCATTATTGTTGTCACTGTTCAGCTCATTGACTGAGCTATGGCCCAGCAGCAGTTGCAGCCTGATCAGATCACCATAGCGGGCCGCCTGCATCAATTCATTCTGTGCGCCCTGTACTAAACCACCCATTCAACTGTCCTTCTTTCTCACACGCTCTTTCAATACGCCTGCTGCAATTGTTTCTTCCAGGCGGTGAATCCACCTTCAACGCTGTAACAATACTTAAAGCCAAAATCGGCAAACATCCGCGCCTTCTCAAGGCTGGCATGACCGAGATAGCAATAGACCATCACCGGGCGTTCTTTCGATGTCTTCATCAGCAGATGTTCCTGGTTATGCTCACCCAGTAGCATCGCTTTAGGATGGTGGCTGCTCATGTAGTCCCGCTGGTCTCTTGAATCGAGCAGCAGCACATCCTCAGTTTCCAGCAGCGCTTCGGCTTCCTGAATTGAAATCTGTTGAATCTGTGTCATACAAATCGCTCCCGCAGATGGTAATAACCGGATAATTGAGTGATCCGTTCATCGCGTAGCGGATCACCCACTGCAAAGCCATAAAGGGCCTGCAAACTGTGACTTTCAAGACCGATCAGTTCATGGATGGCATCATCGAAAAAGCAACCGATGCCAGTACCACCAAAGCCCTGCGCCGTTGAATGAAGATAGATCTGCTGCCCGAGTATACCCGCCTCCTGATAGAGCTGCGGACAGTCACTACCATGGCTGAGCGCCATCGGCTGTTCAAACTCCGAAAGAAAAATCAGCGTAAAACAGCTGTTAGCCGTGATCGGCTGATTACAACACAACTGCCCCACTGCTTTGCGGGTGTTGGCGGTTTTCATGCGCCAGGCTATAGGGACTCCGACAAGTTCAACCGTTTCCCAGGGTTGCCAGCGCTGCAGCTGATCCTGAAATAGTTGTGCCCCTTGTCCAGACCGGGGCAACAGGTAGATGCCCGGTGTCAGCCCCTCAACCGCATGGACAAAACAGAGCAGATGTATCTTCGGCTGATCGGGTAACAGGCGGCTGGCGCCCGGTTGCAAGGCCGCCATCATCTGCTGAAACAGTGGCTGAGGATAATGGCTCTGCGGGACATAGGCCTGTCCGCTTCTGCGTGACAATATCAACCTCCAGGGGTCCTGTTCTGCACCACTGAAATCAACAGGCAGATCACCCCGCTGAGAGAACCGCAAGGCAGGGGTCACTGCGCTATCCAGCTGCTCCGCTGCCGCAAAGGGCAGTGGCCAGTGCTGTAACGGGTCCGGGGCCAGCTTATTTGGCTTCCCGCTCCAGTGTACCCCGGCGCTGCTGATAATCTTATCCAGTGCCCCAAGTGCCCCGCTGTCTGAAGTAGCGCTTGAAACGCTACAACTCAGCTGACAGATCCATTGCGGATACTCGCGCTCCACAGAGGTATATTCCGGCCGTTGCAGGCCACACAGCTGTGATAAACGCTCCCGCGGCACCGACAGGTCTTGCAGTTGCCAGCCCAGCAGCCCGGCAACCGCCTGACACTGACCACGCTGATGTCCGGCATCCAGCCAGCAATAGCGCAATGCCCTGACACCATATTTCCAGGCTTCACGCTGCAGTATGCTGGTCTGGATCAGATATACAGTATCCAGTGCCGCAGTGGCTAACGGCAGGCGCAGGGTCAGCCGGTGATGAAGCACGTCATAATGATACAGCCCGGCGCGGCAAAAACCGCTGGCAGGCAGCAGCAGATAGAGTTCACCCGGATGCAGATTACCGCTGGAGGGCACGGTTCTCAGCGACCAGCGGTCTGTCCCCATGGTTTTCCATGCAGACAGACCTGCACTGTATCTGAGCAATAGCGACAGGTTTTCCAGTGACCAGGGCCGGGGCTCTGCAGACGCGACAAACAACTCAGTACTGCTAACCGAACGATCACCATCCAGCAGCGGCAGATCGATAAAAAATGTATCATAGAAACGTCTGAACGGGTCTGGCTGGTCATCCCAGTCCAGGGTTTGCGGCCCTTCAGCATAGCCCTGCAGATGATGCTTTGACTGCTGATGGTAACTCAACAGATCCACCCGCCCGGTGCTTTCCTGCCACCCGGGTGGCGCCGCTGTCGGCCTGTTCACCGCTCAGACCTCTGGCCCGAAACAGTCCGCATAGGTAGCGCACTCTTCACAGCTGGGAGCCCGACAGACATAGTGGCCGCCGGTTTCACACAGCTGTTTATAGAGAAACCGCTTCCACTTCATATCCTTTGAATTTTTTGCTTTCAGCTCTGGATAAGCTGTTGCCATCATCTCCGACAGCCAGTCCCGGTTGTCAAAGCCAAGATCGCGCCAGAGATGATCCCCTCCCAGGCAGCCGGTAGCGATAATCACAGACAGCACCGGATCAACCTCCGGATTGCGATACTGTTCAAGCAGGGCTGTTAATTCCTGCTGTTCATCCTGCCGTAAACGCAGCAGCTCACTGCGGGTTTCGCTCCGTTCTATCACCGCCGCCGGTACCCGGGTATGCAGAATCAGCCAGCGCTGAATCTCGGAAAAACAGCGATAGATAAGCGCCTCAAAGGCAGTCTCATCGAGTCCTAAATGGAGTGGCAGGCAACCACGCCCCTCCCGGGCGGCCAGAATCAGGCGGATCAGATATCGATCTGCCTCAGCACTGCCAATAACTTCCAGCAGCTCTGTATAGAGTTCCTCAGGCACCTGAGGTTGGGCTGCTTGCATTAACATATCCCACCTTTCTATTTATACAGGCAAATTTACACGCGCTACTTACACGCTCTATTTACAGACAATGGCGTGCTGGCTGCGGGGACAGGTTTCGATATCCCCATCGGGCATTACGCTTAAACCGATCAGTTGATCCAGCAGCTCTGCATCAAACCCCTGCAAACAGTGACCGTCGATCTCCATCAGCGGCCGCCGAATCAGCAACGGGTCGTGGCACATTGCTGCCAATACCTTGTCTGGCTGGCTCAGATCCAGTTCGACATCCCCTGATTTCAACCCAGGATGAGTCCTGTTTAGCCAGCTATCGCGGTTTTCAGGTTGGAGGAAACGCGCCAGCGTCTGCGGCTCCCAGTCATGGGTTAGCAGGTTGCGGTCATCCACCTGATGACCCGCCGCCCGCAACAGTTTTTTCTGCCGGGTGTTGTTAATACAACCCGGCTTTTCGTAAAAAATAACGGTCGCCATAGCTGCCTTAACGCGCCTGAATCTCTTTCAGGGCTTCATCCCTCAACTCCGGCTTGATGCCGGTCAGAGAGCCTTCAGGGTTGATCGGATCACCAAAGGCGTTAAGGATCGCCCCCTCAATCGGACAGATAGTGGCGCATTGAGGGTCAGCATAATCACCTTCACACTCAGTACACTTCTTACTTTCGATCAGAAAGTGCGGCCTGGCTTCGACAATCGCTTCACTGGGACAGACATCGATACAGGCCCAGCAGTTTACGCAACTTTCAATAATACTCAGCGCCATAGTAACCTCCTCAGACTTCAGCTTTTTTCAGTTCAGATTCGGCATCCAGCTTGCCGGACGAGATCATCTCCTGATAAACCGACATCACCGCTTCTTCGATAGGCTCCATCGCATACTCACCGTTTGGAGCGATACCGGCGTCCTCCAGCAGCCCCCATGGCTCATAGCCAATTTTCGAACAGAGTACCGCTTCACAGCCGGACAGGGCACGGATGCTGCCTGCCAGAGCACTCTCTTTCTCACCACAGGTGTTGTTACCGATACAGTACTGATCAACCTTACGGTGGCCGATAAAGCGCACCCCATTGCCTGAGGCTTCATAGACAAGAAACTCAGTCGCGTGACCAAAGTGCTGATTAATGACGCCACCACCACTGGTCGCAACGGCCATCAGTACCGGGCGGAAACTCTTGTTTGCGGCCACCGGACCCGATGGCACTTTCACTCCCGCCAGTCGTTCGCGCTTGAGCTGTTTCTCAGCCAGCTCCTCTTCGATGCCTTTGTGCACGATCGCCCGGGTTTTCATGGCGGCATCGTAATCGATATCCATCGCTTCGATCTTATCCAGAGTAAACTCAGATCCACGGTCCTCGCCCAGCATACCCACCGCATCGGCACGGCACTGGCGACAGTGGCGCATCATATTCATATCACCGGAACAGGCATCCTGCAGATCCTGAAGCTCTTCATCCGTTGGCCCCCGCTGTCCCATCACACCGTAAAAAGTACCGTGCTCCTCTTCCGCGATCAGCGGCATGACGTTATGCAGGAAAGCGCCCTTCTCTTTGACGATCTTACTGACCACTTTCAGATGTTCATCGTTGACACCGGGAATCAGCACAGAGTTGACCTTAACCAGAATCCCTTTCGCCACCAGCATCTCAAGACCCTTCTGCTGCTGCTGGATCAGAATTCTGGCAGCGGCTTTTCCGCGTATCCGGCGGTTGTTCCAGTAGATCCAGGGATAGATTTTTGCACCCACTTCAGGATCGATACAGTTGATGGTGATGGTGACATGATCAATATTGTGTTTGGCAAGCTCTTCCACATGCATCGGCAGTGTCAGACCATTAGTGGACACACAGAGTTTGATATCCGGTGCTTCGGCACTCAGTCGGCGGAAGGTCTCGAAGGTGCGCTCAGGGTTTGCCAGTGGATCACCGGGGCCAGCAATGCCCAGCACGGTCATCTGCGGAATATTGGCCGCCACCGCTTTGGTTTTCTTCACTGCCTGATCCGGAGTTAACAACTCAGATACCACACCGGGGCGGGATTCGTTGGCACAATCATACTTTCTGTTACAGTAATGGCACTGAATATTACAGGCAGGCGCTACCGCCACATGCATACGGGCGAAATAATGGTGTGCTTCTTCCGAATAACAGGGATGATTCTGAACCTTTTCGCGGATTGAATCAGGCAGGTGACTCATTTGATCATTGCTGCTACCGCAGGCACTGGCGCTACAACCTTCAGCGGTAGCCGGAGCCTGATCAGCATTTAAGACGTTCAATTCCATCAGTGTTTCTCCTCTGCAGCCCAAAGGCTATCAATCAGATTCAGTTACTATGGAGAAACCTTTGCAAACCACGCGCCATTAACTATATTATTGAATTTAAAAGAGTTTCATCAAAACAAAAGGAAAGTTGTTTGTCATAATCTGAACAGATCAGAGGTGATTGTCGGGTCTGCTACATTCGCTCAGACAGAAGATTCAGTCATCTCCACTGCTCACTTAGTCAAGCGCTATCACTGAACGGACAGCCTACTGTCAACTCAGGAACGGTTTCAAAGGTAGCAACGGGAATTGGTCAGCGGTCGGTGTAAAAAGAGTGCAGAGTCATTGAAACCTGTTGCGGATTACCATCAGAATAAACAGCCTGTCATGCTCATGGGCTTTGAGAAAATCTGCAGTTTAAGTTTACAGCGTTGATTTCAGGATTTTCTGAGTCTCAGCAACTAATGATCACGCCATTGTCCGGTATTGTAAAATCAGGGCGATAATATCGTGATCACTACAAACCGCTTCCATTGCATCGTTGAGGGTGCGTCGCTGGGGAAGTGATATATTAAACTTATTGCGCAAAACTTCGCTGACCTGTTCATCGGAATCAGGATCAAACGCCTTGCCGGCAAAATTACATATTCGTTGTAGAGTAAACGCTCGGGACGCCATGAATACAATATCCAATCGTGTGGGTGGAATGAATCTATTGGGTGAAGATACTCGCATTACGCCAGCAAACTACAGCCACAGAAGAGGGGCTCATAGTGCGGGGAATAACAACGGGTGTATTAGCAGGCTATAAAAGATGACGGCGCTCTGAAGTCCGAGCGCGGTTTAGTTTATCGGCTGACGATATTACTTGTTCTGGGGCTTGCCTAATACAATATGACGCGGGCCGCCATTATTTTCCCGGCCGGAAACGCCTTTCTCTATCTGCTGGATCTCACCACCGGCCTTCAGGAAGGCAGCTGTCTGTTCTGCGATTGAATCGTGTGTCTGACTTGCTGCTGCTTTTTTAGATTTAACTGCCATAAAATAACTCCGTTTGAGTGGTGGCGGAGCATTATACCATTTTTCATGACTCTTCGGTGGGATATTTCCCCCCACCAAGGACCCGCGCTAAAAAATGAATTTTGGCAGGGCTTAGCGTTTATTATCTTATGAAGTTAACAGCGCATCAAAATCAACCAGCGGTAAACTTTCAAAGCCTGGCCTGGCAAGCAGATACCCCTGCATCAGTTCAACACCGGCGTCACGTAACCAGACAAATTCTTCGATGGTTTCAATCCCTTCAGCCAGTGGAGTGATCCCCAGATCACGGAACATATTAAGGCAGTTAATCACAATCGACTGACGCACATTGTCTTCGTGGATATTCCGAACCAGGGCCATATCCAGTTTAATAATATCGGTCTGAAAGTCGGCCAACAGATTCAAACCGGAATGGCCGGAACCAAAATCATCAGTCGCGGTTTTAAAGCCCAGCGATTGATAATACTCAACGATGCGTTTGATATGATTACTGTCTTCGATCTTTTCCACCTCGGTGAACTCAAACATAATTTTCTCAATAGGAAAATTGTATGTCCGGGCGGCCTCCAGGGTCGTGCGAATACAGAGCTCTGGCCGGTAGATAGCATTAGGCAGAAAATTGATACTCAGAATCGATCTGATATCGAGCTGAGCGGCCAGAGCGATCGCCTTCACCCGACACAACTGATCAAAAGTATAGCGATTATCATCATTAACCCGTGAGATAACCGAATAGGCAGATTCATTATTCAGGCCACGCACCAGTGCTTCATAGCCAAAAATAGTCTGGTCCGCACAGTTCACTATCGGCTGAAACGCCATGGTAAAATCGAATTCAAGTCCCACTTCATCAGCACAGTTGCTGCAGACCAACTTCTTACATTCTGTTGGGATATCAGCCATAACGGTTACCCCCCTCCCCATCATACCCAGCACTTATCATGTTTCTGTCATGATCTGATTAAATGCCTGCATCAGAGCACTGTCATAAGAGCACATACATAACAATTGTCAGAGTATATGAAATAACCCGGTAGGGAAACGGTATTCCCTCTACTCAAAACTTAGCGCCCTTCAGTAACACTAACAGGATGTGTAGATCCGGGGCACTGCGTTATAACTTCCTCACTTCAATGTTCATCGTCTGAATCCGATAGGCGATCTGACGCGGTGTCATATTCAGCAACCGGGCAGCTTTCGCCTGCACCCAGCCGGCCTGTTCCAGGGCGGCGATCACCTGACGGCGTTCATCCATATCCGCATCCTCCGCTGATCCGGACAGCTCAGAAGTCCCTCTCTCTTGTGGCGGATGCTGAGGGGGCGGAGGGGCAATTTGAGGGGCCGACTGCGACGTCAGCGAGGCAAAGTTTCCCCCCATCAGCTCAGCACTGTTAAAGGAGAAATCATTCTCTTCAATGACGCCCTCCTCGGCCATGATAGAGGCACGCTCAAGGGTGTTTTCCAATTCCCGCACGTTACCCGGCCATGAGTGAGTCATCAGTTTTCGTACTGCATTTTTGCTGATATCCAGTGGTCGTCCCTGCGCCTTACCGATCTTCGTCAGCAGGAAATTAACCAGTTCAGGAATATCTTCTATCCGCTCCCGTAGAGGTGGCAGGTTGATCGGCATAATATTCAGCCGGTAATAGAGGTCTTCCCGGAAACTACCATCGCGGACCTCCTGCTCGAGGTTTCGGTTGGTGGCGGCCACAATTCTGACCTGCACCGAGATGGTTTTATTACCCCCGACCCGTTCAAACTCCCCCTCCTGCAATACGCGTAGCAGTTTAGCCTGAAACATCGGTGATATTTCGCCAATCTCATCGAGAAACAGTGTGCCCTTATCTGCCTGTTCAAAACGCCCCTGGCGGGTGCGGGTGGCACCGGTAAAAGCCCCTTTCTCATGGCCAAACAGTTCTGACTCCAGCAGGTTCTCAGGCAGTGCGGCGCAGTTCAGGCGGATAAAGCTATTATGTGCCCGCGGCGAGTTATAATGAATCGCACTGGCCACCAGCTCTTTACCGGTGCCTGACTCGCCCCGCAACAGCACGGTGGTATCCCATTTCGACACCCGCCGGATCTGCTCAAACATTTGCACCATGGTCGGAGTGTGCCCGACCATCAGGTTCTCGAAACCAAACTTGCCTCTGACCCGCCGACGCAGCTCATCCCGCTCATCGGTCAGTTGCTGTTGCTGATGTTCCACCTCACCCAGCAGACGCAATAGCTGCGCCAGCAGGTTGGCGATCATGTTGAGAAAACGGCACTCTTCCGCCAGAAACCGCTCCGGGTCAGAGGTCGGCTGAGCCGCCAGCACTCCAACCACATCCCCCCGCTGATCCTTAACCGGTACGCCGATAAAGGGCAGACTCAGCTCAAACAGTTCCAGCCGGTCAAGAAACCGCTGTTCGTTGGCAAGGTTAGGCAGCACTAAAGAACTTTGTGACTTTAAAATAGATCCGACCAGCCCCTCCCCCTGTTGATAACGGGCCGCCTCTTTGGCCCGCTGCACCACATCAGAGTCACTGTGCACCGCACTGATATAGAGGTTTTCCATCTCATAATCTTTGAGTGCGATCAAACCATTTTTCATCTCCGCTTCGTTATGCAGAATTTTCAGCACTTCATCTAAGCTGGGGTTCAGGTCTAAGGAGCGGGTTAACGTCCAGCATATTTTATCCAGCACGCACAGCTGGCGCTCAAACAGCTCTGTTCGGGTAGCGGCACTATTCGACATCATATATCCCCATCAACCTTCCCGTGCATCGATTGGCAGATGCACCAGAATCCGGCAGCCATCCTTGTATTTCGGATCGATTGAAACCGTTCCACAATGTTCCGTTACCACCTCCTGCGCCAGGGTAAGCCCCATGCCGCGCCCAGAGGTGGGGGTGTAGTTGCTTTTGGTACTGAAAAAAGGTTCAAACACTTTTGTGATCATCGCTTCCTGAATGCCCGGACCGGTATCTGCCACACTGACCACAATCTCCTCTCTTTCCACCCGGGTGGTAACCTCAATCTCACGTCGCGAAGGGCGCTCCATCTCAATCACATCGATGGCGTTGTCCACCAGTTGCTTAAACATACTGTGAAGACGACTCTCCCGGCCTTTAATAGCCGGAACATAGACGGAAGGCAGCCAGACCACCTGAATGCCGTTACGCAATAACCGAGACGTAGAGAACTCAAGTACATTGCGTAGCACCTCATTGATATTGATTGAGCCAAATGAGCGGGGTTTGCCCTGGGGTACAACGCCTTCAAGCATGCTGCAGGTGTCCTGGCCAATCTGGATCGCCTCTTTCAGCACATCAACGATTTTCTCTGCAGAGAGTTCAGTCCCTGCGGCACTCTGCTCCAGCATCCGCACCGCGGCCGACATCAGATTCAGCGGCTGCTGAAATTTAAACATGGCACCTGAGAGCGCTTCGCGCAGGTGATACACCGACTCCTCTTCCGCGATCAGCAGCTGCATCGCATTCATATGCTCCAGCCGCTCACGGTGACGCATTTCGGTAATATCCTTGATCACCAGCATCTGATAGTTCTGCACCGGGTTAGAGAAAAAACCATCGGCACTTTCATCCCCTATCCCAACAATACTGTAATCACAGGAGAAGATTCGGTGTTGCTTACCTTTACCCACTTCAAGGGTGACCTCGTGGCCAGCAATTGTCTCTCCGGGCTTGAGTTTTTGCTGGTTAAAGTCAGCCCCGAGATCCTCTTTCAGTTTAGACAGAAACAGCGCACCCGGTTCGATGGGAGCGATATCGGTGGCCAGGGTTTTATAGGCGATGTTATCCAGCACCACCCGGTTTGCCTGATCCATCAGCACAATCGAGGTGTGGGCCGCGTCCAGCACCTTTTCGATCATCTCTTTCTGGTTCTGCACCCGTTGCTGCAGCATATGCAGCTCGGTGACATCCCGATGCATCCCCAGATAGTTGATGGTTTTATTGTTCTCATCCAGAACCGGCGCCACCATCAGTTCGGCCAGATAGCGTTTACCATCCCGGCGACGGTTCACCAGCACTCCTTCCCAGGGCTTCTGCTGGGTTAACCGTCCCCAAAGGGATTCATAAACAATTCGGGGGGTATTATGGTTGGACAGAATTGATTCATTCTTGCCCAGGACATCCTCTTTTGAATACTCAGTTTCACGACTGAAGGTCTGGTTACTGTAGATGATATTGGCGCTGAGATCGGTGATCGAGATCGCGATAGGGGCGTGTTCGACAGCCTGAAAAAACACGCTTCCGGGCAGCCCGGAAAAGATCGCCTGTTCTTCCGTATTATCAACGTTGTCATTTGCATGAAGATTGTCGCTGACTTGTTTGATCATAACCGCTCCTCTGATTCGCACTGCTGAAACTGATTTTGCAATTATTAAGCCACTCCCTCTGTTTACCGTTATAGCGCGGTTTACGGCCAGAGCCCCGACAATTCCCATACAAAAAATGCACCATTAAGGTTCAGATAATCGCTAAATTGTCGGAAATACGACAAACAAACCGAGCGACAAAAGCGATGTAACGTTTTTGACAATGTTGCTAAACATACAGAAACAAAAAGAACACAAAAGCTTATATTTCAACATCTTACCAATGGCACAGTTAATGCAGACAGCTTATCAGCATATATCTGTTGAGGTTGCATTGATGGAATTAATCACGCTGATGGTCGGCACTGTGCTGGTCAATAACGTCGTTCTGGTGAAGTTTCTGGGTCTCTGTCCGCTGATGGGCGTGTCCAATAAATTCAGTACCGCGACCGGTATGGGAGTGGCAACGACCTTTGTCCTGACCCTTTCATGTATGTCAGGCTGGTTAATTGAACACTACGTGCTTGAACCGATGAACCTGCAGTATCTGAGAATCATCTGCTTCATCCTGGTGGTCGCCGCCGTAGTGCAGTTTACCGAGATGATGATTAAGAAAAGCAGCCCGCTGCTACACCGGACACTAGGCATTTTCCTGCCCCTGATAACCACCAACTGTGCCGTACTGGGTGTCGCGCTCATCAACATCAGCGAGGGGTTCTCCTTTATCGAAAGTATGACCTATGGCATTGGTGCCTCAATCGGTTTCTCTCTGGTTCTGATTATCTTTGCCGGGCTGAGGGAACGCCTGGCGCTGTCAGAAGTGCCGAAAACCTTTGCCGGCACACCGGTGGCACTGGTCACCGCGGGTATTCTTTCAATGATTTTTATGGGGTTTGGCGGGCTCGTCTAGGTTGACCGTTGCGCTACTCACCGTTTTCAGGGTTTAAAAAACTGGACTTTTTAAACCTGAACTTTTTAAACCATAGCTTAGAAGGGTAAATATTATGTTTCTGACTATCGCTGTACTGACTTCCCTCGGATTAATGCTGGGATTTATTCTGGGTTATGCAGACAAAGTCTTTGCTGTTGAAGAGGACCCGCTCATTAAGGATGTCGAATCTATGTTGCCGGGCACCCACTGTGGCCAGTGTGGTTTTACCGGCTGCGGCAGTGCAGCTGAAGCGATGGTGAATGGCCAGGCCGATGTCACCTGCTGCCCTCCTGGCGGCCAGGTGCTGGCAAAGAGTCTGGCGGACAAGCTGGGGGTGACAGCGGATCTGAGCAACCTGACATCGGTTCCGTTAACCGCATCGGTTGAGGAATCTCTCTGCACCGGTTGTTGCCGCTGCTTCAGAGTCTGCCCGACTGACGCCATCATCGGTGCCAATAAGCAGCTCCACTATGTGTTTAAAGAAGCCTGCACTGGTTGTGGTAAGTGTGTTACCGCCTGCCCTGAGAACTGTATCGCGCTGCATCAGGAAGAGCAGACTCTGGACAACTGGCACTGGCCTAAACCTGCGGTGGTATAAGACGATGTTGATGAAATTTAAAGTGCGCGGTGGCGTGCACGCGGATGAGCGCAAAGAGCAGAGCACAGATAAACCGATCCGGGTATTGGGAATCCCGCCACTGCTATCGATCCCCCTCAGCCAGCATGCAGGTCTGCCAGCGAAACCGATAGTCGCAGAGGGACAGCATGTGCTCAAAGGTGAGCTGATCGGTGCGACTGCAGGCGACCGCTCAGCGTCAATTCATGCGCCGACATCGGGAACAGTACTGGGTATCGGTCGGATTCAGGCCCCCCACCCGTCACTGCTGAGTTACGATGCGATCCACATCGAACCGGATGGACTGGACAGCATTTACCTGCCTGAAACCCCGGTTGATCCACAACAACTCAGTGCAGCAGCAATTGCCGATCTGGTAGATAGCGCAGGCATAGTCGGTCTTGGAGGCGCAACCTACCCGGCAGCGCTGAAGCTGAAAGCCGGATCGCGTCAGAATGTCCATACTCTGATTCTGAATGGCAGTGAATGTGAGCCCTACCTCACCTGTGACGATATGCTAATGCGTGAGCGCGCCGCTGAGATTATCAGTGGTGCCCAGCTGATTCTCAAAGCAATTAACGCCAAACAGATTATCGTCGGTATTGAGGACAACAAACCGCAAGCGATAAAAGCGATGCGGGAGGTTGCTCAGACAGATTCAAATGTTGAAATCAGGGTAATTCCAACCCGCTATCCAATGGGTTCAGCCAAGCAACTGATCAAAGTGATCACCGGTAGCGAGGTACCCACTGGCGGGCGCAGCTCTGATATTGGAGTGCTGGTGCATAACGTGGCCACCTCCTTTGCGGTACATCAGGCGATCTATCAGAACCGCCCACTGATCTCCCGGGTGGTGACGCTCTCGGGGCAGGCACTGGCAACGCCACAGAATGTTGAGGTGCTGATAGGCACCCCGGTACAGTGGTTGCTGGAACAGTGTGACGGACTGGTTGCGACGCCGGCACGGATGCTGATGGGTGGACCGATGATGGGACAGATTCTGCCCAATACCGGCGTGCCGATCACCAAAGGGGCCAGCGCGATTCTGGCGCTCACCAACGAGGAGATTAACTCAGCTGCGGCCTCCCCCTGTATTCGCTGTGGCAGCTGTGTGCAGGCCTGCCCGATGGGCCTGCTGCCGCTGGAGATGGCTCGCCACTCCAGGGCAGACGACTACGATGGCGCCAATGAGTTCGGCCTGAAAGACTGCATCCTGTGTGGCTCCTGCGCCTATGTCTGTCCCTCCCATATCCCCCTGGTGCACTACTTCCAGTTTGCCAAAGGCAAGCATCGGGAGAATCAGATCCAGTCAAGCAAAGGGGAATATACCAAATCACTTTCTGAAGCACGTCTGGCCCGGCAGGAAAAAGAGGCTGCAGCAAAAGCCGCGGCAAAAGCGGAGAAGGCAGCTAAAGCGGCGGCCCGCAAGAAAGCGAATAGTCAAGTTGAGAAGGTCTGAGCACTATGATGATTTCATCCCCCCATGCGCATGATCGCAGCTCTGTCGAAAGAACAATGTATCTGGTCTGCTTTGCGTTACTCCCCGCAACACTGCTGGGGTTCTATCTGTTTGGCTGGCCTGCCATCAACCTCTGGGTTCTCTGTATCGCCTCAGCGCTGGCCAGTGAACTGCTATGTTTATCGCTCGCGGGCAAGCGTATGAGTTTTGCCCTGGATGGCTCAGCCATACTTACCGGCTGGATTATCGCCATGACACTGCCCCCCTGGGGCCCCTGGTGGCTGGCGGTTACCGGAACACTGTTTGCGATCGTTATCGGTAAACACCTGTATGGCGGACTGGGGCAAAACCTGTTTAACCCCGCCATGCTGACCCGGGTCGGACTGCTGATCTCCTTCCCCCTGGAGATGACCACCTGGGCCAGTGTCAATCCGATTACGGAAGCCTCAGCACCCGGCTTTCTTCAGGGACTTGAGATTACCTTTCTGGTCACTCCTCTGAGCGATGGTCTGACCGGCGCCACGGCACTGGGCCATGTCAAAACCGCACTGACCGCCGCGATTCCTTCCACCGTTTCGGTGGCGGAAATTTTCAATGTTAACGATGCACTGACCGGATTTACCCGTGGCAGTCTGGGGGAGACCTCGGCACTGCTGATGCTGGCAGGCGGCATCTTCCTGATCTGGAAACGGATCATTCACTGGTATATCCCGGTTGCCCTGATCGTCACCGTGGCGGCCATGGCAACCCTGTTTAACAGTATCGATGCTGAACGTTACGCCCCGGCGGTTTACCATCTGCTATCAGGTGCACTGATGTTTGGTGCCTTCTTTATTGCGACCGACCCGGTCACTTCGCCCTCCAATGTCAAAGGCCAGTTGATCTACGGCATGGGGATAGGCCTGGTCACCTTTATCATCCGCACCTGGGGGTCCTTCCCTGAGGCGATCGGCTTCGCGGTACTGTTTATGAATGCCATGACACCCATAATAGACCGTTATTTCCGTCCGAGAATCTATGGCTACAACTACAAGGGGGCGCCCCTGAAAGTGGCGAAAGAGTAGTGATAAAGAGGAGTAAACAATGAAGCCCACCAGAACCATTGCAATCCCCAGCTTTACCCACCGCATCGGTTATCAGGCGGGTCTGCTAGGTGGTATGGCAACCATCATCAGCCTGCTGCTGATCATGGGTGATCAGAGCACCCGCGAAGATATTCAGCTAAGACTGGAGGAAGACACCCGGATCATGCTGGATCAGGTACTCCCCGCTGACCTGTATGACAACAACCCGCTGGAGCTGCGCTACAGCCTCAAAGACAGCCCCTTCCCCGGCCATAACGTCGCCTATCTGGCGACCCGGAACGGACAGCTGTCCGGCCTTGCCATGGAGGTGGTCGGCAAGGGTTACAGTGGTGATATCGTATTACTGCTCGGGCTGAATGAAAAAGGCGAAATCACCGGCGTGCGCACCATCAGTCACGCAGAAACCCCCGGGCTGGGGGACAAAATAGAGATTAAAAAGAATGACTGGGTCACCTCTTTCAATGGCTATTCGCTGGAAAACCACTCGGCAACCCAGTGGCAGGTGAAAAAAGATGGCGGCGATTTTGACCAGTTTACCGGTGCCACCATCACCCCCAGAGCGGTCGTAAAAGCGGTGAAAACCGGCCTGATACATTACAGTCAGCAGCGCGCCACGATTGAGGGACAGCTCAGTGCTGCGATGAGCGCAAATAAGGAGGCTTCAAAATGACACAGCAATCCTATGCAGAGATCTGGGCCGACGGGTTGTGGAATAACAACGTCGTACTCGGGCAGATGCTGGCACTCTGCCCGCTGATGGCGGTCACCACCACCGCCAGTAACGGCCTGGGAATGGGCATCGCCACCCTGGCAGTGATGCTGGTCTCCAATATGCTGGTCTCGATGATACGCGGGATTATCACCCCTCAGGTACGGATACCGGTGTTTATTCTGCTGATCGCCGCGATGGTGACTCTGGTGGATATGTTCCTCAACGCCTGGATGCACGAGCTGTATCAGGTGCTGGGGCTGTTTATCCCGCTGATCGTCACCAACTGCGCCATACTCGGCCGGGTGGAAAGTTTCGCCTCAAAAAACAATGTCGGCCCATCGATGATTGATGGTCTGGCCATGGGGGTCGGCTTTACCTGGGTGCTGGTGCTGCTGGGCGGCATGCGCGAACTGCTGGGCAGCGGCACCCTGTTTGCCGATGCATCACTGCTGCTGGGCAACAGTTTCGCATTCATAGAGATGACAATCTTTCCCGATTATGGCGGTACCCTGCTGCTGATCCTTCCGCCTGGTGGCTTTATCTGTCTCGGCCTGATTCTCGCGGGAAAACGGGTCACCGACCGTAAGCTGGAAGCCCGCCGAAACGCAATGCAGGGTCGTTTGCAGGAGGAGTCTGTATGAAAGTGTCGATCGCCTATGCTGGCGAAAAAAAACAACTCTGGTCCGATATTGAGATCGATGACAGCGCCACGGTAGAAGCCGCCATCGAAGCATCTCAGATTCTGGAGCAATGCCCGGAGATCAACCTGAAAACCCAGAAGATCGGCATCTTCGGCAAACTCACCCGGCTGAACGCTGCGCTTGAAGAGGGCGACCGGATTGAGATCTATCGCAAAATCATCCGCGTTCCTGACGACGATGATGACGATGATGACGATGATTAATTCCTGAAGGGATCAGGGCGTTTTTACCACAGAGGGCACAGAGGACACAGAGAAAAGAATCTGGAGAGATTACTCGTTCCCACGCTCCCGCGTGGGAATGCATACCTCGCTGCCCATGCTCCGCAAACCTTAAATAACCCAGGCCTCCGGCATAACCGTTTGCACTGGAGCATCACCAATGGCACAACTTCATCCACATTACCTCGCTTGAAGAGGGCGACCGGATTGAGATCTATCGCAAAATCACCCGCGTTCCTGACGATGATGATGACGATGAGGATGATTAAGCCACCAGGGCGTTTTTACCACAGAGGGCACAGAGGCCACAGAGAAAAGAGCTGAGCGGGATAGATTTTCAACAGATCTGTTCCCTTTTACTCTGTGGACGATGCTTAATGGCCTGGTTACATAATATAGTTCGACACTTCGATAAGGTTGCCATCAGGATCTCTAAAATAAACGGATACGATTTTACCAGTCGCACCCGTTCGATTAACCGGCCCTTCAATAACGGGTACATTACAAGCCTTCAGATGCGCAATAACCTGTTCTACTGGCTGTTTGATAATAAAACACAGATCGGAACTACCAGACGTAGCCCTGCCTGCTTTAGGCTCAAACTCCCTACCCAGTTGATGCAGGTTAATTTTCTGACATCCAAAGGATAATGCTACCCGCCCCTCTCCAAAAACAACCTTTTCCATCCCCATAACGGATGTATAAAAACGTACAGTTTCATCAATATCGTTAACGGTCAAAACAAGGTGATCGATTCTTTCTACTTGCACAATATTTCCTGGTTAATTGAGATATGACACCCGGCGTATGAGCGAGCGATGATCCGCAGCTGCACCAGTTAAGTGGCTCTGACTTCCCTGAGATGTTGCAATTCAAGCCCCCTGATAAACCTTAAATGCAGTTTCTGCAATTGAGGACGTAAGGAAGTAGGTAATCAAAAAAATAATGATTGGGAAAACCAACGCAAAGCCGGCTTTGAATTCAATAAAGGACTGTCTTAGCCAGATATAACAGGAATATATGGCCCTGATTTGTGATTTAGAATATGCCTGTCCCTTCTACTCCTTCTTCTACTCCCTTTTTCTCCGTCAAATTTTCCGCTACTAGTTTGAATCATGGCAGCGATGCGAAGATATGGAAACTCTTGATCATAAGTTCGTGTTAATTCCAAATAGCCATTGTGGTCTGCAATTTTCATACGCTTAACGCCACGCACATCAGCGCGAGCTTGCGAGCGTCTGGCAGCCGAAGGCTGCGTAGTGCTGCGCTTGGTTATGTGTTTTCCCCAATTGATGCCCTGCTACATTTAATCCATTTTTCTGGCGGTTTGGGATCTTTTGCAATGTATTGCTCAAACAAATCTAACAGCTGATCTCTATTACCAAATTCTAGGCCACTCTTCTCCGAAACTGTCCGAGCAAGATCGTGTTTGTCACTGCGCCAATCGATAAAGCAGCACTCAGCGCTACATGAAGCAACCAAAAAGTTAGGAATATGCTCAAATGCCGGCTTATCCACTACAAGTACGTTGCCAGATACACGAGACGACAATTTGTATGCCTTTGTCAAAGCCGTTCCCATCACGGGTATCGTAGTCATTAAACCAGCACCGAGCCGCAGAGTTCCATTGTCAGAGAATCTGACCGCGTCGGGGTAGCAGCCATTAATGTCAGTCATGTCACCAACGGAGATAGCGGCTTTTGTGCAAACTCCTCTCATCACCATATGGCGCATTATCGCAGCTGCGATTGCGATACACCTGCTAGAGTCGGTTTCTTCAAAGTTTGAAACAATAACAAATCCATCACCAAACTGGTGGGCAAAAATCCGATCAGCTTCATTCAAAGCAATATCACCTGGGTATGCGCGCTGACCAATTTTTATTATTGCGTCCATCAGCTCATGTAACGCCCATATCGCCTTACTTCTCCCGGTCTCACCACTCTCGTAAAGAGCAGAAAATCCTTCAATATCAATCGATACTCCCCAGCGTCTATCCACAAAGGTTATCCTTTTTTTCCATCAGCGTGTTCACACAGTCGTGGTAGAGCGCCTCGTTACCGAGACGACCCCACACAGATCCGGACGTGCGGAACTACCGCATCCGGTTCTTCAATAATATCCTCGCCCGTGTAAAACACAGACCCTCAATACCAGTCCACTGCTATCACTCTTTTACTCACTCGCATGGGCTGGATTCCAAAATATCTTAACATCTCCTTCATCCCTGACCACGTGTAACTTTTCCGACCACTTCGCCGGTTTAGCCCGATATACAGACTGTTGAGTATGTGACCATAGATCCGCCCCACACTCAGGCTGTTGTCCGGTAACGTAAAGTAGTTCCTGAATCCGGCAATCTTGCATTTTAGTTGTGGCATCCAGTGATCCAGTCGCCGATGGCGATTGTCTTTAATCCACGCATAAAACGTTTGCAAGGCCATCTTATGTTTCTTCGGGGCAGTCTTTCGTCTGAGCCGTGGCTCGCCGTTAAAGTCCTTATCCCAGTAGAAACGAAAACCCAGAAACTCAAAGTGCCGTTGTTGTCCCGGGTGAAAGCGACTAAAGCGTTTAATCGAGGTCTTCTCCGGCACAACGTCCAGATTGAAGGTTCTCAGTCTGGGAGCCAACTGCTCATAGAAGGCCCGCGCTTCGTCTTGATATTGAAATGCCACCACAAAGTCATCCGCATAACGGATGAGCATTGCCCTGCCTTCAAGCTTGGGTTTGATCTTCTTCTCGAACCACAGATCTAAAG
>NZ_JAFFZO010000188.1 GCF_016924145.1 Amphritea pacifica | reverse complement strand
TGAAGTCAGCCGCTTCGGCGCTGTCGCCGGCACCGATCAGGGTGCTGAAGTTGACGCTCTGATCCGCTTCGGCATCGCCGGTGCGGGTCACGGTGAAGGTCATCAGACCGCCTTCACTGACGCTGACGCTGTCGACCGCAAAGCTGGCGGTATCGTTGTCCGGGGTGCCAGGACCGCTTGGGTCGAACGGACCCGGGCCGGTGCCGTCATCCAGGATGGTACCGGTGGCGGTGCCATCGGCAATGGTGCTGCCCGCGGAGTTGTTGCTCAGGGTCGCGGTGAAGGTCTCGCCGC
>NZ_JAFFZO010000187.1 GCF_016924145.1 Amphritea pacifica | reverse complement strand
GCACATGCAGTTCCAGTGTGGTGGCATCGGAGGGTTTGTTGGCGATAGAGAACGCCCGGCTACCCTCCACGCCCGGCAGCTTCAGGTTGATATACTGACCGGCCTGAAATGCCATCGGCTTGTCCAGCTCAAACGATATCCCCTTGATCGTCGGTGACAGATCGCTGATCTCGGTAACCGTGCCGATAAAATCTTCCACCGGATAGCCGGCAAAGTCATCATCCACATCGATATCCGCCTCGATCACCATATCCGATTCCGGGGTACAGCAGCAGGCCAGCACTTTGCCCTCCTCCC
>NZ_JAFFZO010000186.1 GCF_016924145.1 Amphritea pacifica | reverse complement strand
AAATAGGCTTGTAGCTCAGCTGGTTAGAGCGCACCCCTGATAAGGGTGAGGTCGGTGGTTCAAGTCCACTCAGGCCTACCACTTTCCCTGGCAATAGCTTGAGTAGGTGGTTAGTTAGAACTGAAGATAGTAGCTCAGCTGGTTAGAGCGCCCCCCACTCTTGGTTTAAAAGAAGGGGGTGAGGTCGGTGGTTCAAGTCCACTCAGGCCTACCACTTTCCCTGGCAATAGCTTGAGTAGGTGGTTAGTTAGAACTGAAGAAAGTAGCTCAGCTGGTTAGAGCGCACCCCACTCTTGGTTTA
>NZ_JAFFZO010000185.1 GCF_016924145.1 Amphritea pacifica | reverse complement strand
CCGGTGGCGTATCAGTTTATGAAGCAAACAAAGTGCGCGGTTTTGCCGGTGATGATGGCGGTCAGATCGCCCTGCACTTCAAAGCCTCTGACAGTCTGAAGTTTGAACTGGATACTATCTATGGTGACGATGACACCGCCGGTGATAACGGTACCGCAATATCAGGTTATCGCCCCTCCGTTACCTGGAGTACGGATGGATTCAGCCTGACCGCAGGCTTCGAGAGTGTTAAATACGACCTGACCGCGGGCGGCAACGTCGATCAGACCGGTTATGCATTAACGGCGAACTTTGATCTGTCCG
>NZ_JAFFZO010000184.1 GCF_016924145.1 Amphritea pacifica | reverse complement strand
TCGATACCGCAGTAAAAAGGATGTTTGTTGGTGTAAAATCTCATAGGTCTTCTCCTTTTGGTTTGGTCGCCTTCCAGCTTAGTGTGAAAACAGTAAGCTGGGGGAGAAGGCTCTATGAGTATCAATCACAGGCACTGGGACAAAATTTCCGCTACGCTCCAATTTTGCCCGTGCTGTGGGCGTTGAGGCTGTCGGATAAGTCCCTCAGCCCTTGGCCTGCGGGACCAACTCCCGGTACAATCGACTAAAACAACTTTACCGCTGATGGTGCAAGGGATGGCGCGCTACAAACATTACGATTACAA
>NZ_JAFFZO010000183.1 GCF_016924145.1 Amphritea pacifica | reverse complement strand
GCGCCGCCAGTGTTTCTCGGCACTGGCGTGCCAATGGCCTGAAGCCTCATCTCGAGCGCAGCTTCAAAGTCTCGCGAGACCCGAAATTTATCGAGAAGCTGGAAGACATTGTCGGGCTGTATTTGTCGCCGCCAGAGCATGCGCTGGTATTGTGTTGCGATGAAAAAAGTCAGATACAGGCGCTGGACCGCACTCAACCTGGGCTGCCGCTAAAGAAAGGTCGTGCGGCCACGATGACGCACGATTACAAGCGCAATGGCACAACCACCCTATTTGCCGCACTCAACGTGCTCGATGGCAAAGTGAT
>NZ_JAFFZO010000182.1 GCF_016924145.1 Amphritea pacifica | reverse complement strand
CTGAAGTAACGATACATTTACGCCGGATTAGCGCTTGTACATATTTCTCGTTTTGTTACAGGATTCAATTGTTAAAGAGCGGATAAAGCTAAAAGCTTTAAAAGATAAACATCAGACCGATGTGTATATTTTAAGACTTTCAGACGAGCAACCAGATAATTCAGTAGCTGAGTATAGCCCCGGATAAGACTATTTCTTACAAGACCGGGCAAGTTCTGAGTGGACTTGAACCACCGACCTCACCCCCTTCTTTTAAACCAAGAGTGGGGTGCGCTCTAACCAGCTGAGCTACTTTCTTCAGTTCTAAC
>NZ_JAFFZO010000181.1 GCF_016924145.1 Amphritea pacifica | reverse complement strand
AACATAAGATGGCCTTGCAAACGTTTTATGCGTGGATTAAAGACAATCGCCATCGGCGACTGGATCACTGGATGCCACAACTAAAATGCAAGATTGCCGGATTCAGGAACTACTTTGCGTTACCGGATAACAGCCTGAGTGTGGGGCGGATCTACGGTCACATACTCAACAGTCTGTATATCTGGTTAAACCGGCGAAGTGGTCGGAAAAGTTACACGTGGTCAGGGATGAAGGAGATGTTAAGATATTTTGGAATCCAGCCCATGCGAGTGAGTAAAAGAGTGATAGCAGTGGACTGGTATTGAGGGTCTGT
>NZ_JAFFZO010000180.1 GCF_016924145.1 Amphritea pacifica | reverse complement strand
CGTACACGTATTGCATTATGCCAACGCCCCGGTGCTGACACGGAAGAAACCGGACGTTATGATTTAGCGTGGAAAGATTTGTGTAGTGTTCTGAATGCTCTCAGTAAATAGTAATGAATTATCAAAGGTATAGTAATATCTTTTATGTTCATGGATATTTGTAACCCATCGGAAAACTCCTGCTTTAGCAAGATTTTCCCTGTATTGCTGAAATGTGATTTCTCTTGATTTCAACCTATCATAGGACGTTTCTATAAGATGCGTGTTTCTTGAGAATTTAACATTTACAACCTTTTTAAGTCCTTTTATTAACA
>NZ_JAFFZO010000179.1 GCF_016924145.1 Amphritea pacifica | reverse complement strand
AGATGAGCTACTCCACGGCACGGGCCAGTGCGAACGAGTCGTGGGCGTACTTTATGGGGCGGCGAAAATTCGTCGCATCCCGTCAGGCGAGCCAGATGTTTCTGTGCTGGCTGGAAGAGGCCATCGTTCGCCGCGTGGTGACGTTACCTTCAAAAGCGCGCTTCAGTTTTCAGGAAGCCCGCAGTGCCTGGGGGAACTGCGACTGGATAGGCTCCGGTCGTATGGCCATCGATGGTCTGAAAGAAGTTCAGGAAGCGGTGATGCTGATAGAAGCCGGACTGAGTACCTACGAGAAAGAGTGCGCAAAACGCGGTGACGAC
>NZ_JAFFZO010000018.1:66523-100558 GCF_016924145.1 Amphritea pacifica | reverse complement strand
CCTGCTGTTTGCCAAACGGGCGGAAGCGAAGTATGGCATTCAGGCACGGGACATTCTGGTCGAGCTGGGTCGTCGCGGCACCGTTGGCGGGCAGGAAGATATGATTGAAGACCTGGCACTGACCATGTTTAAAGAGAAGCAGGCAAAAGAGAAGGGGTTAAACTGATGGCTGACGTTCAGGAAAACAAGCTAACACAATCACAGATCGAAGAGCTGGCGATCCATCTGGAAAACGCCGAGCTGGAAGCCTACGAAGTTACCAAAATTACTGATGACTTTCCGGAGATGACCTACAAGGATGCCTTCGATATTCAGTGGGAGATCCGTCGGCGTAAAGAGGCGCGGGGCAACAAGATTGTTGGTATGAAGATGGGCCTGACCTCCTGGGCGAAGATGGCGCAGATGGGGGTTGAACATCCCTGCTATGGCTTCCTGGCGGATTACTTCTCCATTCCGGATGGTGGCGAGATTAAACACGATGAACTGATCCACCCGAAGATCGAAGCGGAACTGGCGTTTGTTACCAAAGCCCCGCTGAAAGGGCCGGGCATTCATATTGGTGATGTACTGCGGGCTACCGATTTTGTCATGCCTGCGGTGGAAGTGATCGACTCCCGCTATAAGGATTTCAAGTTCGATCTGAAGAGTGTTATCGCGGATAACTCCAGTTCCAGCCGGTTTATCACCGGTGGGCGTATGGCACCTCCGGCGGATCTTGATCTCAAGACTCTGGGGGTGGTGATGGAGATTAACGGTGAGGTGGTGCAGACCGGCGCCGGTGCGGCGGTGCTGGGTCACCCGGCGTCATCTGTGGCGATGCTGGCGAATATGCTGGGTGAGCGCGGCGAAGAGATTCCGGCGGGCACCTTCATCATGATCGGTGCGATCACGGCGGCGGTACAGGTCAATAAAGGTGACAGCTTTAGTGTTCGTTATCAGGATCTGGGGACCATTAGCGGTAAATTTGTTTGAGACCGCTGGGTCTGATCATTTATGATTAATCAGGCTGATCTTTAAGCAAAGCGTGTAATCAGCAAGACCCGAAGCAGCCCTGATGATGGGCTGCTTTATTTTTTAGAGGTAAATCATGGCGGATAGCTGCATTCAGAGTCAACTGACGGAGCCGGGACAGGAAGGCCCGGTGACTGTGAGTATCTCCCGAAAAGTAAAGCCCGGTTTTGAGGTTGACTATGAAGCCTGGATCTCCGGGGTCATTGAAGCCGCCTCAGAATATCCAGGGCATCAGGGCAGTAATGTGCTGCGCCCTTCAGCGTCAACAGGGAACCGTTATGTGCTGATCTACCGCTTTGACAGTTATGAAAACTGTGAAAAATGGGAGTCCTCGGAACTGCGAAAACAGTGGCTTGATAAGCTTGCTCCTCTGATTGAGGGGGAGGCCGAGGTACAGCGGGGAACTGGTCTTGAATTCTGGTTTGATCTTCCGGAGTTGCCAGTTAATAAACACCCTTCACCACATAAGATGGCGCTGGTTTTGATTGCGGTGGTCTATGTACTGATTATGGCGATCAACCTGAGTCTGGGGCCCTACCTTAGTGGCGTTGATCTCTGGTTAAAAACCGCAATAATTGTAACCCTTCAGGTATTGCTGATGACCTATCTGGTTATGCCCAGAGTGACCCGTCTGTTGAAAGGATGGTTATTTAAGTAAGCACTAAAGAAAGGACTGTTTTATAAATAAGGATGGTGTGATGCCAATAGTCTCTATTAGTATGATGGAAGGCCGCTCTGACGAGCAGAAAGAGCGGATGATAAACGAAGTCAGTGAAGCGATTGCCCGTTCTCTGGACGCGCCGAAAGAGAGTGTCCGGGTATTAATTTACGAAGTGCCAAAGCAGCATTTTGGCATCGGCGGACAGTCAGCCAAGACGCTTGGTAAGTAAGTTGCCTTGTAAGCCTCCTGCCGGGGGCTTTTTTATATCCCTTTGTTTTTCCGGGTCAATAAACCGCTGTCGCGGTGTTATCATGGGCTTTCACTTCTCCCCAAGCTAAATGAGCCCCGTTAAATCGTGAAGCCTGATCTTCTCAATGGTGAAATCCGCCCAACGCTGATTAAAATGACACTGCCGATGATGCTCGGCATCGTCAGCCTGATGCTGTTCAATGTGGCGGATAGTTATTTTGTCAGCCGGCTGGGGACTGAACCTCTGGCCGCGCTGGGTTTCACCTTTCCGGTCTCGTTCACGGTGATCAGTCTCTCTATTGGCCTGAGTGTCGGTACCTCAGCCACAATCGCCCGTTTAATCGGATCAGGCAATGCCAGTGGTGCACGCCAACTGACCACGGATAACCTGCTACTGACGACACTGCTGATGGTGTTGATTGCTTCATTCTTCGTACTGTTTATCGATCCACTTTTCCGGCTTCTGGGAGCAGGGGATACCTTGATGCCCTATATTCACAGCTATATGTCGGTATGGTTTTTTGGTTCGGTTTTCTACGTTCTGATCATGGTGTCCAACAGTTCTCTGCGTGCCAGTGGCGATACCCGCACGCCAGCGATGCTGATGGGGTTTTCCTCAGTGATGAATCTACTGCTGGACCCGCTGCTGATCTTTGGCTGGGGGCCGCTCCCTGCTTTGGGAATTCAGGGCGCAGCCATTGCCAGTCTGATTGCCTGGGGAATTGCTGCCGCGGCTGCGCTGGCAAATTTATATCTGCGCAAAGGCTTGCTGGTGTTAAGAATCGAATCCCTGTCTGTTGCGACGCAGCATTGGCTGATGGTGATGAAAATCGGTTTTCCTGCGGCCCTTTCCAATATGATGACACCGATAGCTGCTGCGATTATGACGGCGGTTGTGGCAACCCACGGGCCTGAGGCGGTGGCTGCGTTTGGTGTCGGAAACCGGCTGGAATCGCTTTCGCTGCTGGCGAACCTGGCGCTCTCTATGACGCTGCCCCCTTTCATAAGTCAGAACTTTGGCCGTGGGCAAGTAGTGCGGGTGCGGGCGGCCTACCTGAGTGCCGTCCGGTTTGCTTTGCTCTGGCAAACATTGATTTATATTATTTTATTTATCTTTGCCGGGGGGATCGGTGCACTTTTTAGTGATCAGGCAGAGGTGATTAATCTGATCAGTTTATGGATTCTGATTGTCCCTCTGGGGTTTGGTTTTCAGGCAGTCACTTTTCTCACCGCTTCAAGTTTTAATGCGGTTCATCAACCTATGAAAGCGATGCGTATCAGTGTTTTTCGTCTGTTCATTCTCTATGTCCCCTGCGGTTATCTGGGGAATTACCTGGCAGGGCTGGAGGGGATGTTTGTAGCGTTTGTTATTGCAAATATGTGCACTGCAACAATGGCGTTCAGGTGGATGCAGCGCCACCTGAACAGTCTTAATCCTTTGACAACGCTTAAATAAGTTGTATCTTGTCTTAACGTTGTAACAGAGACACAGTACTCTTTCACAGCGAAACCGGCCTGCTAATAGACCTACTAAACGAAAGTCATATTACGCCTGTTCGCTGATAGATATATCATCTTAAAAAATACAAAAAATACAAAAAATACAAAAAATACAAAACTATAACTACAATTCGAAAAAACAAATCTCAAGAAGCAAAGGGGACGCGAGCATGACACAAAAAATTGCTCTGGTAACAGGTGGTACAGGTGGTATTGGTACCGCTATCTGTCGCGCATTAGCCGACGCAGGTATTAAAGTGGTAGCGGGTTATAACTCTGGTGGTAACCACGAAAAAGCAAAAGCCTGGCAGGAAGAGCAGAAAGCGGATGGTTACGATATCCTTGTAGCCTATGGTGATGTTACCGATGAAGAGTCATGTGCTGCCTGTATTAAGACGGTTGAAGAAGTAGCCGGTGGCACAGTTGATATTCTGGTAAACAACGCGGGTATCACCCGTGATGGTACCTTCCGCAAGATGAGCTGGGAACAGTGGAACGAAGTACTGTCCGCTAACCTGGACTCTATGTTCCATATGACCCGCCTGGTGATCAATCCGATGCTGGATAAAGGCTGGGGACGTGTTATCAATATCTCATCTGTTAATGCTCAGAAAGGTCAGTTTGGTCAGTGTAACTACTCCGCTGCTAAAGCAGGTATTCACGGTTTCACTAAAGCGCTGGCGCAGGAAGTTGCGGCTAAAGGTGTAACTGTGAATACGGTTTCTCCAGGTTATGTCATGACACCGATGGTTGCTAAAATCCCTGAAGAGGTACTGGAAAAGATCATTCGTCAGGTACCTGTCGGTCGTCTTGGTGAGCCTTCGGAGATTGGCAAGGCGGTTGCGTATCTGGCCAGCGATGACTGTGGTTATGTAACTGGATCAGACTTCTCTATCAACGGTGGTCAGCACATGTCGTAAGCTGTCTTCAGCGTGAAAAAAAACCCGCAGATGCGGGTTTTTTTGTTACGTTAACAAGTGTTTTAACCCTGCAGGGCAATTAACCTGCTTGCTGAAGGTTGCTATAGAAGCGGATCTGCAGTGCTTCATGTTGCAGGGTAAAGGGCTGACACTGCCACTCCAGTTCCAACAGTTTAAGGTCGCTGCTGTTGTCGGAGGTCTGGCGTTGCTCCAATGCTTTCTGCAGCCGGTCCATCTGGTATTCCATCCGCAGTGTATGATCCTGCTCCGGAGAGTCCAGCCCCAGCAGTATCTCCAGTCGGATACAGAGTTGTCGCAAGGCTTTCTCTGTCAGAGTCAGCAGTTCCTGCATCTCCATACGGCCTGAAATCAGTTCCAGCAGCAGTTCGTATCGGGCTTGTATCAGCGCTTCGAAATAATCATCAGCCGGATCGCACTGCTCCCAGACCGATTGAATTTCATCGAGCGCTAACTGATCCAATGTGCCGTCATTGATAAAGTTTTCCAGTTGATCACACAGTTCAATCCGTTGTAACAGAGCCTGATAGGATCTGCTTTCTGTGAGTGACGGAACAGGTTGATCTTCCTGAGTGTGTTTTTTCTCACTCTGTCTGCTTCGATTGAGGTTTTCAAACACCTCATTACAGGCTTTACGGAAGTCGGGCCAGAGCTGGCGTTCCAGACTGTGGAATGTATTGCCCGCCTCTTTCCAGCGTTTTTGCAGCTCTCTGATCTGACTGGCAGCTGCGTGGGAATCCTCATCAGTAACCAGTTGCTGTGCCTGTTCCAGCAGGGATCGTTTTTCATCAGCGACCTGTTCCCGGTGGGCGGCAATCTTGTTATCCAGCTGCTTAAGCAGCGCATTGAACTCGGTTTGCACCTGGCGGCCCGGTGTCCGGTCCACCGGCGCATATGCTTTCCACTCCCGTTTCGCGGTGCGGCTGACCTGATCGATCAGGGACCAGTCAGGTTGTTGCCAATCTATCTGCCCGAGGAAATCGCTCAGCTCAGTTACCAGTTGCTTACGTTTACTGAGGTTATCCGTACGCTGCTGTTTCTGTTGTCGGAAGTACTGTTCACAAGGCGCATATGCCTGATCCGCGGCTGTTTTAAAACGCTGCCAGGTCTTATGGGAATGAAGTGGATCATCGCTGTCGAGCTGCTTCCACTGTCCCTGAAGTGTATGAATCTGCTTTGCCAGCAGGGGAGGCTCAATTGCACTGTCAATCAGCGCTTCCATCGCTTCGCAAAGCTGTTCCTTCTTAGCCGAGACGGCAAACCCCTGCCAGTTTTTCAATTCCGCCAGGCGTGCGAGCAGACTCTTATGACGTTGCAGAAGATGCTTGGGGGTGGTGCCATTCATCCCGCTTAGCTGCGTTTCAGCCTGCTGTTCCAACTGGCAGGCGTGTTTAACCTGACCTGCTTCTATCTGCTGTTCCAGAGAGTCGAGCAGTTCTGCGAGATCCTGACTGCAGTGCTGTTGTTCAAGTTTCAACTGGCTCAGTTGTTCAAGGATGTTACTGCGCTGTTGTTCTACTGCTTGTAGCAAGGCAGGGCGTCTGATCTCTTCAGGCCAGTTCAGCTGTTGATTCAACCGGTCAAGTTGATGCAGTTGCTGTTGGAGGCCGGCGCGATCAGTGTCGCCGGATAATCCGCGATCTAACAATCCTGAAATCTCATCACCGAGTTCCAGCCACTGGCGGCCGGTGTGCTGATAGCGCTTAAAGCGTTCTGATAACTGTCTGAACCTCGGTGTTGTTGCGTTTTCAAGCTGTTCGCAGGTCTGATCCCAGCAAGCCTGTTCCGCGTCCAGATCCGCTTTGCAGAAGTGTTCACCGCAGATCAGCGTGGTACAGCGATGCAGGGTGTCCTCAAGTTTCTGTAACAGGGCCCGGTTCTGTTGCGCTTCAGCCTCTGCCTGCTGCTGCTTTTCTTCAATCTGATGACACCGTTCCTGCTCCACAGACAGGGTTTTCTGGCACAGTTCTACAAGCCCGGAATAGCGTTTATCAATATCTGCATCTGTAACCTCATCCAGGCTATTCCACTGTTGGCAGAGGGCTTCGAGTTTGGCACCGTATAATGGGAAATGTTCTGTTCGGCTCAACTGTTCAAGACTACAGAGCAACTCCTCTTTGCGCAGCAGAATCTGCTCCTGGTGACGGGCGGCTTCCTGCAGCTGTTGCTGTTTGTTACGGATAATTCTGAAAACCGATTTATCACGCCCCTTAATCGCTTTAAGGGTTTGTTCCAATAGCTCTGGCGAGTGAAGTTTTTCGGCGGCGGCCTGACGCAGTTGTGTGCTGTTACCGTTGATTGCCAGTGAGCTGAGGCAGTGCTGATCGCTGACACGCTGGATAGCTTGTTGCTGAATATCGGGTCTGTCGCTATTCAGGGCAATATGGGCGAGCATATTCTCATCGTGGAGATAGTTCAGGCATTCGCTTTGTTGACTGTGGGTGTAGGACGGATCCAGAATCACTTCGCAGATCCGTTTAGCGGCACTTCTGCGAATATCCGGATTGATATCATGGGTCAGAATATCTGACAGAAGTTCAGGTGCCGCAATTTTTTCAACTGCAGCCAGCCGGACTTCGATACTCTGATCCTGACGGGCAAGCCGGGCGAGTACTTCACAGTGCTCAGTTTTGCCTGGGCTCAGCCGGTGAACTGCCCGGATGCGGACTGTGGCTTTATTGTGTTTCCAACGGGGTTTGAAAAACTTCGCAAACATTACATCGATCCTGCAAGGGCCACTATATATACAACGGTGCCTGTGGCCAGGTGGTCATATTCTAACGGCTCTTAGCCGTGCAGGAAAAGCCTTGACAGAAAAGAAAAGTGTTGCCCTGGGCAGACAATTGAGGCTGTTGGCTTGTCTGCCGGGCTTTACAGTGACTTCTCAGGGGATAATTTAATTATTCTTTTGGCAGAATTTCAACGTCTCCGTCTACGTAATACCAGTGACTGTCGTGTTTCTCAAAGTTTGAGCGCTCGTGCAGGTCTGCTATCTGTTCCGCCGTTTCAAAATGCGCAATAAACTCAACCACCCCCTTTTGATCGTCTGCCTGGCCCGCTTCGGTGCTGATAATTTTCAGGCCGGTCCAGGTGGTGGCTTTTATCTGTTCTGCGATCAGTGCAGCATCATCCGGCTGACGGTGTGTCTGCAGCGTCGTTTTAATCAGGTAATCTACGGCGCCCAGGACAAAAGCGGTGTAGCGTGAACGCATCAGCGCTTCTGCAGTCGGGGCGGGCTTATGGCCCTCGATCGCTGGTTCGCAGCAAAACGAAAATGGCTTATTTGAGCCACAAGGGCAGGCTAGCGTGATATCTTTGTGGTCATGAAGCATAAGGGCCCCGGCTTAGATAGAATTCAGATATGAATAGGCTATTATAGGGGGCTGGAAGAATAAGCATATTGATCAAAAGCATAACCATACAGATATCATTGGCGCTACGGCGAATGATTTTAAGGCGAATAGAATGGCGGCATCTTCAAACACAACTTTTTTCTGGCATGACTACGAAACCTCTGGTGCAGACCCTAAGCGCGACCGTCCGCTGCAGTTTGCCGGTATCCGGACCGATGAGGAGCTGAATATTATCGACGAACCGGTGATGTTCTATTGCAAACCCGCTGAAGATCTCCTGCCCCACCCGGAAGCCTGCCTGATTACCGGCATTACACCGCAGAAAGCGTTGCATGATGGCTATTGCGAAGCTGAGTTTATGGCTCTTGTGCATGAACAGCTTGCCCGGCCGGGGACCTGCGGCGTGGGTTATAACAGTATCCGTTTTGATGATGAGATTACCCGCTACAGTCTTTATCGTAACTTCTTTGATCCCTACGGCCGGGAGTATCAGAACGGCTGTTCCCGCTGGGATATTATCGATATGTTGCGACTCACCCGGGCGCTGCGGCCAGAGGGTATTGAGTGGCCACAGTATGAAGATGGTCGCCCCAGTATGCGTCTGGAGGATCTGACTAAAGCCAATGGTATCGATCATGGTAATGCCCACGATGCTTTAGCGGATGTATATGCCACTATTGCGATGGCTCGTCTGGTCAGAGAGCGTCAGCCAAAGCTGTATCAGTATGCGGTGAATAACCGGGATAAACGTACCATTCAGGGGATGCTGGATGTGATGACCATGAAGCCGGTACTGCATATCTCGTCGATGTACCCGGCAGAGTGGGGGAATGCCGCTATCGTTGCTCCCCTGGCGATCCATCCGGTGAATAAGAATGCTGTACTGGCATTTGATCTGCGCTGTGATCCGACGCCACTGCTTGAGCTTCCGGCCGGTGAGGTTCGTCGGCTGCTTTATACCCGCGCTGAGGATCTGGCAGAGGGGGAACAACGGATCCCAGTGAAGCAGATTCACACCAATAAAGCGCCGGTGATCGCCCCTGCCGGGATGCTGACGGCCGTGGAGGCGGAACGTCTCAATATATCCGGAGACAGCTGCCGTACTCATCTGGCGATGTTGCGCAACAGTCCTGATCTGAAACAGAAACTTGCTGAGGTGTTTTCAGAGTCCGGTTTTGAGGATGATCTTGATCCTGATCATATGCTTTATAGTGGCGGATTTTTCGGTGATGCCGATAAGAGAAGTATGGAGCTGATCAGAACCACTGATCCGCAGCAGCTTGGAACCCTTGAGCTGGCGTTTCAGGATAGCCGTCTGGAAGAGATGTTTCTGCGTTATCGGGCCCGGAACTATCCGTTTACTCTGAGTGAGGAGGAGCGGGAACGCTGGGAAGAGTTTCGCCGACGCCGCCTGTTGGGGCCGGATAATAACGGTCATCTCACCATGACCGAACTGTTCAGTAAACTGAACGAACTGTATCAGCAGCCAGACCTGAACCCGTCCCAGAAAGGGATTCTTGAGGAACTGGCGCTCTACGCTGAAGCGATCTATCCAATGGATGAGGTGTATTGATGAGAGATTCTGTCTGCACAGTGACTGCTGGACTGATGGCCCTGGCGATCAGTGGTGTAGTGCTGGCGGACAGAAAAGAGGATCTGGTCAACCCGATCCCCTACGCGGTGGTTAAACCGGCAGGGCATATCGATTCACCCATCGACCCGGAGACTATTTACGACAATAAACGCCGTGGCTTTGTTGACAGTGAGCCGATGCCTGAGATTGAGCCCTATGTGATTCCGGAGCGGCAACTGCCGCCGCCCACCGTTGTGCCTTATAGCGATCCGGCGCCTGTTGAGCGGGTTGTCAGTGCGGAGAAGAAGGCGCCCCCCCTGAAAGGGGAGGACCGCATTTTTGAGCAGATTGCCCGTGATCAGCTGGAGATCCAGTGTACCCTGGATGATACTCTGGATCAGTGCGAGGGGATCGAGATTGAAGCTCCGAAAGAGAACAAGCCCCGCTCACACAGGGTTATCGACCGTCAGATTCAGGCTTCCGGCACAAACTGACCCTCAACTTTTAAACGCGCAATCTCCGGGTCGCAGTTCTGCTCCAGCGCTTTTTTATCCACCTGATCACGATGTTGCTCACCGAAGGAACGAACGGTCAGGCGGCGTTCGGGCAGCTGGGTATAACATCTGAGCAGATCATCGAGCGACAGCTCCCTGACGGCGGTGACCAGCTTTTCCCGACTGTCGAAGTTGGTATCGCCCCGATCGATCTCCTGCCAGTAGCGCTCGCTCAGTTCACCCATGCGGTTCTCTTTCTGGTTAATCCGGGAGATAACGCTGCTCTTGAAACTGTCCAGCTGCTGTTCATTCATCGCTTTAAGGGTGCCTGTCATGCGATCGATGAATGTGTTGATCTGGGTTTCCAGTCCGACCGGATCGGTGTTGGGAGACTGAATCACAAATGCCAGCCCGGGTGCTTTGCGCATCGGCAGCGCGGTTGCGAAGACTACATAACCCAGCTGTTGCTCGGTGCGCAGACTGCTGTAAAACGGCGTCGAGAGAATTTCGCTCAGCAGAATATACTCAGCGCGGGTTTTGGTTTCACTGTTTTCGCCCTGAAAATAGACACTGATTGCTGAGTCGTTATGCTCCAACGGCAGGGTCTGAGTCAATTCGGAATCCTTTGGCAGCATAATAACCGGCAGATTATGACTGTTGGCATTTTTCTGTGCAGAGGGCAGGCCTGTCTCTACCGTTTGTGCCATCGCCAGCGCCTCATCCCGGGTCAGGTTGCCATGGGCAAGCATGCGAACTTCGACCCCGTTCAGCAGCTGAGGTATGAAGGACTGTAGCTGTTCAAGTGTGACCGACTTTAACGCGGCGAGTTTTTTATCTGCGTTCCAGCTCTGTAATAACAGGTTATAAACCTCTCCTATCGTTTGATTGAACGGCTTATCCCTGCGGCTGTTTTCCAGCTCCTGAGCGTAGTTCTCTTTGATTCTGGTGAAGCGACGCTGGGTGAATTGTGCCTGTTGTAGTGCGTTGACTACCTGGGTGAGCAGTTGTTGCTGTTTATCATCATAGCCTGAGATTCTTACGCTCAGGCCACGCATATGAGGATAGATGCGGGTATCCAGTCCGGCCAGCGAGGCATCATAGAGGGTTTCATTCAACTGATCACTGACCAGTTTGGTGTAGAGGGCTGTCATCACTGCGTTCTCCGCAGTACGGTTGGCCTGATCTGAGATAACCGAGAAAAAGAAGTCCGCTTTGGGCAGTCTGAAGATCTGATCCTGCTTATGCCAGAGAGAGTATCCCCCCTGCTGCAGAATACGTTCCGGCTTCTGCTGCGGATGCGCCACCGGTTTTATGTCAAACTGGTCCGCGATAAAGGGGTTAAGCTGACGCACCTGTAAAGCGGGGTTTGTCACCGGGTGGGCCCACTTTTGCAGACGTTCTGAGCTGATCGGCTTAACACTATATTCGGCCTGGAACCAGGGATCCTGCTGATCGGTTTCCACTGTTTTGGCCTGCAGAGTCACCAGCAGGTTGTCCGGAGTCATCTGCTCAAGAATATTGTTGATCAGCTCCGGTTCGAAATGCTCCATCAGATAATCGGCGCTGATAACAGAATCGGCCGGATAAAGTTGCAGGTTATGGGAGAGCCGGGCTACCTCATGAATCGGTTCTGATTTCTCTTTGAAGCGGAAACCGATACGACTGATCTTTTGCTCCTCCTGATACAGCGCTTCAGAAACCCCTTTTTGTTGCAGCAGGCGAATGGCCGCAAAAGTGGTTTCGATTACCTGATCAGAGTGCTTCAGCCCCTCATCGGTGAGCGATATCGACAGCTCAATCGAGGACTGGTCGGGCAGATCGTTACCACGGTAAGCGGCGAGACCATTTGCCCAGCCTTTGTTCTTCAGGGTGGCGAGCAGGCTGCCTTTGCCCTCATAGCCCAGCATCGATGCGATATACTGGGCAGGTTTTTCGCGATAGTAGTCCCGGGTTGCCTGAATCGGAAAGGTGAGGGTCAGTTGCTGAAGGTCTTGCAGGGTTTTGATGTTTTGTTGTTCCGGCAGATCGCGGTACAGCGGCACCGGTGAAATAAAGGGTTTGGCCTGTCGATTTTCCACCGCAGAAAACTTCTCTTCAACCAGACGTTTCAGCTGTGCCACCGGTTCTTTGCCCAGGACGACCAGAGACATCAGGTTGGCTGAATAATAGCGCTGATAAAATGCAATCAGGTCATCTCTTAACTTGCCGTCATCATTGGACAGGGTTTCGAGACTGCCTACGGCAAAACGGCTCATACTGTGTGCGGGGTTCAGCACATGTTTACCAGCAGAGAAACCCCGGCGGCCATCATCTCTCAGCTTCGACTGGTACTCTGAATTGACGGCATGGCGTTCCCGGTCAACATACTTTTCAGTAAACAGCGGTTCGATGAAAAAACGCGAGAAACGGTCCAGTGCCGGCGCCAGTTTGTCTGCTTGAATATCGAAAAAGTAGTTGGTGTTTTCGAACGCAGTAAAGGCGTTATGGTTGCCGCCATTACTGCTGATGTATTGCTGGTAACTATCCGCTTCGGGGTATTTTTTCGTGCCCAGGAACAGCATGTGCTCGAGGAAGTGGGCCAGACCCAGACGGTTTTCCGGGTTGGCATTGGAGCCGACATTGACATCCACCGACGCGGCGGCCTTATCGGTAGTCGGGTCTGAGATAACCAGCACCTTCATTTGGTTGGGGAGTGTAAATGCAAGATAGTCGCGATCATCGGTGGGGCTTTTTATAACCGCGGCTGAGGCCGCTTTTGTGGTGAAAAACAGCAGCAGAAACAGTGTGTAACAGAACGTCTTCTTAGTCAGCATAGGGTGCATTCACTCAAACCTCAGGATGATGGAACTCAGAGTAATTCATTCAAAAAGGATTGTCTTCAGGGGAAATTTACAGCGATTGACTTTGCCTTGCCTGCTTATCAGCCAGAATAAAGCACTGCAGGCTTCGCCCAGTTGTTATGATCGATGGATTATTGTGATGGTTCTGTCGGTTGTTGGGCATCCGTTTAAGCCTTACTGTTACAGCGTTATTCTGGGTGGTCAGACAATCTGGGATATTGGACCAGAAGTTTTACCGTAGGTTCGATTGTTTCTTTATTATTCTCGTATGCTTTACAATCAGTTGCAGCAAACTTTTGTTGTTATAACTTTTTGGGTGGGATGGATTCTATGAATCGCGAAAAGGTGATTTACGCTTTCTTTATTGTGCTGGCCTTAACCATGAACTTTGGCTTTTTCATCGGCGAGATAGATGACCCTGCACATCATAATGTCTATGAGTTTTTTGCCGCCATCGTCGTGAGTATGATCTGCACGGTGCTTAAGTTCGGTGACCGCACACATCTGGGTGCACTGATGATGGCAACCAGCCTGGTGGCAGACCTGCAGCTGGTGATTGCTGCGCTGATCTGGGGCTATGGTGCCCAGCTGTCAGATGTCGGTGTCACCACTGAGATGTTCAGCAGTGTGATCTCGATGTCCGGAGGTGCGTTGCTGGCGAATATTGTGTCGGTGATTCTGCTGATGGTCGAGACAATCGTTGTGCGCCGTTAAGAGCGCTGCGTTATGAACGATATCTTCTATGTGATGTTGCGCCGCCTGCGACATCCCCTGATCACCCTGATCTCTATCTACTCGCTGGCAACTCTGGGGTTTGTCATGATTCCCGGTCAGGATGATCAGGGCAACGTCTGGCATATGGATTTTTTCCATGCCATCTATTTTGTCAGTTTTATGGGCTCGACCATCGGTTTTGGTGAGATCCCCTATGCCTTTACCTCGGCTCAGCGGGCCTGGACACTGGTGTCGATCTACGGCACGGTGATTGCGTGGTTGTACAGTATCGGTTCACTACTGGCGCTGTTTCAGGAACCGATGTTTGGCCGCATGCTCCGCCGACGGGCCTTCGCCAAAGAGGTCAGAAACTTTAATGAACCATTTTATCTGATCTGTGGTTATGGCATCACCGGCAGTGCCATTATCAAAAAACTCTGTAATCGGGGGATCCGTTCGGTGGTGATCGATATCGAACAGGAACGCATCGATGAACTGGAAGTTGACGGACTAGTTCTGCGTGTCCCCGGGCTGTGTGCCGATGCTTCTCTGCCCGAGGTGCTGGATGATGCGGGGTTGCAACATCCCAGCTGTATCGGGGTTTTGGCGCTGACCAATGATGATAACGTTAATCTGTCTATCTCAATCGCCAGCAAATTGCTGGCACCGGGCCGGCTGGTGGTGAGTCGCACAGAGTCTGAAGTGAATGCCCGTAATCTGGCCTCCTTCGGCACCGACTATATAGTCGATCCGTTCAGGGACTATGCTGAATATCTCTCTCTGGCTGCCCATGCTCCCTATACCCATCTGGTTTATGACTGGCTGGTCAATCCCTATCACCGGCCGCTGTCCAGTGCTTACAAGAAAACCAGCGGTCGCTGGATCATTTGCGGCCTGGGTCGGTTCGGTAAGGCGTTGACGCGGGAGTTTGCCAAACATGATGTGGAGCTTATCCTGCTGGATGATGATCCCTCGCAGCTGAAGAGTTTTAATAACACCGTGATCGGGCTGGGTACTGAAGCACAGACCCTGGAGCTGGCGGGCATTCAGGAAGCGGTGGGTATTGTTGCAGGCACCGATAACGATGCCGATAATCTGTCGATTATTATGACCGCAAAAGAGCTAAACCCAAAGCTGGTGACGGTGGTTCGTCAGAATCTCAGCACCAATATGCTGGTGTATAAGAACTCTAAGGCGGACTTCATTATGGAGCCCGGCAAGATCATCGCCAACCGGATTCTGGCGAAACTGAAAACTCCCTTATTGCCGGTTTTTATCGAACAGATGCAGTTGCAGGATGATGTCTGGTCACATACTCTGCTTAACCGGATGAGCAGTATCGCCTCTGATAGAGAGCTGGATAGCTGGTCTATTACCGTGAGTCCGGAGACAACCCCGGCAATTACCACACTCTCGGCTGAGGGGGTTGGCGTTAAGCTGAGTAATTTGATGAAAGATCCACGCCATCGTAAGGATCAGTTGCCCTGTTTTCCGCTGATGTTTCGCCGCAATGGCGATCTTAAACTGTTACCGGGTGAGTTGACTGAGCTGGAAGAGGGGGATGAGATACTCTTTTGTGGTCTGGCGGAAGCCAGCAATCAGATGAGCTGGAGTATCAATAATTACAATATTCTTTACTATCTTCAGACCGGCGAAGAACCGAGTCATAACCTGCTGGCCAAATTGTTGAAGCGAATCTGATGCCCTATTTTCTATTGACCCTGACAGTCCTGTTCTGGGCGGGTAACTTTGTTACTGCCCGGGGCATTCATGCTGATTTTCCCCCTCTGACCATGTCATTTATGCGCTGGGGGCTGGCGTTGCTGATCATCCTGCCTTTTGTGCTGCCACGTATCCTGCGTAAATGGCCCCTGATCCGGCAACATCTGCCCATATTAATCCTGTTATCGGTACTCAGCGTGGTCTGTTTTAACTCCTTTATCTATCTTGGTGTTCAGACCACTCAGGCAACCAATGCGACGCTGATGCAGTCAGCGGTACCTATTATCATACTTGTGTTTACCTCGCTGTTTCTCGGGGAAACCGTGGTTCGCCGACAGTGGCTGGGGGTCATTATCTCGCTGACCGGGGTGTTGATGCTGGTGGCCAAGGGGGATCCGGAGATCCTGATGACCCTGTCGTTTAATCGCGGTGATCTGTGGATTATAGCCGCAGTGCTGAGCTGGTCCGCTTATTCAGTGATGTTGCGACTGAAACCGGTTGAGCTGGATGGTTTTACCTTTTTTGGCTTTACCGTGGTAGTGGGCGTCGTGGTGTTGTTTCCATTTATGTTGTGGGAATATCTCGCCGGAGCCCGTCCGCAATGGAGTCCGCAGACCCTGTCAGCGATCATCTATATGGCGATCTGTCCGTCGATCCTTTCCTACATCTTCTGGAACCGGGGGGTGGCGGAACTGGGGCCGGCTAAGGCTGGGTTGTTTATCCATCTGATGCCGCTGTTTGGCCTGATTCTCTCGGTTATCTTCCTCAATGAGGCGGTGGAACCTTTCCATTTTATAGGGATGGGGCTAATATTCAGCGGCATCTATCTGGCGATCTTTGCCGGTCGCAGCCATAACGATAAAAAGTCATCAGCATAATTCTCAGTGCCGCTGGATGGCTGAAATACAGTTCTAGGAGTTTCTATGCGTACCCTGTTGGTCTCATTGTTTACACTGATTATCGGTTTTGGTCTGCTTGTACCCGATGCCGAAGCGAAACGTTTTGGCGGTGGTTTTAGTTTTGGTAAATCCTATTCAACGCCAAAGAGAGTTCAGCCCGCGGCACCGACTCAGCAGAAAGCTGCGCCAACGGGCAGTACAACCAATGCAGCAGGTCAGCCACGTCGCAGCGGCTTTGGTGGTCTGATGGGCGGTCTTCTGGCGGGTGGTTTGCTGGGCGCGCTGTTCTTTGGTGGAGCCTTTGATGGCATTCAGTTTATGGATATCCTGCTGATCGGACTGTTGATCTTTGCTGCAGTGAAAATTTTCTCTGCGATGAAAGGTGGTTCACAACCTCAATATGCCGGACATCAGCGGGCGCAACCTGAAACGGCTCAGACTCAGCGCCGTGAGCAGGCAGAAACACCGGATTATCAGGATATTTCACCGGCAACCGGAGCCGGTTTTAACTTTTGCTCAGAATCATTGCAGCTGCCCGAGTGGTTTAATGAGCAGGCATTTATTGAAGGCGCAAAGGGGCATTTCAGCCATCTGCAAACTGCCTGGGATAAGAGTGACTGGGATGATATTGCCACCTACACCTCGGCAGAGGTTCTGGATGTTCTGAAACAGGAGCGGGCGAAGCAACCGGCTGATCAGACGACAGAAGTGGTTTCCGTCATGGCTGAGCTGGCAAACTTTATCGACAACGATGATCATGTTATCGCTTCGATCAACTTCTACGGCTGGCTGAAAGAGGATAGTGATCAGACCACTGAGTTTAGTGAGATCTGGCATCTGCGTCGGGAGATGAACGGCGCTGAGGCAAACTGGGTTATTGTGGGTATTCAACAGCCCTGATTTAGTCTTCGATTATCTTCGTTTTACAGACATAAAAAACGCTGCGTTTGGCAGCGTTTTTTATGAGTTAAAGCTTGTTTTTACTGGAAAAATATCAGCTTTCTTTGCGGGTAAACACCCAGGTATCGCCATTCGACAGGCTGTCATCATACTGATAACCGGCCAGATCGAAATTTTTCAGCTGTTCAGCATCACTGATCTGGTTTTTGATCGCGTAGCGGCACATCAGTCCGCGGGCTTTTTTGGCAAAGAAGCTGATGATTTTGTACTGACCATTTTTCCAGTCTTTAAACACCGGGGTGATGATCCGTGCATTGAGAGCTTTAGGCTTAACGGATTTGAAGTACTCATTAGAGGCCAGGTTAATCAAGACCGGCTGATCGCTCTCTGCCAGTGTCTGATTCAGGTCATCAGTGACAATGTTGCCCCAGAACCCATATAGGTCTTTGCCCCGGCTGTTTGCCAGTTTGGTTCCCATCTCCAGACGGTAGGGCTGCATCAGGTCCAGAGGTTTCAGTACGCCATAAAGGCCTGACAAGATACGCAGGTGTTGCTGGGTAAACTCCAGTTCAGCTTCGCTGAAATCTTCAGCGTTGAGTCCACTATAGACGTCCCCGTTGAACGCCAGAACCGCTTGTTTGGCATTTTCCGGAGTGAAGGGCTGAGACCAGCTTTCATACCGGGCAACATTCAGCGCCGATAGCTTGTCGCTGAGCTTCATCAGTTCGGCAATATCCTGAACTGAGTAATCCCGTAGTGTCTGAATCAGTTGTTCGGCATGATCCAGATGCTGCGGTTGTGTATAACGCCCGGTTGTAGCCGGCGTATCGTAATCGAGATTTTTAGCAGGGGAGATAACCAGTAGCATAGTATATGTGTGTCATTTTCTGATAATGCTCTGATCCTAAACTAAAAAGGCCAGCCCTGGAAAGGGCTGGCCGATAAGTTATCGCTATGAGCCTGATAGTCAGGAGTGAAGTCTGGTATTCAGATCATCCACTACCTCACACCAGTCTGAATCTGTCTCCAGACACTCTTTGATAAACTCTGCCTGGCTGTCTGTCCAGAATGTGGCTTCAGACAGCTTAACATCCTGGCTGAACAGGGTGTGGGTGCGGATAAACTGATCGATATATGAATCATCGCCGGGCATACCCAACTGCTCAAACAGGGCGTTCATCGTATGTGCTGATCTGTCCATCACGACCTCCATTTTAAAAATTGCCCATTAAGTCTTGGTCAGGATGAGGGCTTTGTCAAAGTGCTGGCTGTGAATCTGATCAGGCAGGAAGCAGCTGCGTTGATATGACCGATATTCAGTCGTTGTTGCCCTGTTGCCGTTCAAGTTTCTGCTTTTCATCCAGTTTGATATAGATTGCCAGTGCCCCGAATGTACCGATAGCGACCAGAATCGCAATAATAAACGGGCTCGAGTTTTCATTGCCTACAGCGCGGGTATACATGGCAGAGATCAGCATACCTCCGACAAAGCAGAGGGCGCTCATAATGATGTTATTGACAATCGTTGCAGGTTTACGATCAGGTGCGCGGCGTATCATGATAACCAGGGTTATCAGCAATGAACCCAGAACAATAAAAGAGGGGAGAAGCGAGGTCATAGTGATTCCTTACATAAGAGATGGCTATTTGTACCACTGATCAGGGTCTGAAAAAACCCTTGTGATCATTTCATCGGCGATAACCCAGGCCAGCCACTCAATTTTCTTGTATTATAGAGCGCAATTTTCGTTAGCTATCAGTAAAAAGATAATCCGATGACCAAGCAGACCGTTCTGACCGGTATTACGACCACCGGTACCCCACATATTGGTAACTATCTGGGCGCCATTCAGCCCGCGATTGAGGCCAGTCTGAACAGTAACTATAACAGTTACTTCTTTCTGGCTGATTTCCATGCCCTGATTAAATGTCACGACCCTGACCGGGTGGCCCGTTCCACCCGTGAAATTGCGGCAACCTGGCTGGCGCTGGGGCTGGATACCGATAAGGCGACCTTTTACCGCCAGACCGATATTCCAGAGATTACCGAGCTGACCTGGATCCTTACCTGCATGACCTCTAAAGGTCTGATGAACCGCTCCCATGCGTATAAGGCTTCCGTCGATGCTAACCGTGAAGCGGGCCGTCAGGACGACGATGATGTCACCATGGGACTGTTCAGCTATCCGATTCTGATGGCGGCGGATATTCTGATGTTTAATGCCGATATTATCCCCGTGGGTAAAGATCAGATTCAGCATATTGAGATGGCGCGGGATATCGCCGGTCGTTTCAATCACACCTACGGCACACTGTTTAATCTGCCGGAAGCACAGGTGGATGAACAGACGCAGCTGATTCCGGGGCTGGATGGTCGTAAGATGTCGAAGAGCTACGATAATACTATCCCATTGTTCAGCCCTTCCGATGAGCTATATAAGCTGATCAAACAGATCAAAACGGATGCCCGGGAACCGGGAGAGCCAAAAGATGCGGATAGCAGTACCATTTTCCAGCTGTACGCAAACTTTGCCACTGCTGCTGAGCAGGCTCAGATGCGCAGTAAGTTTGACAATGGTATTGGCTGGGGAGACGCGAAGAAAGAGCTGTTTGAGTTTCTTGACAGCTATCTGAGTAAGCCCCGCGAAGAGTATAACCGGCTGATGAATGACCTCGGATTTGTTGAACAACAGCTGCTCAAAGGTGCTGAAAAAGCCCGTAGCCACGCGGCACCATTCCTCAAGGATATCCGTGTGGCGGTGGGCATTCGGCCTCTGACCTGGCAGGGGGGCTCCACTGCGGCCGCAGCGAAAAAAGAGAAAGAGCAGTCTGCTGAACAACTTGCCAGGGCGGAAGAGGGACGTCGCCGGGCGATCCTGATGCAACTTAAACCGTTGCTGGACCGGGTTAACAGTGCTGACGACAGTGCGACCGAGGCAAAACGGCTGATTGCCGAGAAAGCGGCTGAAGTGGAGTCGTTGAAGAAAAAAGCCAGGCAGAAAGCGCAGAATGAACTGGACCTGCTGCGCGAAGAGCTGGCCGCGTTGCTGGTCTGAGTACTGTTGTAAGTAAAACTGCTGTCAGGGGGAGGTCTGCTCCCTGGCGATAGTGCTCCTGCATAATACGGACTCTGGAGAGATACAAATGTATACCACTCTGATCTCAGTTACACAGCTGGATACTCTGCTTCAGGCAGAGCCTGCGGCAGTGGTTGTGCTCGACTGCCGTTCCTATCTGACAGCCCCGGAAAAGGGTGAAGTGGTCTACCTTGAGGGGCATATCTCAGGGGCGGGTTACCTGAATCTGGAGACTGAGCTGTCATCACCTGTTACAGCCGACAGTGGCCGGCACCCACTGCCTGATTTTGCCATACTCTGTGCGGTGCTGCGTAAGCGTGGCGTGAATAGTGGCACTCAGGTTGTGGTCTATGACGACTGTAATGGTGCGATGGCGGCCCGTGCCTGGTGGTTGTTGCGCGTGCTGGGGCACAAGCAGGTCGCTGTGCTGGATGGCGGCTATCCCGCCTGGCTTGCCGCCGGTCTGCCCGTCAGTGATCAGTTGCCTTTGCTATCAGAGGGTGACTTTGGTGGTCAGCCTGATCTTTCGATGATCCTGCCTTTGCAACAGGTTGCCCGTTATCCTGAAGAGGGTGCACTTGTCGACGCCCGTACCCCTGAGCGTTTTCGCGGCGAACAGGAACCGATCGATCCGGTGGCAGGGCATATCCCCGGGGCGATTAACCGCCCACTACAGCTGAACCTTACAAGCGATGGTCTGTTTAAATCCGCCGATCAGTTACATCAGGAGTGGCTGAGTATTCTGCAAGGCTGTCCGTCGCAACAGGTGGCTCATTACTGTGGCTCAGGGGTGACCGCCTGCCATAATCAACTGGCGATGGAGCATGCCGGACTCCATGGCTCGAAGGTCTATCCGGGCTCCTGGAGCGAGTGGATTCGTGATCCTCAGCGGCCGGTGGCAACCGGTCAATAGCCGCGCAAAGGAGAGGCTTATGGATCACCAGAGTGCGCGTCATTATCTGCTCAGTCGTCCTGAAGCCTGGGAGGATTTTCCTTTTTACCCCCATATCGCCGTTATGAAGGTGCGCAATAAGATGTTTGCGACGCTCTCCGTCGAAGACGGTGTCGCGCGGATGAATCTTAAATGTGATCCTGCAGAGGCGCAGATGTTGCGGGATATATTCACAGCTGTGCTGCCTGGCTATCATATGAATAAACGTCACTGGAACACGGTTATACTGGATGGGAGTATCCCTGCCGGAGAGCTGCAGAGGATGATCGATCGTTCCTATGGTCTGGTGGTGAAAGGGATGACCCGGAAAGAGCGACTGCCGCTGGAACTGAAATACGGTTGTGAAACTTTATACCGTTAACTTCTGCTCAGTCCGGTCTTGTCAGTAAATCCTGAAAACGAGTTTAATCCGGCTGTTATAAGCGTTAAGCTTTCTGTCAGTTGAGATATCTGTTAACAGCACTGAATTTTCACGATATGGAGTTCGTTATGACCCGTTTTCAGTCAGGTGTTATTGCCGAAGCTAACGCTGATGCCCTGTTTATTACCCTGAATATCAACCGCTCACCCGAGTCAGCAGACTGCCTGCGTCAGGTGCTCGCTGAGGTGCCTGCGACCGAACAGAGTTTCAGGCAACGCTACCCTGATGCGGATATGCACATCACCGTTGCCATTGGCAGTGAATACTGGGGTCAGCTAAGTCCGCAACAGCGGCCTGCACAGTTAAGGGCATTTCCAGCCCTGAGCAATGGCGGGATCAGCATGCCCCATACACCGGTTGATCTGTTGCTGCATATCCGCTCTGAACGACACGATCTTAATTATGAAGTGGCTGCATTGTTCTCTGAAAAACTTACCGGCCATGCTGAACTGGCTGAAGAAGTTCACTGCTTTTGTTATCTCGACAGCCGGGATCTGACCGGTTTTGTCGATGGTACAGAAAACCCCGAAGGGGATCATCGGGCAGAGGTTGCACTGGTCGGGGAGGAGGATTCTGTTTTTGCTGGTGGCAGTTATATACACCTGCAGCGCTATGAACATGATCTGAAAGCCTGGAATCAGATCCCGCTGCAGCAACAGGAAGACATTCTCGGCCGGACCAAAGCAGATAACCGTGAATATGCCAGCGCGGATAAAGCTGCTTTTGCCCATACTAAACGGGCGTCACTGAAAGACTCTGAAGGGCGCTCAATTGAAATATTGCGTCACAGTTTGCCCTACGGCAACCTGACGCGCAGAGGGTTGATGTTTGCTTCGTACTGTCGCTCGGCTGAGCCCTTTACAAAGATCCTGGAAAGTATGGTGCTGGGTGATGGTTCGGGTCATCACGATCATCTGATGAACTTCACGACTGCGGTGACAGGGCAGGCCTTTTTTGCGCCCTCTTCACAGTGGCTGGAACAGCTGATCTGATAATTTTTTGTGTCACGGGATCGACTGCAAAGTGTCACCGGTTTGTCAAACTGGTTCAATAGACTAAACTTAAGGAATTGGAAAATTCTGGAGATAGGAGCTGCAGTCCAGATTTCGTAGTCTGCGAAGACAGGCACGTAACGGACTGTAAAAGAAGCAGAGTGCTAATATAAGAAAGTGGAGCCGAGTATGCAAAATGAGCCGGTAAAAAGAACGATTGCAGTACTGGGAGTAGATGGCGAAAACTTTGAAGTGGATGGCCATTTTAGTGGGGACGAGCGAAAAGCGCGTTGGTACACTGTTAAGAAATTGAGCAATGGTAAAGTTTTTGTTGATCATCTTCCAAAGTTCCCCAGTCACGAAGAGATTCGGAGAATGGTTTCCTGAAGACTAAGGTTTGCGAAACTGTGCAGTAATTTCCGTTAAAAAAACCGGGCCTGGCCCGGTTTTTTGTTGTCGATAGAGCGAGTTACTGAACGAGTTCATTATCGCTGAACATCCCTTCAAACAGCGGCGTGGAGAGATAGCGTTCGCCGGAGTCGGGGAGAATGACAATGATCATCTTACCTTCATTTCCTGGCTGATCGGCAACCTTCATCGCGGCGCTCAGCGCTGCGCCACAGGAGATACCCGCCAGAATACCCTCTTTCTGCATAAGTTGGCGAGCCATCTCGATAGCATCCTCATTGGAAACCTGCTCAACCTGATCGACGATAGACATATCAAGGTTCTTAGGTACAAAACCCGCCCCGATACCCTGGATTTTGTGCGGCGAGGGTTTAATCTCTTCATGGTTAATCGTCTGGGTGATTACCGGAGACGCGGTCGGTTCAACCGCAACCGTAGTGATCGCTTTGCCCTGTTGCTGTTTAATATAGCGTGATACGCCGCTGATTGTTCCTCCGGTGCCGACCCCGGCAACCAGAATGTCGATCTGACCATCGGTATCGTTCCAGATCTCCGGCCCGGTGGTTTTTTCATGGATCGCAGGGTTGGCCGGGTTTTCAAACTGTTGCAGCATCAGGTGGCTTTGGGGATCGCTATTGACGATCTCCTGGGCTTTTTCAATGGCCCCTTTCATACCTTTGGCCGGCTCTGTCAGAACAATTTCAGCTCCCAGCGCTTTCATGAGCTTACGACGTTCAAGGCTCATAGAGGAGGGCATTGTCAGGGTCAGATTATAGCCCCGTGATGCGGCCACAAAAGCCAGCGCAACACCGGTATTGCCTGAAGTCGGTTCAACCAGCGTCATTCCGGGTTTCAGTGTGCCATTCTCTTCAGCAGCCCAGATCATGTTTGCCCCGATGCGGCATTTAACTGAGCCAGCAGGGTTGCGGCTTTCCAGTTTAGCGAAGATTTTCTTTCCGGGGGCGATTCTGTTCAGGTGAACCAGCGGGGTTTCACCGATGGTCAGTGAATTATCTTCAAATGTTTTCATAAAAGTACCTGTAACGACTTAAAAACGCGGCCGCAGAGGTGTTCGTGAAGACGCCTTCGACCGGACTAAAATATTTAACTTCGGCTTAAATATATTCCTTATAGCTATAAAAAATCATTTTTCTATAGCTAAACTGTAACTGATTTAAGCGCAATAATCGGTTTATAGCAAGTGATTGAGCCACACACTTTGTCAGGGGAAGAGTGGGCTGTCGATCCAGTATAAAATGTCCCAGGTCTGATCGACTATTGTTATAAGAGTCGCCTGTCATAAGCGGGGCTAGTAATAAGAACTCTTTACCAAGAACTGCCTGTGCAAGAGGCTGTGCCTGAGTGAGACTGGTCTATGATAAAAAACATGCGGGTAACGGTCAGTTTGCTAAGCTGACATGATAATCCTTAACTTTAATCAGTTTTAATATCAGACAGTTCTGATATTGTTGCGGCTCAGATTTTCTATTGGCTGAGGTGTTCTGATGCGTTTGTTTATGACATTGATCGCTCCACTGCTGGGCTGGATCGCTTTCCAGCTGTTTCATCTGCCCCTATTCAAGGGGTCGAAGGCTAAACATAGGTTTGTCATGAAGCTGTTTCGTTATGCTGCTGACTATGGCAGCGTCAGGGCTCTCTCGGTGTATGGCCATCTGTTGCACTTTCGGGGCGAGGGGATGAATAACCGCATACAGGGACTGATCTATCTGGAGCGGGCGGCTGATAAAGGTGATAGTAAAGCGGCTTACCAGATGGGAAAGATCTTTGAGGAGGGGTATCAGACCTATCCGGCAGACCCTGTTAAGGCGGTTAAGTATTATCGTCAGTCAGCTGAATCCGGGCATATACTGGCCCTCAGGCGAATGGTTGATATCTGCAGCAAGGGGGAGTTGCAACAGGAAAAATCCGGCATCGATGCAGCCTATTGGCTCGATCAGCTGGAAGCGGGCCACTATTAAGCGTCTGTGTTAAAGAGCCGGTTTTCATAGCCCTGGACAACAGGGTGTATGACTCTGGCCCGGCATCATGGTGGTAACAGCACCCCCTGGAACTCCGACAGGCGCTGACTCCCCTCTTTGTCAGTTTTTCTCCAGCAGATTTTTTAGTTCGGTTTTAAATTGCAGATGGCTGGTGCTATCTGCCGGTATACTGATGGTCCAGAGCAACTGACTGGCGTTTACCCGGGTATAGGGGTGGCTGCTCTCGGTCACCTTCCAGTCCTGATGGAAATTCGCGGTGATCTCAATCTCTTTCGGCTGGTTGCTGCTGTTGCTGAGTTTCAGGTCATAACCACTGAGAATGCTGTTGTCGTGTTTCTCAAACAGGGTCTGTTGCTGTTTGATGGTCAGATCAAATGCTTTGCCTACTGGCAGGTTGATGATTTGCCCTTTGCTGCTGTTTGGGATAGTGGCGCTGCCAATAAAGTGTTTCAGCCCCTCTGCATCAGGACTGAACACTCTGGCGGTACCGGCTGGCAGTGGAAAGCCCAGCCCCTCTTTTTCCCCGTTGCGAAAGCTGATAGTAATATCCGGCTTCTGATCAAAGGTCTCCCGGTTCAGTGAGGGGTATACCTGAAACTGATAGTGATAGGTTTTTCTGGCGGCAACCTTATCGGCACTGATCAGGCTGACCTGCTTGGTCTGCCCATTAAGCAGGCTGGCCCGTTGAGGCAGCTTGTACAGTTGATAATCCTGAAATGCCTGTGGCGCACCGCTGTCTGCCATCGACTCGGCCATCAGCATGGCTGTTTTCTGGCGCAGCATCGGCGCGGGAGGCTGATTGACCTGGCCGGCCATTAACAGCACTTTGCTGTTTTGGAAGTCCACCCCGGTATTGTTGTTCAGGGTTGCCAGTCCATCAAGCTTAAGCTGATCACCCAGGGTGTTCAGCACCAGCGCATAATCCATCTGCCAACTGAGTCCCGAGGTGAGGTAGGTCAGTACTGCATCACTGGCTTTGGGGGTGCCAGCAGAGCGGATCTCGAGGCTTGGACGGGCCTGCATCCCCTCCGGTATGGATGGAAAGATAAAGCGCCAGCCCTGCTGGTTTACCGGTACGGTTTCGATCTGTCCCTGCTGTTCAATCAGTGCCTGGTTGCCTTCGGAGCTCAATAACAATACATCCGCAACGGTTTCGTTGCCGGTGACACTGTTAAAACGAGCCAGTTGCACTGTCTTGCCGGTATAGGCGTTAAGCAGTGCATAAACGGAGATCAGATTATTGTTTAGGTTCTGCTCAAGAATTTGTCCGGCATTGTCTACCTGCAGGGTCTGGCTCATTATCTGATGGCTGACGTCGCGGATATAGAGGGTCTGTCCCGGGTTGATGCGGGGCAGGCTGCGGACATCTCTGACCAGTCCGAGGTTCTGATTGTACAGGGTAATACTCAGATCCTTTTGTTTTTCCGCATCCACGGTCAGTGGGGCAGCGTGCAGTGTTGTGCTGGCTAACACGCCCATCATTATTATGGGTAATAGTGTGGGCAGGCGGGTGTTGGTCTGGTATTTAGGCATCACTCTTACTCGTTTGGTTTATCGGACAGGTCGAGTGCTATACGGAATCCCCAACTGTTCTTACTGCTATCTGGCAGGTGGCGGTAGCGGCTTGATGAGCGGATTACCCGGCCGATATCGAACCAGGAACCGCCGCGCATTACCCGGAATTCACAATCACCATCAATCATGGCAGAACCATCTTCGGGGGCGCCAAAATAGGAGTCCTGATAGCAGTCCTCAACCCATTCATCGACATTACCGTTCATATCATGAATGCCCCATGAATTTGGCGGAAAAGATGCTACCGGGGCGGTTTTTTTGCCGTCCCATTCTGTGCCGCACTCACCACAGACCGCGCGCTCAGTTTCAAGCTCGTCACCCCACCAGTAGTTGGTGTCGGTTCCTGCCCGGGCAACGTATTCCCACTCTGCTTCAGTGGGCAGGCGGTAAGGCTGCCCCGTCAGTAATGCCAGCCACTGCACATAGGCTTTGGCATCTTTCCAACTGACATTAATCACCGGGCGATTGCCGCGCCCCCAGCCCTCATCGCTGGGCAGAGGGCGTCCCATGGAGCGGGCATAGTAATCATAGTCGTTAAAGGTGACCTCGTTCCGTGACAGCGCAAAACGGTGGCTGATAGTCACCTGGTGGGCGGGCAGCTCGTTGTCATCACCGACCAGTTTCTGGTCGCCCATGATGAAGCTCCCGCGGGGGATAATGATCATCTGTGGGCCTTTAAATCCGTCGTCCAGCTGATCAGTGAACACGGTCAGCTTATCCGGGTCAGCAAACTTTACATCCATCAGCTCTTTATGCAGCGACTGGGCTTCATCGGCCTTGTTTTTCAGTTCATTACGCAGCGTTTCGGTTTCAAGGGCCCGATCCTGACGTTCCGTCCTGAGCGTTTGTTGCAGCGCTGCGATATCTTCCCGGGCGAGTTGCAGTTCTGTGCGGACCTGATCCAGAGCCACCTCAACCTTCCCGGTGTTGTCTAAACCGATGAAGAAGGCAATCGTAAAACCCAGTAGAAAACCAGAGATGAAAATCAGGGCTGAGATCGCCCAGTCGGGTACACGGATGGGCCAGAACCTGCGTCGTTGTGACGAGTCTTCCTGTAGCGGTTCAGGAATATCATCCTCAGGCTGAGGTTCCTTTTTATCGCCAGCTTCAATTATATTCTTGAATAACTGCGTGGCCTGGCGTGGCCGCTGCTCCGGATCAGTGGCAAAGGCTGATTGCAGAATTTCCCACTGCTCCGGATTTAGTGCAGATGGTCTTTTAAGCTCTTTGCGTACCCGGGTTGATTCATCATCGGTAGCCAGGAACGGGGCTTTACCACTCAGTAGCTGGTAAACAATACAGGCGAATGCGTAGATATCGGCTTCGACGGTGACCGGATTGGGGTGGAACGACTCAGGCGCCTGATAAGCCAGATGGGAGGAGGGAATATTGCTCATCTCATCGGCTATAGTCATCGCTTCATCGAAGGCAAAGTTAGCCAGCTTTACTCCGCCCTGCTTGTTGATAAAGATTGATGCCGGGCAGATCCCTTTATGCGCTTGTCCTGCTCCGGCATGGGCGGTATCGATAGCCGTTGCCAGTTGCTGTAGCAACCCTTTTTTCTGGTTATCCTTGAGCTTGTTGGCCTGGCCGCTGTTGAGTAGTTTTTCCAGAGTCAGGCCGTCCATCAGCTCCACGGCAAAGAACAGCAGAATCCCTTTATGGCGGAACATTCCATAATATTCCGCAAGGTGCGGGTGTTTAAACTTCTTACTCAGGACGATATGTTTCTGGGCCGAATCGATAAACCCCTGATGTTTCAGCAGCGCAGGGTCAAAAATCTGCAGGGTGACAGGTACCGACCGGCTGGTGGACAGGTCCTCTGCGTACCAGAGCTGGCCAAAGCGGTTAGTCTGAAACTGGCTGGTGAGCCTGAACTGATGATGATCCGGGCCGATCACCTGGCCCGGTTCAAGTTTGTCGTAGATGAGGTCGCTTGGTGTAGCCATTCCTGTGCACCCTTAATCGATAATCCTGGCGATTCTGTATGATAATAGAGTATGACTAACAAAGAGTTAAGGTTAACAGCTGTCAAAACGACAGGTATCTTGGCAGAAAGGTAACAGACAGACTGTTGGCAGCCCCGAAAGGGCCGCCACACGAGGGTTATTCAGTGATCAGTGGGGGGAAGCTTTTTACCAGTTCATCCACAGCCTTCATCTGGGCCAGATAGGGTTCCAGCTTGTCCAGTGGCAGAGCGCAGGGACCATCACATTTTGCCTGGGTAGGGTCCGGGTGCGCTTCAAGAAACAGCCCGGCAATGCCCTGAGCAAGTCCTGCTCTTGATAACTGGGCGACCAGTGCACGACGACCATCGGCCGAGTCACTTCTGCCGCCAGGCATCTGCAGTGCGTGAGTTGCATCGAACATCACCGGGTAGCCCATCTCTTTCATGATGGAGAAGCCGAGCATATCCACAACCAGGTTGTTATAACCAAAGCTGCTGCCCCGCTCACACAGAATCAGCTTACTGTTGCCTGCCTCCTCACATTTTTTGAGGATATGTTTCATCTCCTGAGGGGCCAGGAACTGGGCTTTCTTAATATTGATTACCGCTCCCGTTTTGGCCATCGCCTGTACCAGATCGGTCTGGCGGGAGAGGAAGGCTGGCAGCTGAATAATATCGCAGACCTCTGCAACGGGTGCTGCCTGATAGGGTTCGTGCACATCGGTGATCAGAGGGACTTGAAACGTTTCTTTGATCTCCTGCAGAATTTTCAGGCCTTCATCCAGTCCGGGACCACGGAAAGAGGTCAGAGAGGAACGGTTGGCTTTATCGAAAGAGGCTTTAAAAACGTAGGGGATATTCAGTCGGCGGGTGACTTCAACATAATGTTCTGCGATCTGCATCGCCAGATCTCTGGATTCTAAAACATTCATGCCACCAAACAGCACCATTGGCATCTCATTTGAGATTGAGATCTCCCCGGCTTTAACCACTTTCTGTTGCATATTCACAAACCCTGTCAGTATTAATACGCGGGAGATTATACGTTAATCTGCCGGGCAATGGAGTATATTTATATTCAGTCGGTTGATTAATAACCATTGGAGGAGGTCGCAATGCCAGAGACGCAGACCGGTGATCAGGCGGTTGAACAGTTGAATCATTTGTTGCATGACAGTAAAACGCTGCAGCTGGCGACTCAGGGCGAGAGCAGCCCTGAAGCAAGTTATTCACCGTTCGTTTTAAGTGACAGTCAGCTCTATATTTTTGTCAGTCAACTTGCCTCTCATACTGTTAACCTGATGCGCTCGCCGGCCGTTGGGGTCATGTTGATTGAGGATGAGGCGGTCAGTCGCAACCTGTTTGCCCGAAACCGGGTAAGCCTGCAATGTCAGGCCAGTGAGGTGGATCGTAATACCCCGGAGTATGATACGGTGATGGAACTATACCGCGAAAGACATGGACCGACGGTGGAGTTGTTGAGCACCCTTCCGGATTTCATACTGTTTCGACTGACCCCAGGGCAGGGGCGCCTGGTGCTGGGATTTGGGAAGGCATTCAGTATACAGATGCCGGGTTTTCAGCTACAGCCGGTTACTGCTGAAACGCTGCGGCGCTGAGGTTTTAAAGGGCGGTTTTGATTGCAGAACACTGATATAAACGCTTTGTCATATCAGCCCTCTATCATGTATACAACCACCGTTTTCACCAGAAAAGCAGCCAGACCCAGACCCAGGGCAAAGAACAGAACGGCCGTGCCAAACTTGCCTGCATTTGATTTTTTGGCCAGATCATAGATGATAAAAAACACATAGGCGGCGAAGACGGTAATGCCCACATTCAGAGAGATCGCTTCAATTTCAGCCAGACGCACCAGGTAATCCTTATCTTAATAAATCTAAAGGGACCCGGATTGTACAGATTCAGGGCGCGGATGTGCAATCGGAACGGGCGTGGCGGAGCGTTTTTTGCTGGATGTTTTCGGTATAAGCTTATGCCTCAGGTTGATGATGGCGTCAGGTTAACGCTCCACTGCATCCGGTTATCGATCTCCTGCTTTAGTGTCAGCAGACTGAATTGGTCACTGCAGTGGATCCCCAGTACCTGATTGCCAGCCAGCATCACCAGATAGTATCCCTCTGTCCCGGTACGCAGGGTAAAGCTTTCGATAGAGCCACAATCATCTATCCGGCGACGTACCGCAGGAAGGTCGGCAGTAAACGTCAGCAGTTGCTGTAGCTGATGATGTCTAAGAGAGGAGTATTCAGGCTGGTTGTCGCCGTTCAATAGCGCCGCGCCGCTCACCGGGCCAATCGATTCAATCTCAGTGATCAGTGCTGGAGTGAATAACGGATAATCATGTGTTGTTGCAAACAGGTCTTCGAGGCTTATCTCATCTTCTGTCTGCGATACACCATAATCACTTGCGTTGGCATGCGCGGGTAATTCCGGTTGCAGGATCTGATCAATCAACAACTGGATGTCTTCAGCCCGGCGGGCATCGATAAAAAACAGCGGGGCCTTTATCTCCAGTTCGGTGAGCCATGCAGCATAATCGGCCCGGGTTGGTGTGGGGACCAGGTCGCTTCCGGTGACGCCGATAACCAGGCGGGTATGAGGATTGTAAATAGTGAAGTTATGCAGGTAGAACTCGAGATCTTTACGGGGGTGGTTGCGGGCATTATCCAGCAACATAATGTGGCCACTGCAGTCCTGGGCGAGCTCGGTTGAGACCATTTCCCACATAAACCGGAACCGCTCCTGTCCCGGGGTACCGTAAAGGTGGATCCGTTGGCCGTCGTTTTCTAACAGCGCATAATCCATCGCTACGGTGGTTCTGCTTTTACGCCTCATGCCGGTATCCGAGATACGGGCTTCGGTGGTGGCGCTGTTGTTGTTAGTGATTGTCGCGATAGCGGTTGTTTTGCCAGCGCCTACCGGACCAAAGAAGACAATTTTGGGATCTTTCATCGCTCTAAATGGCCCGTTTTAACCGGGCGTTTGCCTCTTTTTCTTTACTGATTCTGTCTGCTGTTCTCTACTGGTAGGGGACGCATGCCCGCTGTCGGTCTCAACAGATCCTTCAGGCCCTGTCAGCCAACAGGGTATGAGAGTATAAGGTAGCGCTTTGATAAGCAAAGGTTTCAGTGTTTTTTGTACAGAGCGAGGGTCGCCAGCAGTGTGCTTATAACGGCAAGGGCTGAGGTCACCAACAGTGCTTCCGCCATGGTAATACCGAACATCAGTTCAGGGGTCCAGCCGCACAGTTCCCAGGGTTCAAAAATAGCGGGTAGCCAGCGGTCCAGTGCAAACCACTCAGGCAGGCCTGTGCCCATCGTGCAGCTGCCTTCAATCAGGTTGCGCTCAATGGCAAAGGTCATCCAGGAGCGCTCGGTTAAACCCACCGCCGCCACCACCGTCAACAGGCTGATCAGAATACTCAGGGGCCGGCTGTTGTGGCACAGTAGCCCAAGAACCCCCAGCAGGATAAACGCCAGCACCCAGATGCGGACGTGGATACAGAGTACGCAGGGACCGTAGTTGAGAACATACTGATAATAAAGCGCTACGCCTTCCATGGCCACGCCGGCCACAATCATGGTCAGCCAGTACCATGGGCTGCGGAAAAAACAGTTGAGAATGTTGAGCATTGCCAGTCCTGTGTGTAGAAGATGATATGTTGCAGATCAGATTCGTGATGCCGGCGGAAGTTCCGTCAGCGCTTTAATATATCCTCAACAATGGGATGAATCGATACTGCCAGTTGTTGATGTTGTTCCAGATCGAGGTGGATACCGTCTACTTTACTGGCACTGATTACACTGCCTGTGTCAAAAAAATCGCACTGAGTGTCGGCGGCGATTTTTTTCAAAGCCTGGCTGAGTCCTGACCACTTGGTTTCAGCACCTCTGAATTTTTCAGCAATTACCCCCTTAGGCCGGATAATCGGGGGTGGGCAGAGCAGTAAGATCGGGGGGATCTGCATGCCCGGTTCTACGGGGGCTTGTCGAATCGTCTGCACTAATGTGGCAACCCCCTGGGCGGCTTCCGTTGCGGTAAACATATGCGGGCTCTGAAAATCATTATTGCCCAGCATAATGATGATCAGTTCTAACGGGGAGTTTATCTCGATACGTTGTTGCAAGCCTGCGGCGGCGTTACGCCCCGGTTTGAAGGGGTCATCCAGTACCGTTCTGCGACCATTGAGACAGTCCTCGATCACCCGTATCGATGCTCCCGTCTGATTGATCAGCAGTTCCAGCTGGCCGGGCCAGCGCTGGTGAAATTCAAACCGCTGGCGTGTATCAGGAATGATTCCCCAGCTAAGTGAGTCTCCATAAACCAGAATCTGTTTCACAGGGCCTCCTTTTAAAGTTTATTCCTGAAAATGGATCTGACTGTTAAAGGCGATAATAACCCGGTCCTGCTGACCAAAATAGGGCATCGCTGCATGCTTGAGATAGGAGGGGAAAATAACCACCTGGCCTTCAACGGCGGCAAAATCCCAGCTGCCAGTGCCGTTGAGATAGGCCGTGCCTGCATCCAGATACTGGTCCGCGCCGTGGCGTGGATCGTAGAAGCGGTTGATGCCATTACGACTCCGGATGTCGCACTCCCCGGCGTCAACGTAGTAGATACCGCACCAGGAGCAATTCGGATGCGCATGGGTATCATGATAACCCCCGTTTTCAGTGACATGAAACCAGGATTCGACGATATCAGCCCTGGCCTGAGCGCCTTCAGGCCAGAACGGTTCATTGACGGCACTGGCAACGGTAATCAGCATCTCCTGAATAAACTCCCGCAGCTCTGAAATAACCGGATCGGGATGCTGCAGCAGATCCAGCGTACTTTCATAAAGTGCGTGTTTGGCTGTTGGCGCGACGTCACTCTCTATGGCCTGTTGCTGACTATCCCGCAGGTTGTAAATCAGTTTCAGAAGGGGAGCCCGGATAGTACTGTGCAGCGGATTTTGCACAGTAAACATCTGGGTTTCCCAGACGTTGATATCTTCAATGAGGATCTCTGCTTGATGCATGAACGGGGTCTTTTTCAGGTCTTGTTGCACGTCTTATTTAGGCGCGTTGAGAATATTCAGCAGAGCGTGAGCCTGATCTGCTGCTTCGTGTCCAAGGGGCGTCAGATAGCCGCCGTCAATCTGGGTAATGAGTTTCTTATCAAACAGGCGCTGAGTCGCGTTAACCAGTTCCGCTGCCGCTATATCCTGATGTACTTTGAGTCCCTGATGATCACTGCTCTGGCTGAAACGAATCAGCATATTGATCTCTTCCTGGATATCGTTTGTCAAAGGCATATTGTTATTCTCCAACTGCTATTCAGATATTTCCCACACATTGGCACAGGATAACCGCAAGGTACAGAGGGGGAGTGAAGAAATGTGTGGGTTGTTGATTTAGGGCGGTCTTATTGAGGTCCGAGTGTCACAGCGATCGTGACCTGTCGGATGCCAGGCAGAGTGTTGGTTAGAACGTTAGCTTTTTCGGGATAAGCAACTAGCAAGCGACGAAGTCGCGTCTGGCGAGCAGCGTTCTTTGCTGCGGTCTGAGCGAAGCGTTCGGATGGATTACCGTTGTGCAAAGAGCGCGCAACGCTGTCTTCGTTCGCAGGCTCACTTCGACTCGAACCACCTTCGGTGGCCCGAACGCACTACACTGACGAACGGTTAAAACAAAAACGCCCCGCGAAAAAGCTGCGAGGCGATTTTGTTTTAATTCGATGGTGGTAGGGGGTGGATGATTCCCCTTCGGGCCGTTGCGAAAAAGCGCGCAACGTTGTCTTCGTTCGCAG
>NZ_JAFFZO010000018.1:0-66424 GCF_016924145.1 Amphritea pacifica | reverse complement strand
GGCTCTCTTCGACTCGAACCACGTCGGTGGTTCTCACCCACCCTCTGTTCATAAATTTCAGACACAAAAAAGCCCCGAGGTTAAACGGGGCTGTTCTGTTTTGAATTCGATGGTGGTGGGGGGTGGATGATTCCCCTTCGGGCCGTTGCGAAAAAGCGCGCAACGTTGTCTTCGTTCGCAGGCTCTCTTCGACTCGAACCACGTCGGTGGTTCTCACCCACCCTCTGTTCATAAATTTCAGACACAAAAAAGCCCCGAGGTTAAACGGGGCTGTTCTGTTTTGAATTCGATGGTGGTGGGGGGTGGATTCGAACCACCGAAGCTCGCGCGTCAGATTTACAGTCTGATCCCTTTGGCCACTCGGGAACCCCACCACGAGGAGCGCGTATACTATTGATTTGTTGCGTCACTGTAAAGCGTAATGACAGATCTTTTTTCGCAGTGTGGGAGGTCTTTTTGATAATTATCAAAACTTATTGCGATTTCATTTTTAATTAAAAATTTTCTTATTTTTGAGTAATATTGTGAAGCGCTGATGGCACGGGCGTCTGGCCCATTTTTAGCGTTTGACTACACTCATAAAAGGCAAATTTCAAGTATTGTAATTAAGTTGTTTATAACTATATTTAGTGCCTAATGTTCGGGTGCGCACAACATGTAGTGTGCCAGATGAAGGCTCGGCCCCTGTTTCTGGCAGGCCAGAGTGAACATCAGGGAATCCGGGGCGCGTCAGGTGAGGTGGCTCCGTTCCCGCCGTTGAAAAGGTTCGGTTAAGAAACCTTCGTAAATCTGATTTATTTCAACTTGGGAAAGCGAAATGCAGGACATATTGGTAACGAAACGGGATGGTCGTCAGGAAAAACTGGACCTTGAAAAAATTCACCGAGTCGTTATCTGGGCCGCTCATGGCCTTCAGAATGTCTCAGTCTCACAGGTGGAGCTGAAAGCCCATATTCAGTTTTACGATGGTATAAAAACCGCCGATATTCATGAAACACTGATCAAGTCTGCTGCCGATCTTATCTCTGAAGATGCTCCGGACTATCAGTATCTGGCTGCTCGTCTGGCTATATTCCACCTGCGTAAGCGGGCTTTTGATAGCTTTGAACCACCACACCTTCTGACCCATGTGGCAAAGATGGTTGATGCCGGTCGTTATGATAAGCACCTGATAGAAGATTACTCGGAAGAGGAATTTAATCAGCTGAATGAATATCTCGACCATAGCCGGGACATGAACTTCAGCTATGTTGCCGTCAAGCAGCTTGAGGGTAAGTATCTGGTACAGAACCGGGTAACCCATGAGATCTATGAGAGCCCGCAGATCCTTTATATGCTGGTGGCGGCCTGTTTGTTTGCTAACTACCCGAAAGAGACCCGACTCGAGTACGTCAAGCGTTTTTATGATGCCTGTTCACTGTTTAAACTGTCGCTGCCAACGCCGATTATGGCGGGTGTCCGCACCCCGACCCGACAGTTCAGCTCCTGCGTGCTGATCGAATCAGGTGACTCGCTGGACTCTATCAATGCTACAGCCAGCGCGATTGTGAAATATGTCAGCCAGCGGGCGGGTATTGGTATCAACGCCGGACGGATCCGTGCATTGGGCAGCCCTATCCGGGGCGGCGAAGCATTCCATACCGGTTGTATTCCGTTCTATAAGTATTTCCAGACCGCCGTAAAGTCCTGCTCTCAGGGTGGTGTTCGTGGTGGTGCTGCAACACTGTTCTATCCTTTGTGGCATCTGGAAGTTGAATCTCTGCTGGTATTAAAGAATAACCGCGGCGTAGAAGAAAACCGCGTACGCCATCTGGATTATGGGGTGCAACTGAATAAGCTGATGTATACCCGCCTGATTAAGGGGGGCGATATCACTCTGTTCAGTCCCCATGAGGTGCCGGGCCTGTACGATGCCTTCTTTGCTGATCAGGATGAGTTTGAGCGTCTCTATGTTCAGTATGAGCAGGATGCCAGCATCCGTAAGAAAACCATCAAAGCGGTCGAACTGTTTGGTATTCTGGCGTCTGAACGCGCCTCTACCGGGCGAATCTATATTCAGAACGTCGATCACTGCAATACTCATAGTCCGTTTGATGCGAAGGTGGCGCCGGTTAAGCAGTCTAACCTCTGCCTGGAGATTGCGCTGCCAACCAAACCGCTCAACGATGTTAACGATCCTGAAGGTGAGATCGCCCTTTGTACTCTGTCGGCGTTCAATCTGGGTGCACTGGAAAATCTGGATGAGCTGGAGAATCTGGCAGATCTGATTGTACGGGCGCTGGATAGTTTGCTGGATTATCAGGATTACCCGATTGAAGCAGCGCGTACCGCTTCCATGAATCGTCGTACGCTGGGTGTGGGTGTCACCAACTTTGCCTACTATCTGGCGAAAAACGGCGTCCGTTACTCCGATGGCTCTGCTAACGGCCTGGTACACAAAACCTTTGAAGCGATTCAGTATTACCTGCTTAAAGCGTCCAATCAGCTGGCGAAAGAGCAGGGGCCTTGTAAGTTGTTTAGTGAAACCAATTACGCCAAAGGGATTTTGCCAACCGATACTTACAAACGTGAAGTGGATGAGTTCTGTGATGAGCCGCTGCACTATTTCTGGGAAACACTGCGTGAAGATATCCGCGAGTTTGGTTTGCGTAACAGCACACTGACAGCGCTGATGCCATGTGAAACCTCCTCTCAGATCACTAACTCAACCAATGGTATTGAGCCTCCACGGGGTTATGTCAGCGTCAAAGCGAGCAAAGATGGCGTTATGAAGCAGGTGGTACCGGAGTATGCTGAGCTGAAAGATGATTACGAGCTGCTATGGCAGATTCCTACCAATGAGGGGTATCTGCAGCTGGTGGGCATTATGCAGAAGTTTGTTGATCAGTCTATCTCAGCTAATACTAACTATGATCCCACAAAATTCCCCGGTGATAAGGTGCCGATGAAACAGCTCCTTAAAGACCTGCTGACCGCATACAAGTATGGCGTTAAAACCCTCTATTATCATAACACCCGCGATGGAGCCACCGACCAGCATGAAGATATGAGTGGTTGTGAGAGTGGTGCCTGCAAGCTCTGACCGCTTGCAGCACTGACTGTGTAATGGATTTCAGGCCGCTGGCACAATGCCATCGGCTAGCCGTTTTGACCTCCCTGTAATCAGGGTAAGAGTATTAATGCAATATGCTATATTCAACGTTTGATCCGACTTTCAACGATGCCACCAAAGAGCCGATGTTTTTCGGCCACAACGTCAACGTTGCCCGCTATGATAAGCAAAAATACCCCATTCTTGAGAAGCTGATTGAAAAGCAGCTGTCATTTTTCTGGCGTCCGGAAGAGGTGGATCTGTCGACCGACCGTAAAGACTTTATGGCGATGCCAGAGCATGAGAAGCATATTTTTCTCAGCAACCTTAAGTATCAGACACTTCTGGATTCGGTGCAGGGGCGTTCACCCAATATCGCGTTTCTGCCGATTGTTTCGCTACCCGAGCTGGAAACCTGGCTGGAAACCTGGTCTTTCAGTGAGACGATACACAGCCGCTCTTATACCCATATTATCCGTAATATACTGACTGAACCCTCCGAAGTGTTTGACGCGATCGTCACCAATGAGGAGATCGTCAAGCGGGCCCGTAGCGTCACCCGTCTGTACGATGAGCTGATCGAATTAACCAACATCTACATGATTCAGGGGCCTGGTGAGCATACCATTGGCGGGGAAACATACGATGTCAGTATGCATAACCTGAAAACCAAGCTCTATCTGACCCTGGTATCCGTCAATGTGTTGGAGGCGATCCGTTTCTATGTCAGCTTTGCCTGCTCATTCGCCTTTGCAGAGCGGGCAATCATGGAAGGCAATGCCAAGATTATTAAGCTGATCGCCCGGGATGAGGCACTACACCTCACCGGTACTCAGTTTATGCTCAATATGCTGGCGTCCGGAGCTGATGATCCGGATTTTAAGCAGATAGCCAGGGAGTGCCAACCTCAGGTTTATGAAATATTCCGTGAAGCAGCCGAGCAGGAAAAAGAGTGGGCCAGCTATCTTTTCAAAGATGGTTCGATGATCGGTCTGAATGCGCGCATCCTGTCAGATTACGTCGAATATATTACCAATGTACGGATGAAAGCGCTTAATCTGGAAGAGATCTTTCCTGCAAAACAGAACCCGCTACCATGGATGAACGCTTGGCTGGTCAGCGACAACGTTCAGGTTGCACCGCAGGAAGCAGAGATTAGCTCGTATCTGGTGGGAGCAATCGATAATGAAATGGGTGAAGACGACTTCGACGGTTTCGACCTCTAAGGAACGGGTCATGTCTGGTATACCAAGAATTAAGGTCAACAATTACAGTACCTTCTATTATCAATATGAGTACTCACTGCTGGATGCTATGGAGGCACAGGATATTCCTGCGCCCTATAACTGTCGCGGTGGCTATTGCGGTTGCTGCCGGGTGCGCTTGATTGATGGAGATGTCGAAGAGGTTCAGGATGCTCTCTATGATACCGTTGGCGATGAAATTCTGGCCTGTTGTACAAAGCCGGTATCCCATGTCGAGATAGAAATTCCAGACGAGTAAGGCTCTGGAACCGATCCACTAAGCTCGCTGGCCTGAGTTATTTTTCCACACTGCCGGGCGTTGCCCGGTAAGTCATTGTCAAGCTTTTTCAGAAAGTTCTTAACAGCTTAAAAAGCAGTCATCTTTACTGTGGATTGTGCGTTGCACAAGTTTGATAATAAAACAGTTGTTTTTCTATAACTTATTGAAAATAAAAAGAGTTATTCCTATCTGGTGTTTTTGTAAGCAATTAGCTGAAGACCCCATATTATCGCTTTTACAGCCACTTACTAAAAAGTAACCCACCGAGTTATCCACAGAATCTGTGTATTACAAGACGCAGACTGAATTGTATGCCATAGAGCCGCGTTAACGGGGATTAAACTCTCTTCTGAACTTAACGCTAAACTCAGATAGAATAGGCATTCCTAATGACCAGACAGGGTTTCAGGCTCAGCATTGATGAACAGAAAGAAAAAGATAAACAGTATATTGAAAAAGCGTGCAAAAAAAGCCAACGCAAAACTTCATGTATCGACAAAGCCCCGTTATATCTCTAAGGATGAACGTGCCAGAATAGCCCTGCAGGAGGCAGAACAATGACGGCAGGACAGAAGAACAATCCGTTGCATGGCATCACCCTGCAGCAGATTGTGACTGACCTGGAAGCTGAATATGGCTGGCAGGAGCTGGGGCAACGAATCAATATCCGCTGTTTCCAGAGTGATCCCAGTATTAAATCCAGCCTGAAGTTTTTACGTAAAACCCCCTGGGCGAGAGAGAAAGTGGAGCAGTTGTGGATACAGTCGCAGGCCCGCAAGACGGTCTGGTCCCGGCCCGGATAAAAACACTTATGCCAAGCTGTTCTTATTGAAACTCTACATTAATCTTTTCTTATCCCTCGACTCTATTCGGTTTAGCGGTTACTTCGATGGAACCCTTACTATATCTGGTTTTTAACCAGACCCTTAATTACCCTGCGATCTGAACAATGTTCATGGCGATGATGCTGTGATCACTGTTTATACAGAACAACAAGCCTTGCTGATTACCTGAGATATTTACTGCGTAAACGCAATTTAGACGATAGATACCGGTGGCGTTGCCTCTATTTCATTGTCAGCAAAATGATACAAAAAAATGTGTTAGTAACTACTTTCAATATAGGTCGCTAAGTTACAGCTTTAATCAGATTGCAATATTTAATTCACAGCAAACTGAACAAATGCTGCGGGCCATTTGAAAAATACTTAGAAGTATTGATAAATCCCTATTGAATTACATAAGTTATTGAAATCAATAGGGTAAAATTTTTGTGTCGTTTATGTGAACGATTTGTTTCGGGGCCAATAACCACGGGTGTTTTAGCCAACTACCCCAATAATACTCACAGTTTTATCCACAGAATCTGTGTACAACTCAGGCGGTTGATAACCGTGTTTCAGTCTGTCAGATACGCTTTGAGTGACGCCGAAAAATGACAGTTATATGAAAGGAAACAGGTTAGTTGACTTGCGATGACTCCGGTCAATTTCTACACTCCTAAAACCTATTACAGTTCACCCGTTACCGATGAACCCGGCTTGTCTGCAATAGATGTCGGAGGGGCTATGCAAGTGACCAATGAAGATACACCTGAAGCTGTTCGCTGGATCAATGAGCAGTTCGATTGCAATGGCCGGTTTCCGGCACGTTGTGCTCTGTATGAAACCACCAACTACGGTATAACGCTTCAGCATGTGAAGGCCTACAAGGAGTGGAGTAAAACCCCCTCTACCTGCGATGCTGTTAACGGATGGGTGCATGACTGGCTCAGTGCTGATGAGATCGCTCAGTTGCGGGGATGCTGTGGGAAATCAGGCTCAGGGGGTATCCTCCGATCAGGGAGGAGACAGCAAAATGGCTGAAAACAGATAAAGGCTGCGCCGATTGTTAGTCAAGCTTCGCTTTATATTCACACAGGTCTTCTATCAGGCAGGAGCCACAGCGGGGCTTCCGGGCAACACAGGTGTAACGGCCGTGGAGAATAAGCCAGTGATGGGCATCGATCAGAAACTCTTTAGGGACAAAACGCATCAGCTTTTTTTCGACCTCAAGAACTGTTTTACCCGGTGCTATTCTGGTGCGGTTGGACACCCTGAAAATGTGGGTATCCACCGCCATTGCGGGCTGACCAAAGGCGGTGTTCAGGACAACGTTAGCGGTCTTTCGACCTACACCTGGCAGTGCTTCCAGGGCCTCGCGGTTGTCGGGTACCCGGGAGTCGTGTTGCTCCATCAGAATTTTACAGGCCTTGATAATATTCTCAGCTTTAGCGTTATACAGGCCGATAGTCTTTATATACGCCTTTAACCCATCCACCCCCAGCGCGTAGATCGCTTCCGGAGTGTTGGCGACCGGAAACAGCTTACGGGTTGCTTTATTGACGCCGACATCGGTTGCCTGTGCAGAGAGTGTTACTGCAACCAAAAGCTCAAACGGATTGCTGTATTCCAACTCTGTGACCGGGTTGGGGTTGGCTTCCCGCAGACGGGAGAAAATTTCGTGGCGTTTAGCGGCGTTCATAAATTCTGGCAGACTGGCATTTGTTGAGAGGGGAGTATGTTAACGGGGAGCGGTCCCCGGGGCAACAGCAACGGGAGTTCTGTCAATGCTGCTGTGTGTTGAATCAGACGTGTAATGGGATAGATAATTCCCCGATAGCGCTTTGGTGTTATAGCAATCAACTGCTAAACAGAGCTATAGTTCAGGGTAGTGTTACAGAATTATTTAATAGCCCATAGGCTTATATATGGCGTGTTCAAATGGTTAGTGATCTGCCTTTGCCTGACGAGAAGAAACTGTTGATTATCTACCGGGTAGAATCAGGCTGTCTGGGACCTGACGGTGCGAAGCTTGTCGATCGGTTCTGTGAATTTGCCCAGAAGAAGTTTGCATCGGAGTATTCAGGGATTATTCGCTGGAATATCCTGCCGAGAAACAGTAAAACACTTCCCGAAATAGAATATAATGTATTGGGTAAGAAGATAACGCACTCACAGGCTGAACGCTACCTGTTGTTCTTTGATAAAAGCCTTGAAGGACTCGAGGGCTACCTGAGTGAGCGTATTGCTAAATATATTGAGGCATTTATGAGTCGTTCCTGATCACTCAGTCGTTTAGCCTCTGGCATTTTACCTCATAGTATAGCCGCATGATTAAATGGTATCGGTCAGTCATACCAGTCACCCTTTTGGAATCACAATGAAAAAGACGTTTCACTTAACGCATCCCAAGCTCACCGTTCCAAGACGAGTCGATGCTATTAAGCACGAAGTTAAAAAATATTTAAAAAGAGAGCGTAATAAGACGCTACCTGAGAATGCTGATTTTTGGGATTTTGATTGTCGCTTCGGCCTGGATGAAGCCAGTAGCGAACCGGTTCATCTGGCTGAGATCAATAAAAAAATCTCTGACGTTGAAGCCAGTCAGCAAGACTCATTTTATTTAGAGATTCTGGCAAAGCCCGGTTTTCGCAGTAAAAATCACGAGTGAGCGTAATCACCGGTCAGAAAATCAAAAAAAGCGACATTGAGTCGCTTTTTTTTTTGATGTTTATAACTGCCAGGAAGCTGTTTTATTATCACTGTATGATGCGCAACTGCATAGGCTCACAGAGGCTACGAAATATTTCCCGTTACCCGGACACGGCGGGATTCGCCACTGGGTTCAACGGGAGTGGCAGGCTGTTTGCGGCGCTCCTCCAGACGTTTATCAATAATGTTTTTCAGGGCGATTAACAGCCCCATACCGACAAATGCCCCTGGTGGCAGGATGGCAAACAGGAAACCGACATAGTCATCCAGAATCACAAGCTTCCAGCTTTCTGCCGCCGGGCCGAACAGCAGCTGCATATCGCTGAACAGGGTGCCCAGTCCCAGTATTTCACGCATACCGCCGAGCACCACCAGTACAGAGGTAAAACCAAGGCCCATCATCGCGCCATCCAGCAGGGATGCGCCGACCGGATTTTTAATGGCGAAAGCGTCGGCCCGGCCCATGATGGCGCAGTTGGTCACGATCAGCGGGATAAAGATGCCAAGGATGGTGTACAGCTCATAAGTAAATGCCTGCATCAGCAGTTCAATACAGGTAACGAATGAGGCGATAATCATGACAAATACCGGCAGGCGTACCGATTCCGGAATAAATTTGCGGAACATTGAGATAGAGAGGTTGGAGCCCATCAGCACAATGGTGCTGGCCAGCCCCAGCCCTATAGCATTGACCACGGTGCCGGTGACTGCCAGGAGCGGGCAGAGGCCAAGCAGTTGCACCAGTGCCGGGTTGTTGTCCCAGAGCCCGTCGAGGGTAATTTTACGGTAATCATTGGCCATATTATTCAGCTCCCGCCGCTGTGGCGTTCAGGTCTGACCGGGTTTCAAGCAGTGCAGTTTTGTGTTCACGAAAATAGTGAATTGCCCGGGCAGTTGCGTTAACCACTGCTCGGGGGGTGATGGTCGCTCCGGTAAACTGATCGAAGCGTCCGCCATCTTTTTTCACCGCCCAGGTCGGGTCATCATCCCCTTCATAACGCTGGCCGTCAAAGCTGAGTAGCCAGCGAGACTTTTTCAGTTCGACCTTATCGCCCAGCCCCGGGGTTTCCTTATGGGCAAGGACCCGGACACCGGCGACGGATTCATCCGCATTGATGCCCACAATCATATTGATGTTGCCGGTGTAACCATCGGGTGCTGTCACCGGGATGATCACCGTGACCACCTGCCCATTACGGCGGCCCCGGAATGCTTCAACGGGCTGATTGCTGGCGGTCAGGGCTGGATCGTTGATCTCAACGGTATCTTCCAGCAGGTTATTATCAATACTCTCTTTCGGAATGATCTGATAGAGGGCTTTTGCCCGTGCTTCCCGCTCATTGATCTCTATCTGCGATTTGGTCGACACCTGAGTCAGTGCGATGGCGCCAGAAGTGATGACGGCAAAGATGCTCAGTCCCAGAGCGCTGTTACGGATAGCAGTCAACATCTCCATTACTTCATCCCCCGGTTGGGTTTTGCATGGCCGTAGCTGCGGGGCTGAGTGTACTGATCGATAAAGGGTGCGCAGAGATTCATCAGCAGGACCGCGAAGGCGACCGAATCCGGGTAGTTACCCCAGCTGCGGATAACAAATATCAGCAGGCCGATGCCGGCACCAAACCAGAGTTTGCCTCTGTTGCTGGTGGCTGACGTGACCGGGTCGGTCGCGATATAGAACGCTCCCAGCATGGTCGCTCCGGCCGTCAGGTGGAAGAAGGGATCAGGGAACTGGTCCGGCATCAGCAGGTAAAACAGAGTGGATATAATCGTCAGGCTTCCCAGCATTGCCACCGGGGTATGCCAGGTGAAGATCTTTTTGTACAGCAGAAAGACACCACCCATGAAATAGGCGGCACTGACCGCATGCCAGGCCCCGATGCCGTTGGCCAATAGTGCATTTTCAACCCACATCTCTTCAGTGGTGAATCCCCCCCGGTGACGCATAATATCCAGCGGTGTCGCCATCGTGTGAGCATCAACTGCCGTGCCTGCACTACCAAAAATGGCACCCAGTGTCTCTCCCAGAGAGAGCACTGACCAGCCCTCACCGGTCATAACAAACGGTGCTGCCCAGTTGGTCATCTGCACCGGAAACGATACTAACAGCAGGGCGTAGGCGACCATAGCAGGATTAAACGGGTTATTGCCCATACCACCATACAGTTGCTTGGCAATGACAATTGCAACGATGATGCCCACCGTCATCACCCACCAGGGGGCAAACGGAGGCAGCGCCAGTCCCAGCAGTACCGCCGTAACAACGGCACTGTAGTCGGTCAGGTAGAAACTGACAGGTCGCTTACGCAGTCTGACAATCGCAGCCTCCATGGCCACGGCCAGCAAGGTTCCCCAGATTATCTGAATCAGGGAGCCCCAGCCAAAAAAGAAGGTTAGTGCAGCCAGCCCGGGGAGGGTTGCGATCAGCACCGTTAGCATCACGTTGCCGGTGCTGCCGGCGCGGTGGGCGTGGGGTGATGTGATTCGGATCAGTGCCATTCTATGTACTCAGGTCTGCCGCTTTATTGAATAGAAACGGGTTATTAGCGACGTTTCTGTCAACGTCTGGTTAATAATGGTTCAATGTTATTCTGAAAAACGTTCCAGCGTCGAATTCAGTTTTTCTGCCTTAGCCCGGGCTGCCAGAAGTTCCTCTTCAAGCGTTTGCTTAAGATCGTGCTCCGCTTTACTCAGTGCCCGCTCAGCCTTGGTGACTGCCGCTCGCGCCATTGCCGCATCGATCTTAAGTTGTTTCAGGTCGATACCCTGTTGCGCTGCGGCGGCGGCTTTTTCCGCTTCGGCTGCATCAAACAGCGCCTGCGCGGCATCATGGCGGGCTCGCAGTTCAGCTATTTCAGCTTCCAGAGCGGGGTCTTTCTCTCCCTCTGCCAGTTCAGCCTGCTGTTTTTCCGCCTTTTTCAGCTTGGTGCGCATAATCGACACCTGCTGTTTCAGCTCTTTGATACTGACGCTCGCAGCTGTCCCGGAGTCTGACGTTGCTTTTGCTGTTGAGCCGGCCTTTATCTGTGCCAGCTCATCCTGCAGCGCTTTCAGCTTATCTTTCAGTTTTTCGACCCCGGCGGCCATCTTGTCGGCCGCCGGGCTGCCAGATTCAACCGCCGCCTTCCAGGCGTTCTCTGCTTTGTCGACTTTGGCCTGCATTGCCGCGATATCGGCTTCCAGCGCGGTACTGTCGACTGCCGTCGCCGGAGCTGGGGATGCTGAGGCGCGGATCGTTGCCAGCTCATCCTGCAGTGCTTTCAGCTTATCTTTCAGTTTCTCGACCCCTGCGGCCATCTTATCGGCAGCCGGACTGCCGGACTCTGCCGCGGTTTTCCAGGCACTCTCTGCTTTGTCGACTTTGCTCTGCAGTGCGGCGATATCCGCTTCCAGTTCAGTTGTATCAATACCGGGAGTTGTGGCCGGGCTGTTACCGTTTTCCGCTTCACTATAGGCTTTTTCAGCGGCGATGCTTTTGGCCTGTAGTTCAGCGACCTGAGCTTTCAGCGCATCGATATCAGCGTCACCGGTTTCCTGTGCCGCCGCCAGCTGCTTCTCCGCTTTCTTCAGTTTGGTACGCGCAATGGCGGCATGACTCTTCAGCTGTTTAATGTCGGTCACTGGTGCGCTTGGGGCTTGCTGCAAAGCCGGCGCACTCTGGGCATCAGCATAGGCTTTTTCCGCTTGCTCTGATTTAACCTGTAGTTGTTGCAGGGTGGCCTGCAGCGTCTCAATGCCGTCGAGGCCTTTTTCCTGAGCATTGGTCAGTGCTTTCTCCGCTTTTCTAAGCTTAGTGCGGGCGATGGCTGCATTGCTTTTCAGCTGTTTCAGGTCAGGAGCGGAGGCCGCAGCAGGGCGGTTGTCAGCGGATGATGAGGTGATGTTCAGCGCGGCATCTTTTTTCGCCGCCTGCGCTGCAGCGGCTTCAATTGCGCGCTGTTTACGACGTTCCTCTTTCTCTATTTTTTCCCGCTCAAGACGTTCTAAGCGGGCTTCAAAACGGATCCTGGCATGGTCGGCTTTACGCTGTTCCTCATCCTCTTTGCGGATCTCCGCCTTAGCAAAGCGGTAATATTGCACCAGTGGAATATTGCTTGGACAGACGTATGAGCAGGCGCCACATTCAATACAATCGAACAGGTTATGATGGCGGGCTTTCTCAAACTCTTTGCCTTTAGCAAACCAGTGCAGCTGTTGCGGCAGCAGCTCTGCCGGGCATACCTGCTCGCACATGCCACAGCGGATGCAGGCTTGTGCCGGGGGTTGTGGGGGCATCTCCCCGATGGTGCCTGCGATCAGACAGTTGGTGGTTTTAATCACCGGAATCTGCTCATTGATCACTGTGATACCCATCATCGGGCCCCCGACAATCAGGCGATGCATCTGTTCGCGTCTCACTTCAGAGTGATCCAGCAGATCCGCGAAACGGGTGCCTATACGTACCTCATAGTTCTGCTTGTGGCCAGCCGCCTGGCCGGTCACTGTGACGATACGTGAAATCAGAGGTTCGCCATGGATAACCGCCCGGTAGATTGCAGTGGTGGTACCGATATTCTGGCACACAATACCGACATCTGCCGGAATTCTGCCGCTGGGGACCTCTATCCCGGTTAGCAGCTTGATCAGTTGTTTTTCACCTCCGGAGGGGTATTTGGTAGGGGTGATAACGATATCGAGATTGAGGGGACTGTTATCCAGGGCTGCATGCAGGGCACGGATGGCCTGGGGCTTGTTATCCTCAATACCGACCATAATATGCAGCGGTTTCAGCAGGTGTGCGATGATCTCAATACCGCCCAACACCTCGTCTGCCCGCTCCCGCATCAGCATATCATCTGCGGTGATGTAGGGTTCACACTCTGCGGCATTGATGATCAGAGTGTTGACGATATGATCGTCGCCCAGATGCAGTTTTACATCGGTAGGAAAGCCAGCGCCACCCATACCGGCAACGCCCGCCCGACGGATATACTCGATCAGTTCCTGTTTTGGCAGTTGGGTGTAATCCTCCAGCCCCTGATGTTCAATCCACTCATCCCGGCCATCGGATTCAATGATCAGGCAGCCCGCTTCCATCCCCGACATATGCGGGACCGGATGGGGCTCTATCGCGACCACGGTACCGGAGATCGAGGCGTGAATATTAGCACTGATCCGTCCAACCGCTTCAGCAACCAACTGACCCTTTAAAACCCTGTCACCAACACTGACAACCGGTTCAGCGGGCAGACCGATATGCTGTTGCAACGGCAGTATCACCCGTGAAGGAAGCGGAGCTATTGCGATCGGGGCTCCGGTCGACTGTTTCTTATTTTCAGGGGGATGGATCCCGCCATGGAAGCTATGCACTTTGACTGTGTTTTTCATGCATCAGCCTCCAGTGCAATACCGGGGTGACGGTCCGTGGCGATCAGTTCAACACCGGATTTGGGTACTGGCCATTGCCAGCTGTTCAGTGTGGTTTCGATGGGTAGCATATCAATACAATCAACAGGACAGGGCTCGACACAGAGATCACAGCCGGTACATTCTGACACAATCACCGTGTGCATCTGTTTTGCCGCACCGAGGATAGCGTCAACCGGGCAGGCCTGAATACACTTGGTACAACCGATACACTCATCTTCGCGGATGTAGGCGACCTTTTTGATCTGCTCTTCGCCGTGTTCAGCGTCCAGCGGAATAGCCTCCACATCCAGCAGATCGGCCAGCGCTTCGATAGTGCCCTGACCGCCGGGAGGGCATTTGTTAATGGCCTCATCATTATTGACGATCGCTTCAGCATAGGGGCGACATCCCGGATGCCCGCACTGACCACACTGCGTCTGGGGCAGCAGAGAATCGACCTGGTCAACCAGAGGGTTGCCTTCGACCTTAAAGCGGATTGAGGAGTAGCCCAGCAGGATACCGAATACCAGGCCCAGTCCTAACAATACCAGCACGGCAATTAATACAGCGCTCACGGTAACTCCTTAAAACTGAACCAGACCGGTAAAACCGAGAAAGGCGAGTGACATCAGGCCCGCGGTCACCATGCCGATGGCGGTACCCTGGAATGGGCCCGGTACATCAGCCACAGTGATGCGCTCCCGCATAGCGGAAAACAGAATCAGTGCCAGGGAAAAACCTACCGCGGCACCAAACCCATAAGCGATCGACTCGATAAAGCCGTTCATCTTCTTGATATTTAACAGTGCCACACCCAGAACGGCACAGTTGGTGGTGATCAGGGGAAGAAAGATCCCCAGCAGTTTGTAGAGCAGGGGGCTGGTTTTTCGGACCACCATCTCGGTGAACTGCACCACCACTGCAATCACCAGTATAAAGGAGATGGTTTTGAGATAGGTCAGATCCAGCGGCGCCAGCAGGTAGGTGTATACGAGATAACTGCAAATCGATGAAAGGGTTAGCACAAAGGTGGTGGCCAGTGACATCCCCATCGCTGTTTCCAGTTTATTGGATACGCCCATAAAGGGGCACAGTCCGAGAAACTGAACCAGTACGAAGTTGTTTACCAGAACGGTGCTGATAATTATTAGCAGATAATCAGTCATAAGATTTGTTACATCATCACCGGTATCAGACTACCGGAACTGCCTTAAAATTAGAAAGTTCTAAAGTTTACCGATTTTGGAGGCTTTCCGGTATAGCTTTATGGTTGATGTGCCTCAATTTTTCTGCACCTGCGTCATAAAAAACGGACGGTCTGGCCGAAACGCCCGGCCGGCCCTCGCTGAATGACTGGCCGGGCCTGAACCAAATCAGGCCCGGACATCTGTGATCTGAATCCATGAGGATCAGATAGCGCCGTTTTCCCGCAACAGTTCCAGAATAGCATTGGCCTGTGCAGCGACCGATTGTGCAGTTGCGTTCAGACTGAGATCCGCTGCCGCACCATCCAGATCGACAATCAGAGTCCCTTCAGGCAGGGCCGATGTGGCATCGGTCAGTACCAGCAGACCGTTGTCATTGAACAGACTGGCAATGCGCCCCGCGTTTTCAGCCGTTTCCCCGTTCAGCACGGCGACGGCACGTCCCTGATTGAACAGTTGACGCTCGGTGGTGTACAGCAGCGTGTTACGCTGTTCCTGAGACCCCCCCTGAATCACCAGGGTAATTGCTTTCTGGCCGAAGCGACGTTCTCTGTCCTGTTTACTGATGGCGCTGCTGGTGGTGACCAGATGATCGCTGACTGCACTGTTATCAATATCGTCAGCCGCAATCATGCCCGCGGCAACCGTGATATTGGTCAGACGGTCAATGATGATAAATGATCCGGTGGTGTGGTGAGTGCGATAATTATCAGTCACTACCTGGCGTTCAAGGGTTATTTCACAACGGCCAATCTCATTCAGCTTCAACGTAGCCGCCGGGTGCTGTTGCTGGGTATTGACATCAACGCAGTGACGGATGCTGCTGATACCCCCCGCAACAGTTTGGGTTGCCATCTTGATATCATATTGACGGCCAGGCATCAGCTCCTGTTCGGCCATCCATACAACCATGGCATCGAAGCGGTTGCTGACGCGGACATTATCGCTGCTGTGGACAATCATATCGCCACGGCTGATATCGATCTCATCTTCCAGTGTCAGAGTTACCGCCATCGGCGGGAAGGCTTCCTGCAGTTCACCCTCGAAAGAGACAATCGATTTTACCCGGCTGCTCTTGCCTGATGGCAGTACCGTAATGGCATCACCGGGGCGGACAATGCCGGAACCCAGAGTGCCGCAGTAACCACGGAAATCCAGGTTGGGACGGTTAACATACTGAACCGGAAAGCGCAGCTGATCGAAGTTCTGGTCATTGGCGATCTCAATTGTTTCCAGATACTGCATCAGAGGCGCTTCATTATACCAGGGCATATGTTCGCTCAGGTTAACGACGTTATCGCCTTTCAAAGCGGATAATGGTACGAAGTGGATATCTTTCAGGTCCAGATCTTTGGCGAAGTTGAGGTAATCCTGTTTAATCTCCTCGTAGCGGGCTTCGCTGTAGTCTACCAGGTCCATCTTGTTGATCGCTACGATGGTATGTTTGATACCCAGCAGAGAGACGATGAAACTGTGACGCTTGGTCTGAACCTGTACGCCATGGCGGGCATCGATCAGAATGATAGCCAGATCGCAGGTCGACGCACCGGTAGCCATGTTGCGGGTGTACTGCTCATGCCCGGGGGTGTCAGCGATGATAAATTTACGCTTGTCGGTTGAGAAGTAGCGGTAGGCCACATCGATAGTGATGCCCTGTTCACGTTCGGCCTGCAAACCATCCACCAGCAGCGCCAGATCCAGCTCCCCTCCGGCATTGCCGACTTTGGCATTATCTGATTGAAGTGCTGCCAGCTGATCTTCATAGATCATTTTAGAATCGTGCAGCAGGCGACCGATCAGGGTCGATTTACCATCATCTACGCTACCGCAGGTAAGAAAGCGCAGCAGCTCTTTGTTTTCATGTTGTGCCAGGTAAGCTTCGATATCGCTGGCGATCAGATCGGACTGATGACTCATGATTGTGTTCCGTATTCTTAAATTCTGTACAGTGCAGTCACTGAAATTCTGGAAAGACAGTAACCGTTACAACTGAATGAAAGGGTTAGCGTCTGTGGCAACAGTGTTAGAAGTAACCTTCCATCTTCTTCTGCTCCATCGATCCCGCGCTGTCGTTATCGATTACCCGGCCCTGACGCTCCGATGTAGTAGTCAGCAGCATCTCCTGAATAATCTCAGGCAGGGTTTGGGCCGATGATTCAACGGCACCGGTCAGTGGGTAGCAGCCGAGGGTACGGAAACGGACCATCTTCATCTCAGGCACTTCGCCCTCTTCCAGTGGCAAACGTTCATCATCCACCATGATCTCAACGCCATCGCGGACCACTATTGGGCGTTCAGCTGCAAAGTAGAGTGGTACAATTGGGATGCTCTCAAGATAGATATACTGCCAGATATCCAGTTCGGTCCAGTTAGACAAAGGGAATACACGGATGCTTTCACCTTTATCGATGCGGGTGTTGAAGGTGTTCCACAGTTCTGGCCGCTGATTTTTCGGGTCCCAGCGGTGGTTTTTGTCACGGAAGGAGAATACCCGCTCTTTGGCACGGGACTTCTCCTCATCGCGGCGGGCGCCACCAAAGGCAGCATCGAATTTGTACTTGTTCAGCGCCTGCTTCAGGCCCTGAGTTTTCATGATGTCGGTGTGCTTTTTCGAGCCATGGGTAAAGGGGCTGATACCCATATCCACGCCTTCCTGGTTGACATGTACAATCAGATCCATACCGGCCTCTTCCGCCATTTTGTCACGAAAGCTGATCATCTCTTTGAATTTCCAGGTGGTGTCAACATGCATCAGCGGAAAAGGTGGCTTGCCCGGATAGAACGCTTTGCGGGCCAGATGCAGCATTACGGCGGAATCTTTGCCGACGGAGTAAAGCATAACCGGGTTTTCGAACTCCGACGCTACTTCGCGAATAATGTGTATGCTTTCTGCTTCCAGCTGACGCAGATGGGTCAGTCTGTGTTCCGGCAATTGACTCATAGTGATTAACTCTTTCCACATAGCTGATAAATGTTATGGCAGCGTCGATTTGCCACCGTCCTTCAGAGTCGGTTGGCATAAAACGCACGCTACCTAATTATTGGCGGCCATTATGGCAGATCTATCTTTAAAATCAAAAAGAATATGTTGGAATGTTTTAATAGCTTTTTGGAATATAAGAGGTGAACTTGGTCATATCCGTGCTGGATGGTCGTGTGAATATCTCTTATATCGAAAAAGAATTAACAAATTAATAATTATTATTTTGCGTTATAAGAGGTGGTCGCTATTATAGCTCATTCTGATTTTGCGGTGATCCGTCTGAAATAAGATGGCTCTGTTTATTCGATGGCAGCTGAGAACGTTGATGGAAATAGCATACAGCTTTGCCGGCCTGGTGGTTGGTTTTATTGTCGGTCTGACCGGAATAGGGGGCGGTGCTCTGATGACACCTATTCTGATTGTAGGCTTTGGCATCCCTCCGGTCACTGCGGTGAGTACAGATCTGCTGTATGCGGCGATAACCAAGTTCGGTGGCAGTATCTCCTATGCCCGCAAGAAACTGGTTGAGTGGCGGGTGGTGTTTTTCCTGCTGGGTGGTAGTATCCCCGGTGCATTGATGACCCTGCACTATCTTGATGGGCTTGGTGGTCTGGAAAAAGTTGAGCACCTGATGAACATCACGCTGGGTGTGTCGTTGGTGCTGACCTCGGTGGCGGTATTTTTTCGTGCCAGGATCCGCGCGTCGGTGGTGAAGCTTGAAGGCACCCGGTTTGAAAAGCATGGGCGTCGCTACCGCCCCTATGTAACGCTGATGATGGGGGTTGTTCTCGGTGGCCTGGTGACACTTTCCTCCGTGGGGGCGGGTGCGCTGGGTACCGCGTTATTGATTTTGCTCTATCCGCGGATGAGTATGCAGACGCTGGTGGGAACTGATCTGGTGCATGCCGTGGTACTGACCGGTATTGCCGGAGCTGGCCACTACACCATGGGAAATGTCGATCTCTGGTTGCTGCTCTGTCTGGTGGTTGGTTCGCTGCCGGGGGTATTTCTGGGCAGTCACTTTGGCAGTAAGTTGTCGCCCAGGGTGATTCAGCCAATTATGGGCACCCTGTTACTGGCAATCGGCATGCGTTTTGTACTGGCCGGTTGAGTCGCGGTTTGCAGGCGTAAAACTGAATTTCTGAATGTTAATTTTTAAAGGGTGAGGGCCGGTTAGCCGGCGTTAATATACGATGTATCAATATAATGAACAGGATCAGAATCTGATCAATGCGCGGGTCGAGCAATATCGCGATCAGACCCGCCGTTTTCTGGCAGGTGAAATTCCCGATGAGGAGTTCCGTGGCCTGCGTCTGATGAATGGCCTTTACATTCAGCGTCAGGCTCCGATGCTGCGTATCGCCGTGCCGTATGGACTGATGAACTCTGTTCAGGTGCGTAAGCTGGCCGATATCACCCGTAAATATGATAAAAACTATGCCCACTTTACGACCCGCACCAATGTTCAGCTGAACTGGCCGAAGCTGGAAGAGGTGCCTGATATTCTGGCAGAACTGGCGGAAGTGCAGATGCATGCGATTCAGACCAGTGGTAACTGTCTGCGAAATACCACCACTGATCATTTCGCCGGGGTTATTCCGGATGAGATAGAAGATCCACGGCCATGGTGTGAGATGATTCGTCAGTGGACCACCCTGCATCCGGAGTTTGCTTACCTGCCCCGTAAATTCAAAATTGCAGTGACCGGTGGTCCGGAAGATCGTGCGGCTTCCCGGGTGCATGATATCGGTTTGCATCTGGTGAAGAATGCTGCCGGAGAGACGGGTTTTGAAGTACTGGTGGGGGGTGGCCTGGGTCGTACGCCGGTCATCGGTAAGGTGATCCGTGAATTTCTGCCACAGCAGGATCTGCTGACTTATCTGGAAGCGATTTTGCGGGTCTATAACCTCAATGGTCGTCGTGATAACAAATACAAAGCGCGTATTAAGATACTGGTTAATGCCCTGGGTATCGATGAGTTCAGAAAGCTGGTTGATGCGGAATGGGAGATCATTCGTCGCACCGGGCTGGCGCTGACCGATGACTATATCGCTAAAATTAAAGGGTACTTTGAGCCCCATCCATATGCGGCTGATGCAGTGGATGGCCTCTCGGTGCTGGAAAATCAGCTGGAAGACAATGCTGATTTCCGTGCCTGGTATGAGCGTAATACCCGGGAGCATAAGGTTGCTGGTTACCGTGCGGTTGTTATTTCGCTGAAGCCCCATCTCAAGCCACCGGGCGATATTACCGATGTGCAGCTGGATGCGGTGGCTGATCTTGCCGATACCTATAACTTTGGTGAGATCCGCAGTACACACGATCAGAATCTGGTGTTCGCCCATGTTGCTGCCGGTGATCTTTACACCCTGTGGCAGTCATTGCGCGATCTGAATCTGGCTCGCCCGAATATCGGTACCCTGACCGACATGATCGTCTGCCCGGGGTTTGATTTCTGCTCCCTGGCAAATGCCCATACACTGGGGGTCGCTGAGAAGATCAATGAAAAGTTTGATGATCTGGATTACCTCTACGATATCGGTGATATCAAACTGAACATGTCTGGCTGCATTAACGCCTGTGCCCACCACCATGTTGCCCATATCGGTATTCTGGGGGTTGATAAAGGCGGTGAGGATTTCTACCAGATCACTCTGGGAGGGTCATCCCGGGAAGATGCCTCTCTGGGTAAGATCATTGGTAAAGCGGTGCCTCAGGCTGAAGTGGCCGATACCATTGAGAAGATTCTGCAGGTGTATGTAGAAAATCGCTTTGAAGATGAACGTTTTATCGAGACCGTACGCCGCATCGGCCTTGATCCGTTTAAGGAGAGAGTTTATGCCACTGTTAATTAATCGTGCTGTAACCGAAGACAGTTGGTTGCTGGTTGATGAAGCTGATTTTTCCGCACATCTCAGTGAAGATATTGTTGTGCCCTATGAGCTGTTTGCTGAACATAGCGAGGCATTGCTGAGCGCTGAGGGTAAACTTGGTGTGCGTATCAACGGCGATCAGGATCTGAATCTGTTGCTCCAGCACCTGGATAAGCTCGCTCTGATAGCAGTTGAGTTTCCGGCCTTTACTGATGGTCGGGGATTTAGTTTTGCCCGGATCCTGCGTCGTTCAGGGTTTGCCGGACAGCTGCGTGCTGAAGGCGATGTCACCCGTGACCGCCTGGAATATATGGAGCGTTGTGGCTTTGATGCGTTTGCGATTCCTGCTGACCGTTACAGCGATGATATTACCAGCGCCTTTGGTGAGATCCCGGTCCACTATCAGGGCTGCGCTGATGATGAACGACCCATTTTCCGTCAGTAACTGATCAGGGACCATAGTGATGAGCGAACCAATAATCGCTGAACTTGAAGCGAAGATAGCCCATACGATCTCTGTACTGCAGCAGGCCGTTGCGGAATATGCAGAAGGGACGGTTGTATTTGCCAACAGTCTGGGGGCGGAAGATGTGGTGATTACCGACCTGATCAGCAAGCATACACCGCAGATCGGCATGTTTGTGTTGGATACCGGTCGTTTACCCGAAGAAACATTAAAGCTGCTGACCGATGTTCAGGCTTTGTACCGCAATCTGACGGTTGAGGTGTACTACCCTGAGGCGGCGGATGTCGAGCAGTATGTCCGGGAAAATGGTGTCAATGCCTTCTATGAAAGCCAGGAGATGCGCAAGGGGTGCTGTTTTGTACGTAAGATTAAGCCCCTGAAACGGGCTCTGGCTGCACGGGAAGCCTGGATTACCGGTCTGCGCCGGGAGCAGTCCGTTACCCGCGATGAGATTGGCTTTAAAGAGTTTGATGAGGGTAACGGCATCGATAAGTTCAATCCCCTGGCGGACTGGACTGAAAAAGAGGTGTGGGCCTATATCCACGCCCATAAAGTGCCCTACAATGAGCTGCATGACCAGCACTATCCCAGTATTGGTTGTGCCCCCTGTACCCGCGCCATCGCTGTCGGCGAGGATGTCAGGGCCGGGCGCTGGTGGTGGGAAAACCCGGAAACCCGGGAATGTGGTTTGCATCCGGCAACCCCCGCCGCAGACCAGGAGCAGGCCAAACCGGTCAATGTGATGGACTTCCTGCCAAAATAGATCTCTCACTGAGAGAACCCAAGAGCCCGCTACCAGCGGGCTCTTTTCTGCTATCTTTTCAACAGAGCGTCTTTAAAATAGGGGCGATGTTAAACGCTGCTTTTTCACCGGTTCACCCAGCCGCTTTTCAGAGGATGACACATTGGATTACCTGCCATTATTTTTTAAGCTGAATGATCGGACGGCCCTGCTGGTCGGTGGCGGACAGGTTGCCCTGCGTAAAGCAACCCTGCTGACCCGTGCGGGTGCGCGGGTTATTGTGGTTGCACATAAGGTGGAACCGGAGCTTGTCGAACTGATCGAGCTGCATAACGGGCAGGTGATTATTGGCGAATACCATCCAGCCCTGCTGGATGAGGCTTATCTTGTGATTGCCGCCACCGATGATGATCAGCTTAACGAAAGGGTTCATTTCGATGCGGTTGAGCGCCATATTCCGGTCAATGTTGTTGATAATCAGCCTCTGTGTACCTTTATTTTTCCGGCTATTGTTGACCGTTCCCCGATCGTGATCGGCATCTCCTCCGGGGGAGAGTCGCCGGTGCTGGCCCGGTTACTCCGGGCTAAACTGGAAACCTGGATTCCACAGGGCTATAGCCGGCTGGGGCGGCTGGTGGGACAGTTCCGGCAACAGGTTAAAGCGACGTTTAGCAGTGTAGAGCGTCGCCGTATTTTCTGGGAGAAGGTGTTGCAGGGGCAGATTGCCGAGAAAGTGTTTGCCGGGCGGGACCGAGAAGCCCGGGCACTGCTGGAAACTGCGCTGGAGACCGCCGATCCTGAGCATCAGGTGGGGGAGGTCTATCTGGTGGGAGGCGGTCCCGGTGATCCGGAACTGCTGACTTTCAAGGCACTCAGGCTGATGCAGCAAGCCGATGTTGTTCTCTATGATCAGTTGGTTTCACCTGAAATTGTAGACCTGTGTCGCCGCGATGCAGACCGTATCTTTGTTGGAAAACGCCGTGATAATCATACTCTGCCGCAGGCCGGTATTAATGAGCTACTGGTAAAGCATGCGCTGCAGGGACGCAGGGTGTTACGGCTTAAGGGCGGTGATCCGTTCATTTTCGGCCGGGGAGGGGAGGAGTTGGAAACGCTGAAACAGCATAATATCCCCTTTCAGGTGGTGCCCGGTATTACCGCAGCCAGTGCCTGTTCAACCTATGCGGGTATTCCTCTGACTCACCGCAATTATGCTCAGTCAGTTAAGTTGGTGACCGGACAGTTGAAGAACCGTACTTCAGATCTTAACTTCGATGAGTTGGTTCATCCGAATCAAACCATCGTTTTCTATATGGGGTTGCATACCCTGAGTTCACTGTGTGAGCAACTCATTGCGCACGGTAAATCTGCAGCGACGCCCGCCGCGATAGTCTCAAATGGTACCCGGGCTGATCAGCAGGTGCTGACCGGCACATTAGAGAGCCTGCCTGAACTTCAGAACCAGGCTCAGCTACCGGCCCCCGCGCTGATTATTGTCGGTGAAGTGGTTCAGTTGCATGAAAATCTGGCCTGGTTTGGCGAAGAGGTTCTGCACAATCATGGTTTGATTTTGCCGGATGCTCACTAACGGCGGGTTGGCCGATCCGGTAGTGTGAAGTCCGGTCGGTGTCAGACTGTAATTTCTGACTAAGTGGCCGATAATCTGAGTGTATAATTAACAACAAATATAATAACTTATACTGTGAGCCTGTGGCAGGTTAGCGTATCAGTACCTGTTATTGACGAACACGAAGGTGATAACGATGGATGAGGATCGTAAACGGATATTTACACTCGATTTTGTAAAAGACCGAATTGATAATCTGCCTCTGATACCCTTTGTGGTTGAGCAACTGAGTACGCTGAGTCACGATGCTATCGATTTCTATTCCAAGGTGGCAGAGCTTGCCGAACAGGATCCGCCACTGGCGGCAAAGGTACTTTCTGCTGCGCACAGGGTTCCCTGTGGTCCTTTGAAGCCGGTTTATAATATTGAGAAAGCGCTCGAGCGGATGGGGGTTTTCGATACACTGGCGCTGATGCAGGAGCTGACTGCAGTACCGGTATTTGAACCAGCCAACCCTGGACATAAGATTGGTTGGCGGCACTCCCTTGAGACGGCCCGGTTCAGCCGCTTTCTGGCACAGAATACACCGGGCTTCAATGTCAGTAGCGATCTGGCCTATATGGCAGGTTTACTCCATGATATAGGCCGCTTCGTGCTGCTGCAGATCGCCGTTAAAGCGGTTGAAGTGGTGGATACAAAGGGTTGGAACTCTCCGGAAGAGCTTTCCGATGTAGAGCAGCAGACTTATGGATTTACCCATGCCGAAGTGGGTTATCTGGCCGCGCAACACTGGAACCTTCCCCGTACCCTCACCAGTATGTTACGGCTGCATCATGATTATGATCTGTGGCGTTATGATTCCGTCTCGGTGCCTTTTAAGCAACTGCTGACGATTGTCCAGTTTGCCGATTTTCTCAGTGTTTTTTTGATAAAGAATCCGGAATGGCCAGCCTGGTCCGCCACTCAGCTAAAAGGGGCTATCTGCGGATTCTGTATACATAAAAACTGGCCAGAGGTCGACTTCCCTGTCGATCAACTGGTGGCGCAGCTGCCGGCAATCTCTGAACAGTGTCAGGCGGTGCTGCTCAAAGCAGGCACCGCCTGAGAGTGTATCCTTATTAAGACTTTTTCCTATTTTTGCGGCGAAGTGAATGGTTTAAGCTAGTCTTTATATACTTTTAACTCATTTCGATTGTTACGCTTATCAGTTGTCAATCGCTTCTCAATCGCTTCTGGTGAGCATGGTTGAGTGAGTCATTGTTGTTACTCCTGGAGAACGAAACGCTTTACAGCCAGTCTCAGTGGAAGGGGAGCAAATGAACAAAAATAGCGACCAGTATCAGAAGTTAATCGATCTAGATTTTGTAAATGATGAGATCGAATACCTGCCAATAGCCCCTTCGGTTATTGATGAACTAAAGCAGTTGAGTTGTGACTCTGTTGATTTTTATATCAAAGTTGCGGCTTTAGCAGAGCAATACCCGCCCCTGGCCGCCAGGGTGCTTTCATATGCGCACGCCATGCCACATGGTCAGGATAAGCCAGTCTATAATCTTGAACACGCACTGGAGCGGATTGGGGTTTTCAAAACCCTGGAGCTTATGAAAACGCTTGTTAAAATTCCGTTTCTCGAGGTTACCCGACCTGGAATCACGATGTGTTGGCGACACTCAGTCGAAACCGCTCGGATGTGTCGCTTTCTGGCTGAACATACCACTGATTTTAACGTTAATCCTGAACTGGCTTACATCAGCGGCTTAATTCATGATCTAGGCCGGTTCATTATGTTACAGATAGCAGCGGATACGGTTGAATTAATTGATCAGACTGGGTGGGACTCACCTGATGAGCTGAATGACCTGGAAGATCAGCAATTTGGCTTCAACCATACTGAGCTAGGCTGTCTTGTCGCCCGGCAATGGCGCTTGCCGGATTCGCTTACCAAGACATTGTTATTGCACCATCAAAGTGACTTCTGGCAGTGTGATGAGCTTTCCTTGCCTGTCAGACAGCTGCTGACGCTGCTGCAGTTTGCCGATTTTCTCAGTGTTATGACGCTCAAAAATCCAGAGTGGCAAGCCTGGTCCCACACTCTGCTCAGGGGGAATATTTCAGAACATTGTATTAAGAGTGACTGGCCTGAAATCGATTTCCCCATCGACAAACTGGCGGCTGAGCTCCCCAGAATTACCGAACAGTGTGAAGCCGTGTTGTCCATGCCAGAGCTGACAGAATCCCTGTCAGAGCAGTGATCGCCCCGATAGATAATATTCTACCGCCAGTAGATGAGGTGAAGTATGAGTTCAGTCGAACTGGCCTCTGCGATATCGCTGTAACGCTGAGGTGATTTTCTTGACCCTTGAACGATTGCAAAAGTCAGGGACTTTACGGCTTTGCACGCTATGGAATCCGATACCGTTCAGTTCGTGAGTGATCGCTTTCTCGCCAAACCGCTGTATCAGTCGCTGGATCATATCCTGTTTGTTATAGCGGATATTACAGGTGACGGCCGCACCGAGGCGGGACCAGACGGTTTGCAACTGCTCATCGTAACCCAGAGCATCGCTGCCAGTGAATCCATGCTGATAGTGATAGAGGTATACGATGGGATCAATATTCCACTGGGTCATCCCGCCGCTACCGGAATATTCCCCGTGTGCAGGTTTGACCGGGTTGGCGCACCCCGCCAGAAGCATGGCTGATAATACAATGGTACCGAAAGTTGTGTAGCTCATCAGGGGTCCGGAGTTCAGTTTTATTGGACAATTTATCAGGGTCTTTCACAGTGTATCGGCCAGCACCCCGGAGGGGAACTCAGCTTCTTTTACCCGATTGTGGTAGCGTGACTACTCACAACCGGTTTCAACCTGTTCAGATCGGCATGCAGCCGGTTCAGGGTGATCAGAATCAGATAAATTACTGACAGTGATTCACTGTTTTTATGATAGCTGTTTATATTACCTGTTCTGGGCAGTAAGCTCTCTTTTTAAGCAGAGTGTTGCTTTTGTTATGAGTGCAACTTCTTTATATTAGAACGCACTTTTTCGCGCCGGTAGCGGTTCATTTTTGCACAAGGAAACAGCATGCCCAGTTTTACAGTCAATGACCGGGAATTGCATTATCTCGATCAGGGAAGCGGATTTCCTCTGCTTCTGGGGCACAGTTTTCTTTGGGATAGCCGAGTCTGGGCCCGTCAGTTGCAATCACTGTCAGAACATTTCCGCTGTATAGTGCCGGATCTCTGGTCCCATGGTCAATCACAGGTGATTAATGAAAGCGGCCTCAGTATTGATGGTCTTGCAGAAGACCACCATCAGTTGATGCAACATCTTAATATCGATCGTTATAGTGTGTTGGGGATGTCGACCGCCGGGCTCTGGGGGGCGAAGCTGGCGCTGAAATACCCGGATGAAGTTGCCAGTCTGGTACTGATTGGATCGAGTCTGAGCGATGAAACGGCTTCTAAAAAGCAGCAGTATCTGCAGCTGATTGATGCAGTTGAGACGCAGGCGGAGCTCACAGCTGAACTGCTGGATAGCATTGTGCAGATCTATTTCAGTGAAGAGGTTCAGCTGCTTTACCCTGCGGTGGTCGAAACGTTTCGCTTTGATCTGATGTTTCTTGAACCTGAACAGATGCGTGGTTTAGTCAGTCTGGGCCGGGTTCTGTTTCAGCGTCAGTCGATGCTTGAGGAGGTTGCAACGATAGGCTGTCCGACACTGCTCATTACGGGTGAGAATGATTCCGCCTGTCCGGTATCAGATGCCCAGGTTCAGCATGATCTTATACCGGGCAGTCAACTGGCACTGATTGAAAATGCCGGTCATATGCCGACTTTGGAGCAACCCGATCAGGTTAATCCGATCTTGCTGAATTTTCTCGCCTCAATTGACGGGGTTGAGTTGGATATGAGTAAGCTGGATTATCTCTGATGTCAGCACCATCCTCCTGCTGGTATGTGTATATTCTGCGTTGTGCCGATGGTTCTCTTTATACCGGCGTGACAACCGACACCGACCGCCGGATTAAGGAGCATAACCTGAGTGACCGCTTGGGGGCCCGGTACACCCGGGCCCGTCGTCCGGTCAGTCTGGCTTACAGGGAACCCTGCGAAAACCGTTCAGTAGCGTGCAAAAGGGAAGCACAGATCAAAGCGCTGCCCCGTTCTGCCAAGCTTAAACTGCTCCAGTCTGCGGTTGGTCAGTAGGCCGTCTGCAGCATCGGGTTTACTTAACGGATCACCAGAAACAGCGATACATTATCCCTGATGATTTTCAGCAGGACTGATGAGCGGTCATGACTCAGCGCCCGACGCAGGGTTTCAATATCGTGCAGTGCGATCCGGTTAGCACTGACTAAAATATCGTCCGGACGGAGACCGTTGTAGGCTGCCGGGGAGTTGGGCTTCACCGCGGATACCACGACACCGCCTTCGGGATTGTTTTCAAACTGGGCCCCTTCCAGCAGCGGGTGGAGACTTTTTCCACTGTAGGACAGATCTCCCCGGGCGACTACCTTGACGCCGATCTCCAGTGTTTTGTTCTGCCGCAGAATGTCCAGCCTGAGCATATCCCCGATCGCGGACATCGATATCTGGCTGCGGAAATGGGCAGATGACCCGGTTTTGGTGCCATTGATCCGGGTTATGATATCCCCCGGTTTGACACCGGCCGCAGCGGCAGGAGAGTGTTCATCTACCTGAGTGATCAAGACCCCCTGTTGACCATTTTTGAGATTAAACGCTTCCGATAGTTGCGGCGTAATATCCTGAACGGCGAGACCAATATCACCGCGCTTTACCTCGCCATAGGCGAGTAACTGGCGCATACTGGCGTTGACCATATTGGCCGGTATCGCGAAGCCTATGCCGACATTTCCTCCTGCGGGAGCGATAATTGCGGTATTGATACCCACCAGCTCTCCCCTCAGATTGACCAGCGCTCCACCAGAGTTGCCCGGATTGATTGATGCGTCGGTCTGAATAAAGTTTTCATACCCTTCGATGCCCAGGCCGCTGCGACCAATTGCACTGACAATCCCGGTTGTGACGGTTTGTCCCAGCCCGAAAGGGTTGCCGATAGCGACTACGAAATCGCCAACCCGTACAGCAGATGAATCGGCAATACTCACCTCTGAGAGGTGTTCTGCCTCGATTTTCAACATGGCGATATCCAGTTCCGGGTCGGTACCGATGATCTCAGCGGCAAAACTACGGCCATCAATCAGGCTCACCTGCACCTCATCTGCACCTTTGATCACATGGTAATTGGTGATGACAACGCCTTCACTGGCATTTACGATAACTCCAGAGCCGGCGCTTTGCTGCTGTCTTTCCGGTTGCTGATACTGTTTTAGCTGTGCATCCGGGAAATTAAAAAAACGGCGGAAAAAGGGATCGTTCAGTAACGGATTGTAACGGTTCACCTGGGTGGAGTAGGTGGCGATATTGACAACTGCCGGATTGATCTTCTCCAGCATCGGCGCCAGGGATGGCAGTGGTCCCTGATCAGGCAGGCTTACCGGCAAGCCGGCTGATGCGGTCTGGCTGCAGATCAGACAGCTTAGTAACATAATGATCGCGGTTAACTGCTTTGCCATGGAAAATATCCGTTGGTCGTTATTATCTATGGCTCAGCTTTCCTTGGGAAAGCTGAGCCGGGTTGCCTGTCAATGTGCCTGATCTACTGTTTCAGGCTGATGATCCAGCGATGGCTGCGGAGCATCACCGGTGTCACTTATCGGTATCTCTTTCGGCTTCATCGCCTCGGGAATCTCCTTAACCAGAGAGATTTTCAGCAGGCCATTTTTCATCTCTGCGCCGCTCACCTCTATATGCTCGGCAAGGTCAAATTTTCGCTCGAAGGTGCGGTGTGCTATCCCCTGGTAGAGATATTTTCGGTTCTCGTCTTCGGGCTTTGATCCTTTAATGATCAACAGATCCCGATCGACTGTGATATCAATATCTGATTTTTCAAAGCCTGCTACCGCCAGCGAGATAACGTATCTGTTCTCGTCAAGCGCCTCAATATTGTATGGAGGATAGCCGGATGAGACTGTACTGCTGCTCAGAGCGCTATCCAGAAGCGAGGCCAGCCGGTCAAAGCCGATGCTGTTGCGATAGAGAGGGGTAAGGTCAATTGTGTTCATAAGATATCCTCCGTCAGAAGCGATATAAAATAAATCAACATAGAGCCCGGACGGCCCTCCATGAGAAGCGACCCTCCGGTATTGTTTAAAATTGGGATCGGCAGGAAAATTTTCAAGTCTTTTTAGCGGATAACAGCGAAAACCTGTTGCTTGCTTTTCGCCCTGCGCCTGCACCGCTATAATACGCTGACTCAATACTCTCAGCGCTTAGGATTCCCGCTCTATGACAACCCTGACCATCCGTACCCCCGATGACTGGCACCTGCATTTCCGTGACGGCGATATGCTGGCGGAAACCGTTCCGGCCACAGCCCGCTGTTTTCAGCGCGCCATTGTGATGCCAAACCTGGTGCCGCCGGTGGTGAATGCACAGATGGCACAGGCTTACAGGACCCGCATCGAAGCTGCACGTCCACCAGGTTCAACCTTTGAACCGCTGATGACTCTGTATCTGACAAACGCGACCTCCGGTGAGGATATTATTCAGGCGAAAGCTGCGGGAGTGGTTGCTGCCAAGCTCTATCCTGCGGGTGCTACAACCAACTCGGCCGCCGCAGTGACCGATCTGGAGGCTATGTATCCGGTGTTTGAGGTGATGGCAGAGCAGGGGATGCCGTTGCTGGTGCACGGTGAGGTGACCGATCACCATATCGATATCTTTGATCGGGAAAAGGAGTTTATCGATCAGAAGATGAGTAAAATCGTGGCGCGTTTCCCACAGTTGAAAGTGGTATTCGAGCATATTACCACCGCCGATGCGGCGCACTTTGTGCAGGACGCGTCTGACAATGTCGCAGCCACTATAACCCCGCAACATCTGTTGTTAAACCGTAATGACCTGCTGGTGGGAGGGGTGCGTCCCCATAACTTCTGCCTGCCGGTACTGAAGCGCAATACCCATCAGGCGGTTCTGCGGCAGATGGTGCAGTCAGGTTCACCCAAATTCTTCCTCGGAACGGATTCTGCACCCCACGCCAAAGAGGCGAAAGAGAACGCCTGTGGTTGTGCCGGGTGTTACAGTGCCTGGAGCGCCATCGAACTCTATGCTCATGTCTTTGAAGAGCTGGGAGTACTGGAGAAGCTGGAAGGGTTTGCCAGTAACTTTGGCGCCGATTTCTACGGTTTGCCACGCAATGAAGGTACCATCACCCTGATACGTGAAGAGTGGACTCTGCCGGAAGAGATTACCCTGCCGGATGGTCGCCCAATCGTGCCATTCTTTGCCGGCCAGAAGGTCCGTTGGAAGTTGCAGGCATAAGTAAACAGTCGAGGCCCGGAGCTATCCGGGCTTTTTTATATCATCCCGGCAGTGTCATAATTAGCGCTATGAAACGAAAAATATTGATTATCTATGCGGGCGGCACAATCGGGATGCAGGCCTCGGAAAAGGGTTATGCTCCGGTGGCCGGTTTTGAACAGAGCCTGCGGGCACAGCTGAGCCGCACCACCGGTCTGTCTGAGCTACCGGCGTTTGAGGTGCTGGAGCTGGAACAGCTGATCGACAGTGCCAACCTGCAACCGCACCACTGGACCGAGCTTGGCGGTATCATTACCGCGCACTGGCAGCAGTACGATGGCTTTCTATTGCTGCACGGCACCGATACCATGGCATATACCGCATCGATGTTGTCGTTTATGTTGCAGGGCATGGACAAGCCGGTGATCGTCACCGGGTCGCAGATTCCTCTGGCGCAGCTGCGTAACGATGCGCTGGATAATCTGCTGACATCGCTGATGTTTGTCGCAGGCGATGCTATTCCTGAGGTTTGTATCTGCTTTAATGGACGCCTGCTGCGAGGCAATCGCGCCAGCAAGCTGAAAAGCAGCGGGTTAGATGCCTTTGACTCGCCAAACTACGGCTGGCTGGGACAGGCGGGCATCAATATCGAACTGCATGCTGAGCGGTTGCTACAGAGCGGCACGGCTGATTTTAAAATTCCCGACTTTAATCCGGACGCGGTGGTGATATTGCCGGTCTATCCGGGTATCTCCGCACGTATAGCCCGGGATCTGCTGAGCAACCCGGCGGTTAAAGGTGTCGTTCTGCACACCTACGGAGCTGGTAATCCACCAGATGCCAACGGCGAGTTGATGGCCGAGTTAGACAATGCCGTCCGGCGAGGCGTCACCATCGTCAATGTTACTCAGTGCCTGCAGGGCCAGGTCAGTCAGGGCGCTTATGCGACCGGGGCAACGCTGAACCGGATCGGCGTCATTCCCGGCAGTGATCTGACCCTGGAAGCCGCTTTTACCAAACTGCACTATCTACTGGCGACTCAGCCTGCAGATCAGGTTAAAGGGTTGATGCTTCAGAGCCTCTGTGGCGAGATGACACAGTAAGTTCACAGTTTTCCCAGGCCTTTTAATAGTCACTCAGTACACTGATTTTATGCTCATGGGTTGGTGATACCGCACCGGTTCACCCATGTCGGCAGTGGCCTGGCTCTCTTCCGGAGTATATCGCTCTATCAAAACATCTGTTTAGTTTTTCGTCACATCTGATGGCATTGCCCCTGTGCCTGGCTACACTCAAAGGGGTTGCCATGGACTATTTCCATTCGCTTTCTGCGCCTTAACCATGGCGTGCCGCTCTTTTGTGACAGTATCTGATATGTGAGAAACCGCTGAAGCAAGGCTGGCGTCAGGACAGGTGTGACCCGACAGAGTACACCCATGAATATCAGCACCTATATCTGTCTGGTTGATTAACGAGCGGCCCGGGTTCGTTGAAGCCTGAGTCCTCACAATTCATGAATGGATATGCCCGGCATTGCGGCGTATCTGAGTATTACAGGAGGTATTGAAGATGATGAGAGTGAATGCTGATAACCGGCTGATGCTGGGTTGCGTACTGCTGATCCTGTTGCTGACAGGGTGTGCTGCACAGTTAGCTCCAAAATATGACTCTGCTCTGTTTAAAGGTGTTACCCAGACCAATATCAACATCATGGAACTGTTTGCCGCGGTTGCCGAGGGCACAAACAGCGCAGATTGCGATAAGCGTGCAAAGACGTTTAACCGCATCATTGGTTCCGTCGATGCTCTGGCTATTCAGGCCAGTGCACGCCCTGTGCCGGATAGCTCGGTTGCTGAAAAAGTCAATGCGTTTCTTGAGTCTAAAGGCGTTGCGGCCATGGATGGTGGGAAAGCCCCCAGCTCATACTCTCTTGAGCATGTCTCCAGGGTGTTGACGAAGATGAAGCAGGTTGATTGCGGTTCGGGACTGAAGCCCGGGGCCGTGGCAGCATTCAAAAATGATGTGGTGGTGTCAATGGATCAGGTCATTACCTATGAATCCTTTCTTGAAAGATAGGGGAGATGATAATGTCTATCAATACTGATCAACTGGCTGAAGATATGAAGAGTGCCGCCTCACAGGTAATTAATCAGGATGTGACGGTGTTGCGGGGGTTTTCTGAACGGCAGCTAAAAGCACTGGCCAAACAGGCTCAGTTAATTGCCGCTGGCGTTATTTCCGGAGATATTGATGCCGACCTGCAGGATTTCTTTCTCGACTCCCTCGAGGATATGGCACTCAATTTTGCTAAAACCCTGCGCGGGTTACTGATGGTGACCATCGAGAAAGTCTGGAATGCGGTTGTCGGTGTTTTATGGAATGCGATCGGTTCAGCCACCGGCCTGGACCTGTCGACACCCACGGGTTGAGGCGATATCGCTGCTTAGTCTGTGGTGAGATCGTTGGCCGGGTTGTTTCCAATCGCGTAACTGGCTTTACCGCTGTTTTTGACACGGTACATGGCCTTATCGGCAACTTTGATAAGTTGTTCCAGTGTCTTGCCATGTTCGGGAAAGAGGGCGATACCAATACTGGCACTGACGCGCACCTGAGTGGAGATGGCTGCAGAGTCTTTCAGGCTGATCTTCTCTTCCAGGCGATGGATAATCTTTTCTGCTACCGTCGTGACACTGTTTTCATCGTGGATATCATCCACCAGAATGATAAATTCATCGCCGCCGATACGGGCGATCTGATCGGCATCCCGTAATACCCCGGATAATCGCAGGGCTATCTCCCGCAATACCTGGTCGCCGGTATCGTGACCCCAGCTATCATTGATGGTTTTAAAACCATCGAGATCGATAAACATCACCGCCAGCTGCTGTCTGCTGCGTTCTGCTCTGGCCAGATAGTTGGGCGCATGCTGCATCAGAAAATTAAGCGAGGGCAGGCCGCTCACCGCATCGTAATGGGCCATTTCTCGCAGCTCTTCCTGGGCCTCATGGGCTTCATTCAGTGCTTCATACAGTGGTGTCACATCATATTCAGCCATCAGAATCAAAAAATCGCCGCTCAGGGGGTGACGGGTAATACGAATATCGAGAGTATGCTGACGTAGGCCTGCACTGGTACGCATCAGATGGGTCCAGCGTCCCCCTTTTTCACTGATCGCCTGCTGCAGCAGGGATTCACCCTCTGCAGGGGTGGCGAAACGGGCACTGAAGGCTGACTGCTGGCCAGATAGCTGTTTAGGATCGATATGATTATAGGCTTCGGTGGCGGCCGGGTTTTCGATCACGATCTCCCCCTCAAAGGTGAAACTGGTGACCATCACGGTGGTATAGCGCATCGCCTCAACCAGCAGCAGGTTTTCCGGTGTTTCTCCCAGATTAACCTCTTCGTTGATATAGGCGATAATTGCCCGGTGACGCTCAGGACCGACCAGCACGGCGCGGTGTTTCATATACAGTGTTTTGGGTTTGCCGTCAGGATAGGTGGTCCAGGGGTCAATCGTCAGGCCGTTTTTTGCTGCCAGCTCAAAGGTCTGAACGGTCCGGTCCCGGGCGCCCTGGGTGTCACCGGACAGGTCTTTGTTGATCAGCTCATCCAGTTGACTGAGTCCCCAGAACTTCAGGGCGGGCTGGTTGCCCCACCACCATCCGTGTTTATCCAGATCAAAGATCCAGACGACATCGGGTATCAGTTCATAAAGACTCAGTTCGTCATGGCTTTTTATATGGATAAGGTGCCTGTAATCGTCTTTCATCAGTTGTTCCGGTCTGCCTCTCTGAAACGCTTGGGTTAGCAAATATCTGAGAAATAAAACTTGAGGGATCGCCTGATAAGTATTGAGACTCAACAGGCGAACGTTAAACGCTTTAGCAAGTCTGATTATGGCACTGTTCAGATGATTGCGTATGGCGGGCGGGTGATTTTTATACCCGAAATAGTAACTGTTGTTACCATGGTTCAGCGCTAATCAGGGAATAAGAGAGGTTGAGAACAGACTTCGTCAGCGGCGTAAAATCGAGTACACTAGGCTGCAATTTTACAGCGGATATTGATTCATGCGAACAGCAATTCCTTCAGCTATTGTTTCATCAGCACTCATCGAGGCAGGCCGCTGGATCGACGCTCAGGGCTGGTGTCCTGCGACCGGTGGTAATTTCTCTGCGAGGTTATCCGATGATCAGGCGCTGGTGACCGCGTCAGGACGGCATAAAGGACGGTTGACGGATGAAGACCTGCTCACGGTGGATCTCGATGGTCAGCCGCTTGAAAGCAAACTTAAGCCCTCGGCAGAGACGCTGCTGCATACCCGGTTGTATCAGCTCAATTCCGCCATCGGTGCGGTGCTGCATACCCACTCAGTCGCCTCTACGGTGCTATCACGATTAGAGACTGACGACTGGTTCACTCTTTGCGGTTATGAGATGCAAAAATCGCTGGCCGGAAATCAGAGCCATGAAGCGGCGATACAGCTGGCGGTGTTTGACAATACCCAGGATATGCCGGCGCTGGCAGAGCAGTTAGCCTTGCGCTGGCAGCAAACGCCACTGAACTGGGGATTTCTGGTACGGGGTCATGGCCTTTATGCCTGGGGACACGATGTGAATGAGGCCCGACGTCACCTGGAGGGACTGGAGTTCCTGTTTGCCTGTGAGCTGGAGATGCGCCGCCTGCGTCCCTAAAAAAGTGCTGAATCAAGAGTGTATAAAGGGTAAGTCATGACCATTAAAGCGATTCTGACCGATATTGAAGGCACCACAACCGATATCAATTTTGTCCATAAGGTGCTGTTTCCCTACGCCTATGATCATCTGCCAGGTTATCTTCGTGGTCACGAACAGGATGAGATTGTACAGTCAGTCCTGGCGGATGCCCGGGCGGAACTGGACCAGCCGGAGGCAGATCTTGAAACGCTGATCCGCGCATTTCTTGGCTGGATAGAGCAGGATAAAAAAGTGACTGCGTTGAAAACCCTGCAGGGATTGATCTGGGTTGCCGGCTATGAACAGCAGGATTTTACCGGTCATCTGTATGATGATGCTTATGAGTATCTGCAAAAATGGCAGCAGCAGGGGCTGAAGCTGTATGTCTTTTCATCGGGTTCGGTTAAAGCACAAAAACTGTTATTCGGTTACAGTGATTTCGGTGATCTGACGCCCTTGTTCGGTGGTTACTATGATACAACCATCGGCCATAAGCGCGAAGCGACCGCTTATCGGGCAATCGCTGTCGACATCGGTCTGCCGGCGGCTGAGATTCTTTTTCTGTCAGATATCAAAGAAGAGCTGGATGCGGCGCGCGAAGCGGGAATGGCAACGACGATGTTAGCCCGGGATCAGCTTCCGTCACAGAGCGATCATACGGTGGTTCAGACTTTTCAGCAGATAACGCTGACGAATATTTAACTGAGGACTAAGCAGTGAGTGAATTAACAATATACTCTGATGATAATGCCCAGCCAGTATACTCCAGCACGGATGGTGCAGAGATCGGAGCCAAACTGGCTGATATCGGTGTCCGTTTTGAACGCTGGGAAGCGGGACAGGCGATCGATGCCAACAGTAGTGCTGCGGATATCCTCGCGGCTTACGATGCTGAAATTCAGCGTCTGAAAAATGAGCAGGGTTATATCACTGTTGATACCATCAGTCTGTCCAGCGACAACCCGGCCAAGGATGAGCTGCGGCAGAAGTTTCTCAGCGAACATACCCACAGTGAAGATGAAGTGCGTTTCTTTGTCCGCGGGGAGGGGATGTTTTACCTCCATGTTGCCGATAAAGTGTATAAGGTTCTCTGCTGCAAAAATGACCTGATCTCCGTACCCGCCAATACCACCCACTGGTTTGATATGGGGCCGCAGCCGGACTTTACCGCGATTCGCCTGTTCAATAATCCTGAAGGTTGGGTGGCCAACTATACCGGTAACCCGATTGCGGATCAGTTTCCTAAGTTTGAGGTGTGATCAAACATAAGGGGGCTTTTATTCTCTTTGCACTTGCTTTAGTGGGTATTGAAAAATGGGGTTTAAATGTTTAGATTTCTGAAAAAAAAGGTGAAGTCTTCCCTGGCAATAGGTGCAATATTCAGGAATGAAAAAGAGTACATTTTAGAGTGGATCGCCTGGCATCAATCTCAGGGGGTAGATAAATTCATTATTTATGATAATGAATCTGATGATGGTACATTTGAACTCCTTAAGTCGTTGGCTGAACGATCGATAATCGACCTCTATTCAATAGGAAGAGAGGGGAAACCACAAATAATAGCCTATCAGAAGATTCTTCAGGACTATAAAGATAAAGTTGAACTTATAACCTTTATAGACGCAGATGAGTTTTTGGTACCTTACGGCGACTATAAAGCAGCTGATCATATCGCTGAGCTCTTTTCAGATGATTCTGTGGGTGGCCTGGCAATAAATTGGCGCATCTATGGGACCTCTGATCAGGAACACTGCCTGGACGGGTTTGTGATTGATCGATTTACAAAAGCGGCCTCAGATGAGCGTTCACGAAACCACTATATTAAATCTGTTTACAGACCTGGGTTGATAAAAGATATCTATCCGCATCGGGCTGTTCTGGATAAGAACTACAGATATATAAACACTTCGGGTGATAATGTGCTGTTCGCAACATACGAAGGGGGAATAAAGCCAGTCGCATCAGGAGCAACGTCGGGTGTCACCTATGAAATATGCGATAAACGGTTGAGGGTTAATCATTATGCCCTTAAATCGAAAGAAGAGTTCATAAAAAAGAAGAAGCATCGGGGCGATGCGATGTTTGGTGCCAGGCAGGTTAAAGGTGATAGCTACTTTAAAGAGTTTGATCTGAATGATATAGAATTTACGCTCAGTGGACTTCATTATGATAATTTCAAAAATAAATATGATTCTTTACTGGTTTTAATTGGTCATTAATAGTAATGAGATAAAAATTTTGTTCTTTATACATATACCGAAAACCGCTGGTACTAGCTTCAGAAAAGCTGCGGAAGATTATTATGGTCTGGAGCATGTTTGCTATGACTATGCTCCTCACTCCAGAGAAACAAGCGCTATAGTTATTCAGAATGTTTATGAGAAGAAGGATCACTTCTCTTTTCTTAATAAGCTAAATGAAAATTCAATAGAGTTTCTAAGTGGTCACGTAAATGCAAATAAATATATAGATATACTGGGTGCTCGCAATTCAGTGGTGTTTATGCGAGATCCAATACAGAGAGTTCTATCTGAGTATAATCATTTTGTCCGGAATTTTGGATATGAGGATGACTTCAAATCCTTTTATACTAAACCTCCCTTTATTAATCGATTAAAACGGATGCTTAGTGGCGTGCCTATTCAGGCTATAGGGTTTGTAGGTCTGACAGAGAACTATTCAGATAGCCTCAATCAGATCAACGCACGCTATGCTACTAAGATACCTAACTTAGAGCTGAATAAGGGACGCAGTCAGACTTCTAACCCATATGAGTTTGATCCTGAGGATCTGCAAGTTCTTGAAAATCTGAATCAGGAAGACATAGAGCTATATCGCCAGTGTGTTGAGTTATTTGATCAAAGAGCTGTCCTCTGGCAATCAGGAAAGCCTTATGTACATGCAACATTGCAACAGGTTAGCCATAAGAGTCTTTCCGGTTGGGCGTGGTGGGATATCAGTGACGAGAGTGTCGTTGTTGAAGTTTTGGTTGAGGATCGAGTGTTGGGTGAAGCTGAAGCTAAAGATCTGCGCCCGGGAATTTTAAGACTGGGGCTTCCCCGTCTGGGTTATGTGGGGTTCCATTTTCAATATCCAGATGAACTTCCCACAGGTACGAAGCTCACCTGTAGAGTTAAAGAGACAGGCCAGGTTATAGGTAATGTTGTACTGAATGACGCTGTCTCTTGATCAGAGAACTCAGTCAGAGTGTCTTTAATACCCCGGCGGCGATCTGTTCCGGGCTGTATACTCCGGTATCGAGAATCCAGCCGGTGACCAGCGCTGCGGGGGTAACATCGAACGCCGGGTTATAGACTGGAGTATGGTCCGGGGCCCAGTTCACCTTGCCAAAACTGCCACTGACACCCTGTACCTCAGCCGGGCTGCGTTGTTCTATGGGGATCGCTTTACCATCAGGGCATTCCGGATCAACCGTGGTGTAGGGGGCGACCACATAGAACGGTACCTTATGATGGTGAGCGATCACTGCCAGTGAATAGGTGCCTACTTTATTGGCAAAATCGCCGTTGGCGGCGATCCGGTCAGATCCGACCAGCACTACATCGACTTTACCCTGGGCCATCAGCGATGCAGCCATGTTGTCGCAGATGAGTGTGTGAGAGATCCCCAGTCGGGCCATCTCCCAGGTAGTCAGGCGCCCCCCCTGCAGCAGGGGGCGGGTTTCATCCACCCAGACATGCAGCTGCTTGCCCTGCTGTTTCACCGCATCGATAACGCCGATAGCGGTGCCCACACCCGCAGTGGCCAGGCTTCCTGTGTTGCAATGGGTGAGGATATTGGCGCCGTCGGAAATCAGCTCTGCTCCAAAGCCTGCCATGCGGTTGCACAGATCAACATCCTCTTCGAAGAGCTGCTCGGCACACCGGCTTAAGCCAGCCGTGCCTTCGTTTTCAAGTGTCGCCAGCATGCGGTCGATGCAGTTCATCAGGTTAACCGCAGTCGGTCGTGCTGCCCGCAGCCGCTCAGCCTGAGTATGCAGCTCATCTGCAGTCAGCCCCTGTTCTGACAAGTGCGCCAGTAGCAGACTGGCACCAATGCCAATCAGTGGAGCACCACGAATCTGCAACTTTTTAATCATCGCAATCATGGCATCGCTGCTATCACAGGGAAGCCATTGCTCTTGGTGAGGTAACTGGTGCTGATCCAGCACGTAAAGAGCTCCGTGTTGATATTTAATACTGGTTGCGAGCAGATCTTTCATGGAAGCTCCATCAGGACGGTTTTTCAGGCCGCCTAAGTTATCAGGAACTGAGGGTTCAGAAAAGGGGTAGGCAGAGCAGAGCAGATTTGCCACAATGCAGTCAATCCCAGCAGAGATGTGCTTTGGAAACGTTCCCCCAGGGCGCTCTTTTCTCGCTTTCTTTAACCGCTTTGGAATTGATAATAACAATGAGCTTCAGAAAGTTTTCCTCAGATACCGATGTGATCGCTTTTGCCCGTCAGCACAGCGATCTGTTTACCGCCGAAGAGTCTTTACAGGTGGAAGAGATCGGTGATGGCAATATCAATTTTGTCTACCGGGTGTCCGGTGCAGACAACAGTCTGATTATCAAGCAGGCACTGCCCTATGTGAGAATTATTGGTGAGGGTTGGCCACTGTCTCAGGACCGGGTACGGATCGAGGCGGAAGCGTTGCAGCTGGAGGCGAACCACTGTCCTGACTTAGTGCCGCAGGTATATCACTATGATGCTGAGCAGTGTGCCATTGTGATGGAGGATATCAGCGCTTTTGAAAATCTGCGTATAGCCATGGTAGAGCGAAAACAGTTGCCCTTGCTGGCGGAGCATCTGGGACGTTTTCTGGCGGATACCCTGTTTTATACCTCAGATCTCTATCTGGATACCTATGAAAAAAAATCTCTGGTACAGCGGTTTATCAACCCGGATCTGTGCAAAATTTCGGAAGAGCTGTTCTTCTGGGACCCGTATTGTGATCATGAGCGTAACAGCATCAATGCCTCTCTCCGAACCGATGCGGAAAAACTGTGGCAGGATAGTGAATTAAAACTGGAAGTGGCCCGCCTGAAGATCAAGTTTCTTAATCAGGCTGAAGCCCTGTTGCACGGTGATCTGCACGCCGGATCGGTATTCGCTAATAAACAGGGCACGAAAATTATTGACCCTGAGTTTGCCTATGTTGGTCCGGCAGGCTTCGATATTGGTACCGTTATCGGTAACTATCTGCTGAATGTTGCCGGGCAGGCGAATCAGCAGGGGGAGTACGCAGAACGCAGTGACTACCAGCAGTGGTTGCTGGCAGGGATCAACACTCTGTGGCATACCTTCGAACAGCGCTTCCGGCAGCATATGCTGGCGGAAACCCGAGATCCCAGCCTGCAACTGGGAGAATATGCAGACTGGTACATCAGCGAGCTGCTGGCGGACACTCTGGGATATGCCGGAACCGAGATGATTCGCAGAACCATCGGTCTGGCCCATGTTATGGATATTGAGTCGATTGAGGATGCTGAACGTCGTGCTGACTCTGAACGTCTGGCTTTGGCCCTGGGGCAGATACTGATTAAAGAGCGTACTACATTGAGTAGTATTACTCAGGTTATCGATAGAATACGCAGTGAGCTGTACTGCCGTTAAGCGTTGCCTGATAACGTTGTAAAGCCTGCCCTGATGTCAGGTTCGCAGGCTTTCTGGTTCTGGCCGGTATGAACAATCATTGCACATAGACCAGCGGTGTTGTCGTGCTCCAGAGAAAGACGGTGGCCGATCTCAAACCTACCAGTATCACCAATCCCACTGTCAGAATAGAGATGCAGAACAGAAAGCCCCGTTCTTCAGGAATCTTCATAATGATCGGGACACCGGTAAATAGCAGCCAGGTGCTATAGACCAGAGCCACCAACCCCACCGCGACGCAAAACCACAACATAGGGTAGAGTCCGGCAAATCCAGCCAGTAACAGGGGGGTGGCCGTATAGAGCGTCAGATTCATACAGCGCTCCAGTGATGCATGGCCGCCGTAGGTTTTTTCCATCCAGTGCATGGCAAAGCCCATTACGCAGAGGGCGAAGCAGATTGACAGATAGAATGCGATGGCTGAGTTAAGTGCGCTGATCAGGCTCAGCTTTATCGCATCTCCACCCGGGGTCAGGCTCCAGCCGAGCTGAGTTGTACCGATAAACAGTGAAACGGCGGGTATCAATGACAGCAACGCCAGAATGACGAGCACCTCTCCAGTGCCTCTGAGCTTTTCATCCCGTAAATGCTGCATTGCCAGGTGGGGATGATAGAAGATTTCTGACATCGATTTTAGGGTCATGAGTATCACCTGTTATGTTGTGGGTGGTGCCAGATTATTACGTGTCTGGATAAAGGGTAGATCAATATCGTCAATCTGTACTGCTGTACCTGAGTAAAAACTGTATCTGGCGCAGTGTTCTGATAGTTATATATTCCTGTAAACCACATGAGCATGGAGAGTAAGCATGAAAACAATCGGTCTGTTGGGTGGAATGAGCTGGGAGTCCACCACCAGTTATTACAAGGCAATCAATTGTGGTATCAAGGAGCAGTTAGGTGGATTGCACTCCGCTAAAATGGCACTGTTCAGCATTGATTTTGCAGAGGTTGAAACGCTGCAGCAGCAGGGTGACTGGCATCAGGCCGGGGTGATACTCGAAGAGGCTGCGCGGGCGGTAGAAGCCGCCGGAGCAGATTTCTTTATGATTGGCACAAATACCATGCATAAAGTCGCGCAACAGGTGGAAGCTGCTGTGTCGATTCCATTGCTGCACATCGCCGATGCCACGGCAGAGCAGTTAAAAGCAGACGGTATAGAAACGGTTGGTCTTTTGGGCACCCGCTTTACCATGGAGCAGGATTTTTATAAAGGCCGCCTGACCGCGCAACATGGTATCCGGGTGTTTGTGCCTGATGCGGCTGATCAGGCAATCGTGCATCGCATCATTTATGATGAGCTGTGTCAGGGCCAGATCAATGACGACTCGCGTCAGGCGTATTTGAAGATAATCGCCTCGCTGGCGGAGCAGGGGGCGCAGGCGGTGATTCTCGGATGTACCGAGATTGCGCTGCTGATACGCCAGTCAGACACCTCAGTGCCGGTGTATGATACCACGGCTATACACGCAGCCGCAGCGGTAGACTTAGCCCTGTCCTGAGGTTGTGCCTTAATCGGTTCCGGATGGCACCCGTTTACAGTGCTGGCGAATCAGTTCGGTGATCTCCTTATTGAGATGTTCATAGGATGTCTGCCCGACCACTGCCTGGCTATCGACGGTCACTGTACAGTTTCTGCCACTCTCCTTGGCTGCGTACATGGCGATATCAGCACGTTTGACCGAACCTTTGATATCGCAATGGCGGCACAGTTGAGTGACACCGAAAGAGGCGGTGACAGAGTGCAGGTGACTGTGATGGCTGATACTGCTGTTTGCCAGTCGGTTGCGGATACGATCTACCACAAGCCCCGCCTGCTCCAGGCGCATATCCGGAAAGATAAACAGGAACTCTTCACCGCCATAGCGTGATACGGTGTCATGACGGCGTATAGCATCGTTGAATATTTGCGCGGTGTGACTCAGCAGCAGGTCTCCCACATCATGCCCCCAGAGATCATTCACCTGTTTAAAGTGGTCGATATCGGCCATGGCGACACAGCAGTAGTAATCATCGGCCCGTTGCATCCGGCTATATTCATTGGCCAGAACAGAGTCTACAGATCGACGGTTCATCAGCCGGGTAGTGGGATCAAACTGCTGCTTATTCAGGACTGAAAATTCAAACAGCATCATCACCATATCGAAGAACTCCTTTTGCAACTGCATGAAGTTCTCGAACGCTGCAATATCGACCTCTGTATGGTGGTTCAGCTGATAAATCAGGGTGCGGGCAGCGTCGTGTAACTGCCTGTGATACTGCTCAATTCTGAGAAAAGAGCCCTGTTGAAACAGCTCATCCTGAAAGATTTTTGTCAGCCAGCGACCAAAGTGGCAGTGAAGGTGCGCATCCACCGCAATAAACTGGTTTTCCTCTAACGGTTGCCGGGTCACCAGCGCCGTGGTAATTCTCTGCATCCAGTGGCGGTGCGCTTCCAGCGATTGCTTGATATCGGCAGCGAGCTGTTCGAAATCATCATGGTGCAAACTCTCAAGTAGGTTATTAATCACGTTATCAGTCCCTGATCTGCTTGTATTGGCATGCTGGCGGCCAGTGTTAACGGGGAGCTGATCATCTGCTTTATTCATTAGGGCGAATCCTAATGCAGTGCCAGTTGTTCAGGTATAAGCTGCTGCAGTACCTGATGCTGATAGTGTTTTGCAGAACTACTGATTTTTCCGCTTTTGCCCGTTGTGAGCCAGCGTTTTATCCGACCGGCATCTCCAACCGGTGTGCGTTTACCGTACGAGTTTAGCATGACCATTACGGTTTCTCTGCCATTAACCCGGGTCATCATGACCAGGCAGCGGCCGGCTTCATTCAGATAGCCGGTTTTGGTAACATCAATATCCCAGCTTTTGCGGTGAACCAGTACATTGGTATTGCCATAGCGCAGAGAATATCGCGGTTCACTAAAGCGGGCCGTGTAGCTTCTGGTTTTGCTATATTCGGTTATTTTCGGGTAGCTGGCGGCGGCCCGTACCATAATGGCAAGGTCCGAAGCGGTTGAGACATTCGCTTCCGACAGTCCGGTTGAATCGACAAAGTGGCTATGGGCCATACCCAGTTGTCGGGCTTTACGATTCATCGCGTTAACAAACGCTTTGATACCGCCGGGATAGCTGTGTCCAAGCGCCGAGGCGGCCAGATTTTCAGAGGACATCAGGGCGATGCGTATAACATCTTTGCGGGGCAGCTCAGAGCCAATGCGGATTCGGCTATAGTAGTTATGGTTGGCCCGTTTTTGTGTTTCTGTGAACGTTATCTTCTCTGACAGGGAGAGCCCTGCGTCCAGCGTCACCATCGCCGTCATCAGTTTGGTGATAGAGGCGATCGGCAGCACCAGTTCAGCATGTTTTTTATACAGAGGGGCGCCGGTTTTGTTATCGACAACAGCGGCACTGACTGAGGCCAGCTCTATTTTTTCCGGATCGAGGTTAAGTAGACGTTGAGTCGTACTGGAAACCGCTCTGGCCTGGACTGCTGCAGTCGGCTGGGCCGAAACGGAAAGCGGCTGGAACGACAGAAAAACAGTACAAATCAGTAAACACAACCACTGTATCAGACGCTTAGCCAACCACTGCGCTATTTTGGCTTCAGCGTTACGATTGTGGGACAGAGGTGTTGCTGAGATCGTTTTCAAAACAGAGCCGTAATTTTAGATTGCTATTTCAACAGTTGATTGGCCTGAGGTCCCTGTCAACATAGCCGTATAGTTGCAGACTCTAACATAGCCGGATCGCATTATCGTTGGTTTCGTTACTCATTTTATGTTTTTATGGCGGCAGATCGGGTCAGGCCAGTAAGAAGAAATATGCGCTGAAACACGATGAGTTAGAATACAGTTCCGACAGAGTATAATGAACAGCGCTATTTCTGGAGCGAGCAAAATTTAAATGGAACAGATTATTACACTGATTCTCGATTCTGGCCGAACGGCTATGGATATGGTGTTGTATGTGTTGCTGCCGGTGATGGTAGTGATGTTGGCACTGATGAAACTGCTGGAAAGTAAAGGCGTACTCGGCTGGATCTCAAACAGACTGTCGCCGCTGGTGAAACCGTTTGGGGTACCGGGGCTGGGGATCTTTGCGATGCTGCAGATTCTGTTTGTCAGCTTTAATGCGCCGGTTGCGACTCTGGCTATTATGGATCGGGACGGCACCGCGCGGCGGGCAATTGCGGCAACTCTGGCAATTGTGCTGACCCTGTCTCAGGCCAATGTGGTCTTTCCGATGGCCGTGGTGGGGCTGGATGTGCCGGTGATTATGATAACCTCGCTGATTGGCGGGCTTATTGCAGCAGCTGCAACCTATTATCTGTTCGCCCGTGATCCGAGCCTGGATGATGATTACAGCCACACTGAGCATCTGGCACCTGAGCTGCATGAAAAAAAGAATGTGATTCAGATATTGTCTGATGGCGGTCAGGAGGGGGTGAGGATTGTGCTCGCCTCTATACCGTTACTGATTCTGGCGCTCTGTTTCGTTAATTTATTGAAAATGACCGGCTCGATTGAGTTGCTGACGGCGCTGCTTGCTCCGGTACTGGCGCTGGTTGATCTGCCCGAATCAACCGTGTTGCCGATCGTGACCAAGTTTATTGCTGGCGGCACCGCAATGATGGGGGTGACCATTGATCTGATCAATCAGGGGGCGATGACCGCAACCGATCTGAACAGGATAGCCGGGTTTATTATCCATCCGTTTGATGTGGCCGGAGTCGCGATTCTGATGGCCGCCGGTAAGCGGGTTTCATCGATTGCCAGGGCTGCTGTGCTTGGCGCAATAGTCGGTATTCTGGTGCGGGGTGTGCTGCATCTGTTGATATTCTGAGCAGACAGTGGGTTCAGCTTGACCCCCGGCCAGAGCAGACTTAGAGTTGACCCTATTGCTGTCATTCACAGCGCGCCTTAAAGGAACAACACACTGATGCAATACCCACCGACCAAACTACCCAAAGTTGGTACCACCATCTTTACTGAGATGTCGCAGCTGGCCGCAGAGCATGGAGCGATTAACCTGTCGCAGGGTTTTCCCGATTTTGACGGGCCGCTAGCGCTGTTGGATCGGGTAACCTATTATCTCGAGAATGGCCTCAACCAGTATGCCCCTATGGCGGGGGTTATGGCGTTACGCAATGCGATTGCGTTGAAAGTTGAGAAACTCTATGGCTGCACAATTAATCCGGAAACGGAGGTAACGGTCACGTCCGGAGCCACAGAGGCGCTGTTTGCTGCGATCGGCGCTGTGGTGTGCCAGGGGGATGAGGTGATCGTCTTTGATCCGGCTTATGACAGCTACGAGCCCGCCATTGAGCTGAATGGTGGCACGGCTGTGCATCTGCCGTTGCGTGCCCCGGATTTTGCCATTGACTGGTCGCAGGTTAAGCAGGCGATTAACGACAAAACCCGCATGATTATTCTTAACAGCCCCCATAATCCAACTGGTTCTGTGTTGTCATCTTCAGATCTGGATCAGTTGCAGGCACTGGTAAACGACAGTGATATCCTGTTGCTCAGTGATGAGGTCTACGAACATATCTGCTTCAACGGCCCGCATCAGAGCCTGCTGCGCAGACCGGCACTGGCGGAGCGGGCCTTTGTGGTTTCATCTTTTGGTAAGACCTATCACACAACCGGCTGGAAGGTGGGTTACTGTGTTGCGCCGGTGGCGCTGACCACTGAGTTTCGCAAACTGCATCAATACCTGACATTCTGTACCGTGCATCCGATTCAACTGGCGCTGGCCGATTTTATTAATGATTATCCTGAACACTATCTTGAATTACCCGGGTTCTACCAGCAAAAGCGGGATCTGTTCTGCCAACTGATGAAACCCGGTCGATTCCGTTTTACCCCGGCAAACGGCACCTATTTTCAGTTGATGGACTATTCTGATATTCAACCGGAGATGGATGATCTGACCTTTGCCCGCTGGCTCACCACCGAGGTGGGGGTTGCCGCGATTCCGGTATCGGTTTTTTACCAGTCACCGCCGGAGCAACGGTTAGTACGTTTCTGCTTTGCTAAAAGTGATGACACGCTGAGAGAGGCAGCGGAAAAACTATGCAGGATCTGACAATAACGCTGATTCAGCCAGATATGCAGTGGCAGAATCCGGCTGAAAACCGTGCCATGTATGAACAACTGATGGACCAGCACGCTGCGGGTACCGATCTGGTGTTACTTCCGGAGATGTTTTCCACCGGATTTACTATGGACAGCCGGACCGCCGCTGAACCGATGGGAGGGGATACCTGCCAGTGGTTGCAGCAGCAAGCACTACAGCGGGGGATTGCGATAACCGGCAGTCTGGCCATCGAAGCGGGTAATGGTTATGTCAACAGGATGATCTTTACCTTTCCGGATGGCAGCCAGACATTCTACGACAAACGACACCTGTTCCGTATGGCGGGTGAACATGAGCGTTATCAGCCTGGCGAAAAACGGGTGATCGTTGACTATAAAGGCTGGAAAATTTTGCTGCAGGTCTGCTATGACCTGCGTTTTCCGGTGTTTTCCCGCAACTGCAATGATTATGATCTGGCCCTCTATGTGGCCAACTGGCCATCCCCCCGCCGGCAACCCTGGCGGAAGCTGCTACAGGCCCGTGCCATCGAAAATCTCTGTTATGTGGCCGGAGTTAACCGGGTAGGAACGGATGCCAATGGCCACGATTATAGCGGCGACAGCCTGCTGGTGGATTTCAGGGGGGAGCTGTTGATTGATCGGGAGCCCGGAACGCCCTTCTGCGAAAGCTTCAGTTTATCAGCTGCGGAACTGTCTGACTTTAAACAGAAGTTTCCGGCCTGGATGGATGCGGATAGTTTCACTATTCAGGATGGTTAGAAGCCAGTCTCCGGCATCGCGCTTGATGCCGGTGCAGCGAGTGTGGATTGGGGGGACGCTTAAAAAGTCATTTAAAATCCGCGATTTCTGGCAATAGTACAACGCCCGGTCATGTATTATAGCCCTCAAGATACAGCTCTGCGGCCGTAGGCGCCGATTTTTAGTTAAGGATATCTCAATTGTACCACCAGAAGGATAAGGCGATCCCATTTGCCGAGTTTGTAACCCTGATTGCGCTGCTGATCTCTCTGGCGGCACTATCAATAGACGCGATGCTGCCGGCATTGGGGATTATTGGCAACGACCTGAATGTTGCCGATCCCAATGATAACCAACTGGTTATCGTGACTTTTTTTGTCGGTATGGCTGTAGGGCAGTTTCTCTACGGGCCGTTATCGGACTCATTTGGCCGCAAATCAGTTATCTTATTTGGCCTGGTAATCTTTGTTGCCGGAACGCTGTTATCGGTCACTGCGGATAGCTTTCAGCAGATGTTGCTGGGTCGGGTGTTGCAGGGCTTTGGGCTGGCCGGCCCCCGGGTTGTGTCGGTCGCGCTGGTCAGGGATCTGTACGCCGGTAGGGCAATGGCGCGGGTGATGTCGTTTGTGATGACGGTATTTATTCTGGTGCCGATGATGGCTCCGGCCCTGGGACAGCTGGTTTTGTATTATGCTGATTGGCGAATGATCTTTATCGGTCTGTTGTCCGCCGCCATAGTCTTGAGTGTGTGGCTTATGATACGAATGCCGGAAACGCTGGCAGAGGTAAATCGGCGGTCATTTGCGCCAGGGATTTTATGGCGCGGCTTTAAAGAGGTGGTCAGCCATCGCGTCGCGATGGGGTTTACCCTGGTGACAGGACTGGTGTTTGGTGCATTTATTGGTTATCTCAATCTGTCGCAGCCGGTATTGCAGGATCAGTATACATTGGGAACACAGTTTCCTCTCTACTTCGGTTGCCTGGCAGGCGCTATCGGTCTGGCTTCGCTGATGAATGCCCGTCTCGTAGGACGCTATGGTATGTGGCGGCTGGTTATCCTCTCGCTGATCAGTATTACTCTGCTATCACTGATCTACCTGCCTGTGGTGATATTTTACACCGGACATCCGCCTTTGCAGACCCTGGTAAGCTATCTGTTTCTGGTGTTCTTCGCTGTTGGGCTGCTGTTCGGCAATCTCAATTCGATGGCGATGGAGCCTCTGGGACATCTGGCGGGTATCGGTGCTGGCCTGGTGAGTGCGCTATCGACCCTGCTGAGCATTGTGTTCAGCCTGATCATCGGTCAGCTCTACAACCAGACTATCTACCCACTGGTCGGTGGTTTTCTGGTGTTGATCAGTATAGCGCTGCTGATCTGTTATTGCCTGCACCGATATGCAGACGTGGGCCGCTAGCCCGGAATATCTGGAGTCCCGGTTGATGAACCGCTCGCTGGCAGTGGGATGATGTGAACTATAAATAGATCAGTTTCATTTTAATCCAAAGCCCATCACTCTGATGGGCTTTTTGGTATCTGCCATAGCTCAGCCGGTCACGGTTGAGGATCAGCAAGTTGAACTATACTTGATACATTCATAACGGCCGACAGGCCGGGAGGTATGAAATGAGACGTTTAACTTTTCTGACGCCGGATCTGGCCCATGCTGAACTTGTGGTTGAGGAGTTACGGCAACTGGGGATCGGTGATGAAGCGATGCATCTGGTTGCCAGTGATCACTCAATGTTACAAAAAGCCCATCTGCACGAAGCCACCGAGATGGAAACGACAGAGGTGGAGAATGATTTCAACTGGGGCATCGTCGCCGGTGGTGTACTGGGGCTGGTAGCCGGTATAGTTGCCTACGGCTCGAAGATTTCCAGCTTTGAGTTTGGTGCGATGTCCCTGTTAGTCATCACAATTATCTTCGCTTTTTGGGGGGGCGTGGTTGGTAAAGCAATTGGTGAGAGTACGCCAAACTCTCATCTTGAAAAATACCGCCATGCGATCGAGGCAGGTCAGATTCTGATGATCGTTGATGTTGCCGTTGAGTTGCTACCGGATGTCTATAAGAAGGTTCGTATGCATTGCCCGAAAGCACTGATAGAGAGCAGCCATGTTTTTCACGATCATCCGCTTGCGGCGTAAAGGATCTGATCAACAAACGCTATGGATAGCTTGGCTTACTCAGGCGGATGAGGTGTCGTTGAAGCAGCAGGTGGTCTGATTCAGTTTTTGGATCGCTGATTTCGTTTTTCACAAACAGAGATCAAGCCATAAGCATGAACCGGGCGCCTGCGCGCTGCACAGAGGTCAGGTGTGTGTAAAACATTGCCGACAGGGCAGATGAGTGTCATTAAAGAGGATAATCCTTTATAATTGCTGTAATTAAAATTGTTAAGAATGTAAATAATTTAATGACTAATCTAAATTCATCGGAAGATATCGATTACGGAATCCTTGATACTCTTGTTGGTTATAAGCTGCGAAGGGCTCAGGTGAATATTTTTAATGATTTTTCTGAGCACTGTTCCCGGTTTGGCATTACGCCGGGTTTATTTGGCGTTCTGTCTATCGTCGAGCGAAATCCGGGGTTAACCCAGACCGCTATAGCGAATGCCTTGGGCAATGACCGTTCGGCTATGGTCAGTGTGGTTGACCGTCTTGAAAGCATGAATATTGTCGAGCGTAAGCCTTCGGCATCGGATCGCCGTTCACATGCGCTGTTTCTGACGCCGCATGGGGAGGTTTTCTATAAGGAGCTGGTGGCTGAAGTACTGAAACATGAAGCCAGCTTTACCAGTCTGTTGAACGAGGGTGAAAAGCCGTTAATTATCGACATGCTGGATCGTATAGCAGCCCATAAGCCTGCGAAACAATAGCAGCAGTCAGGTTGCACGTTTAATAGCCACAAAAAAGCCCGCTTGCAACCTCTGTATCAAGATGCAGGCGGGCCTGTGTTTTTCTTATTGACTCATTACAGTCCCAACAGTCTGACGGCGTTTTCCTTCAGAATTTTTGGCCTGACCTCATCCTTAATGCCGATGGTGTCAAAGTCTTTCAGCCAGCGGTCCGGTGTGATAACCGGCCAGTCAGAGCCAAACAGCATCTTATCCTTGAGGATAGAGTTGGCGTATTGAATCAGGATTTTGGGGAAGTATTTCGGTGACCAGCCTGACATATCGATATACACATTGGGCTTATGGGTCGCGACAGAAAGAGCTTCCTCCTGCCACGGAAACGATGGATGCGCCATCACGATAGGCATATCCGGGAAGTCCGCTGCCACATCGTCCAGATAGATCGGATTAGAATATTTCAGACGCATATTCATACCGCCACGGCTACCCGCTCCAACGCCAGTCTGGCCGGTATGGAACAGTGAGATTGCACCCTCTTCGGCGATCGCTTCATAGAGTACATAAGCGGACCTGTCGTTGGGATAAAATCCCTGCATGGTTGGGTGAAATTTGAAACCCCGCACACCAAAGTCACGTACCAGGCGGCGTGCTTCACGGGCACCTAAGCGACCCTTAGCCGGATCTATCGATGCGAAAGGGATGATAATATCACTGTTGTCAGCAGCCAGTTGGGCCACCTCTTCATTTTCGTAGCGACGAAATCCGGTTTCTCTTTCCGCATCCACAGGGAACAGTACACAGGCAATTTTCCGGTCACGGTAGTAGGCTGCGGTTTCCTCTATGGTCGGCAGCATATTGTGGCCAGCCGGATTCTTAAAGTATTTGGCAAAGTCCTGCTGAAACTCATAGTAACCATCGTCACGGGCACAGGTGCAAGGCTCTTCAGCATGTGTGTGGAAATCAATAGCAATGATCTCATCGATATTCATAGTGTCACCCTGTCTCTTTCAAAAATGTGTTCCGGTGCAGCCAGCTCAGTTAGTGTGGGCTGACTACACCGGGTTATAAATAGATATCGTCCGCCTAACTTAACAGGTGCACCAGTGCCAGGGTAATCGGCGGGAACAGAACCAGCAGAATGACCCGGGAAAAGTCGGACAATATAAAGGGTACAACACCTCTGAAGCTCTCTTTCAGTGAGAGAGATTTATCAAAGGAGTTGATGATAAATACGTTCATGCCCACGGGCGGCGTGATCAGTCCCACCTCAACCACCACAAGAGCCAGAATACCAAACCAGATGCCAGTATCCTCAACCGACATACCGAAGTCCATCGCCACAATAATGGGGAAGTAGATCGGAATGGTCAGAAGAATCATCGCCAGGCTGTCCATAAAGCAACCCAGTATGAAGTAGCTGAGCAGCATCAGAGCGAGAATCAGATAGGGAGACATCTGCGCATTCAATAATAGTTCTGCACCGAGGTTTGGCAGGTTTGTCAGGGCGATAAAGACACTGAACAGATCGGCACCGAGAATGATCATAAAGATCATCGCGCTGGAAACGGCTGTCCTGATAATGCTGTCTTTAAGCTGCGCAAAGGTTAACTTACCGTGGGTCAGCGCCAGTATTCCGGTGAGAATAACGCCGACCGCTGCCGCCTCCGTTGGGGTAAAGAAGCCAAGGTAGATCCCCCCCAGTACTATCAGAAATATCGCGGTGATATGCCAGACATCCCGGGTGGATCGGAACTTTTGCCCCCAGGTGGTTTTTTCCCCCTTGGGACCTGCTTTAGGGAAGATGCGGACATAGATAGCGATGGCCAGAATATACCCCCCGGCCGCGAGCAGTCCGGGGACAAAGGCGGCGATAAACATCTTGGAGATATTCTGCTCAGTCAGCACAGCAAAGATGATTAACACCATTGATGGCGGAATCAGTATTCCTAGTGTGCCGCCTGCCGCCAGACAACCCGCAGCCAGTCCGCCAGCATAATTATTTTTCTTCATCTCTGGCAGGGCCACCTGACCCATGGTCGAAGCCGTTGCCAGTGAGGAACCACAGATGGCGCCGAAGGCAGCGCAACCCGATACTGCTGCCATCGCCAGTCCGCCCTTAAACTGGCCAACCCAGGTATTACAGGTGCGGAACAGTTCGGTGGTGATACCCGCCCGGGTGGCCAGTTCACCCATCAGTAGAAACAGGGGGACCACTGACAGGTCGTAGGTCGAAAACTTCGAGTAGGGAACCGTACTCAGATAGTTAAGTGTGGTGGGGAAGCCTGCCAGGATGGTGTATCCCAGCGCACCACAGCCCAGCATGGCAATGGCAATGGGTATTCTGATCGACATCAGCACCAGCAGCAGGGCCAGCATAGACAGGGCCAGTTCAATATTACTCATGATCTCAGGTACTCCCTGAAGCCCAGCAGGGTATCAATAAAACAGCAGAGGGTAAGCAAAGCCAGACAAAAGACGGCGGGGATGTAGGCGATCCAGACCTGGAGTTCAAGAATCATCGATTGTTCCAGATACTCATAATAGTCGAGGCCACCCAGATACATCTGCCAGGTCAGCGTGGCAGCAATCATTGTAAAAATCAGATTACCCATCGCATCGAGGAAGTAGATCTTCCGTTTAGCCAGGTTCAGGGTGAAAAAATCGACAATAACGTGTCCTTTTTTCAGCTGGCACTCTGTTAGAAACAGGAAGATTGAGATCGCCAGTCCCATCTCCACCAGTTCATAGTCCCCTTCAACGGTAATGCCGAACAGAGTTCTTCCTATAATGCTGATGACCGTCATCAGTGCGAGCAGAATCATAATGACACCCCCCGCCAGCGCTAGCTGACGGGAGATGAACTCGATTCCCCTTCTGGTTTGAAAAAGAAGCGTATACATAGCGAAGCCTTTTACTTGTCGGCCGCGGCGTACTTAGCGATAAGTGCGTGGGCTTCATCCAGAAGTTTCTGAGCGTCGTAACCGTCGGACTGCATATCCTTCAGCCAGTCTTCGGTGACAAACGCCAGCTTCGATTTCCAGCTCTCTACTTCTGCCGGGGGGAGTTGATAGATCTCGTTACCCTGCTCAACGGCGGCTTGTCGGCCGACCGCTTCATACTCATCAAACAACGCGCCGATATGACCGGCCAGCTCGATACCGGAATTGTTATCGATGACTTTCTGCAGATCAGCCGGGAGTGAATCGTAAGCTTTTTTATTCATGCTGAAGATAAAGGTGTTGGCATACAGCCCTGGAACTTCAGTATGATGTTTAACCAACTGATGGATTTTCAACGGTTTAACCACTTCGTAAGGCAGTACGGCTACGTCCAGTACACCTTTTGACAGGGCGCTGGGCATCTGGGGGACCGGCATGAATACCGGGTTAGCTCCCAGCTTAGCGAACGCATCCGCCATGGTTTTGTTGGGGGCGCGCAGTTTCATCCCCTCAAGATCGGCTGCGGTATGGATCGGCTGCTCACGGGAGTGCAGTGAACCCGGAGCATGGACATGCATAGCTAACAGGTGGACATCTTTTAACTCATCCGCCATCTCTTTCTCAGCATACTCCTGCATCGCCATACTCATGGGTTTAGCGTCAGTGGCGATGAAGGGTAGTTCAAAAACGGTTGATTTTGGAAAACGTCCCGGTGTGTAGCCGGTCACTGTCCAGGAGATATCGACGATCCCTTTACGCACCTGATCAAACAGGGCGGGTGGTTTTCCGCCCAGCTGCATCGCTGGATAGAGGTCGATCTTGATACGACCATCTGACTCAGCCATCACCTTCTCTGCCCAGGGCTGGAGAAACTTGGAGTGCGCCATGGAAGGAGGTGGCAGGAAATGGTGCAGTTTGAAGGTGTATTCTGCCTCGGCAGAGATCGCGTTACTGCAGCTTAGTAAAAGCGCACATGCGGCGAATGATTGCTTCAGAGAGGATTTAATGCCCATATTCAGATCCTTTGGATTCTTTATTGTTGTAGGATGCCAGAGTGCTGGTATTTATATTTATGCATAAACTGTTTAGTTTGGCAACAATAGTGGCCATAAGATAAATGCCCGACTTATAGGAATTTGCGGTAGTGTCACCTGTATCTGGCGTAGGAGAGCGTTTTAATCTGCTGAAAAGTTAAATAAGTTATTGTATTTAGAAGCTTTTAATTGGTTTCTTTGTTAGGGCTGATTAAAAAATCAGTAATTTGTTATCAATATTGTTGATTAACACAACAATATTTCGTATAAACATAAATATGAATTTTTGACGCTGGGAAGAAAACCGGCAGTTATTGCATTGTGCAACAGAGGTGTCGAATGGCCGAGTACCGTTATATCCAATTTTCTGTAGAAGCCGATATTGGCCATCTGCAACTCAACCGTCCTGAAAAAAAAAATGCGATCAATGATGCGCTGCTGCTTGAGATAGAGGATGTGTTTATCAATATGCCCGAAGAGGTGTCAGCGGTGCTCTTTTCGGGTAATGGTCCGGAGTTTTGTTCCGGTCTTGATCTGTCCGAGCATGTCGCCCGCGATCCTTACGGTGTTGTGTTGCACTCGCGTATGTGGCACCGGGTGTTTGGGCGTATTGCTAACTCTCCTATTCCCGTTGTTGCCGCACTGCATGGCGCGGTGATTGGTGGTGGTATGGAGCTGGCCTCCTGTGCGCATGTCCGTGTTGCGGATGAGACGACTTACTTCCGTCTGCCCGAAGGGCGTCACGGTATTTTTGTGGGCGGTGGTGCGTCGGTCCGTGTGGGCAGCATTCTGGGCTCAAGCCGGATGATGGATATGATGCTCACCGGCCGAACCTACGATGCGGTTGATGGTGAGCGTCTGGGGCTGGCCCATTACTGTGTCGAGCCGGGTACTGCGCTGGAAAAAGCCACTGAGCTGGCTAAATCAATAGCACAAAACTCACGATTGTCTAACTATGCCATGGTAACCGGCCTGTCCCGTATCGAGAGTATGTCAATGGATGATGGTTTGTTTACCGAGTCGCTGCTGGCGGGAATGACGCAAACCAGTCCTGAGGTTCAGGAACGTATCCAGGGATTTTTGAATCGGAAAAAGAAGTAGGCAGATTGTTTATCGGCTCAAAGCAAGGTGCAATTTTGTCTTTGAACAGATGATTTCTTTGTAAAAGATAGTGCCGGAAATCTGCAGTGACTGAAGAAAAGAATAATTGAGGACACTCATATGGATATTAATCAAAAGGTTTTTATCGTTACCGGCGCCAGTTCTGGTTTGGGAGAAGCGGTTGCCCGTCGCCTGGTAGATCAGGGTGCGTCGGTTGTACTGGCGGATATCAATGAAGAGCGTGGCGTTGCTGTTGCTGATTCTCTGGCAGATAAAGCGGTTTTCTGTAAAACGGATATCACTGATGAGCAATCGGCGCAAAACTGTATTGATACTGCGGTAAATATGTTTGGCTGCCTGAATGGCTTAGTTAACTGCGCCGGTATTCCGGGGGCAGAGCGCGTATTGGGTAAAAATGGCGTGCACCGTCTGGAGACGTTTAATCGCGCTTTGCAGGTTAATCTGCTGGGTACCTTCAATATGGTTCGCCTGGCTGCCAGCGTGATGAGTGAGCAGGATGCTCAGGAAACCGGAGAGCGTGGTGTGATTATCAATACTGCCTCTGTCGCGGCATTTGATGGTCAGATCGGTCAGGCTGCCTATGCCGCGTCCAAAGGGGGAATGTGTGCCATGACGCTGCCGCTGGCCCGTGAGCTGGCGCGTTTTGGCATCCGTGTGATGACCATCGCTCCGGGCATTTTCAAAACCCCGATGATGGATGTTTTGCCGGAAGATGTTCAGGCTTCTCTGGGGGCCGCAGTGCCGTTTCCATCGCGCCTGGGGGAGCCGTCTGAATATGCTCAGCTGGTGCAACAGATTATTGAAAACTGCATGCTCAATGGCGAAGTTATCCGTCTGGATGGCGCTATCCGGATGGCGGCGAAGTAGGTAACGATTATGGCTAACTATGTCGCGCCGCTTAAAGATATGACCTTTCTGTTAAACCATGTTGCGGATAGTCGCGGATTTCATCAGATAGAGCATTTTGCGGATTTTGATCCGGCGCTGGTGTCGGCCGTTTTTGATGAAGCGGCAAAATTTGCCGGTCAGGTGCTCTCTCCGCTGAACCAGCCAGGTGATATTGAAGGCTGTCATTTCAATGAGGGCAAGGTAAAGACACCCGCAGGCTGGAATGATGCTTACCGGCAGTTTTGTGACAATGGCTGGCTGGGGCTGGCTCTTCCTGAAGCATACGGTGGACAGTCGTTACCCCGCTTTATTGCGGCGGCTGTGCATGAGATGTGGTTGAGTGCAAACCTGAGCTTCGTCATGTTTCAGGCGCTGACTCAGGGCGCTGCCGAGATTTTGTTGGCGGCTGAAGACGATCGCCTGAAGCAGCGTTATCTGGAAAAGCTGGTCACCGGTGAGTGGGCGACCTGTATGTCGCTGACCGAACCCAGCGCAGGATCTGATCTGGGTAATACCCGCACTCGCGCTGTGCGTCAGGACGATGGTACCTATCTGATCACTGGTCAGAAGATCTATATCACCTATGGTGAGCATGATCTGACTGAAAATATTGTCCATCTGGTGTTGGCTAAAACGCCGGATTCACCTCCGGGCGGTAAGGGCGTTTCTCTCTTTATCGTGCCGAAGTATAAGGTGGATGAGTCAGGGCAGTGTGGTGAACTGAACGATGTCCGTTGTGTCTCCATCGAGCATAAGACCGGATTGCATGGCAGCCCGACCTGTAGCATCAGTTACGGTGATGAGGGCGGTGCTATCGGCGAACTGGTTGGTGAAGAAAATCGTGGTCTTGAGTATATGTTCATTCTGATGAACGAAGCTCGCCTGAGTACCGGTCAGCAGGGTGTCGCAATCGGCGAAATGGGTTATCAGCGGGCGCTGGAATATAGTCTTGAACGTACTCAGGGGCGTGATGCACTGACCGGCGATACCGATGTTCAAATCGTTCGTCATCCGGATGTAAAGCGGATGCTGATGGGCTTACGGGCACAGGTTACAGCGTTGCGCGCCTTGAGTTATCAGATTGCTTCCCGTCTGGATCTGGCTGAGGTCGAGTCTGAAGATCGCGCGGCGCACCTGCGTTTTGTTGCACTGATGACGCCGATTTTTAAAGCCTTCTCCACCGAGAGTGGCAACCTGATGGCCGGGACTACGATTCAGATATTTGGTGGCATGGGGTTTGTCGAGGAGACCGGCGTTGCACAACTGATGCGTGATATCCGGGTGACCACCATCTATGAAGGGACCACAGGGATTCAGGCAAATGATCTGGTGTTTCGTAAAGTTCAGGGCGATCAGGGGGAAGCGCTTAATGAGCTGATCGCAGATATTGAAAGTGACTTTGCCAGTTATACCGCGCTGGAGATTGCTGGCAGCGAGACTGAGATGCTGTTGCAACTGATCGCTGTGTTGAAAGAGAGCACACAGTTCATTTTACAGCAGGGAAAAGAGGGGCGTGAAACCCAGCTCTGCGGGGCGGTGAACTTCCTCGAGCTGATGGGCATCGCGTGTTGCAGCTGGATGATGATGCGCACCGCCGTGGCTGCTTATGAACAGAAGCAGCAGAGCACGGATACCATTTACCTGAATAATCTGATCGCATTAAGCCGGTTCTATTTTGCGCATTTCACACCAAAAGTGCTGGCGCTGCATCAAACGGTGATCAGTGCCGCAACGGGGATTCAGGACTATCAGATAGAACAATAAGTCAGCGCGGATTGACTGACTCAACAGAATAATAATTTTATAAGAGAGAATAATAATGAACGCAGAGTTTCTTCCTGTAAATGTAGTGACCTATGACGTCAGCGTTGAAACGCGTGACGATGCATCTATGCTGGTTCGCTCACTGGGTGAATTACCCACATACGCAACTAAACTGACCGATAAGCTGGAGTACTGGGCGGCTGAAACACCCGATACTGTGCTGGTCGCTCAGCGTACAGAAGATAAACACCATTGGGAGACGGTGACCTATGCTGAGGCGTTGGTCAAAGTTAAACATCTCTCTCAGTACCTGTTAAATCAGAATCTGTCAGCGGAGCGTCCTATCGTTATTCTTTCGGGTAACAGTATCTCTCATCTGCTGGTGGGTCTTGCGGCGATGTATGTGGGAATCCCATACTCTCCGATCTCCACCGCTTATTCACTGATCTCTACCGATTTTGGTAAGCTGCGCTACATCGTTGAAAAACTGACTCCGGGCTTGGTATTTGTTGAAAATCTGGGGCCGTTCCGGGATGCAATCGATGCGGTGATGCCATCCGATTGCCGTGTGCTGGCGTATGAAGCGGACCACGGTGTTGACGATTTCAGTTTTGATCTGAGCCTGTTTTCCGATGCGGTTAACACTCCGGTCACCGATGAAGTCATTAGCGCGAACGCCGCGGTAAATGGCGATACTATCGCTAAGCTGCTTTTTACTTCCGGTTCAACAGGAATGCCCAAAGGAGTCATCAATACTCAGCGGATGATCTGTGCTAACCAGGAGATGATTGCTACCTATCTGAATTTTGTTCACCAGCAACCACCGATATTGTGCGACTGGCTTCCCTGGAACCACACTTTCGGGGGCAATAAAAACACTGGTCTGGTGATCTATAATGGTGGTTCTCTCTATATTGATGGTGGTAAACCGGTCCCGAAAGGGATTGCTGAAACCGTTGCCAACCTGCGTGAAATTGCTCCTACGATCTATTTCAATGTGCCGAAAGGGTATGAACTGCTGGTTAAAGAGCTGAAGCAGCATCCGGATATGGCAAAAGTGTTCTTTTCCGATCTGCAGGTGTTGTTTTATGCCGGTGCCGGCCTTGCCCAGCATGTCTGGGATGAACTGATGGAATTATCGGTTCAGTACACTGGCCATAAAGTGCCAATTCTGACCGGGCTGGGGGCGACTGAAACCGCACCCTCTGCGATGTTCACTTCCATTGAAGAGTCGGCTTCCGGTGTTGTTGGCGTGCCGGTTCCCGGTGTTCAGCTTAAACTGGTTCCTAATCAGGGTAAGCTGGAAGTTCGGGTGAAAGGGGTCAGCATCATGCCGGGATACTGGCGCGATGAGGTGCAAACCGCGAAAGCCTTTGATGAGGAAGGATTTTACTGCCTGGGTGATGCGCTGAAGTTTATCGATGAAGAAAAACCATCCCGTGGATTTTACTTCGACGGCCGTGTTTCTGAAGACTTTAAACTGGATACCGGTACCTGGGTGAGCGTGGGCACCCTCAAAGCTCAGATGATTCATGAGTTTGCCCCCTATATTCAGGATGTGGTGATTGTTGGCCGGGATCGTGGTTTTATCAGTGCGCTGGTATTTCCGGATTTCGAACACTGTCGCCATCTGATCGATAGTGAAGAGGGGACGCTGAGTCTGGAACAGGTCGTTAATCATGCAGCGGTTCGTCAGGTGTTCAGTGATCATCTTGCCAGCATGGCTGAAAAAAGTACCGGAAGCTCTACCCGCATTCAGAGTCTGGTGCTGCAAAGCGAGCCGGCAGATATTGACGCCCATGAGATGACCGATAAGGGGTCGCTTAACTCAAATGCGGTGATCAGTAACCGTGCGGATATTGTTAACGATATATACTGCGCAACGCCATCAGTGCAGGTGATTACGCTTTAGCACTGTTAATTCAATAAACATATAACCAGATATCTATTCTCGTGGATATGGTTTGGTAGATGCCATATCCAGAAACATGTTTTGAGTTGCTTTTTTGACTCTCCTCAGTGCCCCTTTCTAAGGGGCTTTTTTTTGAGGCTTTTTAAAAGGGAAGTTTGAAGGGGAAGGGGGGAAGGGCTCTTATTTTCAGATAGGTTGATGCAGTTTTCTTATAACCTGTTTTTTTATTATCGTGTTAATATATTAAGGATCATTAATTTATTATAAATAAAGTGATTGGACAAAAAATAAAAATAAATGCCTGCATGAGGAAATTATGAAGCATAATTTCGATCTAAGGATGAAGGGGGCTGATAGGGATGTTATTGTTAAAAAATCTACTGAGATTGTTCATTCATTGGCTGGATGCGGTGATGAGATCACGGTTTACCTACTTCCTGAGGGGCTGGAACGGACCATCCGGATCAGTGTTCATCAGCGTATCTTTGTAAACTACTTTATATTTGATAGTTGTGAAAATCACCCGGAGCCCTCGCTCTGTGCTGAGAGTTCAGCAGAGAGTATGATCGGTCTGGAATCACCTGCACTCAAAGCTTTGATTCTTCATCTGTTAGAGCTTAAAGAGACCGTTACACCTGAGTTGCAACGCCACTATATCGATATCATTTTCCACTATATCCAGATGGAAATTGGATTTGACCGGCGGGTTGAAGAGGCGAGTCGTAATAAGCAACTGATAATGGGAAAACTGCGGGAATATATTGATCAGAATATAAAGCGCAATCTGTCGGTAAAGAGTCTGACAGATGTGTGCCATATGAGTGAACGATCACTCTATTACCTGTTTCGGGAGAGTGAGTCTACGACACCGCTTAGCTATATTCAGCAGCGAAAAATCGCATTGGCGCATCGCGAGATTACAGCGGGGAGTGCAGTCCGGAGTATTACCCAGATCGCTATGGATTATGGTTTTACCAATATGGGGCGTTTTTCACAGCTTTATCGCAAACAGGTGGGAGAACTGCCATCGGTGACCCGATCCAGAGCTGTTGAGCAGCCGTTAAGGGCATAGTCTTTAAGGGCATAGTCTTTAAGGGGTTAGTTAAGGTCTATTTAGGCTTTAAGTGATAGAAGTCAGGTATGGTTGGAACGTTTGACAGGGATAGGTTTTTCAGGATTTTCTGGTTTGGTTCTGCCTGTAACCGCGGTGATGCTAACGCTTAATATCTTTAATTAAAGGAGGATAGAGATACCGGTGAAGGGGGCCAGTATCTCTATCCAGATGTATCGGTTCTAAGCGTTGATGAGCTTAGAACTTGTACATTGCCATGACTTCAACCTGCTGCCCAGCCGGACGCAGAGGGTGGTTGGCCATGTCCTGATCACGCCACTCAATACCAAAATCCAGACCCGGCAGATAGGTATAGATCAGGGTTGCGGTGGTCTCGTAAGCAGATGTATTGGCTGTGTCATCGACCTCTACTTTGCCGTAACGCAGCGTGCCGTTGAGGTTTTCGGTCAGGTTCTGAGTCACACCCAGGTTGAAACCGGTTTGAGAGATCAGATCTCCTGAACCATCGATATCACAGGTTGCTGTATTTCCTGGGTTCCACATTCCACCAACACAAACACCCGTATACGGGCCGGTACCTTTACCCGTAAATGCACCGGCAAACAGAGCGCCTTTACCAACGGCCAGCTTACCCAGCAGTGAGATGGTCGCACCAATTTTAGAATCGTCAACAGAGGTCGTCTGAACTTCACGGGCTGTTACGGCAACATTATACGCGCTGCCGGATTCAAAACGGTTGGAATAGGATGCTACCAGGTCGGGCATGGAGGCATTGTCATACAGGGGATCCTGCGCTGTAAAGCGGAAGCCGTTGGTGGTGTAGTGAATCACGGTAGAGGGGCGAACAGTACCACCGTTACCGCCAATGGTACCGAATCCAGGCCCAAAGAAGTTGATCATCCGCGCATCAAAGGGGGCAGTGGCAAAGAACTGGCCATTCCAGGTCTGGCCAATGGTCAGGTTATCAATGCTGATGTAGGCGTGACGCAGACGCAGCGCGGCAGCGGTATTGTAGCTGCTCTGGTTTTCCCAGAAATCGGATTCAATAAAGCCGGCGACTTTATGACCCTCAATCTCTTTGCTGGCCTTCAGGTTAAAACGTGACTGACGGGTTGTGGTTTCCAGAGTATTGTCGCCACTATCGGGCATACCCCAGATCGCTTCTGCCTTCAGGTATCCGCCAACGCTGAAAGTCGTGCCTTTAAACTCGCCCAGTTCAACTGCGCTAACAAAAGTGGATGCGGTTGCGGCAAGTATTGCAATACTTAGCTTATTAAGTTTTTTCATCTAAGTGAAGCCTCGTTATTATTATATAGGTGAGGTCTTATGATCTCATATCGATAGAAATCTAATACTTGAATACTGCAAATCTATGTACAGATACTGCAAATATGAATAATAGAAAGGTCAGGATTGCTATGTTTTTTATGTTTATATGATGTGAAAAGATACTGATTGCTATTTCTAGAAATACTGATGATCAGACGGTGAATTAATTCAACTATCTTATACTAAAGATACTAATATTACGGGTATTTCTGACTGAAGAATGGCTTTATTGGCGGTTGAGCCAGGAAACAGCGGGCTGATGGCTGAGCGAAACACCGGACGTGAATCTTGCTAATGTCCGGTGTTTCAACCTGGGTAACATCGATCTCTTGTGGTTTTCCGCTTCAGCGATAAAGTAGCTCAGGTAAGATCAGCGATATCGGTGCAATCAGGGTAATCAGCAGCAACCGGACAATATCCGCGCACCAGAAAGGGGTAACCCCTTTGAAGATGGTGCTGGCTTTGACATCTCTGAGTACCGCGCTGAGGACAAACACATTCATCCCGACGGGTGGGGTAATCAGACTGATCTCGGTGACAACCACCACGACAATGCCGAACCAGACAAGATCAAATCCAAGGCTCTGTACCAGTGGGAAAAAGATTGGTACGGTCAGTAGCATCATAGAGAGGCTTTCAAACACCATTCCCAGCACAATGTAGATGGCCAGGATGATAAAAATGATTGCCATCGGCGATACATCGACACTTTGTACCAGTGTCAGCAGGTCACCCGGCAGACCTGCACGATTGATGAAATTTGAAAAGATCAGCGCGCCAATCAAAACACCGAACAGCATTGCCGAGGTTCGTGCGGTATCGGTGAGAATATCAAACAGGTTGGCCAGAGTTAGTGATCGCCGGTACAGGGCAATGACAAACGCGCCGCCAGCGCCGATACCTGCCGCTTCAGTCGGGGTAAATACACCGAGGTAGATACCACCCATTACCACGCTGAACAGGATCAGCACTCCCCATACACCCTGTAGTGCCTGAATACGTTCCGGCCAGCTGAGACGCTCGCCACAGGGGCCGTCCTCCGGATTGCGCCAAACGGCGAACCGCACCGCGCAGAGGTAGAGCAGAATGCCGATAAATCCGGGGATAAACCCTGCCGCAAACAGCTCGCGGATGCTGGTTTCAGTGAGCAGGCCATAAATTACCAGGATAACGCTGGGGGGGATCAGAATACCCAGTGTACCGCCTGCCGCAATCGAGGCGGTTGCAAGTGAATCGGCATAACCGTATTTACGCATGGGCGGCATGGCGACTTTAGCCATGGTTGCCGAGGTGGCCAGGCTGGACCCACAGATTGCAGAGAAACCGCCACAAGCAACCACCGTGGCCATCGACAGACCTCCCTGCATATGTCCTAGAAAGGCGTTCGAAGCCCGGTATAACTGATGGGATAACCCCGATTTTGTGACCAGGTTGCCCATCAGAATAAACAGGGGAATAACCGATAAACTGTATTCCTGAGCGGTATTTATAACCCGTTTGGCGGCCATTGACAGGGCACTGTTCCAGTTGAAATCTGTATAGGTGTCGAAATTCAGGCCCTGCATATAGGCAAAGCCGAAGAATCCCACGATCGCCATGGAAAAGGCGATAGGGATACGGAGGATTACAATCAGAATAAGAAGGATGGCAAAGCCAATCAGGGCAACAGTCATGCTAAATATACCTGTTTAAGGTGGTGTCGGTTAATCACGGGAACGCCACAGCAGCCGGTAAACACCGTAGCTCAGCAGGGTGGCTGCGGTTATCCAGCTCATGAAGGCGATATATTCAACGATTAAGCCGACCGGCAATTGCAGAAATTCAGTCACCTCACTGCGTCGAAATGAACGCTCAGCCAGAAAGTAAATCTGTGTGGCGATAAAATAGAGCGATGAAGCGATCAGGAATACTGAAAATAGTCCCAGCAGTTTGATCACTGTGCGGCCCATCATCCGGTCAAGGATATCGACGACAACATGTCCTCCCCGCCAGGTAATCACCGGCATCTCGGCAAAAATCAGAATTGCCAGCGCGATTTCGGTCAGTTCCGTTGTGCCATCGATCGAATTCGATAGAAAGTAGCGGCCAACCACGTCAGAGCAGGTCAGCAGCATCAGCAAAAACAGTGTGGTTGCAGCGATCATTTCAAGAGCAAAGGCCAGCCATTTTACCGGCCCCTGCTCCTCATAATGTGTTGATACCCAGGTGCAAAATAACATGGTTAGCGCTCACTCGTGATAACTGTGGGCGATAGAACGAAGCTCTGCCAGCGCGGATTTTGCATCAACATCGCGGTCAGCTACGGAATCCAGCCAGATCTGATCCATACCTTCGACCAGTTGGTTGAAATCCTTGGCAAAGGCATCGTCTGCAGATACTTTGACGATATTTACACCGGCTTCTTCCGCGGCTTTCATGCCTTCTCTATCAGCGGCATCCCAGGCTCTACCCGCCATCGCTGACAGTTTCTCACCGGAAACACTCATGATCGCCTCACGGTCTTTGTCACTCAGGCTATCGAGAAAGTCTGGGTTGATAAAGATCGAAAAGCTACCCAGATACATACCGCCGGGCAGAGCGACAACATTGCGGGCAACTTCGTTCAGACGCAGAGTCTTCTGTTCTGCTATCGGTAAGAATACACCGTCAACGATACCCTGCTGCAGCAGTTCATAGACTTTAGGGGCCGGAGCACCCACCGGGGTTACCCCGAGACGATTGCCAATTTCAGCAGGCACACCGCCGCCGATACGGATCTTCTTACCCTTAAGGTCAGCCAGTGAGCTGATAGGTTCTATCGTCTGAATCTGTCCGGGCCCATGTACAAACACCCCTGCCACGGTCAGGCCATCATGTTCATTGGCGGCAGCAAAGTATTTCTGATGCACGCGCCAGTAGGCAACAGATGCTGCTTCGGCGGAGGCTCCCATTAATGGCTCTTCAACCCCCAGTGCCAGTTTAAAACGACCCGGAACATAACCATGGTAACTGAAGCTGGCATCGGCAACACCGTCTTCCACCAGTTCAAACAGGGTTTTAGGGTGGCCTAAACCATACTCGATCTCGAGTTTAACCCGGCCTTCGGTGGCTTCCTCAATCCATTTACCCCAGGTTGGCCATACCACCGCATTTTGCACATGGGTAGGTGGTAGCCAACTGGCAACGCGCATAATGGTTTCAGCGGCAGCGATATTGCTAAGGCCCATCAGCAGAGCGATCAGTGTCAGGGATTTTACTTTTTTTATTATAAACATCGGTTGTTTTCCTCAATGAATGGTTGATTGAGATAGTTAAATAAGATGGTTAATTGAGATGGTTGAATGAAATAGGTAGTACAGCCATTGATGGCATGAGTCGGTATAGCTGCGAGGCTCACCAGCAGACTATTCTGCTGGTGAGCCTGTGCGCTTATTTTTGTCTGGCCATGGTCAGTGCCAGGTCTTCAATCATATCTTCCTGCCCGCCAACGGTGCCGCGACGACCCAGCTCGACCAGAATGTCCCGTGCCTGAATGCCATACTTCGCTTCCGCCCGTTTGGCAAACAGCAGG
>NZ_JAFFZO010000178.1 GCF_016924145.1 Amphritea pacifica | reverse complement strand
CGGGCTGTCAGGGTAAACTTACTCATGGCGTATCTCTCTTCTGTTGATTGCGATCTGGCGAGATCAATCAACAGGATACGCCACCCTCTCTATCTTTCTCCATACACCAGAAATCACCATATCTCGGGCCTTCTATGAGCAACTGGCTCCCAGACTAAGAACCTTTAATCTGGACGTCGCGCCGGAGAAGACTTCGATTAAACGCTTTAGTCGCTTTCACCCGGGACAACAACGGCACTTTGAGTTTCTGGGTTTTCGTTTCTACTGGGATAAGGACTTTAACGGCGAGCCACGGCTCAGACGAAAGACTGCCCCGAAGA
>NZ_JAFFZO010000177.1 GCF_016924145.1 Amphritea pacifica | reverse complement strand
TTCGGGTCTCGCGAGACTTTGAAGCTGCGCTCGAGATGAGGCTTCAGGCCATTGGCACGCCAGTGCCGAGAAACACTGGCGGCGCTGATACCCAGTTCAGCGGCCATTTTGCGCGTACTCCAGTGGGGCGCTGCTTTAGGCTGGCTTTGCGTGGTTAACTCTACGAGTTGAGCCACGTCTACCTTGACCGGTGGCGCTCCACGCGGCAGGTCGCGCTCAATTCCTGCCAGTCGCGATTCGGCATAACGGCTGCGCCAACGTCCAACCAGAGCCCGCGTGACGCCTAGCTGCGCGGCAATATCATGGTTCTGCATCCCGTCAG
>NZ_JAFFZO010000176.1 GCF_016924145.1 Amphritea pacifica | reverse complement strand
GTAAATCCCGTCTCTCAGGAGGGCGAATGACCAAAGAGACTCAATCAACAACTGTTTCAGCCACTGCTTCGCAGGCTGACGTTACTGACGTGGTGCCAGCGACGGAGGGCGAGAACGCCAGCGCGGCGCAGCCGGACGTGAACGCGCAGATCACCGCAGCGGTTGCGGCAGAAAACAGCCGCATTATGGGGATCCTCAACTGTGAGGAGGCTCACGGACGCGAAGAACAGGCACGCGTGCTGGCAGAAACCCCCGGTATGACCGTGAAAACGGCCCGCCGCATTCTGGCCGCAGCACCACAGAGTGCACAGGCGCGCAGTGAC
>NZ_JAFFZO010000175.1 GCF_016924145.1 Amphritea pacifica | reverse complement strand
GCTGATGCAAAATGTTTTATGTGAAACCGCCTGCGGGCGGTTTTGTCATTTATGGAGCGTGAGGAATGGGTAAAGGAAGCAGTAAGGGGCATACCCCGCGCGAAGCGAAGGACAACCTGAAGTCCACGCAGTTGCTGAGTGTGATCGATGCCATCAGCGAAGGGCCGATTGAAGGTCCGGTGGATGGCTTAAAAAGCGTGCTGCTGAACAGTACGCCGGTGCTGGACACTGAGGGGAATACCAACATATCCGGTGTCACGGTGGTGTTCCGGGCTGGTGAGCAGGAGCAGACTCCGCCGGAGGGATTTGAATCCTCCGGCTCC
>NZ_JAFFZO010000174.1 GCF_016924145.1 Amphritea pacifica | reverse complement strand
TCAGCCCCGATAAAATCAAACAGATTATTGCCAATGTTGAGCGCCTGCACCCTGATATCAGTGATGAACTGAAACAGCAGGTCGCCGAGATCGCAGTCAAATCGATCGAGAACCAGATCTTTGTTGAGGGCGGCAGCTTCGATATGGGGGACTTCGGCATGCCCTGTAACTCATACCTCGACAGGCCGGTGTATGACCCGAATGATGTCTGTAACTCAACGATCAACCCTTATGACCGGCCAGTACATAAAGTCACGCTTGATAGTTTCTCGATGTCTAAATATGAAACGTCGGTTTATGAGTTTGAGCATTTTAAGTTAGCTCATC
>NZ_JAFFZO010000173.1 GCF_016924145.1 Amphritea pacifica | reverse complement strand
CCGCCATATAGGCAGACTGGAACAGGGTGATACCGATCAGTGCCCGCAGCAGCTTGTCAAAGCTCATCCCTTCCGGGAAAAACAGCGGCAGCATAACGGACGCCATGAACAGCACGGTAATCAGCGGGACCCCCCGCCAGAGTTCGATAAAGGTGACACAGACCGATTTCACGATCGGCATATCAGACTGTCGTCCCAGCGCCAGGACAATCCCCAGCGGCAGCGACGCCACAATACCGACCACCGCCAGCACCAGGGTCAGGGTCAGGCCACCCCAGAGGTGGGTTTCAACCTGCGGCAGGCCGAATGAATTACCGTACAGCAGGA
>NZ_JAFFZO010000172.1 GCF_016924145.1 Amphritea pacifica | reverse complement strand
GACCAGGACGTTGATAGGCTGGGTGTGTAAGCGTTGTGAGGCGTTGAGCTAACCAGTACTAATTGCTCGTGAGGCTTGACCATATAACGCCAAAAGCGTTTGGTTAGCTGATAGAAAAAGATACATTATGCTCGAAAGAGCCGCACTGAATAAAACAGTGCACGGATTAGAGTTTGTGCATACTCTTCCCGATTAAAGAGTTACAGGATTCGAATGACGCTTTGAGCATAAGTTAACACTGATGTTCAAATCGTTAGAGCAACCAGTTTTGCTTGGCGACAATAGCGAGATGGAACCACCCGATCCCTTCCCGAACTCGGAAGTGAA
>NZ_JAFFZO010000171.1 GCF_016924145.1 Amphritea pacifica | reverse complement strand
GGGAAGCGCGTTTTAAGAGCCAGGCCTTGCTGGACGAGCAGGCACTACTGAGCTGCATGGCGTATGTTGACCTTAACCCGATACGAGCAGGCATCGCCGAGACGCCCGAGCAATCGGCATTTACCTCCGTCAAACAGCGAATAGATACCCCGCAGGAGCAAGAAGCCACCGCATTAACACTCAAACGCTTTGATCCCCGGGAGGCTGAAACAGCGGCGATCAGCTATGAACTGCATGACTATCTGGAGTTGGTTGATTATACCGGGCGGGCGATTCATCCCACCAAGCGGGGTTATATTACAGCGGATACCCCACCGATACTCGTCAG
>NZ_JAFFZO010000170.1 GCF_016924145.1 Amphritea pacifica | reverse complement strand
AACCAGCCGGATTGGCGTGGGGAATCTTTACCGGCTGATGCGCGGCTATGCCACCGGCGGTTATGTCGGTACACCGGGCAGCATGGCAGACAGCCGGTCGCAGGCGTCCGGGACGTTTGAGCAGAATAACCATGTGGTGATTAACAACGACGGCACGAACGGGCAGATAGGTCCGGCTGCTCTGAAGGCGGTGTATGACATGGCCCGCAAGGGTGCCCGTGATGAAATTCAGACACAGATGCGTGATGGTGGCCTGTTCTCCGGAGGTGGACGATGAAGACCTTCCGCTGGAAAGTGAAACCCGGTATGGATGTGGCTTCGGTCCCTTCT
>NZ_JAFFZO010000169.1 GCF_016924145.1 Amphritea pacifica | reverse complement strand
GAACATATAAGTTAATGGCATTGATAACGGAGACGCCTTCCAATGCCATCAGACGCTCACAATCAGGGTGTAGTTTTACTGCTTGAGCCAAACACTCATCGTAGGCTTTAATACGATTAATCGTTAGTAGACAGGCTTGCCAGGTGGCATGAAGCGCATCTCTAAAGGGCATACTAAAGCCATTGTCGGCATCTTCTAATGTACGCTGAACGGCACCGCTCAAGCCGCCTCTACCTTTGACAGACGATCCGTGAATATTAAATTCAGCGAGGAGTGCGCGAACCTGATTCTGTAGAGCAATTTTCTGTTTAACGGCTAATTCACGCATTCTCA